>NZ_LGDG01000145.1 GCF_001279775.1 Streptomyces sp. MMG1533 | reverse complement strand
GAACCCCCCCCCCCCCCCGCCCGGGGGCCCCCCCCCCCCCCCCCCCCCCCCCCCCCCCCCCCCCGCCGTAGGCGAGCACGCAAGGCGCGGCCCCGCCCCACGCACCCCGTAGGCGAACACGCACCCCCACACACCCGCACAGGCCGCCGCAGGCACCCCGCCCCACCGCCGGAGGCAACCCGCATGACCTCCCCGAAGGAGACCCTCAAATGATCACCTCCCGACCCGACGCATCGGCCCCGGGAGCCGCCCGATGAGAGTCCTGCTGATCGGAGCCAACGGCTACCTCGGCCGCTTCGTCGCCGACCGCCTGCTCGCCGACCCGGCCGTCCAGCTCACCGCCCTCGGCCGCGGCGACGACGCCGACGTCCGCTTCGACCTCGCGTCCGGCAGCCCCGGCGCCCTCACCCGCTTCCTCGACGCGGTCCACCCCGGCGTCGTCGTCAACTGCGCGGGCGCCACCCGAGGCGGCGCCCGCGACCTCACCCGCCACAACACCGTCGCCGTCGCCACCGTCTGCGAGGCCCTGCGCCGCAGCGGCTGCGGCGCCCGTCTCGTGCAGATCGGCTGCGGCGCCGAGTACGGCCCCAGCCAGCCCGGCTCCTCCACCGCAGAGGACGCCATGCCCCGTCCCGGCGGCCCGTACGGCGTCAGCAAACTCGCCGCCACCGAACTCGTCCTCGGCTCCGGCCTGGACGCGGTGGTCCTCCGCGTCTTCTCGCCGGCGGGCCCCGGCACCCCCGCCGGCTCCCCGCTCGGCCGCCTCGCCGAGGCCATGCGCCGGGCCATGCAGTCCGGCGACGGCGAGCTCAAACTCGGCGGTCTCGGCGCCCAGCGCGACTTCGTCGACGTGCGCGACGTCGCCCGCGCCGTGCACGCGGCCTCGCTCTCCGCCGCGCAGGGCGTCATCAACATCGGCTCGGGCCGCGCCGTGCGCCTGCGCGACGCCGCCGCGGTCCTCGCCCGGGTGGCCGGGTACGGCGGCGCCCTCCACGAACTCGACGGCTCTCCCGGCCCCTTGAGGGCGACGATCGGCCACCCCCGCAGCGAGTCGGACCACGCGGCCCCGGTGGCGCACCCGTACCCCGACGGCTGCGGCAGCTGGCAGCAGGCCGATGTGCGCACCGCACGCGACCGGCTCGGCTGGCGCCCCCGGATCGGCCTCGAAGAGTCCCTCGCCGACATCTGGATGGAGGCGGCATGCCGTATCTGACCCGCGCCAAACCGGGTACGGCGAGCACCGACCTCCGCACCGGCTTCGGCATCCCCGGGTTCGCCCACCCCCTTGTCGCCCAGGCCGAGTGGGCCGAACTCACCCGCCCCGGCACGCCCCTGCACTGGGTCGTCCTCAACGTCTCGGACGGCCCCGGCAGCCGCCCCGACCCACACTGTCTGGAGGCGGCCGGCCGACTGCGCAACGCGGGCATCCGCGTCCTCGGCCGCCTCGACACCACGTACGGGGCCCGCGCCTTCGGCGAGGTGATCTCCGAGGCGCACCGCTACATCGACTGGTACAAGGTCGACGGCTTCGTCTTGGACCGCTGCCCGAGCGAACGCTCCGCGCTGCCCGAGATCCGCCGTACGGTAACCATGCTCCGTGAGCTGCGTGACGACGCCCACGTCGTGCTCGGCCACGGCACCCATCCGTATCCCGGCTACGTCGAGATCGCCGACCAGCTGGTCACGTTCGCTGGCCCTTGGAGCGACTACCGCTGGTCGCAGGCGGCCGAGTGGACGGCCGACCACCCGCCCGAGAGCTTCTGCCACTTCGTCCACGGGGTGCCCGGCCGGCATCTGGAGGAGGCGCTGCGCATCGCCCGCTGGCAGGGCGCGCGGACGATCTACTTCACCGACCGCACGGAGCGCGGCGGTCGCACCGACCCCTGGGAGACCATGCCCGGTTACTGGGACGAAATCGTCTCGCGGATCGGAACGGGTGTCTCGGAATGAAAAAGGCCATGGCACTGTTACGGGGAGAACAACCGTAATGATTGACCGACCAACGGAGTCCCCGTGTCGCTGCCACCCCTGGTCGAGCCCGCTGCCGAGCTCACCGTAGACGAGGTCCGCAGGTACTCCCGCCACCTGATCATCCCCGACGTCGGGATGGACGGGCAGAAGCGGCTGAAGAACGCCAAGGTGCTCTGTGTGGGCGCCGGCGGCCTGGGCTCGCCGGCGTTGATGTACCTGGCCGCCGCGGGCGTGGGCACGCTCGGCATCGTGGAGTTCGACGAGGTCGACGAGTCGAACCTGCAGCGCCAGATCATTCACAGCCAGGCCGACATCGGCCGCTCCAAGGCCGAGTCCGCGCGCGACTCCGTCCTCGGCATCAACCCGTACGTGAACGTGGTCCTGCACGAAGAGCGGCTCGAGGCCGAGAACGTGATGGACATCTTCAGCCAGTACGACCTGATCGTCGACGGCACGGACAACTTCGCGACCCGCTACCTGGTCAACGACGCGTGCGTGCTGCTCAACAAGCCGTACGTGTGGGGCTCGATCTACCGCTTCGACGGCCAGGCCTCCGTCTTCTGGTCCGAGCACGGCCCCTGCTACCGCTGCCTCTACCCGGAGCCCCCGCCGCCGGGCATGGTCCCCTCCTGCGCCGAGGGCGGCGTCCTGGGCGTGCTGTGCGCGTCCATCGGCTCCATCCAGGTCAACGAGGCCATCAAGCTCCTCGCGGGCATCGGCGAGCCGCTCGTCGGCCGCCTGATGATCTACGACGCCCTGGAGATGCAGTACCGCCAGGTGAAGGTCCGCAAGGACCCCAACTGCGCCGTCTGCGGCGAGAACCCGACCGTCACCGAGCTCATCGACTACGAGGCCTTCTGCGGCGTCGTCTCCGAGGAGGCCCAGGAAGCGGCCGCCGGCTCGACGATCACTCCCAAGCAGCTCAAGGAGTGGATCGACGACGGCGAGAACATCGAGATCATCGACGTCCGCGAGATCAACGAGTACGAGATCGTCTCGATCCCCGGCGCCAAGCTGATCCCGAAGAACGAGTTCCTCATGGGCACCGCCCTGGAGGCCCTCCCGCAGGACAAGAAGATCGTCCTGCACTGCAAGACGGGTGTCCGCAGTGCGGAAGTCCTCGCGGTCCTGAAGTCCGCGGGCTTCTCCGACGCCGTGCACGTCGGCGGCGGCGTGATCGGCTGGGTCAACCAGATCGAGCCGAGCAAGCCGGTCTACTGACCCGGCATCCCGGCCTGAACGGCGGGGGGCCCCCGCCCCCCCGGGGGCCCGGGGCCCACCGACGGTGCCCGGGGCCCCCGCCGTCGTCATGAGCAGATCCTGCCGTCCCTCGGCACCGTCCCGGTCAGCAGGTACGCGTTCACCGCGGAGTCCACGCAGTCGCTCCCGCTCCCGTACGCACCGTGCCCCTCCCCCCTCCAGGTGAGCACCACGCCGACGTCCTCGCCCAGCTCGTCCGCCATCTTCCGGGCGCCCTCGTACGGTGTGGCAGGGTCCCCGGTGTTGCCGACCACCAGGACCGGCGCCGCACCCGGCGCGCTCACCTCCGGAGTCTCGTGCTGTCCGGCCACCGGCCAGTCGTGACACCAGCCGGCCGTGTCCCAGCCCAGGAAGTCCCCGAAGACGGGCGAGATCTTCTCGAACTCGGGCAGCAGCTTCTTCGTCTCCGCGGCGGTCGGCCGCTGCTTGTCGTCCAAGCACGATATGACCCGTTGCGAGTGGGTCGTCGTGCCGTAGCGGCCCGATGGGTCGCGCTCGTTGTAACCGTCGGCGAGCGCCAGGAGCTCCGACCCGTCTCCCTGCTCCGCCGCCTCCAGGGCGCTGGTCAGCGTCGGCCAGCTGTCCTGGCTGTACAGCGGCAGGATGATGCCGGTGACGGCGAGCGTCTGCGTCAGCTTCCGCCCGGAGGACGTCGGCAGCGGGGTTGCGTCGATCTCCTTCAGCAGGTCCGCGATCTTCTGCGAGCCCCGCTCCGGATCCTGGTCGGTGGACTTCAGGTAGTCGTCCAGCGCGCGCTGGAAGCCTCGGGCCTGGTTCTCCGCGTGGCCCACCGCGTCGGCGCTCGGGTCGACGACCGCGTCAAGGACCAGTCGTCCCACGTTCTTGGGGAACAAGTGGGCGTACACACCGCCGAGTTCGGTGCCGTACGAGATGCCGAAGTAGTGCGTCTTCTTGTCGCCGAGGACCTGGCGCATCAGGTCCATGTCGCGGGCGGTGTCGGTGGTCGAGACGTGCGCCAACAGCTTTCCGGCGTCCTTCGCGCAGCCCTTGCCGAAGTCGGCCGCGTCCTCGAAGTACGCGGTCTCCTCGGCCGGGGTGTCCGGTGAGACGTCCACCGACTCGGCGGCCTGGATCTCCTTGTCGCTGCGGCAGCGGATGCCCCCGCCGGCGCCGACCCCGCGCGGGTCCCAGCTGACCAGGTCGTACCGCTCACGGAGGAGGGAGACGGTGGCGGCGTACGCCGGCATCGTGGACACACCGGAGCCGCCGGGGCCGCCGAAGTTGAACAGGAGCGAGCCGATGCGGTTGTCGCCCCGGGCCTTGGTGCGGATCAGTGCGAGGCCGATCGTCTCGCCGTCCGGCTTCGACCAGTCCAGCGGCACCTTGAGCGTCGCGCACTGCCAGTCGCTGCCCGGCGCGGAGGAGTCCGCGGTGGCCTTGCAGCGTCCCCAGTCGAGCTTCTGGGAGGTCAGTGAGGAGGGCAGGGCGGAGTCGGCCGTACCGGAGGATTCGTCCGACGACTGCGCCCGGCCGGTCTTCCTGCCGCCCTTGTCGTCATCGGATGAGCCGCCGCTGCAGCCCGTCACCAGGAGCGCGGCGGCTGTCCCCAGCGCCGCCCACCGAATGAAACGCGTCATTGCAGGTCCCCCCTCGCAGGCCGTCCGCCCCATGCCGCGGATGGCTGTCCGGCCATAGTAGGCGGATCGCAGCACGGCCGCTGCGGCCTGTGGATAACGCTCTGACCTGCGCATTCTCCCGAGAATTGGGCGGGGTGTCAGGAGCAGACGGTTCCGGCCGCGGGAACCTTTCCGTCCAGCAGATATCCGTTCACGGCGCCCTGGACGCACTTGTTCTTGCTGTCGTACGCCCCGTGCCCCTGCCCCTTGTACGTCAGCTCGACACCGACGCCTTCACCCAGCGCGTCCACCATCTTCCTCGCGCCCTCGTACGGCGTGGCCGGGTCGCCCGTGTTGCCCACGACGAGGATCGGCGCGGAGCCGGGCGCGCTCACGTCGGGGTGGTCGGCTGCGCCCGGCACGGCCCAGTCGGTGCAGCTGACCATGCCCCAGGCCAGGAAGTCGCCGAACAGGGCGGAAGCGGCCTGGAACTTGGGCAGTTTCTGCTCCACGTGGTCGGCGGTGTACCGCGGCTTGTCGTCGGCGCAGTTGATGGCGATGTTGGCGGCGGTGATGTTGCTGTACTCGCCGTCCTGGTTGCGGCCGTTCATCGAGTCGGACAGCGCCATCAGGATCTGCCCGTTCCCGTCGTACGCCTGCTCGAGACCCTCGGTGAGGTACTCCCAGAAGTCCTGCGAGTACAGAGCCTGCGCGATGCCGTTGGTCGCTGCGGTCTGGGTCAACACACGCGGGTAGATACCGGGGATCGGCTTGCTGTCGAGGTCCTTGAGCAGCTTGGCGATGCGGTCCTTGACGTTCTGAGCGGTGTCGCCGACCGGGCAGTCCTCGGTCTTGGAGGTGCAGTCCTCGGCGTAGTTGTCGAGGGCGAGCTGGAACCCCCTGGCCTGCCCGAGCGAGCCCTGTTCGGGGTTCTGCGTCGGGTCCACGACCGCGTCGAAGACGGCGCGGCCGACCTTCTTCGGGAACAAGTGGGCGTAGACGCCGCCGAGTTCGGTGCCGTACGAGATGCCGAAGTAGTGCAGCTCGGCGTCGCCGAGGACCTGGCGCATCAGGTCCAGGTCGCGGGCCGCGTCGGTGGTGCGGACCCGCGGCAGCACCTTCTCGGAGTTGGTCTCGCAGGCTTCGTTGAACTCCTTGGTGTTGTCCAGGAACGTGCTGCGCTCGGCCGCGTCGTCGGGGGTCGCGTCCTGCTGGAAGTAGGCGTCGAGCTGGAGGTCGTTCTGGCACTCCACGGGGGCGCTGCGGCCGACCCCGCGCGGGTCGAAGCTGACCAGGTCGTAGCGGGTGCGCAGTTTCGCGTAGTCCTCGCCGAAGGCGGGCAGCGTGGTGACGCCGGAGCCGCCGGGGCCGCCGAAGTTGAAGAGCAGCGAGCCGATCCGTTTGCTCTCGTCGCCGCTCGCCTTCGCCCGGATCAGCGCGATCTTGATCGTGTCGCCCTTGGGATCGGCCCAGTCCAGGGGCGCCTTCATCGTGGCGCACTGCCATTTGTCGCCGTCCGCCAGGGGCGACGGGGCGTCACCGCCGCCCTCCGCCGCGGACGGTGCCGGGCAGCCCTTCCAGTTCAGTTCCTGAGCCGACAGGTCCTCGTCCTGGGAGTCGTCGCCGCAGCCCGCCAGCACGGAGGGCAGGAGAAGGGCGATGGTGGTGAGGGCAGCGGCGCGCAGCCGGGGAGGGTTCGGCATGAGCCCATCCTGCGGTCGCGCACGGTGAGACGCTCGGGGCGCGAGCCGTACGAGGTACGCCGTCGGACCTCCGTACCGGATGGTCGTCCTACAGCGAGCCCTTGCGCGTGAGGTGGTTGAAGGCGAGCCAACCCGGCAGCACCGGCAGCCACAGCGTCAGCAGACGGAACAGCAGCACCGCCGGCGCGGCGACCTCCTTGGGGAGGCCGACGGCGATCAGGCCGACCGTCAGGGTCGCCTCCACGGCGCCCACACCGCCCGGCGTCGGGGCCGCGGAGCCCAGCGCGTTGCCGGCGAGGAAGACGACGGCGACGCTGGCGATGCTGATCGAGGTCCCCTCGGTGCCGAAGGCCCGGATCGACGCGTCCAGACACATCACGAAGCAGGCCGTCAGGAGCAGCATGCCGCCGATGCCGGTGACCAGCTTCTGCGGCCGCTGGAGCACGTCGAGCATGCGCGGCACGACACCCGCGAACAGCGACCTCACGCGCGTGACGACGAATTTCCGCAGGAACGGCACCGAGGTCACCACGAGCACGAGCACCGCCACCGTCAGCAGACCCGCGATGACCGTCCGGGACGGCGACAGCGACGGGGTCTTCTCGGTACCGGTCAGATAGCCGAAGGACAGCAGCATCAGGATGTGGCAGCCGAGTCCGAACAGCTGCGACGCGCCGACGCTCGCCACCGCGAGCCCGGGGCGTACGCCCGAGCGTTGCAAGAAGCGCGTGTTGAGGGCGACGCCGCCCACGGCGGCCGGCGCGACGATCTTCACGAACGACCCGGCGACCTGAGCCGCCACGGTGCGCACGAA
The DNA here is from genome assembly GCF_001279775.1 of Streptomyces sp. MMG1533. GTDB lineage: Bacteria > Actinomycetota > Actinomycetes > Streptomycetales > Streptomycetaceae > Streptomyces. The sequence continues at coordinate 108,863 of NZ_LGDG01000145.1, read as the reverse complement.
GGGCACCCGCTCGGGCACGAAGCCCAGCAGGGCCATCGCGGCCGCCAGGTAGCTCAGCGCGGAGAAGACCACGGCGGCGGCGACCCAGCCCCACTCGGCGTTCTCGATGAGCGGGCCGAACTCGATGTGCGTGAGCTGCGTCAGCAGGAAGTACGCGCCGATCGCGCCGGCGATGAAACTCAACAGCGTGCGCAGCCGCACCCGCTCCAGCCGGGCCGGCTCCACCGGGGCCTGCGGCCGGATCAGCAGCACCTCGTGGCGGATCTGCGTGAGCAGGTCCTCCTCGCGCGCCTCCTCAATGGCCTCGTCGATGGCCCGCTTCTCGGCCCTGGCTTCCGCCTTCACAGCCTTCTTGTCGAGCTTTTCGAGTACGGGCCCGGTCTCGTGCGGCGCCTCCTCCAGGCGGGCCTGCTTGTCCTGACGGGACGCCTCCAGGACCGCCTCGCGCTCGCGTTCGGCGCGCTCCCGGGCCAGTCTGCGCAGCGTCGCGCGCGTGGAGCGGCTCAGCGCGATGGGCTGCAGCATCGGCAGACAGTCGGCAACGGCGTCGGGGCCGAGCACACTCACGGCCGCGGTCACCGCGCGCTCGGCGCCCACTCTGAGGCCGAGCGTCACCAGCAGCTGGGAGGTGTCCATGCGCAGCAGCAGGTCGCCGGCCGCGATCTCGCCGACGCGCAGGTCGGTGAGGATCACCGTGCCGGAACGATCCACCAGAATCGCGTCGCCCACGAGCCTGCGATGCGCGATGCGCCGGGACTGCAGCGCCCGCACCTGGTGCCAGGTGTCGCGCAGGAGCTCGTCGGTGATCTCCTCGTCCGGCAGGGAGTCGAGGGTGCGCCCGCCGCTGTGCTCGTAGACGAGTATCACCGCGTCGGGGCCGAGCTCGGAGGTCGCGATCAGCTTGGGCGCGTTGGCGCCGGCCGCGATGGCGGCGTATGCGAGCAGTGCCTCCTGCTCCAGCGCCTGCCGCAGCGACTGGAGGCTGCTGCGGGTGGCGAAGCCGCGCAGGGTCAGGTTGCGATAGGCGCGGTAGAAGAAGCCCTGGGCCTGTTGTTCCCGGTCGACCACCGTGACGTCCAGCGGTGGACCGTCCTCCAGGGTGACGAAGTAGCGCCGCCCCCGGTCTCCCGTCTCCGGGGTCTCCGGCACCTCTTCGCGGGCCGCGCTCACCGGGCGGAAGCCGACGTGCCTGAGGCCCGCCATCAACGTCCGGCCGGTGGGACGGACGTTGGGCGAGCCGACCGCGTAGAGCGTCCCGTAGGCCACGGTCCAGCCGATGAGCACCGTCAGGATGATCGAGAACGGGGTCGTGTAGCCGGTGACGAGCATCGAGAACGCGTCGAGCATCAGCACGATCCACAGCACGGCCCGCCAGCGCGGCCGGCGCGACATGCCCACGGCGGTCATGTAGGCGATGACGGGCGCCAGATAGCCGTGCACGGGGTCGGTGAGGGCGTGGATGTCGCCGGGGGAGGGCTGGGTGAGCGCCTCCTGGATCGAGTCGGGGGCGGCCTTGGCGACCCACAGGTCGGTGGCCAGGGTCACTCCGTGCGCGAGGACGGCCGCGAGGACACCGTCGGCGATGCGCAGCCCGTCGCGTTTGATCAGCCGCTCGATCGCGAACGCGACCGGCACCAGGAGGATCGCGATGCTGGACGCCAGCCCCGCGATCTTGATCAGTAGATCCGGTGCCTGTCCGGTGCCCTTGTTGATGTCCTGTTCGAGGCCCGAGGTGGTGCCGTGGGCGAACGCGGCGATCGCGAGCAGTACGGCCACGGCCAGTACGCCCACCAGGAGCCGCATGAGATCGGAGGGCCGGTGCACGCGCGCGGGGAGCAGCGGTTCGTCACCCTCGACCTCGTCGGCGTACACCTCGTCGGGGTCGCCGGCGTCAGGCCCGGACGGGGTCGAGGGCGCCTTTTCGACGGCGTCCCCCGCGCCCTTCTTGGCGGGCTTCTCGTCCGCGTCGGCGGTACCAGGGCGCGACGATGCGGCAGGGGTGCTCTCCGCGTCCTCGGGATGCACACCCTGCTCTTTCATCGTCTCTTCTTGGTCTCGTATCACCAGTCACCGCCCGCACGATGGTGGCATGCCCCACCGACACAGGTGGGTGTCAGGGTGCACATGCGGGGGCGCACAGTCTGCCGGAAGCGCCGTCTCAGGGCGAGGTATACCCACAGTCGCGAGCGCGTCACATTGTCGGTGGGGTGGGGCAGGATGGGGCGGATGAGCGAGGAGAGCCTTCCGAACGACGCCCGCGCGGAGTACGCGGACGCGCTGCCGGAGTACGCCGAGCGGGTCCTCGACGTCGCCGAACGGATTCCGCCCGGCCGCGTCATGACGTACGGGGATGTCGCGGAGTGGCTGGAGGAGGGCGGTCCCCGTCAGGTCGGACGCGTCATGGCGCTCTACGGGGGAGCCGTTCCGTGGTGGCGGGTCGTTCGCGCGGACGGCGTCCTGCTGCCGGGCCACGAACTGGAGGCGCTCGGCCGCTACCGCGCGGAAGGCACCCCTCTGAAGGGGGCGAACAGGGCCGCCGAGGGCCATCTCCCGCGGCTCGACATGAGACGGGCGCGGTGGGACGGCGGCGAACGCGCGGAAGGTCACACCTGACAGCTTCCGCCATCGGACGGCCCCGCGTGCGGCCTGAGGTCCGTACGGGCGAAACGGAGCACGTCCATGACATGACGGCGGAAATGGGGCACGTCCGTGGCATGCCGTACGTTCGTGGGGCGAGGGGCTTACGTGTCTCGAGTGCCGTGAGGGAAGAAGAGGAAGCCCTGCTTCCGCGCCTCCCCTCGGCGTAGCGTCGTCTGCACGTGTCCCTCTCATCCCGCGGTCACCCTCCTCCTCGCGGAGGTCATCCCACCCGTCACCCGACCACCACCCCTCAACAACGGCGCTTCGCGCCGGCAGCGACAGATGGCACACCCACCAGGACCGGCGAACCACGTGAGCTCCTCTTCTTCCACCAAGCGCCTGTCGCACCCACAGGGGCGACAGGGGAACCGTGGCGCTTACCGACTGGTGCGTACCCCACCGGCCCGCGTGGATCCCCCTCGTCTGGACGCCGCACAGCACGCCGTGGTTGACCACGCCACCGGCCCGCTGCTCGTTCTCGCAGGTCCGGGCACCGGAAAGACCACCACGCTCGTCGAGTCGGTGGCGGCGAGGATCGCCCGAGGCGGTGACCCCGCGCGCGTCCTGGTGCTGACGTTCAGCCGCAAGGCGGCCGTCGAACTGCGCGACCGCATGGCGCTGCGCATCGGGGCGGCACGTGCCCCTCAGGCGACCACCTTCCACTCGTTCTGCTACGCCCTGGTCCGCGCCCATCAGGACGCCGACCTGTTCGTCGAGCCCCTCAGGCTGCTGTCCGGTCCCGAGCAGGACGTCGCCGTCCGTGAACTGCTCGCGGGCCAGCCCGACCTGGAACGTCTCGGCCTCGCGCACATGCGCTGGCCGGACGAACTGCGCGCCTGCCTGACCACCCGCGGCTTCGCCGACGAGGTCCGCGCGGTCCTCGCCCGCAGCCGCGAACTGGGCCTGGGCCCGGGCGCCCTGGACGCCTTCGCCCGCCGCATCGGCCGCCCCGACTGGCGCGCGGCAGCCGCCTTCCTCGCCGAGTACCTCGACGTCCTCGACCTGCAGGGCGTGCTCGACTACGCCGAACTGGTGCACCGCGCGGTCCTCCTCGCCCGCCGCCCCGAGGTCGCCGAGCGGCTCGCCGCGCAGTACGACGTCGTCTTCGTCGACGAGTACCAGGACACCGATCCGGCCCAGGTACGACTGCTGCACGCGCTCGCCGGCGGCGGCCGCACTCTTGTCGCCTTCGGCGACCCGGACCAGTCGATCTACGCGTTCCGCGGCGCGGACGTGAACGGCATCCTGAACTTCCCAGAGGCCTTCCCGCGCGCGGACGGCCGCCCGGCGCCCGTGGAGGTCCTGCGCACCTCCCGCCGCTCCGGCGCCGGCCTGCTGGCCGCGACCCGGCTGCTGACCCAGCGCATGCCACTGACCCGCCTCCCGGCCCACAAGGTGCGCGCCCACCGGGAGCTCACGCCGGTCCGGGACGGCGGGCACGCCGAGGTGTACACGTACCCGACGCCCGGCACCGAACTGGACAACATCGCCGACATCCTCCGCAGGGCGCACCTGGAGGACGGCGTCCCCTGGGGCGAGATGGCCGTCCTGGTGCGCGCCGGAGCCCGCACCATCCCCACGGTCCGCCGCGCGCTCACCGCGGCCGGCGTCCCCCTGGACATCGACGGCGACGACCTGCCGCTGCGGCACGAACCGGCGGTGGCGCCGTTGCTGACGGCACTGCGGGCGGTGGCTGCGGCGGAGGCCACGGAACAGCTCGAAGAAGGGGCTCCCTCTGAAGAGCGGGAGCCGGCGACCTGCTGGCTCGACACCGAAACCGCCCTCACCCTCCTCACCTCCCCTCTCGCGAGCATGGACGCCGCGGACCTGCGCCGCCTCGGCCGTGCCCTGCGTGACGAGGAGCGGGCCGCGGGCAACGCCTTGCCGCCGCCCTCGGACGAGCTGCTCGCGCGGGCCCTGGCCGAGCCGGAGCGCCTGGCCGTGCACGACCCCACGTACGCGCGTGGTGCCCAGCGGCTCGGCGCGCTGCTCAGGAAGGCCCGTGAGCGCCTCGCGGGCGGCGGTACGGCCGAAGAAGCGCTGTGGGACCTCTGGGAGGGCACGCCGTGGCCCACGCGCCTGGAGCGGGCCGCCCGACGCGGCGGCGCCGCGGGACGCAACGCAGACCGCGATCTGGACGCCGTGTGCGCGCTGTTCGCGACCGCGGCCCGCGCGGAGGAGCGCACCGGCGGCCGGGGCGCCCTGAACTTCCTGGCGGAGATCGACGCCGAGGACATCGCCGCCGACACGCTCACCCGGCGTGCCGTACGCCGCGACGCCGTCCGTCTGATGACCGCGCACCGCTCCAAGGGCCTGGAGTGGCGGCTCGTCGTCGTCGCGGGCGTCCAAGAAGGGCTGTGGCCGGACCTGCGCCGACGCGGCTCCCTTCTCGAGGCCGACCGCATCGGACGGGACGGGCTCGCCGAACCGCTCACCCCGGGGGCGCTGCTCGCCGAGGAACGCCGCCTGTTCTACGTGGCGGCCACGCGCGCGCGTGAACGCCTCGTCGTCACCGCGGTCAAGGCACCCGCGGACGACGGTGATCAACCCTCCCGCTTCCTGACCGAACTCGGCGTCGAACCGCGGGACGTCACGGGCCGCCCCCGCCGCCCTCTGGCGGTCGCCGCGCTCGTCGCCGAACTCCGCGCGACCACCGTCGACCCGCACGTCTCGGACACCCTCAGGGAGGCCGCCGCCCGCCGGCTGGCCCGGCTCGCCGCACTCGCCGACGAGGACGGCCGCCCCCTGGTGCCGTCCGCCCACCCCTACCGCTGGTGGGGAATGTTCGAGCCGACCGAGAGCAAGGTCCCGCTGCGCAACCGCGACCAGCCCGTCGTGCTCTCCGGCAGCGCCCTCGACCAGCTCGCCAACACCTGCGCCCTGCAGTGGTTCCTGGGCCGCGAGGTGAAGGCCGACGCGCCCGCGACGGTCGCCCAGGGCTTCGGCAACGTGGTGCACGTCCTCGCCGACGAGGTCGCCTCCGGGCACACCCCGGCCGACCTCGCCGTCCTCATGGAACGCCTCGACTCCGTGTGGAACGCGCTCGCCTTCGACGCGCCGTGGAAGTCGGCGCAGGAGAAGGACAACGCGCGCGTGGCGCTCGAACGCTTCCTGAAGTGGCACGTCATGGACCGCACCGGGCGCACACCGGTCGCCAGCGAGCACGACTTCGACGTCACCCTCGAAGCGGGCGAGGTCGAGGTGCGCATCCGCGGCCAGATGGACCGCGTGGAGGCCGACGACGAGGGCCGCGCCTACGTCGTCGACTTCAAGACCGGCAAGCAGGCGCCCAGCGCGGCCGAGGTGGAGCGCCACCCCCAGCTCGCCGTCTACCAGCTCGCCGTCCGCGAGGGTGCCGTCGACGAGGCCTTCGACGGAGCGCGCCCCGAGCCGGGCGGCGCCGAACTCGTCCAGCTGCGCCAAGGTGCCGCCAAGCGGGACGGCGGCGAGACCCTGCCCAAGGTGCAGGCCCAGGAGCCGCTGGAAGGAGAGTGGGTCGGCGACCTGCTCGCCACGGCAGCCGGCAAGGTCCTCGACGAACGGTTCACACCGAGCGCGGGCCAGCACTGCACGCACTGCGCGTTCCGGGCCTCGTGCAGCGCCCAGTCCGAGGGCCGGCACGTGGTGGAGTGAGCACACTGGTGTGATCCGTCGCACCACGCGTGCCGACCTGCGCTTCTCCGGGCCCCGGGGGGCGATGTGTCCTCCACTGTCGGTGGCCGCCGCTAGCCTCTCCGACATGCCCGCCCGTATCACCGATCCCGATCAGCTCAAGGAGCTCCTCGGCATCCCGTTCACCCCGGAGCAGACGGCCTGCATCACCGCGCCGCCCGCCCCGCAGGTGATCGTGGCCGGAGCAGGGTCGGGCAAGACGACGGTGATGGCGGCCCGCGTGGTGTGGCTGGTCGGCACCGGCCAGGTCGCCCCCGAGCAGGTGCTCGGCCTCACCTTCACCAACAAGGCCGCGGGTGAACTCGCCGAGCGCGTCCGCAAGGCGCTGATCAAGGCCGGCGTCACCGACCCCGACGTCATCGACCCGGACAACCCGCCGGGCGAACCGCTGATCTCCACGTACCACGCCTTCGCGGGCCGCCTGCTGACCGACCACGGCCTGCGCATCGGCCTCGAACCGACCTCCCGCCTGCTCGCCGACGCCACCCGCTTCCAGCTCGCCGCGCGCGTACTGCGCGAGGCACCCGGCCCCTACCCGGCGCTGACCCGCTCCTTCGCCGACCTGGTCAGCGACCTCCTGGCACTCGACGCCGAGCTCGCCGAACACCTGGTACGGCCCGAGGACCTGCGCGCGTACGACGCCGACCTGCTGCGTGCCCTCCAGGACGCCAAGCTCACCAACGAGGCCCTGCGCAAGGTCCCCGAGGCGGCTGCCGCCCGCCGTGAACTCGCCGAACTGGTCGTCCGCTACCGCACCGCCAAGCGCGAACGCGACCTGCTGGACTTCGGCGACCAGATCGCCCTGTCCGCCCAACTCGCCCGGATCCCAGAGGTGGGCCGTGTCCTGCGCGACGAGTTCCGGGTGGTGCTCCTCGACGAGTACCAGGACACCTCCGTGGCTCAGCGCATCCTGCTGGCGGGCCTGTTCGGCGGCGGCACCGGCCACCCGGTGACCGCGGTCGGCGACCCCTGCCAGGCGATCTACGGCTGGCGCGGCGCCTCCGTCGCCAACCTCGACGACTTCCCCGAGCACTTCGCCCACACCGACGGCCGCCTCGCCACCCGCCAGTCGCTCAGCGAGAACCGCCGCAGCGGCGGCCGCCTCCTCGACCTCGCCAACGGCCTCGCCGAGCCCCTGCGCGCCATGCACGCGGGCGTGGAGGCCCTGCGCCCGGCTCCCGGGGCCGAACGCGACGGCACGGTCCGCTGCGCCCTCCTGCCCACCCACGCCGAGGAGATCGACTGGATCGCCGACTCCATCGCGCACCTCGTGAACACCGGCAAGGCGCCCGGTGAGATCGCCGTCCTGTGCCGTACGGCCACCGACTTCGCCGAACTCCAGGGCGCGCTCGTCGCCCGGGACGTCCCCGTCGAGGTCGTCGGCCTGTCCGGGCTCCTGCACCTGCCCGAGATCGCCGACCTGGTCGCCGTCTGCGAGGTCCTCCAGGACCCCGGCGCCAATGCCTCCCTGGTCCGGCTGTTGACCGGCCCGCGCTGGCGTATCGGCCCGCGCGACCTCGCCCTCCTGGGGCGGCGCGCCCGACTGCTCGTCTCCCACGCGCGCGTGGACGGCGACGACGACCCGGACCGTCGGCTCGCCGCGGCCGTCGAGGGGGTCGACCCTTCCGAAGTGATATCGCTCGCGGACGCCCTGGACACGTTCTTGGAGACGCCGCTCGACGGCGACGGGGCCGACGACGGGCTGCCCTTCTCGCCGGACGCGCGCGTGCGGTTCGCGCGCCTGGCCACCGAACTGCGCGACCTGCGCCGCTCCCTGTCCGACCCGCTGATGGACGTCCTGCACCGCGTCCTCGCCGTTACCGGCCTGGAGGTGGAACTGTCGGCGTCCCCGCACGCCCTGGCCGCCCGCCGCCGCGAGACCCTGTCCAACTTCCTGGACGTGGCCGCCTCGTTCGCCGCCGGCGACAACGAGACGAGCCTGCTCGCCTTCCTCGGCTTCCTGCGCACCGCCGCCCAGTACGAGAAGGGCCTCGACAACGCCCTTCCCGGCGGCGAGAACACCGTCAAGGTGCTCACCGCGCACAAGTCCAAGGGCCTGGAATGGGACGTCGTGGCCGTCCCCGGCCTGGTCACCGGCACCTTCCCCAGCACCCAGGGCCGCGAGAAGTGGACCGCCCAGGGCAAGGTGCTGCCGCACGAACTGCGGGGCGACACCGCCACCCTCCCCGACATCACCTCCTGGGACTCCCGCGGCCTGAAGGCCTTCCACGAGGACATGAAGGAGCACCAGCACACGGAGGAACTCCGCCTCGGCTACGTCACCTTCACCCGCCCCCGCTCCCTCCTCCTCGGCTCCGGCCACTGGTGGGGCCCCACCCAGAAGAAGCCCCGCGGGCCGTCCGACTTCCTCCAGGCGCTGTACGAGCACTGCGCTGCCGGACACGGCGAGATCGAGGCCTGGGCGGACGAGCCCGCCGAGGACGAGGAAAACCCGGCACTGCACCAGCGGACCGCCGACCAGGTGTGGCCCCTGCCCCTGGACGAGACGTCCCTGGCCCGCCGCCGAGCGGCCGCCGAGACGGTCCTGGCCCACCTGGAACACCTCGCCTCCCACGAGGACGGCCACCCTGCGGCCACGCACGACCCGGACACCTTCGACGACCCGGACTGGCCCGTGCCGCCGGACGACGACGCGGTTCCCGAGGACGACCTCCACGAGCCCGACCTCCACGAGGAGGACCCTTTCGGCGAGGAGGACTCGGTCGGCTGGGACTCCTGGAGCGCGGCCCGCCCGACCGTCCCGCACCAGACTGCGGGTCCGGACGCCGTGGAGCACCCTCGCCCGGAACCCGCGCGCCCCCACCCCACGGAACCCGGGAGCGCACTCCTCACCCCCGAGGAGGCCCGCACCATCGCCTCCTGGGACCGCGACCTCGACGCCCTCACCGGCGAACTCCTGCGCGCCCGCGAGAGCGTCACCGACGTCCCCCTGCCGGCGTCGCTGACCGCGTCCCAGCTGATGCGCCTGGCCGCCGACCCGACCGGCCTCGCACAGGAACTGGCCCGCCCCATGCCCCGCCCGCCGCAGCCCGCGGCGCGCCGTGGCACCCGCTTCCACGCCTGGGTCGAGTCCCGCTTCGAGGCGCTCACGCTGCCCATGCTGGAGCCGGAGGAACTGCCCGGCAGCGAGGCCGAGATCGCCGACGAACGAGACCTCGAAGCCCTCAAAGACGCCTTCGAACGCACCGAGTACGCCCAGCGCACGCCCTACCGGGTCGAGGCCCCGTTCCAACTCGCGATCGCCGGTCGTGTGGTCCGGGGTCGTATCGACGCCGTCTACAAGGAAGGCGACGGCTCGGCGGCGACGTACGAGATCGTCGACTGGAAGACCAGCCGCACCCGCACCGCGGACCCGCTCCAGCTCGCCGTCTACCGGCTCGCCTGGGCCGAGCGGCAGGGCGTACCCCTGGACTCGGTCACGGCGACCTTCCTCTACGTACGCAGCGGCGAGGTCGTACGACCGGATGACCTGCCGGGCCGGGCAGCGCTGGAACGGCTGCTCCTGGAGGAGCCCGGGGGTGAGGAACCGCACGACGAGGATGTCGGTGCGGGCCGATAGGCTCGTGACCATGAGCCAGCCCGTTGACAGTGCCGTCAGCGCCGTCCGTACGTACATCGAGCAACACCGTGCCGCCTTCCTCGACGACCTCGCCGAGTGGCTGCGCATCCCGTCCGTGTCGGCCCAGCCCGACCACGCGACCGACGTACGCCGCAGCGCCGACTGGCTCGCCGCCAAGCTTGAGGAGACCGGCTTCCCGACCGCCGAAGTCTGGGAGACCCCGGGGGCGCCCGCCGTCTTCGCCGAGTGGCCCTGCGACGACCCCGAGGCGCCCACGGTCCTCGTCTACGGCCACCACGACGTGCAGCCCGCCGCCCGCGAGGACGGCTGGGACAGCGAGCCCTTCGAGCCCGTCGTCCGCGAGAACCGCCTCTACGCGCGCGGGGCGGCCGACGACAAGGGCCAGGTGTTCTTCCACACACTCGGCGTCCGCGCCCACCTCGCCGCCACCGGCCGCACCGTCCCGGCCGTGCACCTCAAGCTGCTGATCGAGGGCGAGGAGGAGTCCGGCTCCCCGCACTTCCGGGCACTGGTCGAGGAGCGGTCGGGCCGGCTCGCCGCCGACGCGGTGATCGTCTCCGACACGGGCATGTGGTCCGAGGACACCCCGACCGTGTGCACCGGCATGCGTGGCCTCGCCGAGTGCGAGATCCGGTTCCACGGCCCCGACCAGGACATCCACTCGGGCTCCTTCGGCGGCGCCGTCCCGAACCCGGCCACGGCCGCCGCCCGCCTCGTCGCCGCCCTGCACGACGAGCACGCGCGCGTGACGGTCCCCGGCTTCTACGACGGCATCGTCGAACTCACCGACCGCGAGCGCGCTCTCTTCGCCGAGCTGCCCTTCGACGAACGTCAGTGGCTGCGCACCGCCAAGTCGTACGCCACTCACGGCGAGGCCGGGCACACCACCCTGGAGCGCATCTGGGCCCGCCCCACCGCCGAGGTCAACGGCATCGGCGGCGGCTACCAGGGCCCCGGCAGCAAGACGATCGTTCCGTCCTCCGCCATGGTGAAGCTCTCGTTCCGACTGGTCGCGGGCCAGGACCCCGGCCACATCGAGAAGGCCGTCCGCGACTGGGCCGCCGAGCAGGTGCCCGCGGGCATCCGGCAGGAGATCACCTTCACCGGGTCCACGCGCCCGTGCCTGACACCGCTGGAGCACCCGGCCCTGCAGTCCGTCGTCCGCGCGATGGGCCGCGCCTTCGACAAGCCCGTCCGCTTCACCAGGGAAGGCGGTTCGGGTCCGGCCGCCGACCTCCAGGAGGTCCTCGGCGCACCCGTGCTCTTCCTCGGCATCTCCGTCCCGTCCGACGGCTGGCACGCCCCGAACGAGAAGGTCGAGCTGGACCTCCTCCTCAAGGGCGTCGAGACCACCGCGTACCTCTGGGGCGACCTCGCGGAGAACTGGCGCCATGCTCCCTGATCGCCCCGCACCGCCCGGATCGGCATGGCACGCGGGGCACACTGGAAGAACCGTCCCGCACCGCCACGCCCCGCCGGACGCGGTCGCCTCCCGCCGTACGTCCCGCTGAACCGCCCGTGAAACACCCTTTCCACCGGGGGAGTTGGAAGCACTCGTGACCACCTGGACCGACCACACCGCCGACCGCCCCATCTCGCTCACCGCTCCGAGCGGCATCGACCGGGCCGCCCACCACCGGCTCGACGAGGCCTGGCTCGCGGCGGCGTGGAGCCACCCCACAACCCGTTGCTTCGTGGTCTCCGGCGGCCAGGTCCTCATCGACGAGACGGCCGACGGCCACACCGAACTCGTCATGACCCCGTCCTTCGAGGCCCCCCTCACCGAGGCGCACCGCTACTTCCTCGGCATCGACGAGGACGGCGTGCGCTACTTCGCGCTCCAGAAGGACGCGCTCCCCGGCCGTATCGACCAGTCCGCGCGCCCGGCCGGTCTGCGCGAGGCCGGTCTGCTCCTCTCACCCCGCGAGGCCGGCCTGATGGTGCACGCGGTCGGCCTGGAGAACTGGCAGCGCACGCACCGCTTCTGCTCCCGTTGCGGCGAGCGCACGGTCATCGCCGCGGCCGGTCACATCCGCCGGTGCCAGGCCTGCGGTGCCGAGCACTACCCGCGCACCGACCCCGCCGTGATCATGGCCGTCACCGACGAGGACGACCGCATCCTGCTGGGACGCCAGGTCCACTGGCCCGAAGGACGCTTCTCGACGCTCGCCGGCTTCGTCGAGCCCGGTGAGTCCATCGAGCAGTCGGTGCGTCGCGAGGTCTTCGAGGAGGCCGGTGTCACCATCGGCCAGGTCGAGTACGTCGCCAGCCAGCCCTGGCCCTTCCCGTCCAGCCTCATGCTGGGCTTCACGGCCCGCGCCACCTCGACCGACATAGACGTCGACGGTGACGAGATCCACGAGGCCCGTTGGTTCTCCCGCGACGAGCTGAGCGCCGCCTTCGAGACCGGCGAGGTGCTCCCGCCGTACGGCATCTCGATCGCGGCCCGCCTGATCGAGCTCTGGTACGGCAAGCCGCTGCCGACGAGGAGCTTCGTCTGAGGCGCGGGACATGCCGGACCCGTACTGGAACCACAACGTCCACTACCACCCGGTGGTACTCGCCGCCGTGCCGGACGGCTGCGGTGACGGGCTGCTCGCGCGCAAGCTCGCGGCCGGAACGGGATCCGTCACGGGAATGGACCGCTCGCCGGAGATGATCCGGCTCGCGCGGGAGAGCGCGGAAGGGCTCGGCAACGTCACGTTCCTGGAGGGGGATTACCTCGACGCCCCGCGCCTGCCCGACGAAACGTACGGCTTTGTGAGTGCGGTCGCCGTCGTGCACCACTCGGAGTTCGAGCACGCGGTCGGACGGCTGGTACGGCTGCTGGCCCCCGGCGGACGGCTGGTGATCGTGGGGCTGGCGCGCGACCGGGCACCTCTCGACTGGGTCATCGGCGCACTCGGTGTGCCGGCGAACCTCTTCCACCGGTCACGCCGGAACGAGGGCGGCCCGGCGGGTATGCCCATCGAGGACTCGACGATGTCCTGGAGCGAGGTCCGGCAGGCCGCCCACCGACTCCTGCCCGGCTGCCGCTTCCGGCGCCGACTGCTGTGGCGCTACACGCTGGTGTGGGACAAACCACAAGAAGGCGGCCCCTGAAGCGCCAGGGACCGCCTTCCGGAAACCACGCCCGCGAAGCGGTTACGCGCCGATCCTCTGCTTGACCTGAGCCAGCGAAGGGTTCGTGAGCGTCGAGCCGTCCGGGAAAAGTACGGTCGGAACCGTCTGGTTTCCGCCATTCGCCTTTTCGACGAATGCGGCGGAGTCCGGGTCCTGCTCGATGTTGATCTCGTCGTACGCGATGCCCTCACGGTCCATCTGGCTCTTCAGCCGACGGCAGTAGCCGCACCACGTGGTGCTGTACATCGTCACAGTGCCCGGCATGTCTCTCGTGCTCCTTCGGCGGGTCGGCGGATGTGCGCTCGCAGTGGGGAACGTACTTGAAAGGGCCACCATTCCCAGTGGCCGGGTTCCGCCGGACGTGACGCCTGCCGCATCAGTACTGCCGCATTAGTACGACTGCGGGTGCCTGCCTGTGGACAACCGGCTCACCCGTCTCCGGCGACCTGGCAGCATGGCCGTGTGACAGCAGCAACGCACTCCACCCTCTTCCCGCAGACACCGGGCTCGGCCGACGCGGTGCTCGAAGGGCTCGACCCCGAGCAGCGCGAGGTGGCCACCGCCCTGCACGGCCCGGTGTGCGTGCTGGCGGGCGCCGGTACGGGCAAGACACGGGCGATCACCCATCGCATCGCCTACGGGGTGCGCGCCGGGATCCTCCAGCCCTCCACCGTGCTGGCCGTCACCTTCACCAACCGGGCCGCCGGGGAGATGCGCGGCCGACTGCGCCAGCTCGGCGCCGTCGGTGTCCAGGCCCGCACCTTCCACTCGGCCGCCCTGCGCCAGCTCCAGTACTTCTGGCCGAAAGCCGTCGGCGGCTCCATGCCCCGGCTGGTCGACCGCAAGATCCAGCTCGTCGCCGACGCGGCCGCCGCCTGCCGCATCCGCCTCGACCGGGGTGAGCTGCGGGACGTCACCGGTGAGATCGAGTGGTCCAAGGTCACCCAGACCGTCCCCGCCGACTACTTGCTCGCCGCCGCCAAGGCCGGCCGCGAGGCCCCCCGCGACCCCGCGGAGATCGCCCAGCTCTACTCCGCCTACGAGGATCTCAAGCGCGCCCGCGGGGTCATCGACTTCGAGGACGTCCTGCTGCTGACCGTGGCCGTCCTCCAGGACCGGCACGACATCGCCGAGCAGGTCCGCTCCCAGTACCAGCACTTCGTGGTCGACGAGTACCAGGACGTCAGCCCCCTCCAGCAGCGCCTCCTGGAGCTGTGGCTCGGCGAGCGGGAGAACCTGTGCGTGGTCGGCGACGCCAGCCAGACGATCTACTCGTTCACGGGAGCAACTCCCGACCACCTGCTCGACTTCCGCACCCGCCACCCCGGCGCCACCGTCGTCAAGCTGGTCCGCGACTACCGCTCCACCCCCCAGGTGGTGCACCTCGCCAACGGACTGCTCGCCCAGGCTCGCGGCCGTGCCGCCGACCACCGGCTGGAGCTGGTCTCCCAGCGTGCTGCCGGCCCCGAGCCCGTCTACACCGAGCACACCGACGAGCCCGCCGAGGCCGAGGGCGCCGCCCGCCGCATCCGCGAGCTCATCGACGCAGGCTGCCGGGCCAGCGAGATCGCCATCCTGTTCCGCACCAACTCCCAGTCCGAGACCTACGAACAGGCCCTCGCCGACGCCGGAGTCCCCTATCAGCTGCGGGGTGCCGAGCGGTTCTTCGACCGCCCCGAGGTGCGCAAGGCGGGCATCGCCCTGCGCGGCGCGGCCCGCTTCGGCGGCAACGACTCCCTCCTCGACGACGCCGTCGACCTGCCCTCCCAGGTGCGTGCCGTGCTGTCGGGCGAGGGCTGGACCACTCAGCCCCCGGCCGGATCCGGGGCCGTCCGAGAGCGCTGGGAGTCGCTGGCCGCCCTGGTGAACCTCGCGCATGACTTCGCCGCCTCCAGATCCGGCGCCACCCTCAGCGACCTGGTGGCCGAGCTGGACGAGCGGGCGAGCGCCCAGCACGCCCCGACCGTCGAGGGGGTCACGCTCGCCTCCCTGCACTCGGCCAAGGGACTGGAGTGGGATGTCGTCTTCCTGGTCGGTGTCGCCGAGGGCATGATGCCGATCACCTACGCAAAGACCGACGAGCAGATCGAGGAGGAGCGCCGCCTCCTCTATGTCGGCGTCACCCGTGCCAGAGAGCGCCTGTATGTGTCCTGGGCGCTGTCCCGTTCGCCCGGCGGCCGTCCGAGTCGCAGGCCCAGCCGCTTCCTCGACGGGCTGCGTCCCGGCTCGGCGGGCGTCGCCGGACGGAGTGCCGCGGGCGGTCCCGGGGGCGTCGAGCGCGGCTTCACCACCAGTAGGGCCGGTGCCGCCGTTCCACGGCGCACGCAGCGCACCCCGGCGCGCTGCCGGGTGTGCGGGCGTACGCTCACCGACGCCGGTGAGATGAAACTGATGCGCTGTGAGGACTGCCCGTCGGACATGGACGAGGGGCTCTACGAGCGGCTGCGCGAGTGGCGTGCGGTCCAGGCGCAGCGCAGCGGGCAGCCCGCCTTCTGCGTCTTCACCGACAAGACGCTGATGGCGATCGCGGAGGCCGTCCCCGACGACGACGGGGAGCTGGCGCGGATCCCGGGGGTCGGGGTGCGCAAGCTCAGCCGCTACGGAGCCGATGTCCTGGCGATCTGCGCAGGCCAGCACCTCGAGGGAGAAGAAGATGAGGGCTGACGCGAACTCGTCGAAAAAATAGTTTGCGCATGCCCCGGCAATCCCCATAGGTTCGTAGCCACGAGAACGGAGGCCTTCTCCGAGGCCCCGCTTTCGTGTTGTACTTGCATATCCGTCGGACTGGCTCACCCTCAGTCCCTCTAGACGCCGAGAGGAGGCGATTCCAGTGATCAGCATCAACGTCAGCTCCATCAGCACCGCCAAAGTGACCGATCGCTCGGTCGTCTCCACGTGCATGCTCGGCGTCTCGAACCTGGGCACCGGTCTGTCCGGCATTCCTGCCGTGCGTCCGGCGTCCTCCGTGTCTCTCGCCGGCCTTCCCGTCCGGGAGCGCAATGAGCGACCGACCAAGGCACTGGAAGCAGTAGGGGCACAGGCGCATGCCTATGCCTTTGCGCCCGCCGGTGCCGGAAGCCGGAAGCAGACGACGCAGCACCACCTGATGTGGGCCTTCCGTGGGCCAGAACCCTGGAGTGATCCAGCCTGATCGACGATCAGGTCGGCGCCTTCAGGGCCGCGGAACCCCATCCGGGATCCGCGGCCCTTCTGTTTGTCCCCGAACGGGGACGACGGAGCGAAGGGGCCTCGGGACAAGAAAAGAACCCGGTACCAGCCGCCACTCGGCCCAACAGGGCCGGAACGACAGACGAGGAAGACGAACCGTGCAACTCGAAGCGCACGCCCCGTCCGTACCGCCTTCCGAAACGATCCCCCCGCCCGGCCTCACGGAGGACTCCACCTTGACCCCGCTCACTGCGCTCACCGCGCTCGACGACGCCATCGAGAACCTCGGCGTACCCGTCCCCTGCCGTTCGTACGACCCGGAGGTCTTCTTCGCGGAGTCGCCGGCCGACGTCGAGTACGCCAAGTCGCTCTGCCGCACCTGCCCGCTGGTCGAGGCCTGCCTCGCCGGCGCCAAGGAGCGGCGCGAGCCCTGGGGCGTCTGGGGTGGCGAGCTGTTCGTCCAGGGTGTCGTCGTCGCCCGGAAGCGGCCGCGTGGTCGCCCGCGCAAGAACCCGGTCACGGCATGAACACCGCAGGAACGATCGACCGCCCCCTCACGCACGACCCCAAGAAGCAGGCCCCGATGAAGCCGTCCACCGACGAACTCGCAGGCTCCGCGCCTGAAGACTTCACCACCAGTGGTGCGATCGACTCGCGCCAGAACAGGACCCGAGAGATGCAACTCATCCCAGAAGCCCTGGCTCGTGCGCATATGCACGAGCGCCTGCAGGCCGCCGAGCGGGAACGCCGGGCCGTGCGCCTGGCGACCGCCCGCCGGATGCAGCGTCGGGCGGAGCGCGCCTCGCTGCGTGCCCGCCGCGCGCTCGCCATGGCCGTCATGCAGTAATCCCGAACACACCTGAAGCGGTGGCCTCCCGGTCGGGGAGGCGGAGCTCTCACCGCGGGGGCCGGTCCGTCCGAACGGACCGGCCCCCGCGGTGCGTTGTGTCCGCCGATCCGCAGATCGCGGGGATATCGTCACCGGGTGACGAGTCTTCCCGGAGGCAGTGACGACGGCGGCTCCGCCAAGGAGCTCGAGCCCCTTGTGTGCGCCCGGTGTGGCACCGTGGCCGAGGGCCCGCAGCCCACCTGGACCTGCTCCGTGGAGAGCGGCGTCCGTCAGTACTTCTGCAACGCCTGCTCCCGGGAGAACCTCAGAGCGATCGAGGGGCGGCTGGACTCGGCCTGGTGGTGAGCCTTCCGCGAAGCCTCATGCCTCCGCCGCCGGTTCCTCTTCCAGGCCTTCCTCCGTCACGAACCCAGGCAGCCACTCCTCCAACTCCTCGCGTAGGCGCACCGTCGAGCCCAGCTGGCACAGCACGCCGATTGTGCTCAATGTCACCCGGTGGATGAGGAGATACGCGGGGGGAAGGTTGAGCTGCTTGGCCAGCTGGTAGGCGGGGGAGCGCGGGTCGCCGATCCGGGCCGCCTGGCTGCGCATCCATCCGCGGGTGAAGGTGAACGACTCGGCCTGGGCCGGTTCGATGATCGGCAGGAGGTAGTCGAGGACGGCGTTCGGGTCCAGCTCTATGGACTCCTTGACGAAACCCTCGGTGCAAAGGAGTTCGTAGACCGCGTCCGCCTCGCCGTCGAGCGTCATCCGCAGGGAGGTGCCGATCGGAGTCGGCAGGCCGCCCGGGAGGCGGTCGACCGTGCCGAAGTCCAGGACGCCCAGGCGCCAGTCGTCCTTTCCGTCCGGGCCACCGGGCAGGAGGCGGAAGTTGCCCGGGTGCGGGTCGGCGTGCAACAGCCCGGTGCGGGCGGGCCCGGAGAAAAGGAAGCGGGCCAGGAGCTGGCCGGCCCGGTCGCGCTGCTCCTGGGTGCCGTCGGCGATCACCTCGGACAGCGGGACACCGTCCATCCATTCCGTGATCAGCACCTGGTCGCACTGGTGCACCACATTGGGCACCACGACGTCAGGGTCGTCGGTGAACTCCTCGGCATGCGCCTGCTGGGCCTGTGCCTCCAGACCGTAGTCCAGTTCCTCGGAGACGCGGTCCCTGAGCTCCGAGATCAGAGGTTTGATGTCCACGCCGGGGACGAGGGGGCCCAGCAGGCGGGCAAAACGGCTCAATTGGTTCAAGTCGGACAGTAGGGCCTCGCCCGCGCCGGGGTACTGCACCTTGACCGCCACCTCACGGCCGTCGCGCCACGTCCCGCGGTGCACCTGGCCGATCGAGGCGGCCGCCGAGGGCTTGTCCTCGAACTCGAGGAACAGCTCACGCCAGTTCTCGCCGAGGCGCTCGTCCAGCACTGCGTGCATGGTGCGCGTCGGCATCGGAGGCGCCGCCTCCTGGAGCTTGGTCAGCGCCACCCGGTAGGGGCCGGCGATCTCCTCGGGGAGCGCCGATTCGAAGACGGACAGGGCCTGGCCGAACTTCATCGCGCCGCCCTTGAGCTCGCCGAGCACCTTGAACAGCTGCTCGGCCGTGCGCTGTTGCAGCTCGCGGCCGACCAGCTCGGCGGACTCGCCGACGATCCGCTTGCCGAGTCCCCAGGTCGCCCGTCCGGCGAACCCGAGCGGCAGCGCGGCGAGCTTGGCGGTACGGGTGACCGCCTTGCGGGGAAGATCAGACATGCGCCCTCCAGGTCCCAGCAAGCCGCGCCGCGTGTGTCGTACGGCGAAACTCCTTCGACGGTCGTTGCTCCGCCATTGTCTCGTGCGACTCCTCTTCCTTGGGTGTGTGTTCCCCCTTACCTTTCTCCGCTGCTCCACACGGACATGCGGGGTGCCCCCAGACCGGCCGCGCATGCCAGTGGAGGGCGGGCAGGGAGACCTCCCAACGTGCGCCGGCGCTCGACGGGACCTGGCCGTCCAGGAAGGCGAGCGCGTGTGCGGCGGCAAGGCCCGCGACCGTTGTGGCCAGCGCCAGATCGCAGGACCGCACCCGGCGTGGTCTGCCGGAACGCCACTGTGCGACCAGGCGGGGCCAGACCTGGTCGCGGTCCGTGCGCGCCTCGTGCAGGCAGCCGGCGCAGCCCGTCTCCCCCGGCAGCACGAACGGGCCCACCACTCCGGTCGCCTCCACCACGCCGACGTACAGATGGGGGGTGCCGGAGGTGATCAGGGGGTCGGCGGCGGACGGGAGGGGTGCGTGCACGTCCACGTCGTCCCGTGGGGCGAGGATCACGAGGGACAGGCCGGGGTCGTCGCCCTCGGACGGCGTGCGGGGGCTGCGGCGCGCTGGGCGGTCCGGCGCCGACCGCCGCACGGCGCGCCGCGCCGCCTCCTCCCTGCGGTCACCGACGGACTCGGCGGGCAGCCCGCCCGGCGCGATGTCTCCGGGCTCGACCGAGCCCACGTCGCGGACTTCGACCTCGCCGACCCCGGCCCCCGACAGCAGCGAGGCCAGGACCGCGCCCACCCGCCCGGCTCCTCTCACCTGCACGCGCAGGGAGCCGCGGGCAGCCAGGAGCCTGATCGCATCGCCGGGTTCGGACGTGGTCAGGGAGAGCGAGGCCAGGTCGGGACGCAGCCGGTCGAGGACCTCCTTCTTGGCGCGCAGGGCCTCGGCGGCCGGGCCGCCGCCCTTCGCGTCGTCGACGAGCCCGAACCGCGCGAGGCGTTCCACCAGCGCGTCGACATGCCCGTCCGGCAGATCCATGCGACGGCCCTCCTCCCGCAGAAGCGGAAGCCCGCGCGTGCCGTTGAGCAGGTCCAGGAAACTGCCTGTCGCCGTGTCCATCGGACCCAGCGTCATCGCGTGCGCCGGTGTCATCCCGAACTGCACGGTGTTGAGATCGCGCCAGCCGCGCCGGAGCGCGGGCTTCACGAGCGGAACCATCGGATGTGGATCCATCGACTGCATGACAGGCCCCCGTAGCCCTCGTAGAACATCCCCGCCTGCCGTTGGAAGTCGGTCGCAGCTCCGCCGGCAAGAGCCAGCATGCCCGGGCCCGCCGCCGGGTGCCGAAAGTTGTCCACAGGCAGGGGGTGTTAGTCGTACAAGTCAGTCGTACGAATCAAACGCATGTGGGGGATCGGAACCGAACCGACCCGGAGTCGGGACTTCCCCCGTGTGCAGCGGGTAACGTCGGGGCGTGCCCGCCGACCCACTGCACCGCGCCGGAACGCCACAGCGCAGCACGACGAGCCTGCCGCCGAGCGGCTCGGGGGCGAGCGCGATCGAAGTGCGCAGGAGTTCCCGTCGACGCCGGACGGTCTCCGCGTACCGCGAGGGCGATCGCACCGTCGTGCTCATCCCTGCCCGGATGTCCGAGGCCGAGGAGCAGCGCTGGGTGAGCGTCATGCTCGACAAGCTGGCCGCCCAGGAGAGCAAGCGAGTGCTCGGCGACGCCGAGTTGGCCGAGCGTGCCCAGCGCCTCTCGACCCAGTACTTCGACGGCCGGGCCCGGCCGAACTCGGTGCGCTGGGTCACCAACCAGAACACCCGCTGGGGCTCGTGCACCCCTTCCGAGGGCAGCATCCGTCTGTCGCACCGCCTGCAGGGCATGCCCGAGTACGTCGTCGACTACGTACTCCTCCACGAGCTCGCGCATCTGCTCGTACCCGGACACGGGCCCCGCTTCTGGCGGCTGCTGGAGGCGTATCCGCGCACCGAGCGGGCCCGGGGATATCTCGAAGGAGTGGTCGCCGCCGAGCGGTTGCCCCACCTGTCGGGCGCGGGCGGAGAGTGACGGCCGGCCCGTCGGCGTCGCGAGTCGAGGACCGCGCGGGATTTTGTACCGGATCTGTACCGACTTCCTTCGGTGTCCGAGTTTGCCGTTAGCCTGTCGCGACGCACTCACATTCGGGATGGGGGACGGTCGTTACGCATGGCCAGGGAATTCCAACGCGGCCACAAGGCCAAGATCAGTGACCTCACCGCGGGCACGGATCTGTACGTAGGCGTACAGATCTCCGGCCCCGGACTGACGTTCGACATCAGCTGCTTCGGGCTCGACGCCGACGAACGGCTCTCGGACGACCAGTACTTCATCTTCTTCAACCAGCCGAAGTCCCCCGAGGAATCCATTCAGCTCCTGGGCGCGCAGGCGGGCGACACGGAGGCCTTCAGGGTCACCCTCGACAAGATTCCGCCGCAGATCCAGAAGCTGTCGTTCACGGCGACGATCGACGGCGCCGGTCAGATGTCACAGATCGCCTCCGGATACGTCCGTATCGTCGCCGGCGGCGAGGAGGTGGCCCGGTACTCCTTCGACGGCGGTGAGTTCTCCACGGAACGTGCCGTCATGCTGGGCGACCTGTACCTGAAGGACGTCTGGCGGTTCGCCGCGGTCGGACAGGGCTTCGACGGCGGCCTCGACGCGCTGCTGAAGAACTTCGGCGGAGAGGTCGCCGAGGAGGAGCCGGCCCCGGCCGCCCCCGCGCCGTCCCAGGCGCCGGCGTTCGCGCCCCCGCCTCAGGCCGCCGCCCCCCAGACGCCCCCCGCGGCACCCGGCTTCGGAGCTCCCACGCCGGCCCCCGCGGCCCCGTCCATCCACACCGCACCCACGATCGTCGGCACCACTCCGCCCGGCGGAGTCGGCACCCCGCCCGGCGTCCCGCCGCAGGCGCCCGCGCCGACAAGCCCGCAGATGTTCACGCCCCCCGGGGCACCGGCCGGCCAGTTCGCGCCCCCCGGGGCCCCCGCGGGCCAGTTCACGCCGCCGGGCGCTCCCGCGGCCTTCCCGGGCCAGGCTCAGCCCTTCGGCGGCGGCACGGCGATCGCGCCGGTGCCGCCCGAGGCGAACGTCCGTGTCGTCCTGACGAAGTACGCCGAAGCCCCCGTAGGTGACCGCTGGACGGAGCAGAACCCGCAGCTCGTGCGGGCCACGCTCACCAAGGGCGCCCCCATCCTCGCCAAGCAGGGCAGCATGGTCGCCTACCAGGGCGACATCGACTTCGCTCACAAGGGCTCAGGTCTGCTCGGCAAGCTCACCGGTGCTCTCACCGGTCAGGGCATGTCCCTGATGCGCTGTTCCGGTGACGGCGAGGTGTTCCTCGCCGACGAGGCCAGCCGGGTGTTCGTCATCCGCCTCCAGGGGGAGCAGCTCTACACCAGTGCGCAGGGCGTCCTCGCCTTCGACGAGGCCCTGGACACCGAGGTACGCCGCATCGAGGGCGCGGGCCTGCCGGGCGGCGGCCTGTTCAGCATGCTCTTCTCGGGCACCGGAGCGGTCGCAGTGAAGACACGCGGCGTGCCGGTCGTCATCCCCGTCGGCCCGGCCACCTACGTCGACGGGAACGCCGTGATCGCCTGGTCCGCCGGTGCACAGGCCGTCACCACGACCTCGCTCAGGCTGCGCCGCTCCGGGTATTCCCGGCAGTCCATGGAGGCCGTGAACCTCCAGTTCCGCGGCGCCCCCGGCAACTTCGTCGTCGTACAGCCCTTCGAGGTGTGAGGCCCATGGACACCCAGACTCTCAGCGCGCACCGCGCCGCTTCGACCGGCGTCCGCATGAGCGTGCACAGCTCCAAGACGCTCAAGGTCACCATGGCCACCGGACACGATCTGCTGGCGAAGGCCGGCTCGATGATCGCGTACGACGGCTATGTGCAGTTCGACGGGGCGCCCGCCAGCCTGCGCCGTTCGGCGGAGGAGATGGTCTCCGGCGAGGGCGGCCGGCTGATGATCTGCCGCGGTGACGGCGACCTCTACCTCGCCGACTACGGCGGCGACGTCCTCGTCCTCCACCTGAACGGCGAGGCTCTCTCGGTCAACGGTGCCACGCTGCTGGCCTGCGACGCCTCGCTGGAACTGACCATCGAACCGGTCAAGGGGCTCGCCAAGCTGTCCGGCTCGGGCCTGACCAACCTCGTGGTTCGGGGTACCGGCTGGGTCGCGCTGGTCAGCCGCGGCATTCCGATGGCCCTGGACTGCGCCGAACGGGAGACGTACGTCGACCCGGACGCGCTGATCGCCTGGACGACCGGCCTGGACATGAAGGCCCGGCGCACGGTCAAGGCGAGCGCCCTCATCGGCCGGGGCAGCGGTGAGGCCTTCCAGATCGGCTTCAAGGGACAGGGCTTCGTGGTCGTCCAGCCGAGCGAGGACACCGGCGACCGATTCAAGATCCGGGGCTGAGAGGGGCACCACGCACATCATGCACAGCACACTCTTCGCACACGTCCCGGTGGAGTCCACCGGCCGCTACACGTTGCAGAACCCGCAGCTCCTCAAGACCGACGTCACCCAGGGCAGCAGCGCCGTGCTCGCCCGCCAGGGCGCCATGGTGGCCTTCGAGGGGCAGGTGGAGTTCGACAGCCAGTACCGCAACCGCAGTTGGCGCAATGCCGAGCGGATGACCGGCGAGCGCCTGGAACTGATGCGCTGCAAGGGCAACGGCATCGTCTACCTCGCCAACCTCGCCCAGCACCTGCACATCATGGAGGTCGGCCGCGGCCTGACCGTCGACAGCTCCTACGTCCTCGCCTTCGACGGCTCCCTCGGGGTCGGCATCGTCGCGGTCGACAGTGCCGTGGAGATCGCCGCGGCGGGTGCCTACAACCTGGAGCTGTCCGGCTCCGGACAGGTCGTCCTCATGACCTCCGGCGAGCCCCTGGTGATGGAGGTGACCCCGGAGAAGAACGTCTGCTGCGACGCGGACGCGGTGGTCGCCTGGTCCACGTCCCTGCGCACCCAGCTGCAGGCCCCCACCTCCACGTCCGCCGTGTGGCGCCGCCGCGGCTCCACCGGCGAGGGCTGGGAGATGCAGTTCTCCGGCACGGGGCACGTTCTGGTGCAGCCCAGCGAGCTGCTGCCGCCGCAGCACCTGCGCTCGTCGGGAATGGTCGGCCAGTTCGGTATGCGGGGCAACTCCCTCGGGGGAAGCAACGCCTGATCGTCCGGCAACGCCTGATCGTCCGGCATCGCCCGGACAGCAGACGTAAGGGGCGCCCGCCCTGGCGGGCGCCCCTTACGCAATCCTTTGGAAAGCAGCCTTCAAAGCCGCGCGCGGGTCGCGTCGAGCAGTCGTGCGACCGACTCGTCCGCCACGGCCGCCACCTCGTCGTATCCGAACCAGCGAACGTCGAGCGACTCGTCGCTGACCGCGTGCGCCGCGTCGGGCGGGGCCACGGCCGCGTACTGGACGTCGAAGTGCCAGTGGCACGGCGCCGGGATGGGATGCCGGTCGAGGCGCACCGGGCCGCCGGGAAGCAGCGTCAGCCCCTCGACGCCGGACTCCTCCGTGGCCTCGCGCAGGGCCGCCGCCTCCAGGGAGGCGTCCTGAGGCTCGCAGTGGCCGCCCATCTGGAGCCACATGCGCAGCTTCTTGTGGAGCGTGAGCAGCACCCGGCCGCGCTCAGGGTCGACCACCAGGGCGCTCGCCGTGATGTGGCCCGCCTGGCAGGCCTTCCACATGCCGTCCGGGTGGGCGGCGAGGTGGTCCAGGTAGGCCTGCCGCAGCTCTTGCTGGTCCTCGTGACCCTTCAGCACGAGGACCGCGTCGTCGTACAGGCTCACTCGGTGTCGTCGCCCTTGTCCGTGTCCTCGTCCACGTCCGTGGAGTCCTTCTTCTTGAGGTCGGGCTTGCCCGCCGCCTCGCCGAGCATCTTGTCCAGCTCGGAGAAGTCCAGCTGCTCGCGGTGCACGAAGCCGTCCGGGTCGTCCAGGTCGGAGGCCGTCGGCAGCATGTCCGGGTGCGCCCACAGGGCGTCCCGGCCGTCGACACCGCGCGCGTCGGTGAGCGAGGCCCACAGACGGGAGGCGTCACGCAGGCGGCGCGGGCGCAACTCCAGGCCGATCAGCGTGGCGAACGTCTGCTCTGCCGGACCGCCCGAGGCGCGGCGGCGGCGCAGGGTCTCGCGCAGCGCGTCCGCGGACGACAGCCGCGGCTTCGCCGCCGCGTGCACCACCGCGTCCACCCAGCCCTCGACAAGCGCCAGGGCCGTCTCCAGACGGGCAAGGGCGGCCTTCTGCTCCGGCGTGTCCTCCGGCTGGAACATGCCTTGCTGGAGGGCGTCCTGCAGCTGCTCGGGGTTCTGCGGGTCGAACTGGCCGACCACGTCCTCCAGCTTGGCGGTGTCGACCTTGATCCCGCGCGCGTACCCGTCGACCGCGCCGTACAGGTGCGAGCGCAGCCACGGCACGTGCGCGAAGAGGCGCTGGTGGGCGGCCTCGCGCAAGGCGAGATACAGCTGCACCTCCTCCTTCGGCACGCCGAGGTCCTTGCCGAAGGCCTCGATGTTCACCGGCAGCAGCGCGGCCTTGCCGGCCGGGCCGAGCGGCAGGCCGATGTCGGTGGAACCGACGACCTCGCCCGCGAGCACGCCGACGGCCTGCCCGATCTGCGTGCCGAACATGGCGCCGCCCATCGAGCGCATCATGCCGATCAGCGGGCCGGCCATGGCCTGCATCTCCTCCGGCAGGACATCGCCCATGGCTGCGCCGACGCGCTCGGCGACCGGGTCCACGAGCTCCTTCCAGGCGGGCAGGGTCGCCTCGACCCACTCCGCGCGGCTCCAGGCCACCGCGGATCCCGCGCCGGACGGCAGGGACGTCGCGTCGTCGAGCCACAGGTCGGCAAGTCGGACGGCCTCCTCGACCGCGGTGCGCTCGGCGGGGCCGACGCTCGCGTCCTTGGTGCCGTCCGCCGTGCCCTGGGAGACCGTCTGGCGGGCGATCTGTTTGGCCATGTCCCAGTTCACCGGACCGCCCTCGTACGAGAGCATCTGGCCCAGCTGCTGGAAGGCGGCGCCCAGGTCGTTGGGGTTCAGCGAACCGAACATGGCAGCGAGCGGATTGTCCGCACCGGGGCCGCCAAAGCCTCCGGCACCGGGCAGCCCGCCGAAACCGAACGGGTTGGCCGGGCCCTGACCACCGCCGCTCTGCGGGTCCTTCTTCTTGCCCTCGTCGCCGTCGTCCGGCTCCTCCGGCGGAAGGCCGAATCCGAATGGGGTGTCACTCACGGGATTCCTCGGCTGGTAAGGCCGCCGGTTGTCTCCGACGGCTGACTGCCCGATAACACCACCCAGCGTAGACACCATGGGCGCTTCGGGCCTCGGTGCTTCGCCGACTCTCAGCCTGCGGCAGGATGGATGCCACCTGGTACGTACGCGTCACTCGCGTGCGTACTGAAGACAACCGCTGGAGACGCCCGGTGAGTTCCCCAGATCCGCAGGTTCGCGCAGCGCGAAACCACTCAACCACGCCCGGAGTGCGCGGGCCCGTCGTCGCGGTCACCGGAGCCGCATCCGGCGTCGGCGCGCTGCTCACCGAGCGGCTCGCCGCATCGGACGAGATCAAGCAGGTCATCGCCATCGACGAGCGCCGTGGCGAGTGCGCGGCGGCGCAGTGGCACATCCTGGATGTGCGGGATCCGGCCATCGCGGAGAAGCTGCGGGGGGCCGATGCGGTGGTGCATCTGGCGCTCGACCTTGATCTGGAGACCGACGCCGCCGCCCGTACGGCGTACAACGTACGGGGGACACAGACCGTGCTGACGGCTGCCGCGGCGGCCGGGGTGCACCGGGTCGTGCTGTGCACGTCGGCCATGGTCTACGGGGCCCTGCCGGACAACGAGCTGCCACTCTCCGAGGACGCGGAGCTGCGGGCCACGGCGGAGGCGACCGGGGTCGGCGACCTGCTGGAGATCGAGCGGCTCGGCCGACGTGCTCCGCGGGCGCATCCGGGGCTCAATGTCACCGTGGTGCGGCCGGCGGTGCTGGTGGGCGAGACGGACACCGCGCTGACCAGGTACTTCGAGTCGCCGCGGCTGCTGGTCGTGGCCGGATCGCGGCCCGCTTGGCAGTTCTGCCACGTCGAGGATCTGTGCGGCGCTCTGGAGTACGCCGTCCTGGAGAAGGTCGACGGGGAGCTTGTCGTCGGGTGCGACGGCTGGCTTGAGCAGGAGGAGGTCGAGGAGCTCAGCGGGATCCGGCGGATGGAGCTGCCGTCCGCCGTGGCTCTGGGCGCCGCGGCCCGGCTGCACCGGATCGGGCTGACGCCGTCCCCGGCGGGCGATCTGGCGTACACGATGTACCCCTGGGTGGTGAGCGGGAGCCGCCTGCACGACGCGGGGTGGCGGCCGCGGTGGACCAACGAGGAGGTGCTCGCGGAGCTGCTGGGCGAGGTCTCCGGGAGGCACACGGTGGCCGGGCGGCGGCTCGGGCGGAAGGACGCGACCGCGGCCGGAGCCGCGGGGGCGACGGTGGCCCTGCTGGGTGCGGCGGCGGTTGTACGGCGGGCTCGCAAGGCTCGGCGGCGTATCTGAGGGCGGAGTGCGGCGAGCGCGCCAGAGGACACCGACGCCTGGTGCTGGTGCTGGTGCTGGGGTGGGGTGGATCGCGCGGCCCGGCGCTACGGGCTGCCGCCTGCGCCCACCCGTGCCGCCAGAGGCGGGGCCCCTGTAGGAGGCTCCAAGAGCGGGCAGGTTCCAAGCGGGCACGCGCGCGTGCCGGGCGACAATGCTATTCCCGGTCCTCATTCCCGGTCCTCGTCGGCGTGCGGCACGATGGAGGCATGGCACCCACACACGATCACCCCGGTGAGCAGGCCGCGCAGGATCCCATCAGGCTCCTGGCCATCCGGGAGACGGCTCTCTCCCTGGACGAGGTCTTCCGGGCCGTCGGGGACGATGCCGCCGGCGGGACCGCGTTGTTCGTCGGGACCGTGCGGAATCACGACGGGGGTGCCGACGTCGACGAGCTCGGGTACTCGTGCCACCCCAGTGCCGAGGCCGAGATGCGGCGGATCGCCGAGAAGGTCGTCGCCGAGTACCCGGTGCGGGCTCTCGCGGCCGTGCATCGAGTGGGCGACCTGAAGGTCGGGGATCTTGCCGTCGTGGTGGCCGTCTCCTGCCCCCATCGGGGCGAGGCCTTCGAGGCGTGCCGGAAGCTGATCGACGACCTCAAGCACGAAGTGCCCATCTGGAAGCACCAGAAGTTCTCCGACGGGACCGAGGAGTGGGTCGGCGCCTGCTGAGCCCGCCTCACTCCCCGTGACCCCCCTTCCGGTTGCGTAACCGCACCCCTGGCGTGAGCGTTGTCAGTGCGGATGGTTAATCTGCTGATCAGTCAGTTTGCGGTCGCTCATCGGGGTTGGGAGGACGGCATGGCAGCGCTCGCCTGGTTGTTGATTCCGCTTGTGGCTGCGGTCGGCGCCGGTCTCTGGGGCAGTTGGGCCAACCGGACCCGAAAGGTCCGCAGCGACGGCCCGGAGCTCGACGGTTACGCCCGATTCCGTGCCGCCATGGAGAAGCCCCACTCCGGCACATGGACACGGCCCTGAAGGTGCGCTGACAGGAGCGTCCCGTACTGTCGTGCCATGCCACGCCGCACCGCGACGATGCTCGCCTCCACCCTGATGCTGATCGCGCTCCTGTGCGCGGGAGTCTTCATCAATGTGCCGTATTCGGAGATGTCACCGGGTCCGACGGTGAACACGCTCGGGGACCACGACGGCGAGCCGGTGCTGCAGATCTCGGGGCGCAAGACGTACGCGACGAGTGGGCATCTGAACATGACCACCGTCCGGGTCACCAGCGCCGACTACAAGATGAACCTCGTCGAGGCCGTCTACGGGTGGCTTGCGCACGACAACAAGGTCGTGCCGCACGACACCCTCTACCCGGACGGCACGACCGAGGAGCAGTCGACCCAGGAGAACGCGGAGGAGTTCAGCCAGTCCCAGGAGAGCGCCAAGGTCGCGGCCCTCAAGGAGCTGGACGTCCCGGTGAAGTCCTGGGTGATCGTCTCGACCGTCGTCAAGGACTCCCCGGCCGAGGGCAAGCTGCACGCCGGTGACGTGATCAAGGCCGTCGACGGGACGGTGGTGAAAGAGCCCACCGACGTCGCCGAACTGGTGACCAAGCACAAGCCCGGCCAGGACGTCGTCTTCACGATCGTGCCCGCCAAGGAGCAGGCCGCCGCCGAGAAGGAGAACAAGACGGCGACCGGGACCGAGGACGTCACCATCACGACGAAGGCCTCCGACGACGACGGCGAGAAGCGCGCCATCGTCGGGATCTCGGCGGGAACGGACCACACGTTCCCCTTCACCATCGACATCAAGCTCGCCGACGTCGGCGGGCCGAGTGCCGGGCTGATGTTCGCGCTCGGCATCTACGACAAGCTCACCCCGGGCAACCTCACCGGCGGCAAGTTCGTCGCCGGCACCGGGACGATCGACGACGACGGCAAGGTCGGACCGATCGGCGGCATCGAGATGAAGACGGTCGGCGCGCGCAACAAGGGCGCCCAGTACTTCCTCACGCCCGCCGACAACTGCGCGGCAGCCGCTAGCGACACCCCGGAGGGGCTCACCCTCGTCAAGGTGAAGACCATCGACGACGCCCTCGGCGCCCTGGAGGACATCCGCTCCGGCGACACCGCCGACCTGCCGAAGTGCACGACCAAGGGCTGACGAACCGAGCGTCGTACGCGGCTGGGGGCGCCCTTCAGGAAGAAGGGCGCCCCCAGCGTCGTACCGAAGACCATCGCCGTACCGGAGAACGTCAGTCCTCGAACGTCGCCGCCAGTGCCTCCGCAAGCCCCGGCACCAGGTCGCCGCCCGTGAGGACCTCGGTCGGGGAGTCCTTCTCGCGCAGCCGCAGGGCCGAGTCGCGGGCGCCGTCCCGCAGGACCGCGACCGTCATCCGGACCTCCTGGCGGTCCGGGTGCTCGGCCACCCACTGGGCGAGCTTCTTCTCGCTCAGCCCTTCCGGGACGGACGCCTCGGCGGACGGCGGCAGCATCAGGCGCTCCACCGTGAGCGCGCAGCCGACCACGGCGTCGGGCCAGGCGATCGTGCCGAGGAACTCGTCGAGCGGCTTGCCCGCCGGGATCTCGTCCTGCTCGATCGGGGTGAGGCCGGTGGTCTCCTGCTCGGCATCGAGGCCGAGCTGGGCCGCGAGGGCGGGTTCCTGAGTGCGCAGCCGTGCGGTGTCTACGAGGGCGAAGAGGCGGGCGGGCTGGTCCCAGCCGAGGCCGGAGGCGTACTCGTCGATCTCGAGAACGGCCCGGGTCAGCGGGCTCGCCGCCATGGGAGTGTTGGACATGGTCACAATCCTCTCTCGTTCAGGGCCGGAATCGGGAACCGAGTAAAGCGTGAGTAAGTTGCATAGGTGTGGGCCTACGATCACGAGGCCCACGGACGGCCCGTGAAGACGCGGGTCTGACGGACCAACAGCGACTTTCGAGGTGCGCACCTTGGCTTTCCAGATGCCGGACCGCGGCGGAGGCCCGACGGGGCCACGGATCAGAGTGGGCCGCCCGTCCCGGCGAGTCCGGACCCTGCTCATGACACTGGGCGTACTTGCCGTTCTCGGCATGGCGTTCACGATGTTCGCCGGGTTCTGGACGGACTGGCTCTGGTACCGGTCGGTGAACTACTCGTCCGTGTTCACGACCACCCTGTGGACCAAGATCGGGCTCTTCTTCGTCTTCGGTCTGCTGATGGCTCTGGCGGTCGGCTTCAACATCTGGCTGGCCCACCGGCTGCGCCCCCCGCTGAGCGCCATGTCGATGGAGCAGCAGAGCCTCGACCGCTACCGGATGGGCATCGCGCCGTACAAGAAGTGGCTGCTCCTCGGAATCACCGCCCTGGTGGGCCTCATCGCCGGCGCCTCGGCGTCGAGCCAGTGGCGGACCTGGCTGATGTGGGTCAACGGCGTGTCCTTCAACCAGAAGGACCCGCAGTTCCACCTCGACGTCTCCTTCTACGCCTTCGACCTGCCCTGGTACCGGTTCCTGCTCGGCTTCGGCTTCGCCGCCGCGATCCTCTCCGTGATCGCAGCCGCGCTCACCCACTACCTGTACGGCGGGCTGAGGATCACCTCCCCTGGCGCGCGTGCCACGGCCGCCGCGACCGGGCACCTGTCGGTGCTGCTGGGCATCTTCGTCGCCCTCAAGGCGGTCGCGTACTGGCTCGACCGGTACGGACTGGCCGTGAAGTCCAGCGACTTCAAGGCCACCGACGCCTGGACCGGCCTCAGGTACGTCGATGCGAACGCCTATCTGCCGGCCAAGACGATCCTGTTCTGCATCGCCGTCATCTGCGCCGTGCTGTTCTTCGCCACCCTGTGGCGGCGCACCTGGCAGCTGCCCGTCATCGGCTTCGGTCTGATGGTGCTCTCGGCGATCCTCATCGGCGGTCTGTACCCGGCGATCGTCCAGAAGTTCCAGGTCCAGCCCAACGAGCAGGCCAAGGAAGCGCCGTACGTCGCGAAGAACCTCAAGGCGACGCGTGAGGCGTACGGCATCGACGACACCAAGGTCACCGAGTACGCGGGCAAGTCCACCACCACGGACAAGACCAAGCTGCGCGACGACGTCGACGGCACGGCCAGCATCCGCGTCATGGACCCGAACGTCGTCTCGCCGACGTTCCAGCAGCTCCAGCAGATGCGCAACTACTACGCGTTCCCGACCAACCTGGACGTCGACCGCTACAGCAAGGACGGCAAGGACCAGGACACGGTCATCGGTCTGCGTGAGCTGAACCTCAACGGCATTCCGAAGAACAACTGGATCAACGACCACTTCCGCTACACCCACGGCTACGGCGTGGTAGCCGCCAAGGGCACCACCGGCGACGCCGAGGGTCGCCCGGTCTTCACCGAGTCCGACCTGCCGTCCCAGGGCGACCTCGGGACGTACCAGCAGCGGATCTACTACGGCGAGAAGACCACCTCGTACTCCATCGTCGGCGGTCCCCAGAAGGAGATCGACTACTCCGACGACAGCGGTGAGAAGACCTTCAGCTACACGGCCGACAGCGGGGTCAACCTCTCCAACCCGGTCAACCGGGCCGCATACGCGGTGGCGTTCAGCGAGCCGCAGATCATGTACTCCGGCGCGATCGGCGAAGGGTCGCGGATTCTGTACAACCGCACGCCCAAGCAGCGCGTCGAGGCGGTGGCCCCCTGGCTGACCATCGACGGCGACGCCTATCCGGCGGTCGTGAACGGCAAGATCCAGTGGATCGTCGACGCGTACACGACGACGAACGGCTACCCGTACTCCTCGCGTACGACCCTCGGTGACACGACGGCCGACTCGCTGACCGCGACGAACAACTCGCGCGCGGTGGTGGCCCAGCAGAACCAGGTCAACTACATCCGCAACTCGGTGAAGGCGACCGTCGACGCGTACACCGGCCAGGTCAAGCTCTACCAGTGGGACACCCAGGACCCGGTCCTGAAGACCTGGATGAAGGCGTTCCCGGGCACGGTGAAGTCGAAGGCCGACATCTCCGATTCGCTGATGGCCCATCTCCGGTACCCGCAGGACCTGTTCAAGGTCCAGCGCGAGCTGCTCAGCCGCTACCACGTCGAGGACGCGGACACGTTCCTCAGCGGCAGCGAGGTGTGGCAGGTGCCGGACGACCCGACCAACAAGTCGGGTGACGCGGTGCCGCCGTACTACCTGAGCATGAAGATGCCGGACCAGTCGGCGCAGGCGTTCTCGCTGACGACCACCTTCACGCCCAACGGGCGGGACAACCTCAGTGCGTTCATGGCGGTCGACGCGGAGGCGGGTACTCCCGACTACGGCAAGATCAGAATCCTGAAACTGCCGACCAGTACGACCGTCAACGGGCCCAAACAGGTGCAGAGCCAGTTCAACTCCGAACAGGACATCGCCGAGTCCATCAGACTTCTGCAGGGCGGCGACTCCGAGGTGGAGTACGGCAACCTGCTGACTGTGCCACTCGACGGAGGACTGCTGTACGTGGAGCCGGTCTACGTACGCGGTGGTGGACTCAAGTACCCGCTGCTGCGGAAGGTGTTGGTGACCTACGGAGGCAACACCGCCTTCGAGGACACCCTCGACCAGGCCCTCAACAAGGTCTTCGGAGCGGAGGGTTCGACCACGGAGCCACCGGACGAGGGTGAGGACCAGGGCACGACCCCACCACCGACGTCCAGTAACCCAACGGTCCAAAAGGCCTTGGACGACGCCCAGAAGGCCTTCGACGCCGGCCAGGAAGCCCTGAAGAAGGGCGACTGGGAGGCGTACGGCCGGGCTCAGGAGGACCTGGAGGACGCGCTGCAGCGGGCCGAGGACGCGCAGGCCGCGGCGGACAAGACGGGTGGCAGCAGCACCAGTAGTCCAAGTCCCGGCGGCAGTCCGAGCCCGAGCGGTAGTCCGAGCCCGAGCGGCAGTCCTGACAGCAGCTGATCGGCAGTCCCCGGAGCGGCTGATCGGTCGGCCGGAAAAGTAGCTGGTCAAAGCCCACCCCGCGCCGTGATACGGTTGCAGAACAACGGCGCGGGGTGGAGCAGCTCGGTAGCTCGCTGGGCTCATAACCCAGAGGTCGCAGGTTCAAATCCTGTCCCCGCTACTCAAGGTCGGCGACGCGAGTCGTAGACCGGCGAAGGCCCGGATCCTGAAAAGGATCCGGGCCTTCGTGATGTGCGAACGCATGTGCCGACACGAGGGACGGCCGTGCCGCCGAGGGGAGTTGGGCGACTCTGTGTTTGACTTGTCTCTCTGTGGGCATGTCGACAAAACGCTGAAGTGACCTCACTGGCTGCGGTATACCAGGTGTACCCAGGTTGCAGGTGGTGCGACGATGGACGTTATGGGGGACAAGGCAACTCTGTTCGAGACAGGGCGTTTTGTGCAACCTTCCGGGCGGGACGAGGCCGGGGAGGTGATCGAGGGTGTCGCCGAGGACGCGGCCGAAGAGGCCCGTCGGCGGATCGCCGCCGAGGCCGGCGACGTCGAGGCGATGAGCGTCCTCGGGGCCATGCTGCTGCGCCGCGGTGATCTCGACGGAGCCGAGCCCCATCTGCGTGCCGCCACGGCGGCCGGTGACCGAGCCGCCGCCAACAACCTGGGAGTCCTCCTCCACCAGCGCGGGTACGCCGACGACGCTGCCGGATGGTGGCGGATCGCCGCCGTCGCCGGATCCGCGGCGGCCGCACACGCGCTGGGCCGGCACCACCGGGAGCGGGGCGACGAGCCGGCGGCGGAGTACTGGCTGCGGCAGTCCGCCGAACAGGGGCACGCGCTGGGCGCGTACGCCCTCGCCGATCTGCTGGAGCACCGTGGGGACGCCAGGGCCGAGCTGTGGATGCGGTCCGCGGCCGAGCGGGGGCACCGGGAGGCGGCGTACCGGCTGGCCCGGGCGCTTGATCGCAAGGCGGTGGGTGAGGGGGACGCCGGGGCTGACGACGGTGTGTCCGGTTCCACCGGTGTCTCCGGTGTCTCCGGTGGCTCCGGTTCCTCCGCGGCGGAAGAGGTCGAGCAGTGGTACCGGCAGGCCGCCGCGCGCGGGCACCGGCGGGCCGCGCTGCATCTCGGGGCGATCCTGGAGAAGCGCGGCGAGCTCAAGGAGGCCGGGCGCTGGTACCTGACCTCCGCCAAGGACGGGGAGGCGCGGGCCGCCTGCGCGCTCGGCTTCCTGCTGCGGGACGCCGGGGACACCGAGAGCGCCGCCGTGTGGTGGCTGCGGGCCGCGCAGGACGGCGACGGCAACGCGGCCAACGCGCTGGGCGCGCTGCACGCCGAGCGTGGCGAGCCGCAGACCGCCGAGCGGTGGTACCGGGCGGCGATGGACGCCGGTGACGACAACGGGGCGTACAACCTCGCGCTGCTCTGCGCCGAGCAGGGGCGGACCGCACAGGCCGAGCAGTGGTACCGGCGGGCTGCGTACGCCGGGCACCGCGAGGCGGCGAACGCGCTGGCGATCCTGCTGCTGCAGGGCGGGGACGCGAGGGGGGCGGAGCCGTGGTTCTCCAAGGCCGCGGAGGCCGGGAGTGTCGACGCCGCGTTCAACCTGGGGATTCTGTTCGCCGGGCGGGGTGAGGATGCCGTCGCGCTGCGGTGGTACGAGCGGGCGGCGGGCGCCGGGCATACGGAGGCGGCGCTTCAGGCCGGGATCGCGCGGCTGCGGGACGGGGACGAGCGGGAGGCGGAGCGGTACCTGCGGTGTGCGGCGGGGGGCGGCAGTGCGGAGGCCGCGTACCGGCTGGCGACTGTCCTGGATGCCCGGCGGCCGCCGGTGCCTTCGCATGAGCTCGGGGAGACGGTGCACGAGAAGAGCGAGTGCGAGGAGTGGTACGAGCGGGCGGCGTCGCTCGGGCATCGTCGGGCGCAGGTGCGGGTCGGGATGCTGGCCGCTGCGCGGGGCGATGTCGTGGAGGCGGCTCGGTGGTATCGGGAGGCGGCCGAGGCCGGATCCCGTAATGGTGCGTTCAATCTGGGGCTGCTGCTTGCTCGGGAGGGGAGTGAGCCGGAGGCCGCGGTGTGGTGGGCGCGGGCGGCTGATGCGGGGCATGGGCGGGCGGCGTTGCGGCTGGCCCTCGTCTACGCGCGTCGGGGGGAGTTGGCCGAGGGGCAGCGGTGGGCTGATCGGGCGGTGGCGCTCGGGCCGGAGGAAGTTGCGGAGCGGGCGGCTCGGCTGCGGGATGCGTTGCGGCAGGAGTTGTCGGCGTGACGCTGCGCTGAGCGCGGGCGGGGGTGTGGTCGGCGCCGGGTTGTTCTCGCCCCCGCCGCCCCTACCCGTCCCATCCCCAGGGGCTGCGCCCCTTCGACCCCGCGAGGGGCTGTGCCCCTTCGACCCCGCGAGGGGCTGCGCCCCTATACCCGGGCGGGGGCTGCGTCCCCTGCGCCTCGCGGGGGTTCGGCTCCTGCGTCCTTGCGGGGCTCCGCCCACGCCCCCTGGCAGGGAGTCTCCGGCCACCCTTGCGGGGGCTGCGCCCCTGCACCCCGGCGGGCTGCGCACCTGCACTCCCGGCGGGGACTCCAGCCTCCGCCAGCCCTTGCGGGGCTCCGCCCTGCCCGCCCCGCTGAGGCTGCACCCCCCTTCGGGCTCCGCCACCGAACGCCGGCCGGGCTGACCGGTGCCCACCGGCGTCGGCAGGTGGGCCGCTTCCGGGTGGGTGGGGGCTTGGGAGGGTCTCTTTTGTCGTCGAACGCCGGGCGGGACGGGCCGGACAGGGGGATCGCTCTCGTTCTCGGATGCCGGGCGGCTGGAGGTGCGGGACGGGGATCAGAGGGAGGGGCGGGCGCTGGCCCGCGGTGCCCTGGTGCTGTTGACCTGCGCTGATGGGTGGCAGGTAATCGATTTGCCTCTGCTGGTGTCCTTGACGTAGTGTTCCATTCATCGACGCGGGGTGGAGCAGCTCGGTAGCTCGCTGGGCTCATAACCCAGAGGTCGCAGGTTCAAATCCTGTCCCCGCTACTGAAGGCCGAGGGCCGGGACCCAGAAATGGGTTCCGGCCCTCGGTGTTTTGTCGTGTGGTTATGGGCGGTGGCCTATCGCCTCCTCGTACAAGGCTCTGTTCACCGTCTTCGACTCCGGTAGCGGGTCGCCCTCGGTCACGCCCTGGGCGCGGTATGCGGACTGGAGGCGGTCCGTGGTGCCGGTGCGGATTTCCCAGTCCATGCGGAGGGACGGGGTGGAGTCGAGGATCGCCTTGTCGGCCTTCATGAGATTCGCCAGGTAGGTGACGAAGTCGGCGTTCTCCTTGTAGTCGGACGTGAAGTACGTGTTGATCGTGCGGATGTAGGCCCGGAGCAGGGCCACCCCCGCGTCCACGTCGTCGTTCAGCAGGCTCGGGCCGTACAGCATGCCGCCCAGGGGCTCGCCAAGCGGTTGGCCGCCGAGGAAGGCGTATCCGGGCTCGCCGTCGACCCTGCGCCAGACCGGGTCGAGGAGCCAGGCCGAGTCGACTCCTCCGTTCTGGAGGGCGGTGAGGACGTCGGCGGAGCCCAGTTGGGCGTACTGGATCTTGTCGAGGCCGCCATCGTGCTTCTCCAGCGCCTTCTCCATGGGGTACGCGATCACGGAGCCCTTGCCGATCATCGTGCCCATCCTGCGGCCGGCCATGGCCACCCGGTCCGCGCTCTCGCCCTTCTTCAACCGCACCCACAGGCCGCTCTTGGACTCAGGGTCGGGTGAGAAGTTGCCCGCGACCCACCTGATGTCGAAGCCGCCCCGGATGCCGTTCATGACGGCCGCCTCAGGGGCCGCCCACTGTGCGTCGATGTCCCCCTTGGCCAGGAGGGGGAGCGCGTCCGGTGTGGGCAGCACCTTCAGGGTGACGTCCAGGCCCTCCTTCTTGAACTCACCCTTGTCGAGGGCAACTTGGAGCGGTGCCACGTACTCGGCGCTCAGCGTCCCCGTCGCGATCGTCAGCTTCCGGGTCTTGGCGAGGGGCTGCGGGGGAGGGGCACCGGGCTGGCAGCGGGCCGGCAGGCGGTTCGGGGAGAGGTCGGCGGGGTCCGTCCAGGACGTGTCGCCGCAGCCCTCCACCGGGCGGACGGTGCGGTCGCCCGCCCCCGCCTTCGGCTCGGAGTCCGACTCGTACGGCGACGAGCAGCCCGCCGACGCCAGCAACGCGGCGGCGACGACCACGACAGCGTACGTACGGCCCCTCATGACTGCCCCCGTCCGCGGTCCCGGGGTGCCCACGGAGTGAGCAACCGCCCCACGATCCGCACCAGTTCGGAGAACACGACGCCGAGCAGGGCAACACAGACGATGCCTACGAACATCACGTCGTTCTGGAACAGCGCACGCGAGTCGAAGATCAGGTGGCCCAGGCCGTTCGTGGCGGCGATCTGTTCCGAGGCGACGATCACCAGGACCGCCACGCCCGCCGCTATCCGGGCGCCGACCAGGACGGACGGCAACGAGGCCGGCAGCAGGACGTGCCGGAACATCTGCCATGGAGAGGCGCCGAAGACCCGGCCCGCGTCGCGGTGGCCGGTGGGGACGGCGAGCACCGCCGACATCGTCGATATCCATACGAAGAAGAAGACCGTTGCCGCCACCAGGGCCACCTGCGGGCCCTCGCCCAGGCCGAACATGTTCAGGAAGATCGGCAGCAGGGCCAGTTTCGGTACGACGTACAGGGCGTCCAGGAGGGGTTCGAGGGCGGCTCGGACCAGGGAGAGGGAGCCCATCAGCAGGCCCAGCGCGTAGCCCGCCGCCGTGCCGAGCGCGTAGCCGGCCAGGACGCGCTTCAGGGTCGCCCACACGTCCGGCCACAGGTCGCCGGCCGCCGCGCGGTCCCACCCGTCGGCGAGGATCGTGGACGGCGCCGGATAGACGCGGTCGTCGATCCAGGCCTGGGTGGCGGCCAGTTGCCAGAGAAGGATCAGCATCAACGGGACCGCGGCGGCGAGCGACAGTTCCAGGGCGCGCCTACGGCGGTGGGTGCGTACGGGGTGGAGTTCCCGGGGGCCGGGGCGGCGGACGAGGACCGAGGTCCTGTCAGGAGTGATCGTCGTCATGCGGGCACCGCCTCCTTCCGGAGGAGGTCCCACAGATCGCTCTTGAGGGAGGTGAACTCGGGCGTGGAGCGGATGTCGCCGGTGCGCGGGCGCGGGAACGGCGGTTGGTGTTCGGCGATGATCCGGCCCGGTCGGGCGGACATCACCAGGACGCGGTCGCCGAGGACGATCGCCTCTTCCAGGCTGTGGGTGACGAAGAGGGTGGTGGTGCGGGTGGTTTGGGTCAGCTCCAGCAGCTCCTCCTGGAGGATCATTCGAAGTTGGGCATCCAGGGCGGCGAACGGCTCATCCATGAGGAGGAGTTCCGGCTCGACAGCGATCGCTCGGGCTATCGCCACGCGCTGACGCATGCCGCCGGAGAGGGCCGCCGGGTAGGCGTGCGCGAAGTCGGCGAGGCCCATGCGGGCCAGCCACTCGTCGGCACGTGCGTTCGCCTCGCGGCGGGGGACACGCTGGATGTCCAGACCGAAGCGGACGTTCGCACGGACCGTCTTCCAGTCGTAGATGCCGTAGTCCTGGAAGATCATGGCCGCGGGGCGGGGGCTCGTCGTACGTATCTCCAGGCGGCCCGTGCTCGGACGGAGCAGGCCCGCCGCGATGCGCAGGAGAGTGGACTTGCCGCAGCCCGACGGGCCCACGAGGCAGACGAACTCGCCTGGGGCGATGGTGAGGTCGACGGGGCCGAGGGCGTCGACGGCACGGGGTGCGCGGCCGAAGGTGCGGGTCAGTTCGGTGGCGTGGAGTTTTGGGTGCGGATCTCCCACGGTTGCTCCTTGCGGAGTTCGGTATGGGGTGGGGGGTGTGCCGCACGACGATATGACGACCCGTCAGATACGGGAAGGGTGCGGGAAAGGTGCGTGAAGGTCGCGCACGGCAGAAAGCCCCGGCGTCCATCGGTGCCGGGGCTTGCGGAAGCGTTCGGAAGGGGAGTGCTACGCCGCCGCGCAGTTCGGGCACACGCCCCGGTACGTCACCTCGACGTCCGAGACCGTGAAGCCGAAGCGCTCGGAGTCGGGGAGGTCGGCCAGCGGGTTGCCGCCGGGGTGGACGTCCCGGATGGTGCCGCACTGGGCGCAGACCAGGTGGTGGTGCGGCCGGTGCGCGTTCGGGTCGTAGCGCTTGGCTCGCTTGTCCGTGGCGACCTCGAGGACCTCGCCGAGGGAGACCAGCTCGCCCAGCGTGTTGTAGACGGTCGCCCGGGAGATCTCGGGCAGCTTGGCGACGGCCCGCGAATGGACCTCGTCGGCCGTCAGGTGGACGTGTTCGCCGTCGAGTACCTCGGCCACGACACGCCGCTGCGCGGTCATCCGCCATCCGCGTCCGCGCAGTCGTTCCAGAAGGTCACTCATGCACACCAGCCTAACAGCAAGGGGGACCAGGTCGCGACCAGGTGTGACTTTGGATCCATACTTGAATTGGACATGGTCTATTGTAGGATCGAGTTCGACATTGACCATGGGGCAGGAACGGCCGTCAGGCCGACGGAGACTACGGCAAGCGGCTGGAGGCCGCGGTCCAGGCCCTGCGCGGCCGAACGAACCACCAGCACTGGATCGCTTGTCGTGAGCGGACGGGCCGGACTTTCCCGGGAGGGGGTCCGGCCCGTCCGCATGCGAGGACAGGTCCTAGGCCGGTACGTGCTGCCGTGCCGGGGCCCAGCAGCGGATGATGTCGCGGACCGAGACGATGCCCACGGGTTCGTCGCGGTCGAGGACGATGAGGTGGCGGAAGCCGCCGTGCGCCATGGCGCGGGCCGCCTCCTCCAGGGTCCAGGTCGGGGCGGCGAACACGACGTCGGTGGTGGTGTGGGCGTGGACGTGTTCCGAGTCAGGGCTTTCGCCGAGGCCGACGGAGTTGAGGACATCGCGTTCGGTGAGGATGCCGATGCCGCCTGCGTCCGGGTCGTGGACGATGGCCGCGCCGACCCGGCGGGCGGACATCAGGGCGGCGGCCTGGCGGAGGGTGTGGGTGGGGCCGATGGTGAGGACTACCGTGCTCATGGCGTCGCGGACCAGCATGGGTTCCGAGTCACCTCCTAGGAGCCGCTGTTAGTTCAGCGGTTCACAAGTTCACAAATGAGGGTGTCCTCAGAGTGGCAGGTAAAGCGGAGGTCAACAAGGGGGCGCGTGCGGCCGATTGAGGGCGTGCGCGCTCATTTGTGCCAACTAGTAGCGCTCGTTGAGGTAACCCAGGAACTCGTCGTGGAGCAGGCCGTTCGACGCGGCAGCGTTGCCGCTGTGCGGGCCGGGTCGGCCGTCGAGGCCGGTGAAGGTGCCGCCGGCCTCCGTCACGACGATGGCGTTCGCGGCCATGTCCCAGAGGGAGAGCTCGGGTTCGGCGCACATGTCGACCGAGCCCTCGGCGACCATCATGTACGGCCAGAAGTCGCCGTACGCGCGCGTGCGCCACACCTCGCGGGTCAGGTCCAGGAAGCCGCCCAGGCGGCCCTGGTCCTCCCAGCCGGTGAGCGAGGAGTACGCGAAGGAGGCGTCGGAGAGCTTCGAGACACGGGAGACCTGCAGGCGGGAGGCCGAGGTGAGGCTGCGGCCGGAGAAGGCGCCGTGGCCCTTCGCCGCCCACCAGCGGCGGCCGAGGGCGGGGGCGGAGACGACACCGACGACGGGCTGGTAGCCGCCCTCGGCCGCTTCCATGAGGGAGATCAGGGTGGCCCAGACGGGGACGCCTCGTACGTAGTTCTTCGTGCCGTCGATCGGGTCGATCACCCAGCGGCGCGGCCCTGTGCCCTCGATGCCGTACTCCTCGCCGAGGACCGCGTCGCGTGGGCGGGCGCGCTGCAGCTGGCCGCGGATGAGTTCCTCCGCGGCCTTGTCCGCTTCGCTGACCGGAGTCATGTCCGGCTTCGTCTCCACCTTGAGGTCGAGG
The DNA here is from genome assembly GCF_001279775.1 of Streptomyces sp. MMG1533. Taxonomy (GTDB): domain Bacteria; phylum Actinomycetota; class Actinomycetes; order Streptomycetales; family Streptomycetaceae; genus Streptomyces. Next base: position 67,644 of record NZ_LGDG01000145.1, on the reverse strand, counting down.
GCCTTGAAGCGGGCCATGGTCGCCGCGTCGGCGGCGTCCGCGAGGACGTGGGCGAGGCGGAGATCGTCGTGGTAGTCCGGCATGTGATGAACGCTATCTGTCGGACGTCGTACGGGGCTACACGGGGCCAGGGTGCGGACAGCGGGCCGGCCGAGAGGCTCGCAGGGACCGATGGGCGCCCCCGTGTGCTCTCGCGACCCCTTGACAGTGCCCCCGTGCGCGTCAAATCTGGGCGCAGTGCCGCTCGCCCTCGGGAGGCGATGATGCCTGCAGCGCGGGAATCCCTGCTGGACGCCGCATATTCGGCGCTTGCACGTCGGCCGTGGTCCGCTGTGCGGATGGTGGACGTGGCGGCGGCGGCCGGAGTGTCCCGGCAGACGCTGTACAACGAGTTCGGGAGCAAGGAAGGGCTGGCCCGTGCCCTCGTCAGGAGGGAGGCGGACGGCTATCTCGTCGGGGTCGACCGCGCGCTCACCGCGAACGGCGACGCCCGCGAGCGGCTGACCGCCACCGCCGAGTGGACCGCGTCGACGGCCCGCGAGAACGCGCTCGTACGGGCCATGCTCACCGGCTGCTGGAGCGAACGGCTGCCCTCACCGACCCTGTCGGCGGTGCCGTCCTCCTCGGCCGTACCGGCGCAGCGCCGGGCGGACGGCCCGCTGCCGTCACCCGGCGACTTCGTGGCCCTGGTGCGCGACCGGGCCGTGACGGTCCTCTCCGGACCCGGCGCACTCAAGTCGGACACCGCCGAACTGGCCCGCTCCTGCGAACTCGTCGTCCGTCTCGCCCTGTCCTGCGTGGCGGCCCCGCCCGGCGAGGGCGGCGTCGCGGACCTCGTACGCAGCGCGCTCCAGCGCCAGTTGGCGGTCTAGGGACTGATCCGCCGGACAGGCCCCCGGGCAGGCCTCGGGCTCGCTCAGTGGGCCGATCCCGACAGTTGGAGTCCGATCACCCCGATGATCACCAGGCTGATCGAGACGATCTTCAACGTCGAGACGAGGTCGCCGAGGAAGATCATCCCGTAGATCGCCGTGCCGGCCGCGCCGATGCCCGTCCACACGGCGTACGCCGGGCCCACGTCGAGCTTCCTCAGAGAAAGAGTCAGCAGACCGAAGCTGCCGAGGGCGAAGATAGCGAATGCGACGGTCGGCCAGAATCTGGTGAAGCCGTGCGACAGCTTCAGACAGACGGCGAAACCGGTCTCGAGCAACCCGGCCACGACGACCAGCAGCCACGCCATGTGCTGTCCTCCCGTAGGTCCACGTGTCCCAGCGTTTGTGACCGCCGTGTTGTGACCGTTTCATCAGGCTTTGGTCAGGCTTGGATCCGGCTCGGTGCGATTATGCCCTTACCGGACCTACCCAGGGACAAACAACGCGGAGGTCAGTCGCCTTCCTCGGTTCCCGTCCTAGTCGCCTTCCGTCCGCTCCCTCGTCGCCAGCATCCGGCGCAGCGAGTACAGGCGGGCCGGGTCCGCGTGACCGTCCGCAACCCACTGGTCCAGCGCGCAGTCCGGCTCGTCGTGACTGCACGCGCGCGGGCAGCCCTCGGTGCCCGGCTCCAGGTCGGGGAAGGCGTGGATCACCCGGGACGGATCCACGTGGTGCAGGCCGAACGACCGTAGGCCCGGGGTGTCGACCACCCAGCCCGCGTCGCCCGCGAGCGGCAGGGCCAGTGCCGAGGTGGTGGTGTGGCGGCCGCGGCCCGTCACCGCGTTCACATGGCCGGTCAGCCGGCGGCGGTCCTCCGGGACCAGCGAGTTGACCAGGGTCGTCTTGCCGACGCCCGAGTGGCCCACGAAGGCGGTGATCCTGTCGTCGAGCTGCTCGCGGACCCGGCCCACCGCGGCACCGCTCTCCAACTCCTCGCGGCTGGTGACGACGTACGGGATGTCCAGGTGGCCGTAGAGCTCCAGCAGCTTGTCGGGGGAGGCGAGATCCGACTTGGTCATGACCAGGAGGGGTTCCAGGCCGGCGTCGAACGCCGCCACCAGGCAGCGGTCGATCAGGCGCGGGCGGGGTTCCGGGTCGGCGAGGGCGGTGACGATGGCGAGCTGGTCGGCGTTGGCGACGATCACGCGCTCGTACGGGTCGTCGTCGTCCGCCGTGCGGCGCAGGACCGACTTGCGTTCCTCGATGCGGACGATGCGGGCGAGAGAGTCCTTCTTGCCGGTCATGTCGCCGACGATGGCCACCCGGTCGCCGACCACCGCGGCCTTGCGGCCGAGCTCGCGGGCCTTCATCGCCATCACGATCCGGTCGTCGACCAGGCAGGTCAGACGGCCCCGGTCGACGGTGACGACCATGCCCTCGACCGCGTCCTCGTGCTTGGGGCGGATGTGCGTACGCGGCCGGTTGCCCTTGCGGTTCGGGCGGGAGCGGATGTCGTCCTCGTCGGTGTGCTTGCCGTAGCGGCGCATGAGTGAGTCCCTACGCCCCGAGCATCCCGGTCCACAGGTCGGGGAAGTCCGGGAGGGTCTTCGCCGTCGTCGCCACGTTCTCGATCTGCACGTCCTCCACCGCCAGCCCGATGATCGCGCCGGCCGTCGCCATGCGGTGGTCCTCGTACGTGTGGAAGATCCCGCCGTGCAATCGGCGCGGGCGGATGTGCAGGCCGTCGGCGGTCTCCGTCACGTCACCGCCGAGTTCGTTGATCTCCTTGGTGAGCGCGGCCAGACGGTCCGTCTCGTGCAGGCGCAGGTGCGCCACGCCCCGGAGGGTGGAGGGGGAGTCCGCGAGGGCCGCGACCGCCGCGATGCCCGGGGTCAGCTCACCGACCTCGCCCAGGTCGACGTCGATGCCGTGGATCGAGCCCGAGCCGGTGAACACCAGGCCGTACTCGGTGAGTTCGCAGGAACCGCCCATTTCGGTGAAGATCTCCCGCAGTCGGTCACCGGGTTGGGTGGTGCGGGCCGGCCAGTCGGGGACGAGGACCTTGCCGCCGGTCACCAGGGCCGCCGCCAGGAACGGCTGGGCGTTCGACAGGTCCGGCTCGATGGTCAGGTCCCGGCCGAGCAGGGCACCCGGCGTGACCCGCCAGACGTTCGGCTCGCCGCCCGACTCCGGGGTGTCCACCTGTGCGCCGACCGAGCGCAGCATGTCGACGGTCATCCGGATGTGCGGCATGGAGGGGAGCGCCGAGCCGATGTGGCGGACCTCGACGCCCTGGTTGAAGCGCGGGCCGGACAGCAGCAGGGCCGACACGAACTGGGAGGACGAGGAGGCGTCGATCTCCACCGCGCCGCCGTCCAGCGCGCCCCCGCCGTGCACCGTCAGCGGCAGGGCGCCGCGGCCGTCGTCGTCGATCCGGGCGCCGAGGACGCGCAGGGCGTCGATCACGCCGTTCAGGGGACGCTCGTAAGACCTGGGGTCGCCGTCGAAGCGGATGGGGCCGTCGGCGAGCGCGGCGACCGGCGGCAGGAAACGCATCACCGTGCCGGCGTTGCCGACGTCGACCGTGGCCGGTCCGCGGAGGCCTGCCGGCAGCACGCGCCAGGTCTCGCCCGTGCCGTCGGGGCCCACGCCCTCCTCGATGCCGACGCCCATCTCCCGCAGCGCACCGGCCATCAGCAGGGTGTCGCGGGAGCGGAGGGGACGGCGGAGCCAGCCCGGTTCGGAGGCGAGGGCGGCGAGGACCAGGGCGCGGTTCGTGACCGACTTGGACCCCGGCACGTGGACCGTCGCGTCGACGGCTCCGCTTGCGTGCGGGGCGGGCCAGAGAGCGGTGTGTGCGGGGTTTGGGGCCATGGCCCCACTTTAATGGTCGGCCGTACTTCGAGTGCGGCGCCGTTGTGGCTGGTCGCGCCCCGCGGGGAAGCCGCACATCGATACGACCCCGCACCCCTGATAGGGGCGCGTCAGCCCTCCAGCAACCAGCGGCCGCCGCCTATCAGGGAACACAGCGAGACCGCGTGGAACAGGAAGAGCCACAGGCCGGCCGGAACATGCGTCAGCCGCGACAACTGGTCCGCGTCCGAGTCCCCGGCCCCTCCGCGCGCCCTCTTCGCCTGGAGCTCGAACGCCGGGCGCACCCCGCCGATCAGCAGGAACCACACCACCGCGTACGCGAACGCCGCCTGCACCTGTGGTCCCGCCAGCCAGGACACCACCACGAACGTGCCGCCGGTGAGGAGGACCGTCAGGGCGCCGTACGCGTTGCGGATCATCACCAGCATCGCCACCAGCAGGAGCGTCGCCAGCCACAGCAGGGCGGTGATGTGACCGGCGCCGAGGAGGGCGGCGCCGCCGAGGCCGAGGAGCGGGGGAGCGGTGTAGCCGGCGGCCGCGGTGAGGATCATGCCGATGCCGTGCGGCTTGCCGCGGCTGACGGTGAGGCCGCTGGTGTCGGAGTGGAGGCGTATGCCGGTGAGGGTGCGGCCGGTGAGCAGGGCGATCAGGCCGTGGCCGCCCTCGTGGGCGATGGTGATGGCGTTGCGCGCGATGCGCCACAGGACGTGTGGGACGACCACGGCGAGCGCGGCGACGAGGGTCGCGAACACCACCCAGAGGTCGGGGTCGGGCTGGCTGCCGAGGACCTCGTCCCAGAGGGAGGCAAGCGAGTCGGATGCGATGGTGTGCATTGTCGGCTGTGGCTCCCGTAGGTCTTGTCGAATCTGGCAGTGTGGCACGTATGTGCGGACGGTATGCAGCGAGTCGTGGGCCCGAGGATCTCGCAGGAATCTTTGAGATCGAGAAGTGGGAACCCGAGGAGACCTTGGCGCCCGATTACAACGTGGCCCCGACCAAGGAGGTCTACGCCGTCCTGGACCGTCCTTTGAAGGACGTGGAGGACCCGAAGCCGGTTCGACAGCTGCGCAAGCTCAAGTGGGGGCTGGTCCCGTCCTGGGCGAAGACCCCCGAGGGCGGCGCCCGGATGATCAACGCCCGCGCGGAGACCGTCCACGAGAAGCCGTCGTACCGCCGTGCCTTCGCCTCCCGGCGCTGCATCATCCCCGCCGACGGCTACTACGAGTGGGTCACCGGTCCGCAGGAGCGGGATCTGGAGGTCGAGGGGAAGAAGAAGCGGCCGCGCAAGCAGCCGTACTTCGTGCTCCCCGCCGACGGGGCGGTGTTCGCGATGGCCGGGCTGTACGAGTTCTGGCGGGACAAGACCCTGCCCGACGACCACCCTCAGGCATGGTGGGTGACGTGCTCGGTGATCACCACGGAGGCGGAGACGACCCCGCTGGCGGTCGCCCCCGCGGACGGGCCGTATGCGCTCGCCGACATCCACCCGCGGATGCCGCTGATGCTGACGCCGGACCGATGGGACACCTGGCTCGACCCGTCCCGCACGGACCCGGACGACCTGCGTGAGCTGCTCGCCCCGCCGCCCGCCGGGATGATGCGCGCGTACCCCGTCTCCACGGCGGTCAGCAATGTCCGCAACAACGGACCGGAGCTGCTGAAGGAGCTTGAGGGCCCCGAAGAGGGCACACTCTTCTGACGTGACGAAAGAGACCATCGAGACGGATGCGGGTACCGCCCGCATCACCTGGTACGAGGCGAAGGATCCCCGGCTGCTGCTGGCCGTCAGCCATGGCGCCGGCGGCGGCATCGAGGCCCGCGACCTCCAGGCGCTCGCACGGGTCCTCCCGGAACACGGCGTCACCGTCGCCCTCGTCGAGCAGCCCTGGCGGGTCGCCGGCAAGAAGGTGGCGCCCGCGCCGAAGACCCTCGACGTGGGGTGGCGGGGCATCTGGCCCGCCCTTGCCGAGCCCGGCCTGCCGGTGATCTCCGGTGGCCGCAGCGCCGGTGCCCGGGTCGCCTGCCGTACGGCCGTCGAGCTCGGCGCGCACGCCGTCCTCGCGCTCAGCTTCCCGCTGCACCCGCCGGGCAGGCCGGAGAAGTCCCGCGCCGGGGAACTGCTCGGCGCCGGGGTGCCCACACTCGTCGTCCAGGGCGGCAACGACCCGTTCGGGAAGCCGGAGGAGTTCCCCGAGGGAGCGTACGAACTGATCGAGGTGCCGCACGGCGATCACGGCTTCGCCGTGCCCAAGCGGGCGCCCCTCGATCAGGACCAGGCCGTGGCGATCGTCACCGACGGTGTCGCGAGGTGGGCCGGGTCACTCGGGTAAAGCCTCGGGAATGTTGAGGAGCGGACCTCTGTTGAGCGGGACAGAAGTGCTGAGGAAACCGGCACCGACGTCGTAGGAGAGGAAGTCCGCCGCATGGGTTCGACCTACTGCCCGAGCCGCAGCAGCCGCGCCGACCTGGACTGGACGGTGCTGCACGCGGCCAAGGCCACGCCTATTCGGGCGGCGGCGGGTACGGATCGTCGTCTATCCTCCGATTCTGGTGGGACCGGTCTCGGCCCCGCCCGGAATCTTGAGGAGGTGGGTCCGGTTCCCGGTACCGACGCAGGGACCGAACAAGGCCAGGCGGAGCAGCCCGAGGGCCAGGGCGGCACGAGCGCGGAGTCGACCGCGGAGCGCAGCGCGCGCTTCGAGCGGGACGCGCTCGAGTTCCTCGACCAGATGTACTCGGCGGCGCTGCGCATGACGCGCAACCCGGCCGACGCCGAGGACCTGGTGCAGGAGACGTATGCCAAGGCGTACGCGTCCTTCCACCAGTTCCGCGAGGGCACCAACCTCAAGGCGTGGCTGTACCGCATCCTCACCAACACCTTCATCAACTCGTACCGCAAGAAGCAGCGCGAACCCCAGCGCTCCGCGGCCGAGGAGATCGAGGACTGGCAGCTCGCGCGCGCCGAGTCGCACATGTCGACCGGTCTGCGCTCCGCCGAGTCGCAGGCGCTCGACCACCTGCCCGACTCGGACGTGAAGTCGGCGCTGCAGGCGATCCCCGAGGAGTTCCGCATCGCCGTCTATCTCGCCGATGTAGAGGGCTTTGCGTACAAGGAGATCGCGGACATCATGGGGACACCCATCGGTACGGTGATGTCCCGGCTGCACCGGGGCCGCCGTCAACTGCGCGGCATGCTCGAGGACTACGCCCGCGAGCGCGGACTGGTCCCGGCCGGTGCCGGAGAGTCGAACGAAGCGAAAGGCTCGGGCTCATGAGCTGCGGAGAGCCGCACGAAACGGACTGCAGTGAAGTGCTGGACCATCTCTACGAGTTCCTCGACCGGGAGATGCCGGACGCCGACTGCACCAAGTTCGAGCACCACTTCGAGGAGTGCTCGCCGTGCCTGGAGAAGTACGGCCTGGAGCAGGCCGTGAAGAAGCTGGTCAAGCGGTGCTGCGGACAGGACGACGTGCCGACCGACCTGCGCTCCAAGGTCATGGGGCGGATCGACCTGATCCGCTCCGGGCAGGCCGTGCCCGAGCATGACGTGACAGCGACCCCGCAGGAGTCCTGAACTCCCGCCCGGGAACGGGCTGTCATCACTCGAACGTGCTAATCCGCGGGACATCGGCCCGCGGACTCCCCCCTCGCCGACTTAGGCTCCGGACGCTGGACAGTCATGGCCGGAGCCGGGGGAGGCGTGTATGGAGGCGATTCCGGCACGGGCGCGTGTGTACGTGGCCTGTGTGGTCCTCGGCGCCCTGTGCTGTCTGCTTCCGCCGCCGGCCGTGCGGACGCCCTGGTGGGCGGTCCTCCTGCTCGCCGGGCTGTACGCCGGCTGCGAGTGGGGCGCCGCCCGGTGGCGGTTCGCCGGAACGTTCCACCCCGTGCTGCTCGCCGGGGCCTTTCTGCTGTCCCCGCCCGCCGCCGCACTGGTGGCGCTGCCGGGGGCGCTGCTGTCCGGGGTCGAGCAGCGGCCGCGACGGCTGCGCCGGATCTGGCGGGCCGCCCAGCTCGTCGTCGGCGTGTGGGTGGCCGCCCGGGTGCACTGGGCACTGGACGGTCGGGACGCCGTCGTCGCCTCCGACTTCCCGGACGCGCTGGCGCCCGCCGGGGCCGCGGTGCTGGCGTTCTGCCTGGTGCTGACCGTGCTCGACGGGGGGATCCTGGCGTTCGCCGAGCGGGTGCCGGTACGCCGGGCCTGGCGGGGCCTGTTCGTACGGTCGCTCGCACCCGGTGTCGTGCACGGGCTCGCCGGGCTGATGATGGCCGTGCTGTGGCGCAGCCCGTACGGGCCCGTCGCCGCCCTGCTCGTGCTGCTGCCGATGTGTGTGTCCTGGTGGGTGTTCGCCCAGTACCACCGCGAGAGGGCCGCGCATCAGGCGACGATCCGGGCGCTCGTGCAGGCCGTCGACATCAAGGACCAATACACGCGCGGGCACAGCGAGCGGGTCGGCCAGGCGTCGATGATGATCGCGCGCGAACTGGGGATGCCCGACGAGCGTGTCGAGGTGCTGCGGTTCGCCGGGATCCTGCACGACGTGGGGAAGCTGGGCGTTCCCACGCGGTTGTTGCGCAAGGACGGGCCGCTGACTCCCGAGGAGCGGCGCGTGATCGAGCTGCATCCCGAGTACGGGCACGAGATGGTGCGGGGGATCTCGTTCCTCGGGGAGGCCCGGGCGGCGGTGCTGCATCACCATGAGCGACTGGACGGGAGCGGCTATCCGTACGGACTGGTCGGGGGCCAGATCCCGGAGTCGGCCCGGGTGGTGGCGGTGGCGGACGCCTTCGACGCGATGACGTCGACCCGCTCCTACCGAAGGGCCCGGCCCGTCCCCGTCGCCCTGGAGGAGCTGGAGCGCTGTGCGGGGACGCAGTTCGACCCCCGGATGGTGGAAGGCCTGGTCAGAGCGCTGGGTCGGTACGGCTGGCGCCCTGCCGTGACCGCCGACGAAGCCCGGCCGCCGCGTCCCCGTCCCTCGGTGCCCGGCCAAGAGAGAGCACGTCGATGAGCTGCCGACGGCCCCCCTTCCTGCTCGCGCTCGTCCACACCGCCGCCGTCCTCCTCGCCGCCCTCTCCCTCGCCGTCACCCTCTGGACCGGCCTCGACGACCGGGGCATCGCCCTCGCCTTCGGGGTGCTCGTCACCGTCGGCGAGCTGAGCCGGTGGACCGGGGCACAGGTCAGGGAGGCCGCGCCGCTCGGGGCCGCGGGGGCCTTGTCGTACGCCCTGCTGGGGGCGGACGCGGGGGAGCCGACGCAGCACGGAGTGCCCCAGGTCGTCACCGTCGTCCTCGCCGCCGCCCTCCTCGGCGCCGTGCCGCACATCGCGCGGGGGCAGCGCGGGACGCTCGACCATCTCGCCCGGCGGGTGCTCACCGTCGGGTTCACCGCCGTCTGCTTCCATCCCCTGTACAGCCAGGGGATGTTCAGCCGCTGGGGCGGGCCCGCCTACGCGCTGCTGCTGCTCGCGCTGCTCTCCCTCACCGCCCTGTGCGACACCGTGCTCGCCGCCGCGCTGGCGCACTCCCGCACCCGGTGGCCCTTCGGGCCGCTGCTGCGGGACGAGCTGCGGGCGCTGCTGGGGATCGGGTCCGCCGTCTGCGCGACGGGGGCCGTGATGGCGCTGGCGGTCGCCGTGGTGGGGCTGTGGGCGCTGCCCGTGTTCTCGCTGCCCCTGCTGCTCACCCAGATGTCCTTCCGGCGGTACGCGGCCGTCCGGGGCACCTACCGGCAGACCATCGCCTCCCTCGCCCGGGCCACCGAGGTCGCCGGGTACACCCCGGCCGGGCACGCCCGCCGGGTCGCCGCGCTCGGGCAGGCCGTGGGGCGGGACCTGGGGCTCACCGAGCCGGAGCTGACCGTGCTGGAGTACGCGGCCCTGATGCACGACATCGGGCAGCTCAGCCTCGTCGATCCGGTGCCGGCGGGCGCCACGGCCGGGCTGCCCGCCCAGGAACAGCGCCGGATCGCACTGCTCGGCGGGGCGGTCGTACGGCAGACCGGGGTGAATCCGCAGGTGGCGATGGTCGTGGAGCGGCAGGCCGACCCCTGGCGGGAGCAGCCGGTCGCCGCGCGGGTGGTCCGGGCCGTGAACGCGTACGAGGAGAAGGCCCGGGACGCCGGGCCCGGCGGGCCGCTGACGGCGCTGGAGGAGCTGCGGCTGGCGACCGCGGAGGAGTACGCGCCCGAGGTCGTCGAAGCGCTGGCCCGCGTCCTGTCGCGGGACTGTCTGACCCTGCCCATGGCTGGGTAACCCATGGGTAATGAGCGCCCTTCCAGCCGTACGTGGTTGGATGCGATTGAGAGGGTGTCCGGGGGCACAGCCAGCCCACTGAACGGAACTGGCAGGCGGGAATCGTGAGGATCTTCGGCAAGGGACGGCACCGGCCCTCCGCCTCCTGGCGGCAGGCCACCGACCGTGCGTTCACGCTGATCGGGGACGGTCGGTACGAGGACGCGGGGGCGCTGCTCACGCGCGCCGCCGACCTGGAGCCCTGGCTGTCCGAGTCCTGGTTCAACCTGGCCCTCCTCCACAAGTTCCGGCACGACTGGGAACAGGCCCGGGCGGCCGGCCTCAGGGCCGTGGCCCTGCTCGACCGGGAGACCGGCGCACCTGACTGGTGGAACGTCGGCATCGCGGCCACCGCCCTGCAGGACTGGCCGCTGGCCCGGCGGTCCTGGCAGGCGTACGGGCTGCGGGTGCCGGGCGGTGCCACCGCCTCCGGCGAGCCCGTCGGGATGGACCTCGGCAGTGCGGCCGTCCGGCTGTCCCCGGAGGGCGAGGCCGAGGTGGTGTGGGGGCGCCGGCTGGACCCCGCGCGCATCGAGGTGCTGTCCATCCCGCTGCCCTCGTCCGGGCGGCGCTGGGGCGAGGTCGTGCTGCACGACGGCGTGCCCCACGGGGAGCGGACCACCGCCGCCGGGCACTCCTACCCGGTGTTCGACGAGATCGAGCTGTGGGCGCCCTCGCCCGTGCCCACCTGGGTGGTCCTCCTGGAGGCCGCCACCGAGGCCGACCGGGACGCCCTGGAGCAGCTCGCGGCCGACGCCGGCTTCGCCGCGGAGGACTGGTCCTCGTCCGTACGGCTGCTGTGCCGGATGTGCTCCGAGTCCCGGATGCCGTCCGACGAGGGCGACGGGGAGCATCTCGACCCGCACGACCACAGCGAGCCCGGGCATCCGGGGCCGCTCGGCCATGTGACGGACGGGCAGCTGTGGGTGCCGGAGCGGGAGTGCGGGGTGGCTGCGCCGGCCTCGCTGGTCCGGGGGCTGCTGGACGGTTGGGTCGCGGACAGCCCGGATTCCCGGGACTGGCGGGACCTCGAAGAGGTCTGCTGAGGCCGTGGCGCCTCGCCGTCCCCTTTAGGCTGTACTCGCAGATTTCCCAGGCATGCAGGAAGGCATACGTCGGTCATGGCGCAGCAGGACACCGATCAGCAGCACACGGGCGTGCTCCCCGTGGACGACGAGGGCTTCGTCATCGACACCGAGGACCCGGAGGAGCGCGAGAACGCCTGGCGTGAGCGCGGCACCTCGCGGCCGATCACGGTGGTCGGGAACCCGGTCCTGCACAAGGAGTGCAAGGACGTCACCGACTTCGGCGCGGAGCTGGACCAGCTGATCGCGGACATGTTCGCCTCCCAGCGCACCGCCGAGGGCGTGGGCCTGGCCGCCAACCAGATCGGCGTCGACCTGAAGGTCTTCGTGTACGACTGCATGGACGACGAGGGCAAGCGGCACGTCGGTGTCGTCTGCAACCCGAAGCTCGTCGACCTGCCCGCCGACCGGCGCCGGCTGGACGACAGCAACGAGGGCTGTCTGTCGGTGCCCACCGCGTACGCGCCGCTCGCCCGGCCGGACTACGCCGAGGTGACCGGGCAGGACGAGAAGGGCAACCCGGTCAAGGTGCGTGGCACCGGCTACTTCGCTCGGTGTTTGCAGCACGAGACCGATCACCTGTACGGGTACCTCTACATCGACCGGCTCTCCAAGCGTGAACGCAAGGACGCGCTGCGGCAGATGGCCGAGAACGAGCCCCGCTACCCCGTGGTCGCCAACGACTGAGTGCCCCTGCCGCCCCACAACTCCCTTACGTACGGCGTCCGGTCAGGAGAACCTTCCCGACCGGGCGCCGTTCGTCTGTCCTTCGCACACTCGACCGCTTGCGCTCTTCCGGTGATCCAGAACCAGTCACGCAAGGGGGAGATCTCAGCACTGTGGGGTAGTGAATGGAGCAAATCCGTTCCCAGAATGGTCAGTTGTGGTGCTGAATGGGATGTGCGGGGATACGCAACGGCGCACGCCCGGCACAACGGGAGAGGTGCGTGCGCCAACTGGCGGCTGGAAGGGGTTTGTTCGTGCCTGCTTTCCCACACAGCACCACATCGACACCGACGGCGATCGGGGTTCCACCATCGCTCTCTCTCCCGGTGATCGAGACAGCGTTTCCCAGGCAACTGCATCCGTATTGGCCCAGGCTCCAAGAGAAGACACGCATCTGGCTGTTGGAAAAACGGCTCATGCCTGCGGACAAGGTGGAGGAATATGCCGATGGTCTGTGCTACACGGACCTCATGGCGGGGTACTACATCGGCGCCCCCGACGAGGTCCTCCAGGCGATAGCGGACTACAGCGCGTGGTTCTTCGTCTGGGACGACCGTCACGACCGTGACATCGTGCACGGCCGTCCGGCCGCCTGGCGGCGGCTCAGGTTCCGCCTGCACCTGGCCCTCGACTCCCCACGGACCCATCTGCACCACGAGGACTCGCTGGTCGCCGGGTTCGCGGACAGTGTGCTGCGGCTGTACTCGTTCCTGCCGCAGACCTGGAACACCCGGTTCGCCCGGCACTTCCACCAGGTGATCGAGGCCTACGACCGGGAATTCCGCAACCGCACCGAAGGTGTCGTCCCCACGGTCGAGGACTATCTCGCGCTGCGGCGGCTCACCTTCGCGCACTGGATCTGGACCGATCTGCTGGAGCCGACCGCGGGCTGCGAACTCCCGGACGGCATACGAAAACACCCGGCATATCGGCGGGCGGCGTTGCTCAGCCAGGAATTCGCCGCCTGGTACAACGACCTCTGCTCACTCCCCAAGGAAATAGCGGGCGACGAGGTGCACAATCTCGGAATCAGCCTCATCAAACACCAGGGGCTGACTCTGGAAGAAGCGGTTGCCGAAGTCAGGCGACGCGTCGAGGAATGCGTGGACGAATTTCTGGTCGCCGAACAGGACGCCTTGCGTTTCGCCGACGACCTCGCCGACGGAACGGTGCGCGGAAAGGAACTGAGCGCCGCGGTGCGGGCCTGTGTCTGCAATATGCGGAACTGGTTCAGCACCGTCTACTGGTTCCACCACGAGTCCGGCCGGTACATGGTCGACAGCTGGGACGACCGGTCCACGCCCCCGTACGTCAACAACGAAGCGGCAGGTGAGAAATGACCGTCGAATCTGTGAAGCCCGCGACCCCGGAGGTTCGGGAGCTGCGCGAGCCGCCCCTGGCGGGCGGCGGTGTCCCGGTCCTCGGCCACGGCTGGAAGCTGGCGCGCGACCCGCTCGGCTTCATGGCCCGGCTGCGCGACCACGGCGACGTCGTACGCCTGAAGCTCGGCCCCAAGACGGTGTACGCCGTCACCGCGCCTGCCCTCACCGGAGCCCTGGCGCTGAGCAGCGACTACATCATCTCCGGCCCGTTGTGGGAGTCGCTGGAGGGCCTGCTCGGCAAGGAGGGCGTGGCCACCGCCAACGGGCCCACGCACCGGCGCCAGCGGCGCACCATCCAGCCCGCCTTCCGGCTCGACGCCATCCCCGCGTACGGGCCGATCATGGAGGAGGAGGCGCACGCGCTGACCGAGCGCTGGAAGACCGGTGAGACCGTCGACTGCACCTCCGAGTCGTTCCGGATCGCGGTGCGCATCGCGGCCCGCTGTCTGTTGCGCGGCGACTTCATGGACGAGCGGGCCGAGCGGCTGTGTGTCGCCCTCGCCACCGTCTTCCGGGGCATGTACCGGCGGATGGTGATACCCGCCGGGCCGCTCTACCGGCTGCCGCTTCCGGCCAATCGCCAATTCAACCGCGCCCTGGCCGATTTGCATCTCCTCGTCGACGAGATCGTCGCCGAGCGGAGGGCGTCTGGTCAAAAGCCGGACGATTTGCTGACGGCATTGCTGGAGGCGAAGGACGAGAATGGCGACCCCATCGGGGAACAGGAGATCCACGATCAGGTGGTGGCCATCCTCACGCCCGGCAGCGAAACCGTCGCGTCCACGATCATGTGGCTGCTCCAGGTCCTGGCCGAACATCCGGAACACGCGGACCGGGTGTGCGCGGAAGTCGAATCCGTCACCGGTGGGCGCCCGGTGGCATTCGAGGACGTCCGGACGCTCAGGCACACGAACAATGTCGTCGTCGAAGCCTTGCGTTTGCGGCCCGCCGTATGGATTTTGACGCGTAGGGCGGTGCGGGACACCGAACTCGGCGGGTATCGCATTCCGGCCGGTGCGGACATCGTCTACAGCCCGTATGCGATCCAGCGCGACGGACGGTCCTATGCGGACAACCTGACGTTCGACCCCGACCGCTGGCTTCCGGACCGGGCCAAGGACGTGCCGAAATACGCGATGAGCCCGTTCAGCGTGGGCAACCGCAAGTGCCCCAGCGACCACTTCTCGATGGCCCAGCTGACGCTCGTCACGGCGGCGCTGTCGACGAGGTACCGCTTCGAGCAGGTGCCCGGGTCCGACGACGCGACCCGGGTGGGGATCACGCTGCGTCCGCAGCGGCTGCTGCTGAAGCCGGTCCCGCGGTGAGGGATCAGGCCGCTTCGGGGCCCCGGAAGGTGCGCCTGTAGGCGTTCGGGGTGGTGCCCACCGACCGGACGAACTGGTGACGCAGCGCGGCCGCGTTCCCGAACCCCGTTCGACCGGCGATCGCGTCCACCGTCTCGTCCGTCGCCTCCAGCAACCGCTGGGCCAGCAGCACGCGTTGGCGCAGGATCCAGCGGTAGGGAGTCGTCCCCGTCTCCTGCTGGAAGCGACGGGCGAAGGTGCGCGGTGACATGTGGGCGCGGTCGGCGAGCTGCTCGACGGTGACCTCCTCGTCGAGGTGCTGCTCCATCCACACCAGCACCTCGCCGACGGTGTCGCACTGCGACCGGGGCAGCGGCCGCTCGATGTACTGGGCCTGTCCGCCGTCCCGGTGGGGCGGTACGACCATCCGCCGGGCGATCTTGTTGGCGGCCTCGGGTCCCTGCTCCTTGCGCACGATGTGCAGACAGGCGTCGATGCCGGCCGCGGTGCCGGCCGAGGTGATCACCGGGTCCTCGTCGACGTACAGCACGTCCGGCTCGATGATCGCCTTCGGATAGCGCCGGGCCAACTCCTCCGCCTGCCGCCAGTGCACGCTGCACCGCCGTCCGTCCAGCAGCCCGGCGGCGCCGAGCACGAAGACGCCGGAGCAGACGCTGAGCACCCGGGCACCGCGGTCGACGGCTCGGACCAGGGAGCCCAGGAGCTCGGGCGGATAGTCGCGCGTGACGTAGTCGCTCCCGGCCGGTACGGCGATCAGGTCGGCCTCCTCCAGCCGGTCGAGGCCGTACGGCGTGGAGACGGTGAGGCCGCCGACGTGGGTGCCCAGCGAGGGGCCCTCCGCCGAGACGACGGCGAAGTCGTAGGCCGGCAGGCCCTCGTCGCTGCGGTCGATGCCGAAGACCTCGCAGACGACGCCGAGTTCGAAGGGGTGCACGCCGTTGAGCAGGACGGTGGCCACGTTGTTCAGCATGCTGCCAGTGTGCCTCGAAGGTGGCAGTAAATCGATGGTCCACGGCAGTCCTGCCACTGTTGGTAAGGAGTGTCCGGCGCCACAGTGGTGTCCATGGATACGACACAGCTGCAAGGACTCATCGGAATGCTGGCCGTCCTCGGGATCCTGGTCCTGATGATCACCCCGGCGGTGATCGGCGTCCTCCACGAGCGACGTATCGACCGCCAGATCAAGGAGGCGCAGGAGCGCCGCCGGGCCGGCCGCCCCATGGCCCGCGCGGCCTGACAGGCCCGATCGTCCTGATCGCAAACCTGTACGACACTGTCCGACCTCGTGTGTAGCCTCTCCTCACCATCAGGGGAGGATCATGAGACACACAACGCGCCCCGGGCGCGGCAGAACCTGGGCCGTGGCGGGCGGGGCCGCGGCCCTCGTACTCGTGACGGCCACCGGCGCCCACGCGGAGGGGCGGGGCGACGTCAGGGTCACGAAGACTGTGGTCAACGGCGGGAACAACGTTCTCATCGGCACGTCGAAGACCGTCAAGTACCCGATCTCCGTGACGATCAAGGACGACTCGGGCGTCAAGGGGATCACGGACGTCAGTACGTTCAACACGTCCAACGGCTACGGCTTCGTCACCTGGGACGGCGACTCGACCTGCGTGAAGAAGTCGTCGACGACCTCGGTGTGCACGGCCACCATGACCGTCGATCCCCGCTGGATCGCCGACAGCGACGACATCGACTCCAACAGGGTCGCCGGCGTCTGGCAGGTCAACGCCACCGTCAAGGCGAAGGACGGCGACTACTGGATCTCCGACCACATCGCCGAGTACAAGGTCAAGCGCGCCTCGAAGCTGACCACGGACGCGACCCCCGAGCCGGTCGCCAAGGGGGCCCAGCTCACCGTCAACGGCAAGCTGATCCGGGCCGACTGGGAGAGCCTGGAGTACCACGGGTTCACCGGCCAGTCGGTCAAACTCCAGTACCGTCCGGCCGGTGCCGCCCACTACAGCACGGTCAAGACCGTGAAGACGGGCGCCCACGGCAAGCTCAGCACCAAGGTGACCGTCACGAAGGCGGGCAGCTGGCGCTGGTACTTCCCCGGCACGACGACGACCGCGAGGGTCGTGTCGGCCGGGGACGCGGTCACCCTCAAGTGACCTCGGCTCGAGTGGCCTCGGCGAACCGGGGCCAGGACAGGCCCTAGAAGTCCTCGTCCAGGTCGACGGTGCCCTCCACCGCGACCTGGTACGCCGACGGACGCCGCTCGAAGAAGTTGGTCAGCTCCTGAACACCCTGGAGCTCCATGAAGGAGAAGGGATTCTCCGAGCCGAACACCGGGGCGAAGCCGAGGCGCGACAGGCGCTGGTCGGCGACGCACTCCAGGTACTGGCGCATGGAGTCGGTGTTCATGCCCGGGAGGCCGTCACCGCACAGGTCGCGCGCGAACTGCAGCTCGGCCTCGACGGCCTCCTTCAGCATGTCGACGACCTGCTGCCGAAGCCGGTCGTCGAACAGCTCCGGCTCCTCCTTGCGGACGGTGTCGACCACCTCGAAGGCGAAGCTCATGTGCATCGTCTCGTCCCGGAACACCCAGTTGGTGCCGGTGGCCAGACCGTGCAGCAGACCCCGGCTGCGGAACCAGTAGACGTAAGCGAAGGCGCCGTAGAAGAACAGGCCCTCGATGCACGCGGCGAAGCAGATGAGGTTGAGCAGGAAGCGGCGGCGGTCGGCCTGCGTCTCCAGGCGGTCCAGCTTCTCGACCTCGTTGATCCACTTGAAGCAGAACTCGGCCTTCTCGCGGATGGAGGGGATGTTCTCCACGGCGTCGAAGGCGGCCGCCCGGTCCTCCGGGTCGGGGAGGTAGGTGTCCAGGAGGGTCAGGTAGAACTGGACATGGACGGCCTCCTCGAACAGCTGCCTGCTCAGGTACAGGCGCGCCTCGGGGGAGTTGATGTGCTTGTACAGGGTCAGCACGAGGTTGTTCGCGACGATCGAGTCGCCCGTCGCGAAGAACGCGACCAGCCGGCCGATCATGTGCTGCTCGCCCTGGGACAGCTTCGCCAGGTCGGCGACGTCCGAGTGGAGGTCGACCTCCTCGACGGTCCAGGTGTTCTTGATGGCGTCCCGGTAGCGCTCGTAGAAGTCCGGGTAGCGCATGGGGCGGAGAGTCAGCTCGAAGCCGGGGTCGAGCAGGTTCTTGGAAGGCACGGTCTTGGCTTCGCTGGACATTACTGGCAGGCCTCGCAGGACTCGGGGTTTTCCAGGGAGCAGGCGACGGCGTCTTCGGGTGCCGGCTGCTGGACGGGGACAGCGGCCCGGGCCGCGCGGGCGATGCGGGTCGCCGGGCGCGAGCGCAGGTAGTACGTCGTCTTCAGGCCCGACTTCCAGGCGTACGCGTACATCGAGGAGAGCTTGCCGATGGTCGGCGTCTCCAGGAACAGGTTCAGGGACTGGGACTGGTCCAGGAACGGGGTGCGGGCCGCCGCCATGTCGATCAGGCCGCGCTGGGGGATCTCCCACGCCGTGCGGTACAGCGCCCGTACGTCCTGAGGGATCCAGGCGAAGCCCTGCACCGAGCCGTTCGCCTCGCGCAGCGCCTCACGGGTGCGGGCGTCCCAGACGCCCAGCTCCTTCAGTTCCCTGACCAGATACGAGTTGACCTGGAGGAACTCGCCGGACAGCGTCTCCCGCTTGAACAGGTTGGACACCTGCGGCTCGATGCACTCGTACACGCCCGCGATCGACGCGATGGTGGCGGTCGGCGCGATCGCGAGGAGGAGGGAGTTGCGCATGCCGGTAGTGGCGATGCGCGCCCGCAGGGCCGCCCAGCGCTCCGGCCAGGTCAGCTCGGCGTCGTAGTGGTCGGGGTGCAGAACGCCCTTGGCCGTGCGGGTCTTCTCCCAGGCCGGCAGCGGGCCGTTGCGCTCGGCGAGGTCGGCGGAGGCCTCGTACGCGGCGAGCATGATGCGCTCGGCGATGCGCGTGGAGAGGGACTTGGCCTCGGGTGAGTCGAAGGGCAGACGCAGCTGGAAGAAGACGTCCTGGAGACCCATCGCGCCGAGGCCGACCGGGCGCCACTTGGCGTTGGAGCGGCCCGCCTGCTCGGTCGGGTAGAAGTTGATGTCGACGACTCGGTCGAGGAAGGTGACGGCGGTGCGGACGGTCTCGTCCAGCCGCTCCCAGTCGATGTCCTGACCGACCACGAACGCGCCCAGGTTCACCGATCCCAGGTTGCAGACCGCCGTCTCCCCGTCGTCCGTGACCTCCAGGATCTCCGTGCAGAGGTTGGAGGAGTGGACGACATGGCCCGGCTCGGCCGTCTGGTTGGCGGTGCGGTTGGCGGCGTCCTTGAAGGTCATCCAGCCGTTGCCGGTCTGCGCGAGGGCGCGCATCATGCGGCCGTACAGGTCCCGGGCGGGGATGGTCCTGCGGGCGAGCCCCTGCGCCTCCGCCTTGCGGTACGCCGCGTCGAACTCCTCGCCCCACAGGTCGACCAGCTCGGGCACGTCGGCCGGGGAGAACAGCGACCACTGCGCGTCGGCGTTCACGCGCCGCATGAACTCGTCCGGGATCCAGTGCGCGAGGTTCAGGTTGTGCGTACGGCGGGCGTCCTCACCGGTGTTGTCCCGCAGCTCAAGGAACTCCTCGATGTCGGAGTGCCAGGTCTCCAGGTAGACCGCGGCCGCGCCCTTGCGCCGGCCGCCCTGGTTCACGGCGGCGACCGAGGCGTCGAGGGTCTTCAGGAACGGGACGATGCCGTTGGAGTGCCCGTTCGTGCCCCGGATCAGTGAACCGCGGGAGCGGATGCGGGAGTACGCGATGCCGATGCCGCCCGCGTGCTTGGAGAGCCGGGCGACCTGGTGGTAGCGGTCGTAGATGGAGTCCAGCTCGTCCTTCGGGGAGTCGAGGAGGTAGCAGGACGACATCTGGGGGTGCCGGGTGCCGGAGTTGAAGAGGGTGGGGGAGGAAGGAAGGTAGTCGAGGCGGCTCATGAGCCGGTAGAGCGCGGCGACTTCGTCGACGGCCCTTGCCGTGTCGTCCTCGGCGAGGCCGGAGGCCACCCTGAGCATGAAGTGCTGGGGCGTCTCGATCACGCGCCGGGTGATCGGGTGCCGGAGCAGATAGCGGCTGTGGAGCGTGCGCAGGCCGAAGTACCCGAAGCGGTCGTCGGCGTGGGTGTCGACCAGTGCGTCGAGGCGGTCGGCGTGGACCCGCACGAACTCGGCCGTACGGTCGGCGATGAGACCCTCGCGGTGGCCCACCGCGACCGAGTCCGTGAAGGACGTGACGCCCTGGGAGGCGGCCTCGGCGCGGATACTGATCGTCAGCAGCCGGGCGGCGAGCCGCGAGTAGGCGGGGTCCTCGGAGATGAGGCCGGCGGCCGCCTCGGTGGCCAGCTCGCGCAGTTCCGTCCCGTCCGCCCGCGCGGACCGGCCGCGCAGCGCGGCGGCGGCGACCCGGCCGGGGTCGGCGTCGGGGAGGTCGGCGGTCAGCTCGGTCAGGGTCCGCAGCAACGCGGTCCCGGGACCGTCGTCGGCCACCGGAGTCACTGAAGCCGGGTCTGCTGGCGCGATGGTCACGTGGGGCTCTCCCTCGCTCGGCACGGGGGCCTTGCGGAGGGCAGACGGCAGCACACGAGCGCACACGGCGTCGCGTCCACCGGCCCACTCCACGAGGCCCGGACGTCATGGCACCCGGGCCTGATGGCCGGGCGCACTGTCGACAGGTCCTCGGACTGACTCTCATGCGCGCATATGCACGCATGAGTACACCGTTGCGGGACAGTTCCGGATTCGCACCGGATTCCCCTGCGGCGACAGCGAGCATGAGCATACATCTTGTGCCAGGCGAGGACAGCACCCCCATATGTTGTGTCGCGCTGGTTTCAGAGCGTCAACTGATAGGTGAGAAGCGTGATGTCGTCGAGGTGCGGCAGGGGATTCCAGTCGCGCTCGGGTGTGCGGACGAAGCCCAGGCGTTCGTAGATCCGGTGGGCGGCGTGCATGGTCCGCTGGGTCGACAGGACGATGCGTACGCACCCGTCGACGGCGCGTGCCCGTTCCGTGCACGCTCTGACGAGGGCCTCGCCCGCGCCCCGCCCGCGAGCGCCGCGGGCGACCGCGAGCATGCGGATCTCTGCCTCGCCGGGGGCGGCGATGTCGGCCATGGGGCCGCCGGACGGCACGAAGGTCACGCCGCCGAGGAGACGGCCGTTCTCCAGGGCCACGAGGACCTCGGCGGCCGCCGCCCGCTTGGCCACGTCCTTCAGCTCACCGAGGTACTCGTCGCTCTCGCCGAAGTCGAGGAGGCCGTCCCGGAGGTAGGCCTGGGCGGTGATGTCGCCGAGGGCTGCGTACTCGTGGGGTTCTGCCTGCCGGATCACGATGTCCATGCCGCGCAGTGTGCATCAGGGGCACGGCAACGGGCCGCCGGATTTCTCCGACGGCCCGTGACGACGTACGACTCAGTGCCCGGCGCCCGCGGTTGCCGGCGGCAGCTCCACCTGCACTCCCGGGTCGCCCGCGTCCGCCGTGTAGTCCTCCGGGGACGTCTCGTCGACGCCCTCGGGGGCCTTCAGCGCCTTCAGGACGAAGGTGAGGACTACCGTGACGACCACGTTCAGCACGAACGCCGTCAGGCCGATGTAGCCGATCTCGCCGATGCCGGGGATCTCCTTGGCCGAGCCGCCGAAGTGCTTCTGCGTCGGCGAGGCGACGCCGTACGCGGCGAGCGTGCCGTAGGCCATGCCGACCGCCCAGCCGGCGAGCAGGGCCCAGCGGTGGAACCAGCGGGTGAACAGGCCGCCGACCAGGGCCGGGAAGGTCTGCAGGATCCAGATGCCGCCGAGGAGCTGGAAGTTGATGGCGACGGTCTTGTCCATGGTGAGGACGAAGACCAGCGCGCCCACCTTCACCAGCAGGGACACCAGCTTGGAGACCTTGGTCTCCTGCTGCGGCGTGGCGTCGGGCTTGATGAAGTCCTTGTAGATGTTGCGGGTGAAGAGGTTCGCGGCCGCGATCGACATGATCGCCGCCGGCACCAGCGCACCGATGCCGATCGCCGCGAAGGCCACGCCCGCGAACCAGTCCGGGAACATGTTCTCGAACAGCTGCGGGATCGCCAACTGCCCGTTGGTGACCTTGACTCCGGCCGCGATCGCCATGAAGCCCAGCAGCGCCAGCAGGCCCAGCATCAGCGAGTACAGCGGCAGGATGGTGGTGTTGCGGCGGATCACCTCACGGCTCTTCGAGGACAGCGTCGCCGTGATCGAGTGCGGGTACATGAAGAGCGCGAGGGCGGAGCCCAACGCCAGTGTGGCGTACGTCCATTGGCCCGCCTGAGCCGGGACCAGCGCCCCGCGCGGGGCGCCCGTCGCCGGGTTGGGCTGGCTGTACGCCTCGCTCGCCCTGGCGAAGATCTCGTCGAAGCCGCCCAGCTTGATCGGGATGTAGATGATCGCCACCGCGATGACGATGTAGATCAGCGTGTCCTTCACGAACGCGATCAGCGCGGGGGCGCGGAGGCCCGAGGAGTAGGTGTACGCGGCCAGCACGCCGAAGGCGATCAGCAGCGGCAGGTCCTTGACGAACCAGTTGGTGTCCTCGCCGCCGCCGACGCCCATCACGTCGAGGACGGCCTGGATGCCGACCAGTTGGAGCGCGATGTACGGCATGGTCGCGAGGATGCCGGTGACGGCCACGGCGAGGGACAGGCCCTTCGAGCCGAAGCGGCCGCGCACGAAGTCCGAGGTCGTCACGTAGCCGTGCTTGTGCGAGACCGACCACAGGCGGGGCAGGAACGTGAAGATCAGCGGGTAGATCAGAATCGTGTAGGGCACCGCGAAGAAGCCGGCCGCGCCCGCCGCGTAGATCGCCGCCGGTACGGCGACGAAGGTGTACGCCGTGTACAGGTCGCCGCCGAGCAGGAACCAGGTGATCCAGGTGCCGAACGACCGGCCGCCCAGGCCCCATTCGTCGAGGCTGTGCTCGTTCTCGGCCTTGCGCCAGCGCGCGGCCAGGAAGCCCAGGATCGTGACGGCCAGGAAGAAGAAGATGAAGACGGCGAGTGCGACGCCGTTCACGCCGTCGTTCACTTGTCGGCACCTTCCTGACGGCCGCTCTGGTCACGGCGCCACAGCTTGTACGCGATCATCGTCAGCGCCGTGGAGATCAGCACCCACGCCATCTGGTACCAGTAGAAGAACGGGATACCGATGAAGGCGGGGTCGACCTTCGCGTACGAACCCACCCACAGCATCGCCACGAACGGTGCGAAGAGGCAGAGCGCGATGACCACGCGGACCGGTGTCACCACCGGTGGTCTCACTTCAGGCGCATTGGACATACCGCGGCTCCGTTTCCTCACTGATCATCTGCGATGCGCAGGCAATCTAGGCGACGGTGTCAGGAGAGCGGAAGTCTCGTTCGCATATCGGTATGTGGCGGTTCTGTGTCCGCCCTCAGCAGCAGCGGAACCCCTGCCGGGGGTCGGCTTCCTGCCGGTCCGTGCGCATCCGCTCGAAGTCGCGCCGGGACGGCACCGGCGCCTGAGGATGCTCCTTGCGTACGTGCGCGACATAGCGGTCGTACGCCGACTCGTCGGTCAACTCCCGTACGTACCAGCGCACGCCCCTAAGGGCCCGTACGAGTGCCGACCGCACTGCGCTCCTCCTCCTTCTCCTCGCTCGTCGGGAACAGCCCGGCCGGGGCGACGATCTTCGACTCGACGTACGTCGCCTCGCTGAGCGTGGACAGCGCGGGGCGGCGTACGTGCCGGATGCACACCCGGACCGCGTCCACGATCACGACGACGATCAGCACGGCGAGGACGGCTGCCAGGACGCCGTCCACCGTGGAGTTGGTGACCACGGTGTGCATGTCGCCCATGTTCTTGGCGGGCGGCAGCACCTCGCCCCGGTCGATCGCGTCCCGGAAGACCGAGCGTTGCTTGAAGAAGCCGACCTTCGGGTCGCTGGAGAACACCTTCTGCCAGCTCGCGGTCAGCGTGACCGTCGCGTCCCAGGCGAGCGGAATCCCGGTGATCCAGGCCCACTTGAGGCGTCCCGACTTGACGAGCAGGGTCGTGCAGACGGCCAGGGCGACGGCCGCGAGGAGCTGGTTGGAGATGCCGAAGATCGGGAAGAGCTGGTTGATGCCGCCGAGGGGTTCGTGGACGCCGACCCACAGGAAGTAGCCCCACAGTCCGCACACCACCGCGCTGGTGCCGACCAGGCCGGGCTTCCAGCTGACGTTCTTGAAGGGCCGGTAGACGTTGCCCAGCATGTCCTGGAGCATGAACCGGCCCACGCGGGTGCCGGCGTCCAGTGCGGTCAGGATGAACAGCGCCTCGAACATGATCGCGAAGTGATACCAGAAGGCCTTGAGGCCTCCACCCGTCACCTCGGAGAAGATCTGCGAGACGCCGACGGCGAGCGTGGGCGCGCCTCCGGTGCGGGAGAGCAGGGTCGACTCCTCGACGTCCTTCGCCGCCCGGGCGAGGTCGGCGGGGGAGATGGAGTAGCCCCAACCGGTCACCACCTGCGAGGCGCTTTCGACCGTCGTCCCGATCGCCCCCGCGGGCGCGTTCATCGCGAAGTAGAGACCGGGGTCGATGATGCTCGCCGCGACCAGCGCCATCACGGCGACCGACGACTCCATCAGCATGGAGCCGTAGCCGATCATCCGGACCTGTGTCTCCTTCTGGATCATCTTCGGTGTCGTACCGGAGGAGATCAGGGAGTGGAAGCCGGACAGGGCGCCGCAGGCGATGGTGATGAAGACGAAGGGGAACAGGGATCCCGCGAAGACCGGGCCGTCGCCGCGCGAGGCGAAGTCGGTGACCGGGTCCATCTTCAGCGTCGGCAGCGCGATGACGACACCGAGGGCGAGCAGGGCGATCGTGCCGATCTTCATGAAGGTGGAGAGGTAGTCGCGGGGCGCGAGCAGCATCCACACCGGCAGGATCGAGGCGATGAAGCCGTACGCCACCAGCCAGACGACCAGTGTGGACGGCGCGAGCGTGAAGGCGTCCGCCCACGACGACTCGGCGACCCAGCGGCCCGAGACCAGCGCGAGCAGCAGCAGTCCCACGCCGATCAGCGAGACCTCGGTGACCCGGCCGGGGCGCAGGACCCGCAGGTAGAAGCCCATCAGTAGGGCGATCGGGATGGTCATCGCGATGGAGAAGGTGCCCCACGGCGAGGCGGCCAGGGCGTTCACGATGACCAGGGCCAGCACGCCGAGCAGGATGATCATGATGGCGAAGGCGGCGAGCAGCGCCGCCGCCCCGCCGAACGGGCCGATCTCCTCGCGTGCCATCTGGCCGAGCGACCTGCCGTCCCGGCGTGTGGAGAAGAACAGCACCACCATGTCCTGGACCGCGCCCGCGAAGATGACGCCGACGATGATCCAGATCGTGCCCGGCAGGTAGCCCATCTGTGCGGCCAGCACGGGCCCGACCAGCGGTCCGGCGCCGGCGATCGCCGCGAAGTGGTGGCCGAGCAGGACCCGGCGGTCGGTGGGGTGGAAGTCGATGCCGTTGTTCAGGCGTTCGGCGGGGGTCGCCCGGGTGTGGTCGACCTTGAGCACCTTGTACGCGATGAACTTCGAGTAGAAGCGATAGGCGACGGCGTACGAGCCGAGGGCGGCCGCCACCATCCAGGCGGCCGAGACCTCCTCGCCCCGGGAGAGCGCGAGTACGGACCAGCCCGCCGCACCGACGAGCGCGACGAGGGTCCAGACGACGATGGTTCGGACGTTCGCGGTACGCACCGGGGAGTCCTCCCGTCCATGCGGCGACGGGAGGACCGTAGAGCAGGAAGGGCAGTTGCGCTACACCGCGTGCAGTACCGAGAGGGTGCTCAGTCCTGCGGGCGCTTGAGCCTCGCCACGAACTTGTACCGGTCTCCCCGGTAGACGGACCGCACCCACTCCACCGGCTCCCCCTGCCGGTCCACCGAGTGCCGGGACAGCATCAGCATCGGCAGGCCGACATCGGTGCCGAGCAGGCCGGCCTCGCGCGGGGTGGCAAGAGAGGTCTCGATGGTCTCCTCGGCCTCGGCGAGATGGACGTCGTACACCTCGGCGAGCGCGGTGTAGAGGGACGTGTACTTGACCAGTGACCTGCGCAGCGCCGGGAAGCGCTTGGCGCTCAGGTGCGTCGTCTCGATGGCCATCGGCTCGCCGTTGGCCATGCGCAGGCGCTCGATGCGCAGCACCCGTCCGCCGGCCGTGATGTCGAGCAGGCCGGCGAGGCGGTCGTCGGCGGTGATGTAGCCGATGTCGAGCAGCTGGGAGGTGGGTTCGAGGCCCTGGGCGCGCATGTCCTCGGTGTACGAGGTGAGTTGGAGTGCCTGCGAGACCTTCGGCTTGGCGACGAAGGTGCCCTTGCCCTGGATGCGTTCCAGGCGCCCCTCGACGACCAGTTCCTGAAGGGCCTGGCGGACGGTGGTGCGCGAGGTGTCGAACTCGGCGGCCAGCGTGCGCTCGGGCGGCACGGGCGTGCCGGGCGACTGCGTCTCCGTCATGTCGAGGAGGTGCTTCTTCAGGCGGTAGTACTTGGGCACGCGCGCGGTACGGACGGTCGTCCCACCCTCGTTCTCCGCACTGCTGACGTCGGTGCTCATGCTCTGCCTTCCCGGCTCCGGGTGCCGAAGCGACCGACGTCCCGTCGGCCACGGCTCACATCGTGGCACGGCAGCGTACCGGGATGTCCCCGCACGCTGCGTGATCCCCTCTGTATACCCCCGAGATCGCTGCTGGTCTAGTCCACGCAGTGCGGTCGGTGGGTGTTACACGCGCGAAATGGTCCGTCCGATCTGTCGCTTGTCTGTCACTTGCGGAATGAAAGGTCCCTGCATATCTCGGTACCGCAACGGACGCCCGGAGCCTGCTTGAACACCCTTGACAGCCCAATTGGTCTGGGCCAAGCTCCCCCTACTGGTCTACACCATTGGTCCAGGTCCCGGCCCCATGGGCGGTAGGTGCTTTCGACGCCGTTCACCGCAGGGAGCAGGGGGGTTCGTGGGCATCCCTGAGGAGGGTGGCGTGAAGCGCAAGCTGATAGCCGCGATCGGTATCGCGGGCATGATGGTCTCCATCGCGGCGTGCGGGGGCGACAGTGGCAGCGGGGGTTCGGACAAGAGCGGGGCGGACGCCAAGGAGCTGACCGTCTGGCTCACCGTCGACGCTCAGAACAACTGGCCGCAGCTGGTGAAGGCGGCCGACGCCGCGGTCACGAAGGCGCACCCCGGCATCAAGATCAACCACGAGTACTACGGCTGGCCGGACAAGAACGCCAAGCTCGACGCGGTCCTCGCCACCGACAAGGCCCCCGACGTGGTCGAGATGGGCAACACCGAGATGCTGAGCTACATGGTCAAGGGCGCCTTCGCTCCCCTCGACCCGGCGAAGTTCGACAACTCCTCCGCCTGGCTGGACGGCCTCAAGGCCTCGGTGACGTACGAGGACAAGACCTACGGCGTTCCCTACTACGCGGGCGGTCGCGTCGCCAACTGGCGCAAGGACCTGTTCGCCTCGGTGGGCGTGAAGTCCACCCCGAAGACGTACGACGAGCTCACCGCCGCCCTGGACGAGGTCCAGAAGAAGGAGGGCGACAAGTTCAGCGCCTGGTACCAGCCCACCCGTGACTGGTACGCGGCCATGTCCTTCGTCTACGACGCCGGCGGCTCCATCGCCGTCGAGTCCGGCGGCCAGTGGAAGGGCAACCTCTCCTCGCCCGAGTCGGTCAAGGGCCTGAAGGAGTTCAAGAACGTCGTCGACACGTACATGCACGGCGACAAGACCAAGGACGAGTCCGACCGCTACATCGTCTACGGCCAGGGCAAGTCCGGCATGATCTTCGCCCCCGCCTGGGAGGGCGCGACCGCCGCGGCGAAGGAGAACGACAAGACCGGCAAGCTCGCCGGCAACGTCGAGAACTTCGTGATGCCCGGCCCGTCCGGCAAGAGCCTGCCCGTCTTCCTGGGCGGCAGCGACCTCGCCGTCCCGGTGAAGTCCGACGCGCAGGCCGTGGCCGCCGAGTGGATCAACGCCTTCACCGGTCCCTCCGGCCAGAAGGGCCTGATCGCCAAGGGCAACCTGCCCAACAACAAGACCGACCTCGCCACGCTGAAGGACGACCCGGCGACGGCGGTCCCGGCCACCGCGGCCGAGTCCAACTGGTTCGTCCCGATGGCACCGGGCTGGGGCCAGGTCGAGAAGGCCCAGGTCCTGCAGACCATGCTGCAGAGCATCGGCACCGGCAAGAAGTCGGTCGAGGCCGCCGCGAAGGAAGCGGACGTCGCGATCGACAAGGTCATCAACACCAAGTGACCACCGGCGGGGCCCCGCTGAAAGCGGCGGGGCCCCGCTTCTCGTACTACCCCTGCCTGTGCGGGGCGTTGCCAGCGAACGACCTGCCCCGGTGGGGCGTACGAGGGCTTCGGACGACCTGAGGGACCGCTGAGGAGCACACGGATGAGTGCCGACACGACCACCCCTGCCAAGGTGCCGCCGCCGCGGCAGGCACCGCCACCGCCGGCCGTGGCGAAGAAGCCACCCAGAGGGCGGACTTCCGGCGGAGCGGGTACCCCCTGGCTCCTGCTCGCGCCCTGCCTCCTGATCCTGGCGCTCGTCCTCGGCTATCCGCTGGTCCGCCTGGTCGTCCTGTCCTTCCAGAAGTTCGGGCAGTCCCAGCTGTGGGGCTTCCAGCCGGCCGAGTCGGTCGGGTTCGACAACTTCACGGGCGTGCTGGGCGACGGCGAGTTCTGGGCGGTCGTGGTCCGCACGATCGTCTTCGCGGCCGGCTGCGTGATCTTCACGATGGTCGCCGGCATGCTGATCGCGCTCCTGCTCCAGCGGGTCTCCGGCTGGGTGAAGACACTGGTCAACATCGCGCTGGTGGCCAGCTGGGGCATGCCGATCATCGTCGCCACCACCGTCTTCAAGTGGCTGTTCGACGCGGACTACGGCATCCTCAACGCGCTCCTCAGCAAGCTGCCGGGTGTGGAGATGATCGGCCACAACTGGTTCGCGAGCGGGCCCCAGGGTCTGGCCGTGATCATGCTGCTGGTGGTTTGGGGGGCCGTGCCCTTCGTGGTGATCACGCTGAGTGCCGGTCTCACCCAGGTCCCGAAGGAGATGGAGGAGGCGGCCCGGCTCGACGGCGCGGGCGCCTGGGGCGTCTTCCGATACGTCACGCTCCCCATCCTCAAGCCGATCATCGTGATGCTGACGACCCTGTCGGTCATCTGGGACATGGGCGTCTTCCCGCAGGTCTTCGTGATGCGCAACGGCCATCCCGAGGCCGAGTTCCAGCTCCTCACCACGTACTCGTACGACCGCGCCTTCGTGGTCAACGACTACGCCCAGGGCTCGGCGATCGCCCTGCTCACCGTGCTGTTGCTGCTCGGCGTGGTCGCCGTGTACATGCGTCAGATGCTGAAGATCGGAGAGGTCGAATGAGTACGCTGACGACTCCCGTGAGGACGCCCGGGGCGGCTCGCGGGCGCCGGAAGCCGAAGCTCGGCTGGAACCTCCTCGGCCTTCTCGTCTTCGTCACCGCCGGCTTCCCCGTCTACTGGATGCTCAACACGGCCTTCAAACCGGCCAAGGACGCCATCGACCCGGACCCGAGTGTGCTGCCCACGGGCCTCACCCTGTCCAACTTCAACCGGGCGCTGGACATCGCCGACTTCTGGGGCCCGGTGGGCCGCAGCCTGATGGTGTCCCTCGCGGTGGTCCTGATCGGCATGGCCGTCGGCATGCTGGCCGCGCTCGCCATCTCCCGCTTCGCCTTCCGCGGCCGGAAGATCGTGATCGTGGGGATCCTCGCGGTCCAGATGGTTCCGCTGGTGGCAATGATCATCCCGGTCTTCCTGCTCCTGAACGACCTGGGCCAGTACGACCGGCTGACGGGCCTGATCATCACCTACCTGACCTTCATCCTCCCCTTCACGGTGTGGACGCTGCGCGGCTTCATCGTCAACATCCCGAAGGAGCTGGAGGAGGCGGCAATGGTCGACGGCTGCAGCCGCACCGGCGCCTTCATCCGCGTGGTCTTCCCCCTCCTCGCCCCCGGCATGGTCGCCACCTCGGTCTACGGCTTCATCCAGGCCTGGAACGAGTACCTGTACGCCCTCATGCTGCTCAGCCAGAAGAACCAGACCGCGACCGTCTGGCTCGGCAACTTCACCACCAAGCACGGCACCGAATACGCCCCGATGATGGCCGGATCCACCATGATGGCCGTGCCGATCGTCGTCCTGTTCCTCCTCGTCCAGCGCAAGATGGCCGCGGGCCTGACCGCGGGCGCCGTGAAGGGATAACGCCACCCGATGACGACATTCGCCAGTGGTACGGACACCCTGACGCGAGACGCGCTCACGGTCCTCCAGCCCGGCTTCCCGGGCACCACCGCCCCCGACTGGCTGCTGCGCCGACTGGGCGAGGGCCTCGCCTCCGTCGGCCTGTTCGGCCGGAACATCGCCTCGCCCGAGCAACTCGCGGCCCTGACCGCCCAGTTGCGCGTGGAGCGCGACGACGTCCTTGTCGCGATCGACGAGGAGGGCGGTGACGTGACGCGCCTGGAGGTGCGGACGGGCTCCAGCTTCCCCGGCAACAACGCGCTGGGGGCGGTGGACGACGTCTCGCTCACGCAGGAGGTGGCTGCCGAACTCGGCCGCCGCCTCGCGGCCTGCGGGGTGAACCTCAACTGGGCGCCGTCGGCCGACGTGAACTCGAACCCGTCGAACCCGGTGATCGGCGTACGGTCCTTCGGCGCCGACCCCGACCTGGTCGCCCGGCACACGGCGGCCTACGTCACCGGCCTCCAGTCGGCCGGAGTCGCCGCCTGCACCAAGCACTTCCCGGGCCACGGAGACACGTCGGTCGACTCCCACCACGCGCTGCCCCGCATCGACGTGGACGCGTCGGCACTGCACGAACGCGAACTGTCCCCGTTCCGCGCGGCGATCGCCGCCGGCACCCGGGCGATGATGACCGCCCACATCCTGGTCCCGGCCCTGGACCCGGAGCGCCCGGCCACTCTGTCCCGCCGGGTCCTGACCGATCTGCTCCGCCGCGAACTCGGCTACGACGGCCTTATCGTCACCGACGGCATGGAGATGCAGGCCATCGCCGGCACGTACGGCATCGAACGCGGCAGCGTCCTCGCCCTCGCCGCCGGCGCAGACGCGATCTGCGTGGGCGGCGGCCTGGCCGACGACGCCACGGTGCGCCGCCTGCGCGACGCCCTGATCACCGCCGTACGCACCGGTGAACTTCCCGAAGCACGCCTGGCGGACGCGGCGGAACGGGTACGGGGCCTGGCCCGATGGACGGCATCGGCGGCCCGCACGGCAGGGGACGTCTCCCGGGGCTCCGCCGGCAACGACGTCGGCCTGCGCGCGGCCCGGCGCGCCCTGCGGCTCACCGGCGGGGAGACCTTCACCCCGCTCACCGAACCGCCGTACGTCGCCGCGTTCACCCCGGTGGCGAACTTCGCCGTGGGCGACGAGACCCCGTGGGGCGTGGCCTCGGAGCTGTCGCGCCTGCTGCCCGGCACGGAGACGGGCACCTTCACCGACGAGGACGCCGGGCACACGGCCCTGCGGGCGGCCGGTGGCCGCCGCATCGTGGCCGTCGTGCGCGACGAACACCGCCACCCCTGGACGGCCGCGGCCCTCGACACCCTGCTGGCGGCCCGCCCCGACACGATCGTGGTCGAAATGGGCCTTCCACAGGCCACTCCCCGAGGCGCCCTGCACATCGCCACGCACGGCGCGGCCCGCGTCTGCGGCCGGGTGGCGGCGGAGGTCATCGCGGGGGTGTAGTCCTACGCGTGTAGTCCTACGCGTGTAGTCCTTCCGCGTGTAGTCCTACGGCAAGGCGCACGCTTCCCTCGAACGACGAAGGCGCCGGGCTCCCGCTCAGGGAACCCGGCGCCTCTCCACGCCGGCCAGGGGCTGCTGAACCCCTGGTCCCCCTGCGCAACCTCCGCTAAATCCCCTGCCACTCCGGCTTGTTGGCGTACGTGTGCCGGAAGTAGTCCGCCAGCTTCAGCTTGGACGCGGCCGCGTCGTCGACCACGACCGTCGCGTGCGGGTGGAGCTGGAGCGCTGAGGCGGGGCACACCGCGGCGACCGGCCCCTCCACGGTCGCGGCGACCGCGTCCGCCTTGCCCTCGCCCGTCGCCAGCAGCACCAGGTGCCGCGCCTCCAGGATCGTCCCGATGCCCTGAGTGATGACGTGGTGCGGCACCTGCTCGATGTCGCCGTCGAAGAACCGCGCGTTGTCGATCCGCGTCTGCTCGGTCAGCGTCTTGATCCGTGTCCTTGAGGCCAGCGAGGAGCACGGCTCGTTGAACCCGATGTGCCCGTCGGTCCCGATCCCCAGCAACTGAAGGTCCACCCCGCCGGCCTCGGCCAGCGCCCGGTCGTACACCTCGCACGCTCCCTGCACGTCCTCCGCCGTGCCGTCGGGCCCCATGAACGCGTCCATGCCGATACCGAGCGGCTCCAGCACCTCGCGCCTGAGCACCGAGCGGTAGGACTCCGGGTGCTCGGCAGGCAGCCCCACGTATTCGTCGAGCTGCGCGATCCGCGCCCGCGAGGCGTCCACGGCACCGGATTGCACCTTGGCCGCCAGCGCCTCGTAGATGGGCAGCGGCGTCGAGCCGGTGGCCACGCCGAGCAGGGCCCCGGGCTTGCGCCGCAGCAGCTGCGCCATGGCCTCGGCGATGAGTTCGCCGCCCGACTTGGCGTCCGGAACGATGACAACTTCCACGCTGGGCCTGCCGATCTGAAGAGGGGAGCTCGACTCTGAAGAGGGGACTCGACTACGACCCGATAGGGCCTATGTGGTTTAGACCAATCTAACAGAGGCTGGTCCCACCAGCCCAGGGGGCAGAAGGCGCGCAGGGCGACGCCCCAGCAGGTGACCGAGGCGCGCGGGGCCACGCCCCAGCCAGTGACGGAGGCGTGCTGACCCTGTGACCGCACACCCTCTGCTCGGCTGCTTGCCCCGGCTCGGTTGCCTGCCCCTGCTCGGTTACTTGAGCGACCCCCCCGTCGCGTCCACCCAGCTCCCCGTGACCCACCGGCCGGCCTCCGACGCCAGGAACGCCACCACGTCGGCGACGTCGCCCGGAGTCCCGACCCGCCCCAGCGCAGATATGGCCGCCGCGCCCGCCCGCGCCTCGTCGCCGGCCCGCAGCCAGTCGGCGTTGACGTCGGTGTCGACGATCCCGGGGGCCACGGTGTTCACGGTGATGCCCCGAGGGCCCAGCACCTTGGACAGGTCGCGGGTGAAGACGTCCAGGGCCGCCTTCGTCATCGCGTACGCCATCTTCTCCGGCATCACGGCGTTGCGCGCGAGGCCCGAGGAGATGTTGACGACCCGCCCGCCGTCGCGCAGTCGTGAGGCGCCCTGCTGCGTGATGAAGTGCGGCGCCTTCACGTTCACCGCGAAGACCCTGTCGTACTCCTCCTCGTCGATCTCCCCGAACGGTGCCGACGTCCCGATCCCCGCGTTGTTCACCAGGATGTCCAGCCCGTCCGCGTGACGGTCGAACTCCTCCCACAGCGCCTCGGCGTCCCCTGGCCGCCCCAGCTCGACACCGATCGTGAAGGCAGAGCCGCCCGCCTCCTCGATCGCCGCGACCGTCTCCTTCGCCGCCGCCTCGTTCCTGCCGTAGTGCACCGCGACCCGTGCGCCGTCGCGCCCCAGCCGCTCGGCGATCCCTCGCCCGATACCCCTGCTCGCCCCCGTGACGAGTGCCGTCCTGCCGGTGAACACGCCCATGTCGGAACCCCCTCGCATTTGTCTAGCGGTCGCTACAGAAAAACCGTACAACATCCCGCCGACATTTCTCTAGCACCCGCTATAGAATGCACCCCATGGTGAGCACCGAGGACACCCAGACGAAGTCCGGGCCGGCGTCCAGGCCGCGCGGCCGCCCCCGCTCCTTCGACCGCGCGACCGCCTTGGAGAGGGCCGTCATGGCCTTCTGGGAGCACGGTTACGAGGCGACCTCGGTCTCCGACCTCACGCGGACCATGGGCATCGGCGCCCCGAGCCTGTACGCGGCCTTCGGCGACAAGCGGTCACTGTTCGACGAAGTCGTCCGCGTGTACGGCGGGAAGTACGGCTCCTTCGCGCAACGCGCCCTGGAGGAGGAGCCGACCGCGCGCGCCGCGGTCGAGCGGATGCTGCGCGAGGCCGCGGCGGAGTTCACCGATCCCGCCCATCCGTACGGCTGCCTGGTGATCCATGCGGCCACCAACTGCACGACGCCCGAGGTGGAGGACGCCCTGCGGCGGCAGCGCAACGCGAACATCGCCGCCATGGAGGGTCGCATCAGGGCGGACATCGCGGACGGCGAGCTGCCCCGGGAGGTCGATGCCGCCGCCCTCGCGCGTCATGCGGCCGCCGTCTTCCAGGGCATGTCCCAACAGGCGCGCGACGGCGCGAGCCGGGGGGAGTTGGAGGCGCTCGCGGGAATTGTCATGGCCATCTGGCCCCGCACATGAACCCACACGGGTTAGGCTGCGTGATGGTTGCCAGGACGTCCTACTAGCGCGAACACCGCAGCGACTCCGGTGGGAAAGTCCCAACAACAAACACGCTTCAACGCATGGACACACGTAGTGGTCTAGTCCACAATGCGTGGAGACAAGTAAAAATGAACACGCTTCCGTCTTCCCCGCACAGGAAGGCGGACCGAGGAACCGGAGCTCTCTGCCCTGACTGCCCCGGGTCCTCATCCTTCGGCCGACTGGGACCGCACACCCCACGGTCGATATTGCTCCGGGCTGCGGTGCCGGGAGGGTTGAGGGTCCCTCTCAGGCGCCGCGGCCCGCGGGTGTTTTTCGGGCCGGTCCAAATGCCCGGGTACGCTCGCACACGTGCCCTCCATGAACGAACTCGTACGCCAGCACACGGCCCTCGACGACTCCGACCTCGAGTGGCTCCACCTGCTGGTCTCGGAGTGGCAGCTGCTCTCCGACCTCTCCTTCGCCGACCTCGTGCTGTGGGTCCCCACCCGCGACGGCACCCGCTATGTCTCCGTCGCCCAGATGCGGCCCAACACCGGCCCCACCTCGTACCAGGACGACATGGTCGGCCACCTCGTCCCCCGCGGCCGCCGCCCCCTGCTGGACGCCGCCCACGACGAGGGACGGATCGTGCGCGAGGGCGACCCCGAGTGGCGCGAGGAGGTCCCGGTCCGCGTCGAGTCGATTCCCGTGCGACGGGAGGGACGCGTCCTAGGGATCATCGCGCGCAACACCAACCTCCTCACCGTGCGCACCCCGAGCCGCCTGGAGCTGACGTACCTCCAGAGCGCCTCGGACCTCGCGCAGATGATCGCGGCCGGCGCCTTCCCGTTCGCGAACCAGCAGGTCGACATGGACGCCTCGCCCCGCGTCGGCGACGGCCTGATCCGCCTCGACGCGGACGGCGTCGTCCAGTACGCCTCGCCGAACGCGCTGTCCGCCTACCACCGCATGGGCCTCGCCTCCGACCTCGTCGGCCACCACCTCGGCAAGACCACCGCCGAACTCGCTCCGACCCACGGGCCGGTGGACGAGGCGCTCGCCAAGGTCGCCAGCGGGTGGGCGCCGCGCGAGTTCGAGATCGAGGCCCGCGACGGTGTGATCCAGTTCCGGGCGATCCCGCTCAAGCCCAAGGGCACCCGGATCGGTTCGCTGGTCCTGCTTCGCGACGTCACCGAACTGCGCCGCCGCGAGCGCGAGTTGATCACCAAGGACGCGACGATCCGGGAGATCCACCACCGCGTCAAGAACAACCTCCAGACGGTGGCGGCACTGCTGAGGCTCCAGGCCCGGCGCATCGACTCCGAAAGAGGTCGTGAGGCGCTCGAAGAGGCCGTACGGCGGGTCGGGTCGATCGCGATCGTGCACGAGACGCTGTCCCAGAACCTGGACGAGCGGGTGGAGTTCGACGAGATCGCCGACCGCGTCCTCGCGATGGTCGCCGAGATCTCGCCGGGCAAGGTAGCCGGTCGGCGCACCGGCCGCTTCGGCATCCTGGACGCGGAGGTCGCCACCCCTCTGTCGATGGTCCTGACCGAGATCCTCCAGAACGCCCTGGAACACGGCTTCCGCGAAGGCGACACCGGCACCGTCGAGGTCTCCGCGGTCCGCGGCGGCACCACCAAGGAGTCCCGTCTCCTCGTCACCGTCCAGGACGACGGCGTCGGCCTCCCCGAAGGCTTCGACCCGCACACCGCCGGCAACCTCGGCCTGCAGATCGTACGGACGCTGGTGGAGGGCGAGTTGGGCGGCACGTTCGACATGGTCCGGGCACCGGAGCGGGGAACCCAGGTGATCCTGGACATTCCGGTGCGGGCGCACAAGTAGGGCGCCCCATGGAGCGGGCCGGACACGTCTCCTGAACAGCAAAGAGCCCCGGACCGTTCAGGGTCCGGGGCTCAACATGCTCGTTGCCAGCATTTGCTGCGCATCGGGGGTACTGCGCGCTGCGGCTCGGGGGCGGGAGATGCGTACTCGCTGTACGCGCCGCCAAGCTCAGGCTGTTCGCGGGGCGGGTGTGTCAGGCGGAAGCCTGACGGGCCCGGTTGCGGGCGGCGCGGCGCTTCATGGCGCGGCGCTCGTCCTCGCTGAGACCACCCCAGACGCCGGAGTCCTGGCCGGACTCGAGCGCCCACTGCAGGCACTGATCCATAACGGGGCAGCGACGGCAGACGGCCTTGGCTTCCTCGATCTGCAGCAGCGCAGGACCGGTGTTGCCGATGGGGAAGAAGAGCTCGGGGTCTTCCTCGCGGCAAACGGCGTTGTGACGCCAGTCCATGGCTGCTACCTCTCCTTGGTATTACATGCAGGTTGCTTGTGAATGTGAACGCTTTCACGAATCCCTCAACAAGTGAAGGGCCGACTGCCAGGTTCCCTGGTGTGGTCCTGTGGTTTGAAGAGGGGTTCCGGTGATCTGCTGAGGCCGGTCTTGCGGGCCGTCTCGATCGCCACGTAGAGACTCGCAAACCTCAGCGGCGGATACAACCCCTTCTGGAAAGTTTTTTTTGATTCCTCGGTGTCGACTAGGTCACAGCCGTACTTCCATGGGGTGGACCCTGGTCTAAACGTTCGAGTGAAAGGACTTTAGCCCCTTCTGCTCACACAATCACACGCAGTGCACGGCGAACGCCTGTGAACGTCACGCTCGTACGCAGTCCGAGGTGGTCGCCGTCCATCTGGAGGGGGAGTGGCACCTTCGAATGCAAGGTGAACTGGTCCAGGTCGTGCAAGGAGACCGCGTGCTTGCCATGCGGTCCACGCTCGGGGGACGAAGTGAGCAACTGGGTGCCATACCGGGCAACCGCGGTCGTCGTCATGCGGCTGAGACCGAGTACGTCGAGGCCTTTATCGAACGAGGCCTTAGGTGATGCGTACATCGGGTGATTGCCCAGGAAGGTCCACGGAGAGGTGTTCGAGACTATGGACAGCACCAGATCGGTCACCGGCTCCGCGTCCGGCCGCTCCAGCGTGATCGTCCCGTGCCGGCGGTGTGCCTCGCCGAAGAACTGGCGCATTGCCTGGCGTACGTAGAGCGCGTGGGTGGATTTTCTGCCCCGCTCGCGCTGCTGTTCGACTCGCCCGACCACGCCGGCGTCGAAGCCGAGGCCCGCGTTGAAGGTGAACCAGCGGGACGGCACGGCCTCGTCGTCCGAACCGGGGGTGCCCGAGGTCAGGCCCAGGCCCACCTTGCGTTCGCTGCCCTCGCGCAGGGCGTCGAGGAGGGCGCCGGTGGCCTCCACGGCGTCATTGGGCAGCCCCAGGGCGCGGGCGAAGACGTTCGTCGAGCCGCCGGGGACCACCGCGAGGCCGGGCAGGCGCTCCGGGTCGGGGCCGGCGTGCAGGAGGCCGTTGACCACCTCGTTGACCGTGCCGTCGCCGCCGAGGGCCACGACGAGGTCGACGTCCGCGCTCTCCGCCGCCTGCCGGCCCAGGTCGCGCGCGTGGCCGCGGTACTCGGTGGTGACCGCTTCCAGCTTCATCTCGCTCGCGAGCGCGTGGATCAGGACATCGCGCGTACGTGCGCTTGTGGTGGTTGCCGCCGGATTGACCACGAGAAGTGCACGCATGAGTTGCAGCGTACCTACTGGGTGGTACCGGGCACAGGGCGAGGTAGGGATCAAGTAAGACTTCCGGGCGTGAACCTCGCCACGGGGGCGTATCGGCCGAGGGCTAACCTTCAGGGGTGAGCGCTGAGCAGACCCCCACCCCCGAAGCCTCGGAAGCCGCCCGAGAGGCGGAGCCCCGTCCCGGCCGGCTGACCGCCGCGGCTGCGCTGGCCGCACTGGAGGGGCTCGCCCTGGTGGCCGGCGGCGTCTGGATGCTGGTCGAGGGCCTCGCGGGCGACCCGGACGACCGTCGGTCGGCCGTCACCGGGGGCATCACCCTGATGGTGCTCGCGCTGTTGCCGCTGCTCGCCGCGCGCGGGCTGCTCGCCCGGCGCAGCTGGAGCCGGGGGCCGGCCGTCATCACGCAGATCATGGCGCTGCCGGTGGCCTACAACCTGCTCCAGGCCGACAGCGTGGCGATTCCGGCGGGGATTGCGCTGGCGGTCGTGGCCCTGACCGCGCTGGTCCTGCTCGTCAATGCGGAGACGACCCGGGCCCTCGGGATCCGGGGGCCCGGCAACGTACAGAAGTAACTGCCGCGAGCAACTGCCGCAGGCGTTACTCCTGAGGCGTTGCTCCTGAGGTGTTACTCCTGAGGTGTTACTCCTCCACCAGCAGCTTCTCGCGCAGCTGTGCCAGGGTCCGGGCCAGCAGCCGGGACACGTGCATCTGGGAGATGCCGACCTCCTGCGCGATCTGCGACTGGGTCATGTTGCCGAAGAAACGCAGCAACAGGATCCGCTTCTCGCGCGGGGGCAGGTCCTCCAGCAACGGCTTGAGCGACTCCCGGTACTCGACGCCCTCCAGCGCCTCGTCCTCCGCGCCCAGGGTGTCCGCGACCGCCGGGGACTCGTCGTCGGTGTCGGGGACGTCCAGGGACAGCGTGGAGTACGCGTTGGCGGACTCCAGGCCCTCCAGGACCTCCTCCTCCGAGATGGCCAGCTTCTCGGCCAGCTCGTGCACCGTCGGGGAGCGGCCGTGCTGCTGGGACAGCTCGGCCGTGGCCGTGGTCAGCGCCAGCCGCAGCTCCTGGAGCCTGCGCGGCACGCGCACCGCCCAGCCCTTGTCGCGGAAGTGCCGCTTGATCTCGCCGACGACCGTCGGGGTCGCGTATGTCGAGAACTCCACCCCGCGGTCCGGGTCGAAGCGGTCGACCGACTTGATCAGGCCGATGGTGGCGACCTGGGTGAGGTCGTCCAGCGGCTCACCGCGGTTGCGGAAGCGGCGCGCGAGGTGCTCGACGAGCGGCAGATGCATACGGACCAGCTGGTTGCGCAGCTCCGCGTACTCCGGGCTGCCGTCCTTCAGGGTGCGCAGCTCCAGGAACAAGGCACGCGCCCCGCTGCGGTCCTGATGGTCGTGCCGCGTGGCCTGCACGCGCTGCGCGGCCTTCTCGTCGTCTCGCTCGTGCTCGCTCATCGTCCCGCCCGTAGCCCTTCCCCGAGCCCTCGCCTGCGCTCGGACAGGGGACACCCCGATCCGTCCGTCCAGAGGCGTGCTCTGTACGGCACCTTCCCGATCACCCTGCCCGTCGCCCCGGAAGTCGGTCTCCGAGGAGTCGTCCTCCGGGTGCGGCCGGGCCTGCTCGGGGATGCCGTCGATGCCGTCCGTCATGCGTCGGGACGTGCTCGGGCCGCCCGTGCCTTCGGCGGCCGGCAGCTCCCGTGTGCCGCGCTCTTCGTCCCGCACCGGCCCGTCCCCGTCCCTCACGCCGGCCCGGGTCCCGCGCCGCGCTGTTTGTAGAGGCTGATCGAAACGGTCTTGTCCTCGTCGACGGCCGACGAGACCTTGCCCGCGAGGGCCGACAGCACGGTCCAGGCGAACGTGTCGCGTGAGGGGGCGTGACCGTCCGTGGTCGGCGCCGAGACGGTGACTTCCAGCGAGTCGTCGACGAGCCGGAAGACGCAACTGAGTACGGAGCCGGGCACGGCCTGCTGCAGCAGAATCGCGCAGGCCTCGTCCACCGCGATGCGCAGATCCTCGATCTCGTCGAGGGTGAAGTCCAAACGGGCCGCGAGGCCGGCCGTGGCCGTACGCAGCACCGACAGGTAGGCACCCGCAGCCGGCAGCCGGACTTCCACGAAGTCCTGGGTCGCGGGCTCGCCTGCGATCTGGGACACCCTCACCTCCAAGGTGGTACAAGCTTTTCGGGGCCGAGGGTCGCCCCCCGGGGTAACGCGATACGTGGTTCTGCGGTGACGCTACCGCGCTATCAACTTTCCTGTCCCCGGGACCCCAACCCCTTGCTGTCACTCATAGTAAACATGCGAACACGCTCCGTGGCTAGGGGGTTCGCGAACCCAATTGGGAAGAGCGCGCGCCGGGTTGACGTACCCAGACGTCAGACGGTCGAACCGTCCGGATCGGGGGTCATACGAGGACGTGGTCGACGAAGCACCAGCGCCACGCCTCACCGGGCTCGAACGTCCGCATGA
Source organism: Streptomyces sp. MMG1533 (assembly GCF_001279775.1). Lineage (GTDB taxonomy): Bacteria > Actinomycetota > Actinomycetes > Streptomycetales > Streptomycetaceae > Streptomyces. Next base: position 27,532 of record NZ_LGDG01000145.1, on the reverse strand, counting down.
TCGGATGTCCGGAGTCCTTGTAGTGCTCCGTCGCGTGCCGTCCCGGAGAGGAGTCGCAGCAGCCGACGTGGCCGCAGGTCAGGCACAGCCGCAGCTGTACCGGGTGCGTGCCGGTCGCCAGACACTCCGGGCAGGTGTCGCTCAGCGGCCCGGGTTCCGGGTGCGGCAGCGCGTCGGCATGCGTGCACTGTTTCATGATTGCCAGGTTACGACGGGTGTGCGGACGACCGCGCGAAAAACCGAGGGGCGGGCGAACGGCGATGAACGAGGGTGGGCGAGGACCATGGACGTGATGCCCCTGCTGTTGCTGGTGGCGGGCAGCGCGATGATCGCCGCGGCCGCGCGGCGGACCCCCGTGCCGGCGCCGCTGCTGCTGGTCGCCGCAGGGCTCGCGATCTCGTACGTCCCGGGAGTCCCGGAGTACACCCTCGACCCGCACATCGTCCTGCCGCTCGTCCTGCCCCCGCTGCTGTACACGGCGGCCACCGACAGCTCGTACCTCGATCTGCGCGCACAGCTGCGCCCCGTGGCTCTGCTGTCGGTCGGGTACGTCCTCTTCGCGACCTTCGCCGTGGGCTGGGCCGCCTACCTGATCGTGCCGGACCTGCCGCTGACCGCGGCGCTGGTGCTGGGGGCGGTGGTGGCGCCGCCGGACGCGGTCGCGGCCACGGCGGTCGCGCGCCGGGTCGGGCTGCCCTCCCGGGTCACCACGATCCTCCAGGGCGAGTCCCTGGTGAACGACGCCACCGCGATCACCGCCTACCGGGTGGCCCTGGCTGCGGCGGTCGGCGAGGGTGCCACCTGGGCCGGCGGGATCGGCGAGTTCCTGCTCGCCGCGGTCGGCGGCGTCGGCTTCGGGCTGGTGCTCATGGTGCCGCTCCACTGGCTGCGCACCCACCTCAAGGAGGCGCTGCTGCAGAACACGCTCTCCCTGCTGATCCCGTTCGTCGCCTACGCGACCGCCGAACAGGTGCACGCCTCCGGTGTCCTCGCCGTCGTCACCGTCGCGCTCTACCTCGGACACCGCGCGTGGGAGGTCGACTTCGCGACCCGCCTCCAGGAGGAGGCGGTGTGGAAGATGGTCGCGTTCGTCCTGGAGTCGGCGGTCTTCGCCCTGATCGGACTGCAGCTGCCTCTGATCCTCAAGGGCCTCGGGGAGTACGAGGGCGGGCGCGCCGCCCTGTACGCGGTCGCCGTCTTCCTGGTCGTGGTCGTGTCCCGGTTCGTGTGGGTGTACCCGGCCACCTTCCTGCCGCGCCTGCTGTCGGCGCGGATCCGGGAACGCGAGGACGATCCCACCTGGAAGGGGCCCTTCGTCATCGCCTGGGCGGGGATGAGGGGCGTGGTCTCGCTGGCCATCGCCTTCTCGATCCCGCTGACCATGCACGGCGGTGAGCCGTTCCCCGAGCGCAACCTCATCCTGTTCCTGACCTTCACCACGGTCATCGGAACCCTGGTCCTGCAGGGCCTGAGCCTGCCTCCGCTGATCCGCGTGCTGAAGCTTCCCGGCCGGGACCCGCAGGCCGAGACGCTGGCGGAGGCCAACGCCCAGGCGCAGGCCTCCCGGGCCGCCGAGCGACGCCTGGACGAACTCCTCTCCGACGAGCGCAACGCCCTCCCGGCGCCGCTGGCCGACCGCCTGCGTCAGGTCCTGGAGCGTCGCCGCAACGCCGTCTGGGAACGCCTCGGCCAGGTCAACCCCCTCACCGGCGAAAGTGTCGACGACACCTACCGCCGCCTGTCCCGGGAGATGATCAGCGCCGAGCGTGAGATCTTCGTCAGACTGCGCGACGGCCGCTACATCGACGACGAGATGCTGCGGACGCTGCTGCGCAGGCTGGACCTGGAGGAGGCGGCTGTCTACCGGGAGGCGGCGTGAGCCGTCGTGAGCGGTCGTGAGACAGGTGCGCATTTCCCTGTCCCCACCGGCTCCTGACGGGGGATCATTGCCGGGACAGGATCGGGACGGGGTGACTCGGGGGACTTGGTGACCGACACCACACAGCAGTTCTTCATCAGTTACGCGGGTGTGGACCGCCCCTGGGCGGAATGGGTCGGATGGCATCTGGAACGGAGCGGCCACCGGGTCACCCTCGACGTGTGGGACTGGCGGACGGGGGACGACTTCGTCCAGCGCATGGACCAGGCGCTGGAACAGGCCGACGCCGTAGTGACGCTGTTCTCCAAGGCGTATTTCGAGGAAGGGCGTTGGACGCAGGAGGAGTGGTCCGCGGCGGTCGCCGGACGGGACCGGATCATTCCGCTGACCGTCGAACCCGTCACCGGCGCCGAGATCCCACCGCTGCTCGCCCCGAGGATCCGCAAGGATCTGCACGGGCTGGAGGAGACGGCTGCCGTCGCCGCGTTGCTGGAGGCGGTGAACGGCGGGAGGAGGCCGAGCGATCCGCCGGCGTACCCGGGGGCCGCCCCCGCGGTGCCGGACGAGCACGGAGCGTCGGACGAGCCCGTGGTGCCCGAGGGGCCGAAGCCCCGGCTGCCCGGGAGCACCGAGCGGCCCGAGGTGTGGCACGTGGGCCCCGCGAACCGTGATTTCTCCGGCCGGGAGGCCGAGATCGTGCAACTCCGGGAGGGGCTGCTCAGAGGGCGGCACTCCGCCGTGTACGCGCTGCACGGGATGGGCGGCTGCGGCAAGACCCAGATCGCTCTGGAGTACGCGCACCGGTTCGCCGACCAGTACGACCTGGTGTGGTGGATCGACGCGGAACAGAGCGACCAGATTCCGGTTCACTACACGGAGTTGGCCGACCGGGCCGGCATCGCGGTCGCGGAGGCAGGTGCCGAGCACAACGCCCGTACGCTGTTGCAGCATCTGCGCAAGCGGTCCCGGTGGCTGATCATCTTCGACAACGCGGAGGACCCGGACCAGATCGAGCCGTGGCTGCCGGAGGGCCCGGGGCATGTCCTCATCACCTCGCGCAACCCCAACTGGCGCAGGCTCGCCCAGCCGACCGCCCTGGACGTGTTCACGCGCGCGGACTCGCTGGCGTACCTCCGGAGTCGTATCCAGGGCATCGCCGAGGAGCAGACGGAGCTCCTGGCCAAGGACCTCGGGGACCTTCCGCTGGCCCTCGCCCAGGCCGCGGGCGTGATCGAGAACGGCATGACCGTCGACCGGTACCGGCGGCTGCTGACCGAGAGCACGGGACGGATTCTGCGGGAGGGGGAGGCGCCCGGGTACACGGCGTCGCTGGAAGCCGCGGTCAGCATCGCCGCGGCGCGTCTGGACGACGAGCACCCCGACTCGGCGGCGCTGCTCCGGCTGGCCGCGTTCCTGGGCCCCGAACCGATCCCCACCGAATGGCTGGAGAAGGCGCGCCCTCGCCTGTCCACGATTCCGGGTGACCCCCACGACCTGATGTGGTCGCAGGCCGCACTCGAGCCCCTGCGCCGCTACGGGCTCGCCCGCATCGACGGCGAGTCGCTGCAGATCCACCGGCTGACCCAGGCAGTGCTCCGCGATCACGTCGACCCCGCGCAGAGGCAGGCGATCCACGACGACGCCGCGGCCGTCCTGGCCGCCGTCACGCCCGGCGACCCGCAGTCGCCGGTCAGCTGGCCCGTCTGGGCAACGCTGACCTCCCATCTCACGGCACAGCACATCGATGTCAGGAAGCGCACCGAGCTGCGGGCGACGCTCCTTGACGCGGTCCACTTCCTGATCCGCAGCGGTCAGCCGCGGTCCAGTGCCGAGCTTGCCGCCGATCTACGGACGGCGTGGACCTCTCAGACGGGGCCCGACGATCCGGACGTCCTCACGTGCACGCAGTACCTCGGCCATGCGACGACGGACATCGGGGACCTCCGGGGGGCCCGGCCCATCATCGAGGATGCGTTCTCCCGTCGTCGGCGCACTCTCGGCGACGATCACCCCGACACCCTGAAGTCCGCCAACGACCTCGGGGCGATTCTCGGCGGGCTCGGCGAGTACGCGGAGTCCCACCGGATGGACGAGGACACGTTCGGCCGTCGTCGCCGTCTCCTCGGCGAGGATCATCCCGACACCCTGCAGTCCGCCAGCAATCTGGCGGCCTCCCTCCACGCGATGGGCAGATTTGCGGAGGCTCTCCGGATGGCCGAGGACACGCTCGATCGTCGTCGTCGTGTCCTCGGGGAGGATCACCCCGACACCCTCCATTCCGCAGGCAATCTCGCCGGCTCCCTGGCCGAACTCGGCCGTCTGTCGGAAGCTCGGCACAGGCTCCGTGACGTCGTGACCCGTTGCCGGACCGCGCTCGGTGACGACGACTTCACCACTCTGACGGCTGCCAACAGACTCGCCAGTACTCTGTACGCGCTGAATGAGTTCGAAGAGGCCCGTCGCCTTCACGAGGACACCCTGGCCCGTCGTCGCCGTCTTCTCGGCGACGATCACCCTGACACCCTCACGTCTGCTCACAACCTTGCCAGCACCCTGTACGCGCTGGGTGAGGGGGACGAGGCTCGTCGCCTCCACGAGGACACCCTGGCCCGTCGTCGCCGTCTCCTCGGCGACGATCACCCCGGCACCATCGGTTCCGTGTCCCACCTGGCCGCTGCCCTGCGGGAGGAGGGCCAGTACGCGCAAGCCCATGTCATGGAGGAGGACGGGCTGGCTCGTTGTCGCCGCCTTCTCGGTGATGATCACCCCGCCACGCTCAGGTCCACCAGGAACCTCGCCATCACGCTGCTCGGCCTGCGCAACCACAGGGAGGCGGCACGACTGCTCGAGGACACCCGGGCACGTCAGCTTCGTATCTTCGGGGTCGACCACCCCGACACCCGGTCCACCACGCAGAGCCTCGCCGAGGTGTACACGGCGATGGGAAAGAAGTTCAAAGCGCAGCAACTGCTGGCCAAGAAGCCGCCCAAGCGCCGTTTCAACCGCAAGTCCCGTTAGTCACTGGGCAAAAGGGGCCCCGGTCACCACCGCGACCACCGTGGCCCCCTTCTCGAACGTCCCTTCCTCCACCATCACGACAAGGCCATACAGCAACTTGGCGACATAGAGACGCTCGACCGCCACCCCGTGCCGCTCCTCGAACTCATCGGCGAAGGCATCGAGGTCAGAGGTCGTACGGCCGTAACCCCCGAAATGGAAACGCTCGTCGAGGGCCCAGTCGCCGCGCCGCCCACCGAAGGCCCGCTCCTGCAGCCCCTCTATGTCGGCCGTCAGGAAGCCGCCTTTCAGTACAGGGACCCCCGACGCCCGCTGCCCGGGCCCCAGCCCCGCGGCCAGTCCGGCCAGCGTCCCTCCCGTACCGCAGGCGATCGCCACGATGTCGGCCTGCCCGCGCAACTCCTCGCCGAGCGCCCGACACCCTCGTACGGCAGGGACATTGCTGCCACCTTCCGGGACGACGTACGCCTCCTCGGCGTCGGCCCGCCGCAGCAGCCCCGTCAGGATCTCCGCCTCGCCCTTACGCCGATATGTCGCCCTGTCGACGAAATGCAGGCGCATGCCGTCGGTGACGCATCGCGCCAGTGACGGATTGAGCGGTCGGTCGGCGAGTTCCTGGCCCCGGACGATGCCGATCGTGGGCAGGCCGAGGAGGTGGCCCGCCGCAGCCGTGGCGCGTAGGTGGTTGGAGTACGCGCCGCCGAAGGTGACGACCGTGCGGCCGGCCGCGGCGGTGAGGTTGGGGGCGAGTTTGCGCCACTTGTTGCCGATGAGTTCCGGGTGGATCAGGTCGTCGCGCTTGAGGAGCAGACGGACGCCCCGGCGGGCGAAGCGGTCGTCGGTGACCTCCTGCAACGGCGACGGAAGCCGGGGGCGGAGAGCGGCGAGGTCGGAGGCGTCGGGGCTGGTCACGGCACCATTGTCACCACCCGTCGACGCCGGCCGTCACGTCAGGGCACGGTCACTTCAGGCGGTCCCGGATCCGCTGCCGCATCGACGCCATCGTGAAGCCCCGCGGATCCACCTTCCCCGGCTGCCACTCCAGGTGGCCGATGACCGATCGCTCCGTCCAGCCGTGGTGGCGGCAGATCGCGGCGGCCGCTCTTTCGATCGCGTCCAGCTGGACCTCGGGCCAGGGGTCCTGGCCGTCGCCGAGGTTCTCGCACTCGAAGCCGTAGAAGTGGCGGTTGCCGTCGGTGTTGGCCTCGTTGTCGTGGGGGAGTGCCTTCTCGGCGATCACCGCGCGCAGGACGTCGTCGTCGCCGAGCCCGGCGTGGTTGGCGCGGCCGTAGCCGACGAGGTGGACGGTGCCGTTCTTGGTGATCACGCCGTGGCACAGCGGGCCCGGGAGGTCCTCGTAGCCGTCCCGGCAGAGCTGCACCGTCCGCGCACTGCCCTTGGTCACGGTGTGGTGGATCATGACGCCGTGGACGGGGCCCCACGGGCCCTTGTGGTTGCGGTTGTGGTGCTCCCAGTCGCCGACCTCGACGACGGTGAGCCCCTCCGCCCTCAGTCCGGCCAGGAAACCGCCCGCGGACATGGGTGAGGCCATGGCCGCCTCCTTCGCGCTGCGCGCCGACCGCCGTGCGCGGCCGTCTCGTACCGTTTGCTTGTACCGGAAGCGGAGGATCCGGACTACTCGTTCGCACGGCGTGCGAGCCGATCCGGACAGCCTCCTTCCGCTCCCGGAACAGTCGAAGCGGAGGCCGGGCTGGACAGGATTCCCCTGTGTGCCCAGGCGGATGGTGATCCATTCCCGCTCTTTCGTGTAATAGCACCGGCACGGTCCGTGATGGAAGGCTTCTGCATGCAGATCGATGCGCGGCGCAGATGAGCACCGTGCAAACCGGGAGGGCAATTCCTTATGTCGGTAGGCGAAGAGATCCGCACCGAGCAGGACAGGCCGCAGCAGAGCCTCGGCACGGCGGCCGCGCGGAACCTGGCCACCACCACCAAGTCCGCACCCCAGATGCAGGAGATCAGCTCCCGCTGGCTGCTGCGCACGCTGCCCTGGGTGAATGTGCAGGGCGGCACGTACCGGGTGAACCGACGGCTCACGTACGCCGTGGGTGACGGCCGGGTCACCTTCGTGAAGACCGGCGACCGCGTCGAGGTGATCCCCGACGAGTTGCGTGAACTCCCCGCGCTGCGGTCCTACGAGGACGAGGACGTGCTCACCGAGCTCGCCCGGCGCTGCGAGCAACGCGAGTTCAACCCGGGGGACGTGATCGCGGAGTTCGGCAGCCCGACCGACGAGGTCTTCCTGCTGGCACACGGCAGGGCGGAGAAGGTCGGCACCGGTCCGTACGGTGACGACGCGGTCCTCGGAGTCCTCGCCGACGGCGCCTACTTCGGCGACCAGGCGCTCCTCGACCCGGACGCCATCTGGGAGTACACGGCCCGCGCGGTCACCGCCTGCACGGTGCTCGTGCTGCCCCGCCAGGACGTCGAGCAGGTCGCGGAGCGCTCCGACTCCCTGGGCGGGCATCTCCAGGAACTGCGCGCGATCCCCTCCCAGCGCACCAACAAGTTCGGCGAGAAGGAGATCGACCTCGCGGCCGGCCATGACGGCGAGCCGGACATCCCGCACACCTTCGTCGACTACGAGGCCAGGCCCCGCGAGTACGAACTGAGCATCGCCCAGACCGTGCTGCGCATCCACTCCCGGGTGGCGGACCTCTACAACCAGCCGATGAACCAGACCGAGCAGCAGATCCGGCTGACGGTGGAGGCGTTGAAGGAACGCCAGGAGCACGAGCTCGTCAACAACCGCGAGTTCGGACTGCTGCACAACTGCGAGTACGACCAGCGGATCCAGCCGCACGACGGCGCGCCCAGCCCCGACGACCTGGACGAGCTGCTCAGCAGGCGGCGCGGCACCAAGCTGCTGCTCGCCCACCCGCGCGCGATCTCCGCGATCGGGCGTGAGCTCAACAAGCGCGGGCTGGTCCCGGAGACCATCGAGGTGGCCGGCAACCGGATCCCCACCTGGCGCGGGGTGCCGATCTACCCATGCAACAAGATCCCGGTCACCGAGGCCCGTACGACCTCGATCATCGCCATGCGTACCGGCGAGGCCGAACAGGGTGTCATCGGACTTCAGCAGGCCGGCATCCCGGACGAGATCGAGCCGAGCCTGTCCGTGCGCTTCATGGGCATCAATGAGCAGGCGATCATCAAGTACCTGGTGACGGCCTACTACTCGGCCGCCGTCCTCGTGCCGGACGCGCTCGGCGTCCTGGAGAACGTCGAGATCGGTCGCTGGAGGTGACGTCCCCGCACCCGGAAGCCGTGTCCCCGCCCTTCGGGGCGGGTACACCCCGGTCGTATGCGCCCAGCCACAGCGGAAGCGCAACCGTCCGCGGACTCTCCGAGGGAGACCCCATGGCCGAGTTCATGACGGAGACGAAGCAGAGCGCCGGCCCGCACCCCACCGGGACGCATCCGCTCGACGGGCACGAGGCGGGGGTGATCCTGGAGCGGGCCCGGACCTCGGTCCACCCCGAGCTGCGCTCCGCCCTCGAGTCGCTGCCCGACTCCATGCGCCGCATCGCGCTCTACCACTTCGGCTGGCAGCACGCGGACGGTACCCCGGCGGCGGGCAACGCGGGCAAGGCGATACGCCCCGCGCTCGTCCTCACCGCGGCCGCCGCACTCGGCGGACCGGGAGCGCGCACAGCGGCCGTACGGGCGGCCGCGGCGGTGGAACTGGTCCACAACTTCACGCTGCTGCACGACGACGTGATGGACCGGGACACCACCCGGCGCCACCGACCCACCGCATGGACCGTGTTCGGCGACGCCGACGCGATCCTCGCCGGGGACGCCCTTCAGGCGCTCGCCCTGCGGCTGCTCGCCGAGGATCCGCATCCGGCGTCCGCGCGGGCCGCCGCCCGGCTCGCGGACTGTGTCGTCGAGCTGTGTGCCGGCCAGCACGCGGACACGGCCCTGGAGCTGCGCCGCCCGGGCGAGGTCACCCTCGACGAGACGCTCGCCATGGCCGAGGCCAAGACGGGCGCGCTGCTCGGATGTGCCTGTGCGCTGGGCGCGTTGTACGCGGGGGCACCCGAGGAGGATGTCGAGGCGCTGGACGCGTTCGGCCGTGAGGCCGGGCTCGCCTTCCAGCTCATCGACGACGTGATCGGCATATGGGGCGACCCCGGCAGCACCGGCAAGCCGGCCGGCGCGGACCTCGTCGCCCGCAAGAAGTCGCTGCCGGTGGTCGCCGCGCTCACCTCCGGCACGCCGGCGGCCGGCGAACTGGCCGAGCTGTACGGCGTTCCGTACGAGGAAGGGGACCTGGAGCGGACGGTCCTCGCCGTGGAGCGGGCGGGCGGTCGTGACTGGGCGCAGGTCCAGGCCGCCGACCGTATGGCCCGCGCCATGCAGGAGTTGGCCCGCGCGGTGTCCGACCCGGTGGCGGCGGGCGGGCTGCTGGCACTGGCGGAGTTCGTGACGCGGCGCAGCAGCTGAAGCCATCGACGCCCGGTCATCGAGACGCCGTCGTCGAGACCTGGTCATCGAGACGCCGTCGTAGACACCTGGTCACCGAGACGCCGTCGTAGAGACACCGTCATCAAGACCCCGGAGCCGCCGGGGCCGTGCGGTCCTGACCCCGCGCGGCTGTCGGCGGCTCCGGTCGGGCGGGTCCCGCACATCCCCACGGTGTGCGGGCCTCGCCGGTTCGCCCCTGCCGACGCCCCGTTCACCCCTGCCGATAGGCTCAACGCCCGTACGATCAAGGTCCGTTGACGCGAAGGGACGGAACATGGGCGTGGCGATCCGGACGGCGAGTGCGGGCGACCGTGAGCTGGTCGTCCGACTGCTGGACGCGGCCTTCCAGGACGATCCGGTCAGCCGCTGGGTGTTCCCTGGTGACGAGTACCGCCGTGCGACGCACCACAGGCTGATGGCCGCGTTCACCGACATCGTGCTCGCCGAGGGCCGCGTCGACGTCACCGAGGACGGCACGGCCTGCGCGCTGTGGCTGTCCGTACCGGAGGCGGACGACCACGGCCAGGACACCGGCGAGGACGACGGCCTCGCCCGGGTACGCGCCGCCGTCGACCCGGAGAACGAGCGCGTCGAACTCGTCGGCCGTCTCACCGGGGAGATCCACCCCTCGGGCCGCGCCCACGCCTACCTGTGGATGATCGGCGTGGCCCCCGAGCACCAGGGCGCGGGCCTCGGCACCGCGCTCATCGCCCCGGTCCTCAACCGCTGCGACCGTGAGGGCCTGCCCGCCTACCTGGAGGCCAGCAACTCCCGCAGCCGCAAGCTCTACGAGCGCCTCGGCTTCGAGCTCACCGGCCGCCCCCTCGACCTGCCGGAAGGCCCGCGGATGTGGCCGATGTGGCGCGAGCCCCGCAGCTGAGCCACGCCTGAGGTACATCCGTCCTGCCGGCGTGGTGTCGCCGGCCTACCCCTCCGGCGCCACCGTCGCCACGATCCGCTCCACCAGTCCGTTGGGCACGCTCACCCCGGGCAGTACGCCGTCCAGGACGCCCGGCAGGGTCAGGTGCTCCAGGATCAGCCCGAGCATCGCGAGGTAGAGCACGGTGACGGTCTCGTCGCCGCCGGGCAGCCCGGCGTCCCGGTGGAACTCCATGCCGTACTCCAGGTCGCCGCGCACCGACCTGGTGTAGGAGGCCAGCAGTTCCGGGCGGCGGGTGGCTTCGAGGCGCATCTCCAGGAGGGCGAGATAGCCGGTGCGGTCGCGGGTCGCGCGGGCCATGAGGTCGTGCATGAAGGCGGTGACCAGTGAGCGGTCTCGCGGCCCCTTCAGCAGTTCGCTCATCACCTCGGGGTCGGGCGCGAGCCGCTCGTGCAGCCGGGCGTCGATCTGCCGCAGCAGGTCGTCGCGGCCGGTGAAGTAGTTGGAGGCCGTACCCACCGGGACCTCCGCCTCCCCGTCCACCGCGCGGAACGTCAGCCCGCGCGCCCCCTCGCGCGCGAGCACTTCGACCCCGGCGTCCACGAGCGCGGCCCGGCGCTCCGGATTGCTGGCCATACGGAATCTCCTCTGTCACTTGATTCCGTACCCGGAATCCGCTTGCAACCACTACAAGAGAAGTACTACAACTGAAGTCGTTCACGAGGCAGCCTACGAAAAGAGACCGGCTTGCGAAAGCTCACCTACTTCATCGCCTGCTCCATCGACGGGTTCATCGGGGACCCGGGCGGCGACGCGTCGTCCATGTACCGCTTCGCCGACGAGGAGTTCTTGGAGTTCCTCAGCACCGAATATCCGGAGACCGTGGCGACGCACGGCCGCCGGTCCGTCGGCATCGACGACCGGCCGAACCAGAAGTTCGACACGATCATCCAGGGCCGCGCCAGCTACGACGTCGCGCTGAAGGAGGGCATCACCAGCCCGTACGCCCATCTGCGCGAGTACGTCGCCTCGCGCACCCTCAAGGAGTCGCCCGACCCGAAGGTCGAGATCGTCGCCGCCGACCTGGTCGCAAAGGTGCGCGAGCTCAAGGCGGAGGAGGGTGAGTTCGGCATCTATCTGTGCGGCGGCTCGGTGCTCGCGGGCGAGCTGCTCGACGAGATCGACGAGCTGGTCATCAAGACGTACCCGATCGTGCTGGGCACGGGCATGCCGATGTTCGGGTCCGGTTTCGCGGTCACCGACTTCGAGCTCGGCTCGGTGCGCACCTTCAAGAACGGGGCGCTGGTGCGGACGTACAGCAGGAAGCGCTGACGCCCCGCTCGCCCTACTCTGGAAGGCATGGACAGCGACGCACACGTCTGTCCCGCCTGCGGACAGCACGTCGATACAGTCGTCCGGCGCCACAAGACGCTGGGCGCGTGGGTCCCGGTATGGGTGTCAGGCCCGTGCCGCAACCCGAAGTGCGAGGCATACGCCGACAAGACCGCGGAAGCGCCCGCGGCCGAGGGCCGGCACCGCACCCCCGCGACGAACACCCCCTCCACGAACACCGCCGCTCCGAAGAAGACCTGAGCCGGGTCGAAGAGAACCCGAGCCGAGTTGTCGAGAACCCCCGACCGGCTCCGACGTCCCCTGTGAGAGTCGCCCACCACGGGCGGCCCGGCGCGAAGACGCCGAAGACGCGAAGGAGCGGACTCATGAAGTACCTGGTCATGGTGCAGGGCACACAGTTGGACTACGAGGCGATGCGCGGCAAGGCATCCCCTCACTCCCCGGCCTGGAGCGAGCAGGACGTCCAGGCGATGTACGCCCACATGGAAGCGATCAACAACGACCTCTCCGAGACCGGCGAGCTCGTCGACGCGCAGGGCCTGGCCGAGCCCGCGAAGATCCGCACGGTCACGCTCGGCGACGACGGCAAGGCAGTGATCACCGACGGCCCGTACAGCGAGACCAAGGAGCTGATGGCCGGCTACTGGGTCCTGGAGTGCGAGAGCCTGGAGCGGGTCACGGAGATCGCCGACCGCGTCACCCGCTGCCCCCAGCCCGAGGGCGCCCCCAACCACCCGGTGGCGATCCGGCCCATCCAGGACGGCGCCGGGGACCTCTGCTGACCCGGCCGTGAGCACCGGCCGCGAGATCGAGGACCTGCTGCGCCGCCACGCGCCGCAGGTCCTCGGCGCGCTGGTCAGGCGGTACGGCCATTTCGACGCCGCCGAGGACGCCGTACAGGAGGCACTCCTCGCGGCGGCCGGGCAGTGGCCCTCGGCGGGGCTGCCGGACAACCCGCGCGGGTGGCTCATCAAGGTGGCCTCGCGGCGGCTGACCGACGCCCTGCGGTCGGAGGAGGCGCGGCGGGCGCGGGAGGAGAAGGCGGCGGCACTCGCCCCGCGCGACGCGTTCGTCACCACGGACCGGGCGCCCCGCGAGGACGACACGCTCTCCCTCCTCTTCCTGTGCTGCCACCCGGATCTGCCCCCGCCCGCGCAGATCGCGCTCACCCTGCGTGCGGTCGGCGGCCTCACGACGGCGGAGATCGCCCGCGCGTACCTGGTCCCCGAGGCGACCATGGCCCAGCGCATCAGCCGCGCCAAGCAGAAGGTGCGGGGTGTGCGCTTCGGGCGGCCGGACAACTGGGCCGAGCGCCTGCCCGCCGTCCTGCAGACCCTCTACCTGATCTTCAACGAGGGCCATACCGCGACCTCCGGACCCTCCCTCCAGCGGCGCGACCTCGCCGGCGAGGCGATCCGCCTGACCCGCACGGTCCACCGTCTCCTCCCCGACGCCGGCGAGGTGGCCGGCCTGCTGGCCCTGATGCTGCTCACCGACGCCCGCCGCGACGCCCGCTCCGGCCCGCACGGCGAACTGATCCCCCTCGACGAACAGGACCGCGACCGCTGGGACAAGGCCGCGATAGAGGAGGGCGTCGCCCTGGTCACCCACGCCCTGAGCCGGGGCCCCGCCGGCCCCTACCAGGTGAGGGCCGCCATCGCCGCGGTGCACGACGAGGCGCCGGCCGCCGAGGCGACCGACTGGCGGGAGATCCTCGGCCTCTACGACGTCCTCGTACGCCTCGTCCCCGGCCCCCTCGAACGGCTGGGCCGCGCGATCGCCGTCGCCATGGTGCAGGGCCCGCAGGCCGGACTCGCCGAACTGGACGCGCTGGAGGGCGAATTGAAGACGGGCCACCGTCTGGACGCGGTCCGGGGGCACCTCCTGGAACGCGCCGGTTCGTACGACGACGCCCGCGCCGCCTACGAGTCGGCCGCCGCCAAGACCCTGAGCCTGCCGGAACAGCGCTACTTGCGGGCGCGGGCGGCCCGCCTGAGGCCGTAACTTGATCCCATGACCACCTCGACGCCCATCCTCCACATCACCGAACGCTCCCTCTGGGAGGCGGCCCGCGCGCGAGGCACGTACGAGATGTCGACCCGCGGCCGCACCCTCCAGGAGGAGGGCTTCATCCACTGCTCGACCCGCGCCCAGCTCCCGCGCACGGCGGCCTTCTACGAGGGCGTCGACGATCTGGTGGTCCTCGTCGTGGACCCCTCCCGCCTCGACGCGCCGGTGAAGTACGAGGCGGCGAAGCCCGGCGGCGAGGAGTTCCCGCACGTGTACGGGCCCATCCCGGTGGACGCCGTGGTGGACGTGGAGACGTGGGACTAGGCGGGAAGCCCGCCAGTCTCCGGATCGCGGCCCGTCAGGCAGTACGTGCCGCCCGCCGGATCGCGCATCACCGTCCAGTGGCGGCCGCGGGCGACGAGCTCCGCGCCGAGCCGCTGGTGCTCGGCGCGGGTCGCCTCGATGTCCGAGCAGGCCAGGTCCAGATGGGCGGTCAGGGGCCGCTCCTCGCCGAGGCGCTGGAGCAGGATACGGATCGGAAGCCCGGGCGGCGGCTTGACCACGTGGAACTCGGGGAGCGAACCGGGCAGGGACTGCCAGTCGGGCAGCAGCGCGCCCCAGAAGGCGACTTCGGCGTTGTACACGGACGGCGGGACGTCGACGCACACCTGGTCGAGCCGGCTGCCCCGCACCATCGGCGGCCGCACCGACTCCCCGTGCCAGGGCACGGCACAGAACAACTGCCCCGCGGGCGACCGCAGTACGGCCCACCCCTCGTGCTCGGCGGCCATGGACGCCCCGCACCCCACCGCCGCCTTCACGAACTCCGGTACGTCCGCCACGGCGAAGTCGAGATGCGCGCCCCCGGGGCCCTCCGCCACGCCCTGGACCTTCACGCAGGCGTCGGCGCCGTCCGCCACGAGGGTCGCGAACTCGCCCTGCTCACCCCGCGGTGCGGACAACCGTGTGTCCGTGACGGCCGTCCAGAACTCCTGGGCCCGGCCGAGGCCCCGGGCGGGCCGGTCGATGAAGGCGTACGTCCAGCGGATGCTCATGCGGTGATCGTAGGCGGGGGAGGCCCTGTACCCGCCGGAATTTCAGGCCCGCTCCTGCCCGGAGGCATTCAGGCGGTGTGTGCGAGAACCGGGACGTCGACCAATTCCCGCCCCGGCGTCGACGAAGCGATCGGTGAGGGCCTCCGCCTGCTCCGACGTGGCCTCCAGGGCGAAGTCCTGCTGGACCGCGACGTCGACGGCCATGGCCCCCAGGACAACGGCGGCACCTGTCCCGGCGGTCAGGGCGAGCCGATGTCTCGCCGCGTCAGTCGGTTGGTTCGGCATGGGGCGGCCAGGTGGTCGGCGGCGCGGGAATGCGCACGGAGCCCGGTCCGAGGGTTCCGGTGCTGACGGCGAAGGGGCCCGGCCGGAACGAGTCCGGTCGAGCCCCTTCGGGGTGCCCGTCGACCTGCGATGGTGCACCGATCGCCGGTCGGGAAGGCTGACTTGGCGGTCAGGCCTTCTTGGTCTCCCAGAAGATCTTGTCGATCTGGGCGATGTAGTCCAGGGCCTTCTGGCCCGTGGCCGGGTCGGTCGAACCCTTGGCGGCCGAGAGGGCCTTCAAGGCGTCGTTGACCAGCTGGTGCAGCTCCGGGTACTTCTCGAAGTGCGGGGGCTTGAAGTAGTCGCTCCACAGCACGGAGACGTGGTGCTTCGCCAGCTCGGCACGCTGCTCCTTGATGACGGTGGCGCGCGCCTGGAAGTGCGGGTCGTCGTTGCCGGCCATCTTCTCCTGGACAGCCTTGACCGACTCCGCCTCGATGCGGGCCTGGGCCGGGTCGTACACGCCGCAGGGCAGGTCGCAGTGGGCGCTGACCTTGACCTTGGGGGCGAACAGGCGGGAAAGCATGCGCAATCCTTCCTCGTGATCGTCTTCTCAGGTGGGACATTACTCCCTGGGAGAAGGGATTTCGCGAGTGCCCCCATGGGCTTAGGACAAAAGTCCGGGGTGAGACTGAGACTGGTGGAGGAACGGACCGGGGAGGTGCCGGCGATGCCGGAGCTGTCGCAGGAGACCGAGCGCAGGGGGGCCGTACTGCCCTTCGGGCTGGCCGAGGTGTCCGGGCCGTCCATGGTGCCCACGCTCAGTCACGGGGACCAGCTCGTGGTCCAGTGGGGGGCCAGGATCAGGCCGGGTGACGTGGTCGTCCTGCGCCATCCGTTCCAGCAGGACCTGCTCGTCGTCAAACGGGCCACGGAACGGCGCGAGGGCGGCTGGTGGGTGCTCGGGGACAACGCGTACGCCGGGGGCGACAGCACCGACTACGGGACCGTGCCGGACGAACTGGTGCTCGGCACGGTCCGCTTCCGCTACCGGCCGCGCAGGCCGGATCAGCGCTCGCCGTTCGCCGCGGTGCGCTGGGCGCTGTCGGCCGCGAGGCCGGTCTTCTCCGACCGGTCGGCCTCCAGGCGCTTGCGGGCGCGGTAGGCCGCCACGTTGGCGCGGGTGGCGCAGCGGTCGGAGCAGTAGCGCCGGGAGCGGTTCGTGGACGTGTCGAGGTAGGCGTTGCGGCACGGTGCGGCCTCGCACAGGCCGAGGCGGTCGACGCCGTACTCCGTGAGGTGGAAGGCGAGGCCCATCGCCGCGATGGCCGCGTAGCCCGCGGTCGCGTTCGACGGGTGGTCCGCCAGGTGCATGTGCCACAGCGGGCGGCCCTCGTCGTCCCGGTAGTCGTGGCCGGAGATCTGCGGGCTCACCGGGAACTCCAGGAGGAGTGAGTTCAGCAGGTCCACCGCCAGCGTCTCGCTGCCCGCGTCCGCCGCCTCGAAGACCGCCCGGAGCCGGGCCCGTACGCCCCGGAAACGGGTGACGTCCGCGTCCGTGGCGCGCCGGGCGGCCCCCTGGTTGCCGCCGAAGAGGTCGTGGATTGCCTCGACCGAGGTCAGCGCGTCCTTGCCCCGGGCCGGCTCCTCGCTGTTGACGAGTCGTACGGCGTAATCCGAGTAATAGGCCAGTTCCACTTGTAGTCCTTACGGAGGCGTTCTATGGTCGTGGTGCGGTCGGGGTAACAGCCGGTCGTGCATCCAGGGTATTACGTGACCTCGTGCGACGGAGGGGCTCGATGACGGACACGAACACCACCACGGCCGGTACCGACTGGCGGGCCTGGCAGGAGAGCTGGGACCGGCAGCAGGAGTGGTACATGCCCGACCGGGAGGATCGCTTCCGGATCATGCTCGACATGGTCGAGGCCCTCGTCGGCACCGCCCCGCGCGTCCTGGACCTCGCGTGCGGCACGGGAAGTATCACGGCCAGGCTGTTCGCGCGGTTCCCGGAGGCCACCAGCACCGGCGTCGACCTCGATCCGGCGCTCCTCGCCATCGCCGAGGGAACCTTCGCGGGCGACGACCGGGTCACCTTCGTCACCGCCGACCTCAAGGACCCGAACTGGCCGTCGGGGCTGCCGTACGACTCGTACGACGCGGTCCTGACCGCCACGGCCCTGCACTGGCTCCACAGCGAACCCCTCGCGGCCCTCTACGGTCAGGTCGCGGAACTCGTCCGCGACGGCGGTGTCTTCATGAACGCGGACCACATGATCGACGACACCACCCCCCGGATCAACGCGGCCGAGCGGGCGCAGCGGCACGCGGGCATGGAACAGGCCAGGGCCGACGGCGACCTCGACTGGGCCGAGTGGTGGCAGCTCGCCGCCAAGGACCCCGTCCTGGCCGGGCCCACGGCCAAGCGCTTCGAGATCTACGGCGAACACGCCGACGGCGACATGCCGTCCGCCGCGTGGCACGCGCGCGTGCTGCGCGAGAAGGGCTTCGGGGAGGCGCGTCCGGTGTGGTGCTCGCCGTCGGACACGCTGCTGCTGGCGCTGAAGTAGCGCCGGAGCACACGGAGCCGGAGCACACGGGCCGGAGCACACGGGCCGGAGCACACGGGCCGGAGCACACGGAAAGGGGCGGTACGGGGGACCCGTACCGCCCCTTTGTCCGACTGCTACAGAACCTTGGACAGGAACGACCGCGTCCGCTCGTGCTGCGGGTTCGTCAGGACGTCCCGCGGGTTGCCGGACTCGACCACCACACCGTCGTCCATGAAGACCAGGCTGTCGCCGACCTCGCGGGCGAAGCCCATCTCGTGGGTGACGACGATCATCGTCATGCCGGACTCGGCGAGGTCGCGCATGACGTCGAGGACGTCGCCGACCAGCTCCGGGTCGAGAGCCGAGGTCGGCTCGTCGAAGAGCATCAGCTTCGGGTCCATGGCCAGCGCACGGGCGATCGCCACGCGCTGCTGCTGGCCGCCGGAGAGCTGCGAGGGGTAGCTGCCGGCCTTGTCGGCCAGGCCGACACGTTCGAGCAGCTGCAGCGCGCGCTCCCGGGCCTGGGCCCGGCTCACGCCCCTGACCTGGACCGGCGCCTCCATGATGTTCTCCACGGCCGTCATGTGCGGGAACAGGTTGAAGCGCTGGAAGACCATGCCGATGTCCCGGCGCTTGACCGAGACCTCGCTGTCCTTCAGCTCGTACAGCTTGTCGCCCTTCTGGCGGTAGCCGACCAGGTCGCCGTCGACGTACAGACGACCCGCGTTGATCTTCTCCAGGTGGTTGATGCACCTGAGGAAGGTCGACTTGCCGGAGCCGGAGGGGCCGATGAGGCAGAAGACCTCGCCGGACTTCACTTCCAGGTCTATGCCCTTGAGGACTTCGACCAGGCCGAAGGACTTGTGGACGCCTTCGGCCTTCACCATGGCGGTCATGCGGTACCTCCCGCCGACGGACGGTTCGACAGGGACAGCAGGTTCGCCCTGATCTTCTGGAACGGCGTCGCCGGCAGACTTCGGCTCGAACCGCGGGCGTAGTACCGCTCCAGGTAGTACTGGCCGACGCTGAAGATCGAGGTCAGGACCAGGTACCAGGCCGCGGCCAGGAACAGCATCTCGGCCGGGGCGCCGGAGGTCTGGCCGATGTCCTGGGCGACGCGGAGCAGCTCCGAGTACTGGACCACGGACACCAGCGAGGTCGTCTTCAGCATGTTGATGACCTCGTTGCCCGTGGGCGGCACGATCACGCGCATCGCCTGCGGGACGACGATCCGGCGCAGCGTCTTGCCGTGGCTCATGCCCAGCGCGTGCGACGCCTCGGTCTGGCCCTCGTCGACCGAGAGCAGGCCGGCGCGGCAGATCTCCGCCATGTACGCCGCCTCGTTGAGGCCGAGGCCCAGCAGCGCCGTCAGGAACGGGGTCATGAAGTCCGACCACTCGTTCTTGTAGAGCGGCCCGAGGTTGATGTACTCGAAGACCAGGCCCAGGTTGAACCAGACGATGAGCTGGACCAGGACCGGGGTGCCGCGGAAGAACCAGATGTAGAACCACGCGATGGACGAGGTGACCGGGTTCTTCGACAGGCGCATCACCGCCAGCAGGATGCCGCCGACGACGCCGATCAGCATGCACAGCACCGTGAGCAGGAGCGTCTTGCCCACGCCGCTGAGGATGCGGTCGTTGAAGAAGTAGTCCGGGATCGCCCCCCAGTTGATCCTGCCCTGGGAGAACGCGTAGATGATGCCGACCAGCACGGCGAGGGCGAGCACGCCGGAGACGTACCGTCCGTAGTGACGGACCGGGATGGCCTTGATGGCCTGCGGGCCGGCCGGCGGGGTGTCCGCCGGTCCGTCCGTCTTGTCGATGTCAACAGTCACGGGTGTTGCCTTTCAGTGGCCGCAGATCACGCGGTCACTTGCCGCCGTTGATGGTGGCTTCCTTGACGGCGCCGTCGCCGACGCCCCACTTCGAGATGATCTTGTCGTACTCGCCGTTCGCGATGATCGCGTCCAGCGCGGCCTTCAGGGCGTCCCGGAGCTGCGTGCTGTCCTTGGCGACCGCGATGCCGTACGGGGCGGCCTCGACCTGCTCGCCGACCAGCTGGAAGTCGTTGCCACCGCCGGAGGTCTTCACGGCGTACGCGGCGACGGGGAAGTCGGAGGAGCCGGCGTCGGCGCCGCCCGCGCGCAGGCGGGTCTGGGCCTGCTGGTCGTTGTCGAAGGCCTGGATGGAGATCGTCTTGCCGCCGGTGCACTTCTTGGCCTCGGCCTTGGCGAGGTCCTCGGAGACTGTGCCGCGCTGCACCACGATCTTCTTGCCGCACAGGTCGGACCAGGTCTTGATGCCCTGGTCGTCGCCCTTCTTGGTGTAGATCGAGACACCGGCGGTGAAGTAGTCCACGAAGTCGACGCCCTCGCCGACCTTCTTGCCGGTGTCGGAGTCGATGCCCTCCTGGCGGTCCTTGGTGTCGGTCATCGCGGACATGGCGATGTCGTACCGGTCGGAGCGCAGACCCGTGATCAGCGTGTCGAAGGTGCCGTTCTCGAACTTGAACGTCACGCCGAGCTGCTTGCCCATGGCGGCCGCGAGGTCGGGGTCGATGCCGACCGTCGCGCCGGCGCTGTCCTTGAACTCGACCGGCGCGTAGGCGATGTCGGAGCCGACCTTGATGACGCCTGCGTCACGGATCGCCTTCGGCAGCTTGTCGGCCAGCGGGGCCGTGCTCGCCGAGGCGGTGTCGGTGCTCCCCGAGCCGCCGTCCTCGGTCTGGTCACCGCAGCCGGCGAGCAGCAGCGTGCCCGCGACCGCGATCGCACCGACCGCTGCTAGCCGGGTGTGCGCTGCGGTCGTACGACGGGTGGAGCTTGCGGTCATGGTGGGTTCCTCCGGCGGATGGGTGGAGTTGCCGATGGGGCGGACAGCTGCCGATGGGTTCGGCAGGTGCCATGGGACCTCGGCTGGTGCTTGGGCCCTGGGTCGACGAGAGCACACGTCTTCGAGTGTCGCGACCTCGTGTGATGACCGCATCTTGCCATTCGGACCAAGGCGTGCAGGGGGGCAGCCATGTCAAAATCGGATAACGGGCAACTCCCGAACCACACCAGGTCGGTACATCCCGACCGCACCATCTACGGGAATCCGTACTTCCGGCCGCAAGATCTTCGGTGTATCTCGGGATGCGGACGCCGGGCCGATGCAGGTCGGGGCGGGTCGAGCGCCGTTCGAACGCCAGTCAAGCGGATCTTGAGAGCTTGTGTCGGTATGTCCCATGATTCATGTCACCGGTAAGTGGACGTTCGTGTTCCGCCGTGTGACCTTGCACGTATTGGACTCGTCGTCGGTGTGGTCCGTCCGGTAAGAAGGTTCTTTACACCCCTCATCCGGGGCTCAGGGCGCGTGTGCGGCGCGCCCGTCGCGTATGGCTCGTACGTATCCCGTGCGGGAGCAGCACCATCAGGGCCGTGCGCGGTGCCCGCCCACTTCTCAACCAGGAGTGGCCACCCTCAAACCATGAAGACCTAAGGGGTAAGACAAAGTGGCAGCGGAGATCGTCAATCCTCGCAGCGACAGCAGTACGGACCAGGAGGGCGGGGCCGAGCCCCTCGATTCCTTCGATCCGGCGTTCGCGCTGCACCGCGGCGGCAAGATGGCCGTGCAGGCCACCGTGCCGGTCCGTGACAAGGACGACCTGTCCCTGGCGTACACGCCCGGCGTCGCGAAAGTGTGCAGCGCGATCGCCGAGCAGCCCGAACTGGTCCACGACTACACGTGGAAGTCCTCGGTCGTCGCCGTCGTGACGGACGGTACGGCGGTCCTCGGACTCGGCGACATCGGTCCCGAGGCCTCCCTCCCGGTCATGGAGGGCAAGGCGATCCTGTTCAAGCAGTTCGGCGGCGTGGACGCCGTCCCGATCGCGCTGAACTGCACGGACGTCGACGAGATCGTCGAGACCGTGGTCCGGATCTCGCCGTCCTTCGGTGGCGTGAACCTGGAGGACATCTCGGCGCCGCGGTGCTTCGAGGTCGAGCGCAAGCTCCAGGAGCGGCTGGACATCCCCGTCTTCCACGACGACCAGCACGGTACGGCGGTCGTGACGCTGGCGGCGCTGCGGAACGCGGCGAAGCTGACCGGTCGTGGGATCGGCGAGCTTCGGGCCGTCATCTCGGGCGCGGGCGCGGCCGGTGTCGCCATCGCGAAGATGCTGGTCGAAGCCGGCATCGGCGACGTGGCGGTGGCGGACCGCAAGGGCATCGTGTCCGCCGACCGGGACGACCTGACGTCGGTCAAGCGTGAGCTGGCCTCGTTCACCAACAAGGCGGGCATCAGCGGGCCTCTGGAGGCCGCTCTGGAAGGCGCCGACGTCTTCATCGGCGTCTCCGGCGGTACGGTGCCGGAGCCCGCCGTGGCCTCCATGGCCGAGGGTGCCTTCGTCTTCGCCATGGCCAACCCGAATCCCGAGATCCACCCCGATGTCGCGCACAAGTACGCGGCGGTCGTGGCCACCGGGCGGTCGGACTTCCCGAACCAGATCAACAACGTGCTGGCGTTCCCGGGCATCTTCGCGGGGGCGCTGCAGGTGCGGGCCTCCCGGATCACCGAGGGCATGAAGATCGCGGCCGCGGAGGCGCTGGCGTCGGTGGTCGGCGACGACCTTGCCGCTGACTATGTGATTCCGTCGCCGTTCGACGAGCGGGTGGCGCCTGCGGTGACGGCTGCTGTGGCGGCCGCGGCGCGGGCGGAAGGCGTTGCTCGGCGCTGAGGTTTGGTGTGGTGGCCCCGTCCGGATTTGGGCGGGGCCATTTTTTTTGCCTGCGTGCCCGGCCGTTCGGGTGGTTTCGGGGTGCCCGTTGCGCCTTCGGGTGTGGTGGGGTCGGGGCCGTGTCGGGGGGTGTCCGTCCTCGGAACGGCGCGGAATCGGCTTCTTACGGGGGCGAACGTGTTGACGCGCCAACCGCTGCGGGCGGACACCCCCCGACACGTCCCCTTGCCGCCGTACGCGGGTGCGGGTGCGTACGGCGTCCCCTTGCCGCCGTGCGCGGGATCGTGCACCGTGCGACGCCGGTGGCGGCCGGGTGACGGTCACCTCTCGACCGATCGAGTCGGGTGGTGGGCAGAGGCTGTCCCCGACCCCACCCACCCGCTGGGGCGCAGCCCCCAGGGCGAGGCCCACCTCTCGACTGACCGAGTCGGGTGGGGGGTGGGGCATAGGCCGGGGGTCTGGGGGCGGAGCCCCCAGGTGTTGCACGCACCGGGGGCGGGCGCCTTGACAAGAGGGTGTGTGTCACAGAGCCCGGCGGTTCCGCCCGCCTGCCTCGCCGCCTATCGTCAAGGTCATGTTCGCTGTCTACGCCGCCCGAATCGACCGCGACCAGCCGCTCTCCGGCCTGGAGTTGGGGGAGCGCCCGGCCCCTGAGCCCCGCCCCGGCTGGAGCGTCGTTGACGTCAGGGCCGCCTCCCTCAACCACCACGACCTCTGGTCCCTGCGCGGCGTGGGCCTCGCGGAGGACAAGCTGCCGATGATCCTCGGCTGTGACGCCGCGGGCGTCGACCAGGACGGCAATGAGGTCGTCCTGCACTCCGTCATCGGTCAGACCGGCCACGGTGTCGGCCCCAAGGAGCCCCGTTCCATCCTCACGGAGCGATATCAGGGCACCTTCGCCGAGCAGGTCGCAGTACCGACGTGGAACCTGCTGCCCAAGCCCAAGGAGCTCTCCTTCGAGGAGGCCGCCTGTCTGCCCACGGCCTGGCTGACGGCGTACCGGATGCTGTTCACGAACGCCGGAGTACGACCCGGCGACTCCGTCCTCGTGCAGGGCGCCGGCGGCGGTGTCGCCACGGCGGCGATCGTGCTGGGGAAGGCTGCGGGGCTGCGGGTCTTCGCGACCAGCCGGGACGAGGCGAAGCGGAAGCGGGCCGTCGACCTGGGGGCGGTGGAGGCGGTGGAGCCGGGTGCGCGGCTGCCGCAGCGGGTCGACGCCGTGATCGAGACCGTCGGCGCGGCCACCTGGTCGCACTCGGTGAAGTCGCTGCGGCCCGGCGGGACGCTGGTGATCTCCGGCGCGACGAGTGGTGACCGCCCCTCGCACGCCGAGCTGACCCGGATCTTCTTCCTGGAACTCAAGGTCGTCGGCTCCACGATGGGCACCAAGGACGAGCTGGAGGACCTGCTCTCTTTCTGTGCCGCCACCGGTGTCCGTCCCGTCATCGACGAGGCGCTGCCGCTCGACCGGGCCCGCGAGGGCTTCGAACGGCTGGAGTCCGGGGACCAGTTCGGGAAGATCGTACTTAAGAACGGCCTGTAGTCCCTGCTGTCCGATGCTTGCTGACGGCCGGTCCGGTTCGCCGGGCCGGCCGTCGGTCATGTCAACCACGGTTGACAAGCGAGGCGTGTCAACGTAAGTTGACAGCATGACCGAAGCAACGGATCTCGCCGAGCGCGCGGGCGACCGGGACCCCCGGGTCGGCCTGCGGGCCGTCGCCGCGCTGCGCAGGCTGCTGGAGCAGCTGGAGGCGGTGCAGGTGCGCAACGCGCGCAATCAGGGCTGGTCGTGGCAGGAGATCGCCGCGGAACTCGGTGTGAGCAGGCAGGCCGTGCACAAGAAGTACGGGAGGCATTGATGTTCGAGCGGTTCACGAAGGACGCCCGGGACGTGGTGCGCGGGGCGGTGGAGCATGCCGAGGGGGCGGGCGCACAGTCCGTGGAGGCGGAGCATATGCTGCTCGCCCTGCTGGACCGGGAGGCCTCCCGCGCCTCCTTCGGGTTGGCGGCGCTCGGGCTCGCCGACCGCAAGGAGTCCGTACGGCATGCCCTGGCCGAGGCGCGGCGACGTGCGGGCCTCACCCAGGCCGACACCGATGCCCTCGCGGGACTCGGCATCGACGTCTCGGAGATCGTCGCCCGGGTGGAGGAGGCGCACGGTGTCGGGGCGATGTCCGGCGACCGCAAGGACCGGAGCTGGTGGTCGGGGCGCCGCTCCTTCGGCCGCGACGCCAAGGAGGTCCTGGAGAGGTCCCTGCGCATCGCCGTCGCCCACCGCGACCGCCATGTCGGCGACGAACACATCCTCCTGGCCCTGACCGCCCGCCCGGGTGTCCCCGCGGAGGTACTCGCCGACCACGGGGTGACGCACGAGGCGCTGATGCGGGTGCTGTACGGGGGTGGGGAGGCGAAGGCGGGCTGAGCCGGCCCAGGTGCTCGTGGCCGCCGGGGCCGCTTCCCTCAAGCCTTCGGCGTCCGCAGCAGCGCCCCGATGTGTGCCGCCGCGGTCGAGAGGTGGCGGCGGGCGTCGCGGAGCTGGTCGGGTGTGACGCCGTGGTCCCGGGCGGTGTCGCGGATGTCGTCCCGGAAGCGGTCGAGCAGGCGGTCCAGGTCGCGGGCCGGGTCGCCGGTGGGGTCCTCGTGGGCCCACGTCGGTTCGTACTCGGCCGGGAAGCCCTCCGGGGTGTGTGAGTACTCGGGGGCGGGTGCCGCCTTCTCCGCGGTGCCGTTGCCCCGGCCGAAGCCGAAGTCCTTCCCGAACTCCTTGCCGTAGTCCTTCCCGAACTCGCCGAATTCCTTGGCCAGTTCGGTCAGCCCCTCGCGTACCCCCGTCGGCCAGTCGCCCCGCGCGAAATGGTCCTGCACCTGCTCCTGGACCCGCCGGGCGATGCGCTGTACCTCCTCCTGCGCCTGCTCCCGGGCCCGTTCCTGCGCCTCTTTGGCCTGACGGCGGGCCCGCTGGGCCTCGTCCCGCGCTCGGCGGCTCTCGTCCTTGGCGCGCCGGGCCTGTTCCTTCCACTCCTGCTTGACGCGACGCATCTCCTCCTTGGCCGCGCGCCATGCCTCCTTGTCGGTGTACTCCCCGAAGTCTCCGAAGGGGCCGTCCTGTTCGCCGTCGCCGGCCTTGGTGCCGGTGCCGCCGGGCCCGGTGCCCCGCCGGGCCTCGGAGGCCGCCGCCCGCATCTCGCGCCGCAGGTCGCCCGCGGCGCCGCGCACGTCGGCCCGGATCTCGGCGGCGAGTTCCGCGACCGACTCCCGGATCTCCAGCTCCAGGTCGGCCAGTTCGCCGCTGCGGTCGGCCAGCTCGGCGCGGCCCGCGTCCGTGATGGCGTACACCTTGCGGCCGCCCTCGGTCGTGTGGGTGACCAGGCCCTCGGCCTCCAGCTTGGCCAGACGCGGGTACACGGTGCCCGCGGACGGCGCGTACAGCCCCTGGAAGCGCTCCTCCAGTAGGCGGATCACCTCGTAGCCGTGGCGCGGGGCCTCGTCCAGCAGCTTCAGCAGGTAGAGGCGGAGGCGGCCGTGCGCGAAGACGGGGGGCATGTCAGAGCACCTTCTTGTCGGTCGTACCGTCGGCCGGGGCACTGGTCGAGCCGTCGCCCGGGCCGGAAACCGAATTGTCCCCTGCGTCGCTCCGAGGGTTGTCCGGCGGGTCGCCGGCGCCGGAGTCCGTGGCGTCGTCCCACGGCTCGTCCTCCCGGGGAGGGCGGCGCAGGAGGGCGATCGAGCCGGAGATGGTCGTGGCCCGCAGCTTGCCGTTGCCCGGGCCGAGACGGCCGGTGATCTTGTGGGCGCCCCACTGGCCGTGCACCCGCAGGCCGTCGAAGGCGTTGGAGATGGTCCCGCTCGCCGTGTTGGCCTCGACCTCGGTGTCCGCCGGCTGGGGGAGCCGGATGGCGATCTCGCCCGAGATGCTGGTCAGCCGGACGTCGGTGGGGCCGTCCGGATCGAGGTCGACGATCATGGAGCCGCTGACCGAGTCGGCCCGCACGGCGGAGCCCGAGCCGTCGACGACGGTGAGGTCGCCGGAGACGGAGTTGAACCGGAGGTCGCCGGTGACGGCCTGGGCCTCCAGGTTCCCGGCGACCGTGTCGGCGCGGACCGGGCCGGAGAGACCGACGAGTGTCGTGTCGCCGGTGACCCCCTTCACCACGGACTGCCCGCGCACCCCGGAGACGACGGCCCCCGCGCTGATCACGCCCACCTCGACATGCGTGTCGGCCGGTACGGCGAGGGAGACGACGGCACTGCGACGCCACCCCTTGCGGTCGAGCCACTTGAGGAAGCCCTTCCAGGGCAGGTCGTCGTACGCCACGGTGAGCGTGCCGGCCTCCTGGGTCACGACCAGGGGCGGCCCCTCGATCTCGGAGACTTCCAGACGGGCGGAACCTTCGTCGGTGCCCACCACGTTCACTGTTCCGTCGACGATGCGTACGCGGAGGGTGGTGACGGGATCGTCGAAGGTGAGCTTCCTGGGCTCTGTGACGGACCACTCGGGCATCGGTGCAGACCTCCCCGTAGCAACGCGCCATATCGCGTCTCCTGCTATTCACGATATATCGCGGTCGGGGAAAGTCAAGGCACCCGTTCTGGGGATCTTTGGGTCATCGAAAGTGCTCAAATAGGGTGAATCGCCCTAGCGTGTGACCATGTCGACGGAAGCTTCCCGAACCGGTCCTGCCGGTCGCGCCCCCGGCGCTCTCCTGCTCTGCCGGGCGGAGCCCGATTCCGTCGCCCCCGCGGCCGGGCTGTTGCGCGAGCGCATGCTGCTCACGCGCGCGGGCGAGGACTGGAGCGTCCTCGTCCCCGAGGGCAGGCCCTGGCTGCACGGCGGTGAACCCGTCGACCGCGTCCTGACCGGCTGGGCCACCGCCCTCGCCGTCGGCGCCTCCCGGCCCGTCCTCGCCCTGTGGTGGGACGCGGACCGCGCCGGCTACACCCTTGCCGCCGGCTTCCGCCGCCCCGTCGGCTACGTCTGGCTGGCCAACGGCACCCCCGCGGGCGAGGACGAGGCCATGCGCACCTTCGCCGCCCGCCTCGGCCTCGATCCGGTCCTCGACATGGAGTCCCTCGACCAGCTCATGAAACCGGCCTCCGCGACCGACGCCCGTGCCCGCCTGCGCGCCCTGCTCGCCGTCCTCACGCGCGCGGGAGTCACCCTGCCCACCGGCCTCACCCCCGGAGAACCCGCCGACCGCCTCCGTGAGGCGGCCCGCGCCCAGCCGGACACCCGCCCGGTCGAGTGGCCCGGCCCGCACGACGTGGTCCGCACGGAGATCGACGCCGTGCCCCACCCCCACCCCCACCC
>NZ_LGDG01000144.1 GCF_001279775.1 Streptomyces sp. MMG1533 | reverse complement strand
AACATCATCGCGCTGCTGAAGTCGACGTTGGAGAAGAACGACGGTACGGCGCAGTCGACGATCCAGCGGGCCAAGGCCGCGGTCGACAACATCGGCTGAGCGTCGAGGGCGTCGCGGGCAGGGTGTAGAGCAGTAGAGCAGTGGGGCCGTAGGGCTCTGCAGGTCTGTAGGACTGTGGGAACTTCGGGATACGGGGGCTGTAGTGCCGGGCTGGGATCTGAATCCGCAGGGTATTTCAGGTGTGTTGAAGACGACGGGTGAGACGGCGTCGAACCTGGAGAAGTACGCGAAGGCGTTCGGTGAGCACCTGACGTCGGCGGCGACCAGCGCCGGCACGATCTCTGCCGAGGGTGGCGGTGGCGGCGAGGGTGG
>NZ_LGDG01000143.1 GCF_001279775.1 Streptomyces sp. MMG1533 | reverse complement strand
CTGGACGACCTCGCGCGGCTGCGCCGGGTCCGTGACCGGATCGACCGGGAGTACGCGCAGCCGCTGGACGTCGAGGCGCTCGCCCGGGGCGCGCACATGTCGGCCGGGCATCTCAGCCGTGAGTTCCGGCGTGCCTACGGCGAGTCGCCGTACGGCTACCTGATGACCCGGCGCATCGAGCGCGCGATGACGCTGCTGCGTCGTGGCGACCTCAGCGTCACCGAGGTCTGCTTCGCGGTGGGCTGTGCGTCGCTCGGCACCTTCAGCACCCGCTTCACGGAGCTGGTCGGCGTGCCGCCCAGCGTCTATCGGCGCGAGGCGGCGAGCGCGACGGCGGGGATGCCGTCCTGTGTGGCGAAACAGGTGACCAGACC
>NZ_LGDG01000142.1 GCF_001279775.1 Streptomyces sp. MMG1533 | reverse complement strand
GGGTGGTCAGTCGGGGATGGACTCGGCGTTCAGTTCGGGTGACCAGGAGCAGGGTGACAACGCGAAGCAGCAGATGGGTGCGGCGAATTTCGACGCGGCGCGTTTTCGCTGAGTAGCGCTCACCGGGGTGTTGGTGCCCCGGTTTCGTCGGTTTGTTGACGAGGGAACCAGGACTGAGGGAACGCCGGGGATGCGGGGGCTGTTGTGCCGAGCTGGGATCTGAAGCCGCAAGGCATTTCCAGTGTGTTGAAGACGACCGGTGAGACGGCGTCGGGCCTGGAGAAGTACGCGAAGGCGTTCGGTGAGCACCTGACGTCGGCGGCGACCAGCGCCGGCACGATCTCTGCCGAGGGTGGCGGTGGCGGCGAGGGTGG
>NZ_LGDG01000141.1 GCF_001279775.1 Streptomyces sp. MMG1533 | reverse complement strand
GGGTGGGGTAGCCAGGCGCGGGAGGTCATGACGGGCTGCCGTTGATGGCGCGGGCGATGGCGAGGGCGTGGCGGGCGTCTTCCTGCATCGCGGCGTGTTCGCTGAGGTCGATGACGCCCCAGCTGTCGAGCCATTTGGCCAGCAGGTTGCCGACGCCGGGGTGCATGGCTTCGATCCAGTCGGCGTTCGCCCCGTTGCTCATCGGCTCGTCGACGACGTACACGGGCGGTTGGTCCTCGGCGCCGGGGCCGTCGTAGAGCAGGCGGTCGCCGTGGTCGAGGGACAGCCACGGCCCGGGGGTGAGGCCAGGGGCTGCGAGGAGTTCGCGCAGTTTCTCGGCTGCGGTGCGGATTTCTTCGGCGGGTGTGGTCACGGT
>NZ_LGDG01000140.1 GCF_001279775.1 Streptomyces sp. MMG1533 | reverse complement strand
CGGGTCCTTCAGACCCGCACGCGTACGACGGATCGCCTTCGACAACGCCTTGACGGCATCCACCTGGCCGATGACCCGCTTGTGGAGCTCGTCCTCCATGCGCAGCAGACGCGAGGACTCCTCCTCCGTCAGCTTGAAGACCGGGATGCCGGTGGCGGTCGCGAGGACCTCGGCGATCAGCTCGCCGTCGACCTCGGCGACGACGTCCATGTCGCCGGCCTTCCACTCCTTCTCCCGCTTGGCCTTCGCGGCGAGAAGCTGCTTCTCCTTGTCACGGAGAGAAGCGGCCTTCTCGAAGTCCTGCGAGTCGATCGCGGACTCCTTGTCCCGGCGCACCCCGGCGATCTTCTCGTCGAACTCGCGCAGGTCCGGCGGCGCG
>NZ_LGDG01000139.1 GCF_001279775.1 Streptomyces sp. MMG1533 | reverse complement strand
CGCGCCGCCGGACCTGCGCGAGTTCGACGAGAAGATCGCCGGGGTGCGCCGGGACAAGGAGTCCGCGATCGACTCGCAGGACTTCGAGAAGGCCGCTTCCCTGCGTGACAAGGAGAAGCAGCTCCTGGCGGCGAAGGCCAAGCGGGAGAAGGAGTGGAAGGCCGGCGACATGGACGTCGTCGCCGAGGTCGACGGCGACATGATTGCTGAAGTGTTGGCCGCGTCTACGGGCATTCCGGTCTTCAAGCTGACGGAGGAGGAGTCGTCCCGTCTGCTGCGTATGGAGGACGAGCTCCACAAGCGGGTCATCGGCCAGGTGGATGCCGTCAAGGCGTTGTCGAAGGCGATCCGTCGTACGCGTGCGGGTCTGAAGGACCCG
>NZ_LGDG01000138.1 GCF_001279775.1 Streptomyces sp. MMG1533 | reverse complement strand
TGAGGTCTTTCAGCGTTGCCGCTCCAGAGCGAGGACCGCTGCTGCGATTGACGTCATTCGATTCGGGCTGCACCGAGCTCGTCGGAAGATCCGCCAGCACTTCAGGCGGGCAATGCCACCCTCAACCGGGGCCCGCGCCCTCGACAACGCCCGGTTGACGGTCTGCTGGGTGAGCGACAGCTCGCCTCCGGCAGGCCGTCTGGCCGGTGTCGTCACCCACGCGCCGGCACCGATGTAGGCACGGTCGGCCAGGATCGGCACCCCTTGGCGCTCGCAGATCCTGATGATCCGATGGGCACGGGCCACGGTCAGATCATGGCAGCGCCCCGGCAGGGCCGGCGACAACCACAGCACCTCGCCGTGTGGATCCGTGACCACCTGCACG
>NZ_LGDG01000137.1 GCF_001279775.1 Streptomyces sp. MMG1533 | reverse complement strand
GCTTGTTGGTGTTGGCGGTGCAGGTTTCCTGGATGACCGGGTTGCCCGCGGTGGTGCTCGCGTTGAGGTCGCTGAGGCACAGACCGCTGCTGACGCTCACGACCTGGTAGGTGCCGGATCCTGAAGCGGTGAAGCGCCAGAGCTGGTTGCTGCTGCCGACGCAGGTGTACTGCTGGAGCTGGACTCCGCTGGTCGTGCTGGAGTCAGGGACGTCGAGGCATTTACCACTGCCCACCGACATCAACTCGTAGGTGGAGGAGCCTCTGTCGATGACCGTCCACTGCTGGTTGGTCTGACTGCCGACGCAGTTCCACTGCTGGACGAGGGCCTTGTTGGCAGTGCTCATGTTGACGACGTCGAGGCACATGCCGCTCTTGGTGACGGCCAG
>NZ_LGDG01000136.1 GCF_001279775.1 Streptomyces sp. MMG1533 | reverse complement strand
CATGTCCTGGGGGCATGCGGTGAGCAAGGACCTCGTGCACTGGGAGGAGTTGCCGCTCGCCCTGTCGCACGACGACGAGGAGATGGTGTTCTCCGGCAGCGCGGTCGTCGACTGGGACAACACCACCGGGTTCGGTACCAAGGCGAACCCGCCCATGGTGGCGATCTACACCAGCGCCTACAAGAACGGCGGCAAGCAGGCCCAGTCGCTCGCCTACAGCACCGACCGCGGCCGTACCTGGACCAAGTACCAGGGCAATCCCGTCATCGACATCG
This sequence comes from Streptomyces sp. MMG1533, assembly GCF_001279775.1. GTDB lineage: Bacteria > Actinomycetota > Actinomycetes > Streptomycetales > Streptomycetaceae > Streptomyces. The sequence goes on along the minus strand of NZ_LGDG01000136.1, from coordinate 122 downwards.
GCTCCAACAACTTCCGTGACCCGAAGGTCCAGTGGTACGCGCCGACGAAGAGCTGGCTGATGACGGTGTCGCTGTCCGCCGAGCACAAGGTGCGGTTCTACTCGTCCAAGAACCTCAAGGAC
>NZ_LGDG01000135.1 GCF_001279775.1 Streptomyces sp. MMG1533 | reverse complement strand
CTCCTTGGCGCGGGCCTTCTCCTCGTCGCGACGGCCGCCGCCGAACACCGCGTCGAACCGCTCGCTCTGGATCTTCTCCGTGAGCGGCAGCGTCTGCAGCGGATTGCGGGTCCCGTCCGGGCGCTCCTTGAGGACACCCCGGTCGATGTACTCCTGCACGGACGCGACATGCAGCCGCAGGCCGTGCTGCTCGACCGTGCGGTCCCGGTACTCGAGGACCTCGGGGAAGTTGTGCCCGGTGTCCACGTGCAGCAGCGAGAAGGGAACCGCCGCGGGGGCGAACGCCTTCAGCGCCAGGTGCAGCATGACGATGGAGTCCTTGCCGCCGGAGAAGAGAATCACCGGCCGCTCGAACTCGCCCGCCACCTCACGGAAGATGTGCACCGCCTCGGACTCC
>NZ_LGDG01000134.1 GCF_001279775.1 Streptomyces sp. MMG1533 | reverse complement strand
TGATCCCGGTGTCCTTGGTGAAGTTGTCCTTGGTCAGCTTCGCGATGTCCTCCATCTGCGGATTGCCGACCATCAGCACGTTGATGCTCTTGCCACCGCTCGAGGACCCGCCGTCCCCCGCTCCGGAGCAGGCGGTGGCGAGAAGGGCGGTGGCGGCGGCACCGGCTATGAGGACGTGTCTGGTCGTTCGCATGACGGGGGACCTCTCGTGCGGGATGCGTCCTTGGGGAGTCGGGCGCGTTTCGATGGCGGAATTATTAGCAGGACACTGCGCCGTTGTTAACACATCTTGCGAGAAAACTTCCCAGAAGTTATCGCTAAGTCATCTTGGAGGGAGGCGGCGGAGGGCACGGCGGGGACCGGCGGGGGACTGGCAGGGAGGCACTGACGGATCTCCGCAGCGCATCGTCGACGCAGGTGGGAGCGCCGGGCCCCGCCTCGCCGGGCATGATCCGCCGGTCGGGCCTCAGGCCTCCGGCGCGTTCAGGCGGGCCCAGACCGGCCCGAGCGCCTCCAGCGCCTCCAGGTACACCTCGTACGCCTCGTCGAGTACGGCGGCCCGGTCGGGGTCGGGTTCGTGGCGTCGGAGCACGGCGGCACCGGCACGCGGGTCCGTCGCGTCGTCGAGCAGGCCGACGGCGGTGGCGGCGAGCAGGGCGGCCCCCCGGGCGGCACTTTCCGCCACCTCGGTCACCACGACCGGTCGCCGCAGAGCGTCGGCGAACATCTGGCTCCACACCTCGCTGCGCGCGGCGCCGCCGGTCAGCCGGGCCGCCCCCGTGATCCGCAGCTTCGAGCAGAGCGCGTCGACGTGCCAGCGGTGGTTGAGGACGACGCCTTCCATCAGGGCCCGCAGCAGATGGCCGCGGCCGTGCCAGCCGCGCAGACCGAGGAACGTGCCGGACGTGGGCCCGAGGTGCGGAGAGCCGTACACGAACGGGTGGAACAACACCTGCGACGGACCGTCCAGGTGTGCCTCGACCTCGCGGCCGAGCACCTCGTGAACGCCGTCCCGTTGCTCGGCCGGCAGGCCCGTCACCCGCAGGAACCACTCCAGGTTCGCCACCGATGCGGGGGAGGTGGACATGGTCATCCACTGCCCCGGCCGGACGAAGTGCCGGACCTGCCAGCGCGGATCGACGACGGGACGCTCGCCGACCACCTGATTGATGCTGAACGACCCGGCGATCAGGCACAGTTCGCCCGGCGTCGAGCCACCGATCCCGAGCGCGGCGGCGTCGACGTCATGGGCGCCCGTGACGACGGGGATGCCCGCGGTGAGCCCGGTGAGCGCCGCGGCCTCGCGGGTGACGGTTCCGCTCACCGCGTCGCAGGCCAGGACGGGCGGCAGCCTGTCGGCGAGCGCGCCGAGGCCGTACAGGTCGAGCAACTCCGGCGAGTAGCCGCCCCGCCGCATGTCGGTGAACGAGGCACTGGCGTCCGTCGGATCGGTGGCCACCGCGCCCGTCATCCGCAGGCGCAGCCAGTCCTTGCAGGACAACAGCCAGCGCGCCTGCTGAAGCACCCCCGGCTCGTGGCGGGCGAGCCAGGCCAGCAGGGCGGCAGGGGAACCCGGGAAGGGCACCGTCCCCGACAACTCCAGGGCACGGGACCAGATCGGAGTGCCCCGCCACTCCTCCAGTACCGGTTCGGCGCGCGTGTCCATCGCCACGATCGCGGCCCGTACCGGCCGACCCCGCTCGTCGACGGCGTACAGTCCGTCGCCGTGCCCGGCCAGCCCCACCGCGGCGACGGCGCGTCCCGCGTCCGGGCCCGCCTCGGCGAGACAGGCGCCGATCGCCTGGTGCGCCGTCCGCCACACGTCGTCCATGTCCCGCTCGACCCAGTGGGCACGAGGGGTGTTCAGCGGCAGCGAGCCGCTGCCCCGCGCCACCGGCCGGCCGACGGCGTCGAACAGCACGGCCTTGGTCACGGTGTGCCCGGCGTCGACGCCGAGCACCAGGTCACGCACCAAGGCTCACATCCACCGCAATGCGATCTCCTCGCGTGTCGAACTCATCGCCCACGGGGCCGATCGTCCCACGCGGCAGGCCGTCGTGCCCGGAACACCACCCGCTCGAGGGGCCTCAGAGACGCAGCAGCCGTTGGGTGAGTTCCCGGTACTGCCGCAGCGCGAGGCGCAGCTCGGTGGACTCCGCTTCGGGGTCCCGGTCCTGCCAGCCCTCGCGGAGCGCCCGCCGCAGTTCGGCGAGGGCGTTCACGAGCTGGGCGGTGGCTTCGTCGAAGGCGCCCTCGGCCTCTTCCAGCGCCTGACGCGGGGTGTCGGCGAAGGCGTTGACGGCATGTCCGAGACGTGTGGCGATCTGCTCCCGTTCGTCCGACGGGACCAGCGGTTCCGGCCCGGTGGCGCGGCGTCCGCTGACGCCCCGGGGCTGGTCCGCGGGCTGCTGGGCGCGTGTCTGGTCGTACATCATGTGTGCCGCTTTCCTTTGTGTGGTGCCGGGTGTTCCGGAGCGGCATGGCTCTGCGCCGTGTCGCCAGTCAACGTCCGGCGTCGGCCCGTGTCAACGCGGGCTCCCGCGCCGGAGGCCGTTATTACGCAACGCGGGAGTACGGTGGACGGGGCGAGGGCTCTTCGTACGAACCAGCCCGCCCGTTTCCCAGCACTCCACCCTTCCTTACAGGGGCAGCCCGTGACCCCGGCCGCGCCATCCGCAACCAGGCCAGGCCGAGGAGTCCCGCATGCCGCCCAGGTCCAGTACATCCACGACGGCGATTCCCGCTGACACCGCCGCGCCAACCCCGGGTTACGACGGGATGTCCCCCTTCCCGCCGGACGGCCCGGCACCCGCGCGCGAAGGCGGGGATCGGCTGTACATCATGGTGACAGCGGTGATCGTCGTGCTCCCCTTCGTGGCACTCGGCCTCGCCGGCCGGCTGCTGTGGGGAAGCCTCATCCACCCCGCCGACATCGCCCTCGCCCTCGTCCTCTACGTCGTCACCGGCCTCGGCGTCACGGTCGGCTTCCACCGCGGCCTCACCCACGGCAGCTACCGTGCCGTCCGCCCCGTACGCATCGCACTCGCGGTGGCCGGGTCGATGAGCTTCCAGGGCGACGTGATCGGCTGGGTCGCCACCCACCGCCGCCATCACGCCTTCACCGACCGGCCCGGAGACCCGCACTCCCCGTACCGCTACGGCACTCATCTGCGCGGCCAGTTGCGCGGACTGCTGCACGCGCACGTCGGCTGGCTGTTCCGCAACGACCGTACGCCGCCTGAGCGTTACGCCCCCGACCTCCTTGCCGACCGCGACATCCGTGCCGTGGCCCGCGCCTTCCCGGCGCTGTGCGTCCTCACACTCGCCCTGCCCTTCGCGGCGGGCTGGGCCATCGGCGGCACCTGGGTGTACGGCGTGACCGCCCTGCTGTGGGCGGGACTTGTCCGCATCGCGCTGCTCCACCACGTCACCTGGAGCGTGAACTCCCTCTGCCACATGATCGGCGAGCGCCCGTTCCGCACCCGGCGCCACGACCGGGCCACCAACCTCTGGCCGTTGGCCCTGATCTCGTTCGGCGAGAGCTGGCACAACCTCCACCACGCCGACCCCACGAGCGCCCGCCACGGTGTGGACCGCGGCCAGATCGACCCGTCGGCCGCCGTCATCCGCCTCCTCGAACGCCTCGGCTGGGTGAACGACGTGCGCTGGCCGACCCCGGACCGGGTCGCCACCCGCCGAGCCTGATCACCACCCGGCCGTCCACTGCCGCACGCCCGCACGCCAGTCGCCCGTCGCCCGTCGCCAGTCGCCAGTCGCCAGGAGTCTTCATGACCACCGCACTGCAGCCCCCGCTTCCTTCCCACCCCCTGCTACGCCTGCGCCTGGCCCCCCACGGCGTTCTGCCCCGGCCCATCGACGGGGCGTGGTGGCCCCGTTCGTACGACCTCCTCGCCGAACTCCCGCGGCTGATCGCCGGGTTGCCGCGCGAGTGGGGCCACATCACCAGCGTCACGGTCAACGGGGCGCAGTGGCCCGCGACGCCCGGCCGGATACTCGTCTCCAACCAGGTCGTAGCCCTGCACAGGGCCCTGACGGCATCCGCCCCGCACACCGTCGTCCTCCTCGCCCCGGGCCGGGGACGCTGGGACCTGATGGTCGTACCTCCGAATACGACCTCGGAGGCCGCCGAACGGCTGATGGCAACCGCGGTGGGCGGTCGGGCCTGATCCGGTCGGGTGCGATCCGACCGGGCCTGATCCGGTCAAGCCTGATCCGGTCAAGCCAGATCCGGTCGGCTGGTCACATCACCATGACCAGCCGAGGGGGCCGACCGGTGGTGACCCCGTACGCCTCGTGTGCCCCGTACGCCTCGTACGCGTTGTGATTGCCGTAGGGCTCGTACGTCCTGCACGTCTCCTGCGACACGGAGGTGTCGTCGGCCGGTTCCGCCGCCATGAGTGCGGTCGCGGTCATCGGCGGGCCGGTGCTCGTGCTCGCGGCGGCCATCAGCCGGGCGGCCGAGGGAGCGCCGGTCTCCGGGGGGATCACCAGGAGGTCCCAGCGGCCCGCGGTGTAGGACATCAGCAGGATCTTGTGCGGATCCAGCTCCGAGGTGAACCAACCGATCTTCACCACATGCCCGTTGACGAAGACCTTGGGCGGGATGATCGGCCAGTACCTCGGGTTGACGGCGATACGCGTGATCCGTCCCCACAGCGGATCCAGCACGTCTGCCAGAGAGGAGAGTTCGCTCGGCAGGTCACGTGAACGAGGCCACCAGGCGCCGTCCAGCTCGGCGGCCCCTCCGGAAGGGCTCGCGGGTTTCAGCGCGAGGCGCGCGGTCGGGGCCCTGAAGGGCACGAGCTGTAGCGGGGGACGGTCGGTGGTCGCGGACATCGCGCGAACCTGTCTCCGGGCCCTTGCGGGTGAGCAGTTGCCCGGTGCCGTTGCTCACCGGGAACGACACCGGCATCGGGGCCGGTGCGCGAAATACTCCCGATGACTTCACGCTACTCCCCGAAGAGGCCGAACGGACCGCTCCTGGACGCTCAGCCGTCGTGATCCCCCGACCGTGCCGGTGCCGGGATGCTCGCGGTGTCGAAGTCGCCCGAGATGATCCGCAGGGCGAGGTCCGACAGGCGCAGATGACGGGCGCGCGCGTACGCCCGGAACGCGGCGAAGGCGTCGTCGACGGAGGTGTTCCAGCGCTCCGCCAGTACGCCCTTGACCTGCTCGACGAGAACGCGGCTGGTCAGCGCGTTTTCCAACTGGCTGTTCTCGACGTGCGACTGCTCCAGCGTGCGCTGCTGCAGGATCGCGATGGTGGCCACGTCGGCGAGCGCCTGGGCGAGCGCGATGTCGTCGTCGCCGAGGCGCTGCCGAGTGGTCTGGAAGAGGTTGAGCGCGCCGACGACCCGGTTGCGCAGGCGCAGCGGTATGGCGTGCGTGGACACGTACCCCGTCTCGCGAGCCTGCGCGGCGAAGCGCGCCCAGCCGGCGGTCCCCTCCGCGCGCGTCAGGTCGATGTTGGTCCGGGCGGCGCCGGTGCGGTAGCACTCGACGCACGGCCCCTGGTCGTGCTGGAGCGCGAACAGTTCCAGCAGGCGGGTGTGTTCGTCCGAGGCGGCGATGATCTGCAGTTCGCCGTGCGCGTCCGCGAGCAGGATCCCGGCCGCCGACACGTCGAGCAGTTCCACGCAGCGCGTGGACAGCCGGTGCAGCAGGTCGATGACGTCGAAGTCCTCGACGAGGGAGTCCGCGACCTCCACGAAGATCTCGGCCAGACGTCGTTCGCGGGCCATGCCGATCATCCCTTTCCACCGTCGGGCGAATACGGCCCGCTCTTGTCGTCGTCGAAGCCGTCGTCGAGGCCGTTGTTGAAGCCGTTGTCGAAGTCGTCGTTGAAGCGGAGCCTGCGGGCGACCACGTCCTCCGCTACCTCCCCGAGGAGGCGCTCACTGCCGTAGGCGTGGCCCCGAAGCCGCAGGAGGGCCTCCTCCATGGACACACCCAGCTGGACGCTGACCATTCCCGTGGCCTGGTGCACGACGGCGCGGAGCAGCCCCGACGGCCGCTCCAGAAACATGCCGAGCCGGGCACCGTCCTCGACCCCGTTCCGGATCGCACGTTGGTCCGCGTTCAGGAAAGCACCGGTCAGCGCGGCCGCCAGAGCGGTGGCATCCACGTACTGCTGCACACTCATCCGCCGGTCCCCGTCGTACAGCACGGTCAGTACGCCGACCCGGATGGCGCCGATGCCCAGAGGGAAGCAGCACACACCGTGTACGCCCATCTCGCGCGCCGCCGGCAGTAGCGCGGGCCACCGCTCGGGGCGCACCCGGTCCAGGTCCGGCTCCACGACGGGCGAACCGGCACGGGCCGCGTCCGGCCCCGGACCCTCACCCAGCGTGAACTGGAGTTCCTCGAACCGCGCGCTCAGCTCGGGGTGGCACCACAGCGGCTCGGCCGTCCGCTCGTCGCCGATCAGCAGCGACAGCGCGACGCCCTCGGCCCCCAGCGCCCGCGCACACGCCCGCGCCGGGTCGCCGGCGCCGCCCAGGCGCAGCGACCGCAGCACGTCGGCCATGCCGTCGCTGATCACCGGTCTCCGTCCCGCGGCGGCCGGGGTGACGCTTGGGCACGATCCGTCACCCGGCTCCCGCCGTACATTACGTGGCCCGGCCCGGCGCCGTGCCCTCTGCGGGTACGTCCTTCGCGGGTAAGCCCTTCCAGGCGTCCTGGGCACTCGCGTACCGCGGGAACCGCTCCAGCACACCACCGGCCCGGAACACGAGCCCCGGCCCGGGCCGGACGTGAACGACACGCACCCACCCGAGTCGCTCCCGGCAGTCCTCCCAAGCCGCGCGCAGCGGCTCCAGGACACTGCCGTCCATGAAGGTCACACCACGCAGATCGACTATGAGGAACAGCCGCCCGGTGCCATGCCGGGCGTCCTCCAGCTCCCGCGCAAAGGCCGGCGTGGTCGTCAGATCCAGCTCACCGCCGGCCCGGACCACACGGCACTCGTCAAACAGGTCGGGATGCGGGCCCATGTGCCCCATCTCCTCTGTCATCGTTTCAGCTGTCGCCTTGCGCAGGGCCTCTGTTGCGCGAACGGAACTGCACGGAGAGGGCCGGGGGCACGGGCGGGCCGTAGGGCCAGCGTACTGCCGCGGGGGGAGCGGCCGGGCACCCATTCCGGGGGTTGGCCCCCTGGGCGCCATCACGGCCCAGGCGGCGCGGCGAGGGCTGCGCAGCGCGCCCGCTATTGCGCGACGCGCGACGAGCGTCCATCATCAGGAATCCTGTTAGTTTAGAGTTGCAGCGATGGGCGGAGAAGACCATGCCGTTGAGCCCCAGAATCCAGGCCAGAGGGATCCAGCTGCTGCTCGGCGGCATGATGGCTCGCGTACACAAGGACCTGCGCTTCACCGACATCCCGAAGCACACCGAATCCCTTCGGGTGGAGACCGGCGCCGGACCGGTGGCCTGCACCGTCTACCGCCCGCCGGCCACAACCGGCACTCCTGCCCCCGTGTACCTGAACTTCCACGGAGGCGGCTTCATCGTCGCCCGCCCCGAGCAGGACGACCACATCTGCCGCTACATAGCCGCCACGGCAGGCTGCGTCGTGATCAACGTGGACTACGCCGTCGCCCCGCAGCGACAGTTCCCCGCACCCGTCACCCAGGCATACGACGTCACCGCCTGGGTCGCCGAGAACGGCCCCGCCAACAACTGGGACGGCGCGCGACTCGCCGTGGGCGGACACAGCGCCGGTGCCAACCTGACCGCCGCGGTCTGCCGCCTCGCACGAGACCGCGGCACCTTCACGCCCCGGCTCCAGATCCTCGACTCCGCACCGCTCGACCAGCTCGCCGACCCGGCCGACAAGTTCTCCCCCATCGCCAAGCCGCTGCTCACCCCCCACCTCATGCGGGTCTTCACCGCCGCATACCTCCCCGACGCTGCCGACCGCACCGACCCCCTTGTCTCGCCCGGCCTGGCCGAGGACCTCGCCGGACTGCCGCCCGCCCTGGTCATCACCGCCGAGAACGACCGCCTGCGCGACGAGGGCGACGCCTACGCCAAGGCCCTGGACGCCGCGGGCGTCCCGGTCACCCACCGCGTCTTCGAGGGCGTCGACCACTACTTCACCCACACCGGCCCGGTGCCCAGCGGAAAGGAGGCCATCGAGCTGATGGCCGACGAGTTGCGCACCGCACTCACCGCCTGACACCGGCCGCCCGTGCACCCGGCTCAGAGGCCGTGCTGACCGGCCTTCAACTCACCTATGAACGCTGCCCAGGAACCGGCTTCGAAGGTCAGAGCGGAACCGTGCGGGACCTTGCTGTCACGGACGGGGACGACGCCGGGGAACCCGTCGGCCACCTCGACGCAGTTGCCGCCCTCCTGATTGCTGTAGCTGCTCTTGCGCCACACGGCGGCGCTGGGATCGGGACGGGACATTCGCTCCACGGTTGTAGCCCTCCATCACGGATCGGATCATGTCGAGCGACATGAGCGGGGGCAGGGCTTCCGCCCGTAGCCGATCGTAGGTCAGCGCGAAGCGCCTGACCTCGCCCGGATCCTCGATGAGTTGGCCGTAGTGCGCGCCCTCCGTATAGGCGACCTCTGAGCCGTCCGGCAGCGTCAGAACCGTCAGTGAACCGCCCATCGCGTCGTGCTCGCCCTGGTCGAACGGCAGCACCTGCACGGTGATGGGGTGCTCCGCCGCCACTACGAGCAGCAGTTCCAACTGCGCACGCATCACATCACGCCCGCCGATCGGACGCCTGAGGACCGCCTCGTCGAGTACCACGCACAGCTCCGGTCGGTCGGGTGAACCGAGCCGTTCCTGCCGTGTCATGCGGGCCGTGAGGCGTTCGTCCAACTGCTCGTCACCGCTGAGTGTCAGGCCGACGCTCAGAACGGCTCGCGCGTACTCCTTGGTCTGCAACAGACCAGGCACCACATGTGCCGCGTACTCGCGGATGGACACCGCACGTTCCGAGTGGGCGATAAATGCCCGCGACCAGTCGGGGAACGACTCCCGATACACGTACGGCCACAGCTCGACCAGCAGATCGTCCGCGCCCAGGACGGCATCGAGCGCCCGCGCCAGTTCCAGCGTCGGTTTCGCCCCGGAGGCTCGCTCGATCTGTGTGATCCGGGTGCTCACCACATGTGTCTTCGCGCCGAGTTCCGCTTGGGTCAGTCCGGCCGCCGTACGAAGTCTGCGCACCCGCGAGCCGAACAGCGCCGCCATCGACGTATTGGGGTCAATTCCGTTGGCCAAGGCGTCACTTCCGTTCCTTACGAACCAAAAGGTAAGGCTGAGTCACCTTCCGAGCGTAGGGCCGCCTGACGATTCTTGAGTACGGAACGTGACGACTCGTGTACGTCGCGAGATGTCCCAGGGCTCGACCGGCAAGGACGGACAGGCTGTGCAGACAGGAACGACCACCGCGGGCGACGGACCCCGAAGGACCGCCGAAACCCCTGTGCCGGAACCCGTCGAGCTCGACGGCGAGGCCACCGAACACCCCACACTCACAGCGCAGTTCACCTCGTCGACCCGAGGTGCGCGGCTCGCCCGACGCCTCGCAGTGCGGCGCATGGAGGAGTGGGGGTACCCGCCGGCGTCGGATGCATCGTGCACGGTCGCCCTTGTCGTCGGCGAACTCGCCGCGAACGCCGTACAGCACGGCCGCGTACCGGGGCACGACTTCCGCCTCCGGCTCTGCCTCGACGAGGCATCGGGCCTGATCCGGATCGAGGTGGCCGACGCGGCCGCCGCGAAACGGCCACCCGCCGCCCCACCCTCCTCACACCCCGACGGCGAGTCGGGCCGCGGCCTGCTCCTGGTGGACTTCCTGGCCGTGCGCTGGGGCTCGACGCCTCGCGATCCCGTGGGCAAGACGGTCTGGGCGGAGGTGGCGGCGGCCGCGGTGCCCAAGCCGATCGGCGGGTGGGACTTGATCGACACCCGAGCGGCGAAGCGGCCAAACCTTGACATTACACTCTAAGTGTCATATGTATGGATACATCGTAAACTTACGAGCGCAACACAGATAGGGCGACGAGAAGACAGCCCTCCAGCCGCACGGATGACGTGGTGATCGACATGGCGACGAGTTGCAACCGACCCTTCCCGAGCCCCCTTTGCAGGCAACCGGAGCCGGGAGTCCCGAGGGTGACGGCGCTCGTTCCCGCCTACAAGGAGGCGGGCTCTCTGCCCCGCGTCCTCGATGCGCTGCGGATGCAGACACGTCCCGCGGACCGCGTCATCGTGACGCTGGATCCGCACCAGGACAGCGGTCGAACCGAAGAACTGGAGCGAATCGCCCGAGAGGCGGGTGCCGAAGTCTGGCATTCGGTCGGCAACAAGCACAAGAAGGCCGGCAATCTCAACGGAGCGCTGGGCAGATTGCTGCCGAACATGGCAGACGACGACGCAATCCTCATCCAGGACGCCGACACCTATCTGGATCCTCACTTCATCGAGGTGACCACCCGGAAGTTGGGGCAGGGCTACGGCGCCGTGGGCGGGAACTTCCGGGGTCGTTCGGGTGGCAGGCTCTGTGGCGTCTTCCAACGCAATGAGTTCGCCCGGTACTCCCGGGACACGGCTCGAAAGAACGGCAAGGTACTTTGCCTGACGGGCACGGCCTGCCTTTTCAAGGCCGGCGCTCTGAAAGGTGTACTCGCCGCCCGGGAATCCGGTCTTCTGCCACCGGCCGACGGAGTGTACGACACGAAGGCACTGACCGAGGACAACGAGCTCACGCTCGCTCTGAAGCATCTCGCATTCCGCATAGTCGCTCCGGCCCGCGCGACCATGAGTACTGAAGTCATGGAAACATGGCGAGCCCTTGCGAAGCAGCGGCTTCGCTGGAAGCGCGGAGCGCTCGAGAATCTGATCGGCTACGGCGTGACTCGTTACACCGCAGAAGGTTGGGTCAGGCAGGTCGTGGCTTTCCTCGGGGTATCCGTGTCGACCGCATACATCGGTTCGGTCCTGTGGTTTCTCGCTGCTGGATCTGGCCTGAAAATTGCTCCGTTCTGGATTGTCTTCACCGGTTTCTACGCGATTGAGCGGGCGATCACCGCAAAATCCAGGGGCTGGCGTGTGTCGATTGCCTCGATGCTGGTCATACCGGAATGGTTCTACGACCTGTTTCTGCAGGGAGTGCACCTCCGTGCGCTCGTCGATACAGCTCTTCAACGAGAGCGAAACTGGTAATTCCAAGCGGTCCCTGGAAAGAGACCGAACAGACAGAGGAGACAATCATGGTTAACTACGCAGGCGCAGGGACCACAGTGGGCGGAACCAGCGCGGCAGGGGTACTGCCCCTCACCGGCGGCCCGGGCAGCGTCTGGTTCTGGATCGTGGTGTTCGTTCTGATCTCGGCGGGATTCGCTGTTCTGCGGCTGTTTCCCCGAAGGATCAAGGACGACGCCTGACCGGGGTCGGACATGAAAAGGGCAAGTCAACTTCTGGGTATCGGCCTGATACTCGTCGGTTTGCTCCTGGGGGGTTTCATGATTCTCCAGACCCGGCATTCGGACAATCAGTACAGAGCCGCCCAGCAGACACTGCACAAAGAGATCAAGGCGAAGATCCAGACGTCGGTCGAGGTCCCTCGCGAAGGCGGCGCACTCGCGACGCTGAGGATTCCTCGATTCGGCTCGGACTATGACCCCGTGATCGTTGAGGGCGTGTCTCGGAGTGCTCTTGAGAAGGGCCCCGGGCACTTTCCGGGGACGGCCATGCCGGGCGAAATCGGCAACTTTGCGATTGCCGGTCACCGTACGGGGTGGGGACAGCCGTTTCATCGGCTGCAGGGCCTGACAAAGGGCGACGAAATCAAGGTCTATCGGCACCGTAAGACATACACATACCGGGTCACCCGGGCCGAGGTCGTCAAGCCCTCCGACGTCGGCGTCGTGCTTCCCGTTCCCAACAGGCCGGGCGTCAAGCCGGACAAGGCTCGGATCACGCTCACCACCTGTACGGACCGCGCTTGGAACGGCACATACATCCACCGGCTCGTCGTATGGGGCGAGTTGGAGAAATGATCATTGGGTGCCGTCGGCTCCGGCGCCGCGTCGAGCCTTGAGGAGGCAGGCGAATGGCGAACGAATCAGCCGCCGGCCCGGATCGATCCGGCGACCGCGGGCGTCCCGCGAGACTCAGCCGTGAGCGTGTCCTGGCCGCCGCTTTGGAACTGGTGGATCGCGAAGGCCTCTCCGCACTGAGCATGCGTCGGCTGGGAGCCGATCTAGGCGTGGAGGCCATGAGCCTTTACCGCTACGCGCCCGGCAAGGAAGCTCTGGTGGACGGGCTGGTCGAGGCCCTCTACCTGCAATTGGAGGACCGTCTCGACCAGGCGCCCGTCCCGACCGCGGCACCGGCCGCGGAGCCTGCCGCCGGTGACTTCGAGCAGCGAGCCGAGCTGCAACGCATCGCCCTGGCCACGTACCAGGTCTGCCTCGACCACGCCCAGGTGGCTCCGCTGCTGTCCACCCGCATGATGGCGGTCCCGCTGGCCCGCAGGCCGCTGCCCGTCCTCAGGGATCACGAACGGGTGCTCACCCTGCTCCGGGACGCAGGCCTGGACGAGGCCCAAAGCGCCACAGTCCTCCGCGCCTTCACCGCCTGGGTGCTCGGGTACATGTCGGTGGAACTGCGCGCCATGGTGGACAACCCCGATGAACCGGACCCCGCATTCCGGTTCGGCCTGCATCGCCTTCCCGCCCAGGACCTGCCCAGGCTGCGCGAGAGCACCCCCACCCTCGCCGAACGCGGCGGCCCGGAGGGCCTGGCCGCCGGGTTGGACGCACTGCTCGACCGCTTCGCCGGGCCACACGAGTAACACCCTCCGGCGGCATACGGGCCACCGGTATCCGGCCGTGCCCGCCGCTTCGCCCGCGTCCTGGGGCGGTCCCGTTCTCCCTCAGTCGAGCCCATGCGAGCTGCAGTCAATCGAGGCCAAGGTCCGATGCAGAGACCTGTACCGCTGTCCGGAGTCGGGTACGGCGCTCAGCCCGCGAGGACGCTGAAGCCGACCGCGAGCAGACGGCTCCCAAACGGCTCCAAAAAGGCCCCAGAAACCACTCAGGGACCCGACCCGCTAAGCGGATCAGGCCCCTGACCTGGTGTTACAGCTGTCGGGGTGGCGGGATTTGAACCCACGACCTCTTCGTCCCGAAGCAACTTGGACGGGCCCTCAACCTCGGGTCGCTGTGCCTTTCACCTGCTGGGATGGTCCGCAGGTGACCGTGCGCGTCCGCCGTTGTACGTCGGCGTTGTCACGCAGTTAGACACTCACCCTGGTTCGCTAGGCGGGATCGCCACTGTGCCCGTACGCCATGGCTGCGCGGCAGGCATCTAGATGTTCAGGGCAACCGAAGTACTCCTTGGGTCGCTTGAACAGCCCAACACTCTTGGTCACTCGGTAGTCCGGCAAGTCGGTGCAGCCCTTGACGTCGCAAGAGGGCGCACGATCTGCGTCCGGGATGCGGTACCAGTCCATAGAGGTCACGTCGCGCGTCCTGATGCCGGCAGCACGGAGGTCGGCATCAGTGCCATAGAGGATCCGTTGGGTGCGGATCAACTGGCCGTTGATGAGTTCGCGCTGCTGCTCCATACGGGGACCTTACTGAAGACGACTACCTTCATGGACCTACTCGGCGATAAGCACCCTGATCCAACCCGACAGAGAGAAAAACCCCATCTTGCCTGAGGTCCACCCTTGGGTGGTAACCCGTTTGGTCGGGGGGCTGTGACCTGGGGGTTCGCGGGCAGCGGCTGTGCCTCGTCTGTCACCGTCGGTTGTCGTGGTCGCCCCTGGGTACCCTCGCACGGCCCGGAGACGGCCCTGGAGCTAGTCACCTCGCATCCGATGCGGGGCAGACAGCGACTGCTTCACCCGTCACCCAGCGGCATGGGCGCGCCCCTGAGTTGCTCACAAGTAGGCCGTTCGGCCATCTCTGCCGCTGAGCGCTACGCACACCCAACGCCCCCGGAGAAGCAGTGCCCGAACCATGCTCTCTGGCGCTCCGGGATGGAATGATGACCTGAGCCACGGGCTACCGGAGTAGAGAGAGCGCGACATGACCCTGCAAGACGAGATCGAGGCTGGCCGCTCAACGGTTAAGGCAGACGCCTACGCCATGTCTATCGGCGAAATCGTGAACCTCTACCGAGACCGCGAATTGGTAATTCGTCCTGAATTTCAACGACTCTTTCGCTGGAGCCCCTCAAAGAAGTCGCGGTTGGTAGAGAGCATTCTACTAGGTATCCCTCTCCCCTCGATCTTTGTCATGCAGAGGCACGATGGAGTATGGGAAGTGATCGACGGTTTGCAGAGGCTGTCAACGATCCTTGAATTCATGGGAGAACTACGAGATGAAGAGAAGGGAGAGTTGCTGCCCGCAAGCGAACTTCACGGGACGCGCTATCTCCCTTCTCTAGACGGTTTGACCTTTGAAGGCGTAGACGAAGGAACCAGCCTGACGCCTGGCCAGCGAGTATCCTTCAAAAGGAGCAAGCTCGACTTCAAGATTCTCTTGCCGGAAAGCGACGAAAAAGCGAAGTACGAGCTCTTCGATCGCCTGAACTCGGGCGGCGAGGCTCCGTCGGCTCAAGAGGTCAGGAACTGCCAGCTCATCATGATGAATCGTGACTTCTTCCTCTGGCTGGAGGAGTTGCGGAAGGATCAAAATTTCACCGCCTGTGCGCTAATCTCCAGCCGGGCAGCAGATGAGCAATACGATCTGGAGCTTGTCTGCCGTTTCCTGAGCCTCATCTCAAGCACACTCCAGGAGCTCAAGGAGATGGAGAGTGTCGACCTGTTCTTGACAGAAAAGATGCTCAGCTTGGCAAGCGAAGCGAGTTTCGACAAAGCTAGCTGGGGTAAGGTCTTTCGCGATACCTTCTCCCTCCTTGCCGAGTCACTGGAATCAGAGTCCTTTAGGCGATACGACGCCTCAAAGGAAAAGTTCCTCGGCGGGTTTTCGGTATCAGCTTTTGAGGCCATCACGATCGGTGTCGCAACCAACCTTCAAGCATGGCAGCGACTAGATGAAAGCCCTCGGTCGACATCGGTCCGCGACCGGGTGGAATCCATGTGGTCGGAAGAGTTCTTTCGATCGCAGGCTCGGGGCGGCGTACGCGGAACCACACGCATCCCCGTGACCATTCCTGCCGCTAAGGATTTCTTCCGCCCCTAAGGCCGACTAAATGAAGATCCGCACGACGGAGAGTCTCTACGACCACATTTCAGCTGATCTTGGCTGGCGAAAGAAAGAGCTTAGCGTATTCAAGGGGCAAGTCGAGAGAGCAGGGTTCGGGGTTCGTCCAGCACTTCTGAGGGCATCAATTGCCCTCCTCTACGCTCACTGGGAAGGGTTCGTCAAGAATAGCGCACACGCCTACCTCTGCTACCTAGCTTCTCTCAAGTTGACCTACCTGCAGCTCAGGCCTGAGCTGGCAGCGCTCGCCATGAGAGCGAGACTTGAAGAATTCGAAACAACTAATAGGTCACAGATACACACAACCCTCATTCGGGATATTCGCGAAAATGCTTCATCCCGAGCCAGGATTCCAACCAGCCGCGACGCAGTGAGAACTTTTTCAAACCTCAACTACGATCGACTGTGCGACATCCTATGCTCCGTGGGTTGCGACTTTTCCCGCTACTCTGTTTACCAAGATCTAATCGATGAGCAGCTACTAGCGGCGCGGAATAAAATCGCTCACGGAGAGGAGGACTACATCAGGCTCACTGACTGGGATGACGTGAGGGTAGAAATCATCAAAATGATGGACGATATCTCGAATCAGGTCCTCAATTCCGCGACACAAAAAAGCTATCTCGCCGAGCATGGCCCCAAGCAATAGGTATTCCAGAATAGTTCGGCGGAGCGGCTTTGGACTGGAGCTGCTTTGGGGCGAGTGATCATGGCCCCGCAAGCTTCCGACGAGTCGGGCAGTCTGTGGACCTGCTCGTTAAAGCACGATGTTGAGGCCACCGCCTTAGAGGAACAGGCCGGGAACATCGCTGCGATTTTATTGCGAGATCGACGTAGTCTAACCGGGTGATGGCTAGGCTAGTAGAAGAGATCGACATGCCTACGCTTGCTATTGAAATCTGTCCAGATGCGGAGGTTACTCGTCGCCCAGGAGCCGATTCCTTCAAGGCCTGACATTCCAAAATACGACGCCAACCCGCGATACTTTTCATCGAGATAAGACAGGCGCCGTAGCGTGTAGGTGACCATTCTCCCGATAGGTGATGTGTCGGTACCGGACTTTCCGTTTAGGTTGACAAATGCCGGACCGGAGTAGTAACTAACTACTCCTGGACCGTAGTAGTCCTCATCCCACTCCGTTCGAAGAGTCCATGAGCCGAGGTCGGCGATGCACACAAAGTCTAGCGAGTTGTTCGGGTGTTCAACATGAGCGCTGCTGGCCTCAGCAAGTTTGCCGGAGATTATTTCTGCGACTTTTGAACTATCGCTTCCCCACGAGTGAGAGTGTGCCACGAGTCCGTAAATAACTTCCTTTCCGTGCGCTTTATAGATGGCCTCCTTCGCGCGACTGGCGCTCGCGATTGTCTTCTCAATGTGATGCGCCTTTAGGGTCGTCTTACATTCAAAGATGGCCATAACCTCGGAGGCGAGGTGCATTTTCTTGACGAGCATCCCGTGCGGATACGAGGCAGACAAGGCCACTATGTCAACTTGATCCGTTGCCTCCCCGCTGCCGCAAAGAACCCGCCCCTTCGTCGCGATCTGCAGATCCCCTGGAAGCCATTTTCTGAAAAGTGAGGCCCAATTCTCTTCGCCTTCATCTCCAGCGGTTCCAGGATCTTCGGTGGCACGTAGGCGGATTCGCTCGTACTCCAGCTGCATTTCCATGGTGGCCTGCTTGAAGTAGGAAACTAGCTCCTGCTGACTCACTACCATCCCTTTCCCGTTCGGACTGGCCGCTGGATCGATTTTGACAGCGAACGTGCACGTGTGCCGGATGACGAGGTCGGTGGAGCGGCTTTGGGCTGGAGCTGCTTTGGGGCGAGTGATCATGGCCCCGTAAGCTTCCGGCGAGTCGGGCAGTCTGTGGACCTGCCCGTTAAAGCACGACGTTGGGGCCATGATCTTAGAGGCTCGCCCCAAAGTGGCTGCCTAAAGCCGTGGAGCCGACCGCCCCAGCCACAGAGGGTGTCGCCCACGTTCTGCCCGCAGCCGCCGAGCGCGCCGCCGGGCGCGGCCAGCCGGGGCGAAGACAGAGGCAGGCCGCGCCGTCGAGGCGGCGCGCGCCCGCGCCGTGCGCGGGCCTTGATGAAGTAGGGAAAGTTCTATCCCGCTGGGATGAGGCGCTTGCCGTCGTGGCTCCGCACGTGAGGGCCGTTGCCATCCAAGGCGTCCAAGAGCCTGATCGCGAAGACCTCGGACATGCGCTCCGAGACTTCCTCGGGCGTGAGCCATGAGACTGCCGTCGACTCACTCGACGTGCGCTCCCTGCCGCCGGATGGCTTGCAGCGGAAGACCAGGGCCACGATGCCTCGGGTCGTGTTCTTGTAGACGCCGGTGAGTTCGTCCACCTCGACGTGGATGCCCGTCTCCTCCAGGACCTCACGGGCTACGCCCGTCTCGGGGGTCTCGTCGAGTTCGAGTACGCCGCCGGGGAGCTCCCAAGTGCCGTTGTCCGCCCGGCGGATCGCCAGGAGGCGGCCGTCTTCGCGCACCACTACTCCGGCCACAGATACGGAGTGCAGCGGCGGTGACGTTGCTTCCTGTGATTGACTCATGTACAGGAGCATAGGAGGAAGAGAAGGACTATGGGAACTGCGGTAGGAGGAGAGAGGTCCGTACCTCGGTACGTACAGATCGCCGAGGAGATCGTGCAGCAGATCCGGGCGGGGATCCTCAAGCCTGGTGAGATGGTGCCGAGTGAGTCGGATCTCGTCGAGCGCTACGGCGTCTCGGGCGGCACGATCCGCAAGGCCATGGTCGAGGTGCGCGCGAGCGGGCTCGTCGAGACTCGGCACGGTAAGGGCTCGATCGTGAAGGATCGGCCGCCGGTACGGCACCGCTCCTCTGATCGCTTCCGGCGCTCGCTCCGGCAGGGCGGCAAAGCCGCGTACCTCGCCGAGTCAGAACAGTCCGGCGCCACGGCCAAGGTGAGCGTCATCTACATCGGCCCGATGGAGGCCCCCGAGGATGCGGCCCAACGGTTGGGCGTCTCCGCCGGCACTCAGGTGCTCGCCCGGCGACGGCTCTACTTCCGCAACGGCACCCCGGTTGAGACCGCGACCTCGTACCTCCCGTGGGATGTCGTCAAGGAGATCCCCGAGTTGTTCGCCGAGAATCCCGGCGGTGGTGGGATCTACGCCCGACTCGAGGACCACGGCCACGAGTTCGCCGAGTTCGTCGAGACGCTGCAAGCGCGCCCGGCCTCCAAGGCGGAGGCGTCCGAGCTGGCGCTCAGCCCGGGTGCGCCGGTCGTTCACCTGATCCGTGAGGCCCGTACGACCGAGGGTCTCGTCGTCGAGGTCTGCGACACGCTCATGGCCGCTGACCAGTTCGTTTTCGAGTACCGGATCCCCGCCGCCGACTGACGCGCACTCAACTCCCCGCAGCCCGTCGTGAGTTCTTCTTCGCGGCGGGTTGACTCATGTATAGGAGTGAGGCACTCTTCTTCATGTCACTCATGTACATGAGTGCCGGAGTCCAACCTCTATAGAGGAGTGAACTGCTGTGCGTCAGATTCCCGTCGACACCTCCAACGCGACCGTGATGGTCGCCAAGGCTCCGCAGCCGAAGGTCAAGGACCGCCGCACGGGTGAGATCGCCATCGACAAGGACGGTGTCACGCTGATGACCGTGGAGGTCATGTTCTCCACGCCCGACGAGGTGGAGATCCTCAAGCTCACCGTCCCCCAGCCCGGCGTCTCCGAGGACCTGGCCATGGGCACCCCGGTCGCGCTGACCGGCCTGGTCGCCTCGGCATGGGAGAACGAGTTCAACGGGCAGAAGCGGCACGGCATCGCCTTCCGCGCGGTCGCCGTCACCTCGCTGGCGGCCGGTGCCTCGAAGCCCAAGGCGGCCTGATCATGACCTGGTTCATGGTCGCGCTGGTGTTGGTCGTCGCTGCCGCAGTCATCCTGCGGTGGCGGCGCCCCGCCTGGTACTGGATGACCTTCGGGGTCACCCTCGCCGCCCTGCGGGTCGCCTTCCGCTACACCTCCGTCATGGACGCCTGCGGCCTGACCGTCCCGCCCTCCCGCTGGCGCCTCACCCTCGCCCGCATGACCAACCGCCCCGTCCCCGAGTCCCGCGCCCCGCGCATCCTGCGACTGCGGCCCACCCGGACCGGCCTGGTCCTACGGCTCAAACTCCGCCCCGGACAGGACGCCTTCGACGTCTCCGCCGCCACCGACCGGCTGCGCCACTCCTTCGGCCTGTACGGCGTCACCTCCCGCGAACTGCGCTCCGGCATCGTCGAGTTGCGCATGACCGGCTACGACGTCCTCAAGCGGGTGCAGATGCCCGCCAAGACCGGCTCGGCTCCGATGCGCATCCCCGTCGCGCTGCGCGAAGACGGTGCCGTCCACTACCGCGACTACCGCACCGTCCCGCACGGACTCACGCTCGGCGCCACCGAGTCAGGCAAGTCCGTCTACCAGCGCAACCTGGTCGCCGGGCTCGCCGCGCAGGACGTCGCCCTGGTCGGCATCGACTGCAAGCAGGGCGTCGAACTCTTCCCGCTCGCCCGCCGCTTCTCCGCCCTCGCCGACAACCCCGACACCGCCCTCGAGCTCCTCGAAGCACTCGCGTCCCACATGGAGGACGTCTACCAGCTCATCCGCGCCCAGCAGCGCATCAGCGTCAACGTCCCGGACGCGGAGATCGCCGCCGACATCTGGGACCTGCCCGAGGACCTGCGCCCCGTCCCGGTCGTGGTCCTGGTCGACGAGGTCGCCGAACTCGCCCTGTTCGCCACCAAGGACGAGGAGAAGCGCCGGGACCGCATCATCACCGCGCTGGTCCGCCTCGCCCAGCTCGGCCGCGCCGCCGGGATCTACCTGGAGATCTGCGGACAGCGTTTCGGTTCCGAACTCGGCAAGGGCATCACCATGCTCCGCGCCCAGCTCACCGGCCGCACCGCCCACCGCGTCAACGACGAATCCTCCGCCAACATGGCCTTCGGCGACATCTCCCCGGACGCCGTCCTCGCCGCGATCCAGATCCCCACCGACACCCCGGGTATCGCCGTCACCGGCGACGCCTCAGGCGGCTGGGCCCGCATCCGCGCCCCGCACACATCGCTACGCGAAGCCGTCAACATCTGCAACAAGCACGCCGAGCGCACCCCGGACCTGCCCGCCCTGGCAGCCTTCCGCCCCGCGGTTACCCCGCTGCCCTCGGCCCGCGTGCCGCTGTCCAAGACCGCGCCCGCCACGGCCTGACAACTCCCGCAATCCGGTCGGCGCGACTGCCTCGCGCCAGGTCCCTACCCCCGCCATGCCTCATCACCGGAAGGAGCCGTGATGGCCCGCCCCGCCCTCCGCATCGACGCCGTGCTCGTCCAGGCCGTCATTGCCGGGGCACTGTCCTTCGCCCACCTCCACGACCTCGCCGCCGCTGCCGGACAAGACGGCTGGAAAGCCTGGGCCTACCCGATCTCGGTTGACCTGCTCCTGGTCGCCTCCTGGCGGCGGCTGCGCTCCGAGGGCCCGTCCCGGCTCGCCTGGTGCTGGTTCGTGATCGCCCTCGTGGCCTCGCTCGGCGCCAACGTCGCCACCGCCGGGCTCCTTGACCTCCAGCAGGTTCCGGCCTGGCTGCGCATCCTCGTCGCCGCCTGGCCCGCCCTGGCCTTCATGGGCGGCACCCTCCTCGCCCACTCCACCGCAGACCACCCGGCACCCGAAGTGCCGGCCACTCCATCCGACCCCGAACCGGTCGCCTCACCCGAACCGGTCGCCTCACCCGAGCCGGAAGCCATCCCGGCCGCCGTGACTGACGCCGAGGAAACCCCCGCGCTTCCGGCTGCGAAGCCCGTCACCGCTGCGCCCGCTGTCCCGGCCGCGCTGGTCGACCACGCCCGCAAGGTCGCCGACGACCACCACGCCCGCACCGGATCGCCGATCGACACCGACACCCTGCGCGCCCGCCTCGGCGTCCCGCCCCAGCTCGCCCAAGCCATCGCCGCCCAACTCACCTGAGCCGAAAGGAAACGACCTCGATGCCTGCCCGCGATCACTTCCACTCCGTCATGCGGATCGGCCCGGTGCAGATCGGCACCCACCGCGACCGCCACGGCCACACCAAGCACGCCGCCGTGTGCACCAACGACCGCTGCGGCTGGTCCGCCGACTACTCCAGCCAGACCGCCGCCCAGCTCGCCGCCCGCACCCACCGCTGCACCGCCCGCTAGGAGGCCACCACCCATGGACGTCCCGCTCTGGTTCGCCCTCGCCGTCGTCGGCTACCTCGTACCTCGGCTGCAAGCTCATCCGCCCGCCGCTCTGGCTGGTCCTGGTGCTCCTCCTCGGCGGCTACCTCATCGCCGACAGCCTCCTCGCCCCGGTCATCGATACCGCCATCAAGTAACCGCCCGCGAAAGGAGATCCACGATGCTCCGCCCCAAGCTCCCGGTCATGCCCCAGCCCACCGGCCTCGTCACCCCGCCCGCCGTCGTCGAGCCGACCACCGTCATCCAGTCCGCACCGGTCACCCCCGTACCCGCTGCGGTGCCTGCCCGGCCTACCGTCCAGCTCACCCCGGGCGCCGTCGTGGCCCTGATCGGTGGTGGGACGGCCGTCGTCCTGGTCGTCGGCGCGGTCCTGGTCTCGATGCTCCTCGCAGTCGCCATCACCGGCGCGTCCGTCGCCGTCTGCGCCCTGGTCATCCGCTCGCTCATCAACAGCGAGGCAAAGCACCGCTGACCGGCCCCCGGGCGGCCTCAACCGCCAAGTCTCCGCCGCCCGGGAGCCGTGCCCCACTCCGATCTCGCAACCGAAGGGAACCCCCAGCATGACCGACCGCACCCGCCCGCCGTCCCGCATCTGCCCGGACTGCGACGGCCAGGCCTCCGCCGCCATCACCCTCGGCGGCCGCGACCACCAAGGCCACCTGCGGACCATCGCCGCCCACTGCCCGGCCTGCCACGGGACCGGCACCACCCGCCGTACGCCCGTCAGGGAGGGCGCCCGTGCCTGACACGCTGCTCGATCCGACCACCCTCGGCGACCTGCTGAGGGTGGCCTCGGCCGCCGACTTCGACCGCTGGCACGAGCAGGTCCGCCGCACCGGCGGCTGCGCCGACCCGATCCACCTCACCGGCTGGACCCTTACCAAGGACAAGACCACCGGCGAGACCCTGCACCACTACTCCACCGAGAACGAGCCCGGTGGACGCCTCCGCGTCGCCTGCGGCAACCGCCGCGCCTCCCGCTGCCCCTCCTGCGCCTTCACCTACGCCGGAGACACCTACCACCTCATCCGCGCAGGACTGGCCGGAGACGACCGCCGCGACATCCCCGCCACCGTCCGCGATCACCCCCGGGTCTTCGCGACCCTCACCGCCCCGTCCTTCGGCCCGGTCCACAACCGCCCCGACAACGGCACCTGCTGCTGCGGCACCCGCCACCCCGCAGACGACCGCACCCTCGGCACAGCACTCGACCCGGCCACCTACGACTACGCGGGAGCCGTCCTCTTCAACAACCACGCGGGCAGCCTGTGGCAGCGCTTCACGACTCGGCTCCGCCGCGAGATCGCCGCCCGCGCCGGACTTACCCGCCGCGAACTGGCCGATCATGCACGCATCTCGTACGGCAAGGTCGCCGAGTTCCAAAAGCGCGGTGCCCTGCACTTCCACGCCGTGATCCGGATCGACGGCCCCGAGGGACCCGAGACACCGCCTCCGTCCTGGGCCACCGTCGACCTGCTCGCCGACTCGATCCGCGCCGCCGCCGCGCACTCGTACACCTCGGTCTCCGCGCCGGCCGTTTCAGACCAGCCTGCCCGAACCTTCCGCTGGGGCACCCAGCTCGATGTCCGCCCGGTCAAGGCCTTCGGCGACGGCTCCGACATCACCGAACAGGCCGTCGCCTCCTACGTCGCCAAGTACGCCACCAAGGCCGCCGAGAACACCGGCACTCTCGACCGCCGCATCGGCGAGCTCTCCGAACTCGACCGCCACCAGGTCCCCGACCACACCCGCCGCCTGATCGAAGCGTGTAAGCGGCTCGACCCCCTCTACCCGGACCGCCGTATCTGGGCCTGGGCTCACATGCTCGGCTTCCGCGGCCACTTCTCCTCCAAGTCCCGGCGCTACTCCACGACGCTCGGCGAACTCCGCCAGGCTCGCGCCGACTTCCGCGCAGCCCAGGAACGCGAAGCCCTCGGCCTGGACGACCGCGAGCCGGACACCGTCCTCGTCCTCGCCGACTGGCAGTACGCCGGACACGGCCACACCCCCGGCGAATCCGCCCTCGCCGCCACCATCGCCCGCGACGTCCAGCACAACCGCGAAACCGCCCGCGAAGCCCTACGCGATGAACTCGCCCTGGAAGGAGCCGCAGCATGACCACTGCCACCTCTGAATTGCTGACTGTGTCCGACGTCATGGCGCGGCTCAAGGTCGGCCGCTCCAAGGTCTACGACCTGATCCGCTCGCACCGGCTCGCCTCCATCAAGATCGATGGTGCTCGCCGCATACCTGCCGACGCCGTACGCGACTTCATCCAGAACCAGCTGGCGGAGGCCGCCTGATGACCATGCGTCGGAGCCGTGGTGACGGCGGGCTGCACTGGGACGAGAAGAGACAGCGTTGGATCGCCACGGCGAACCTCGGCTTTGATCCGAGCGGCAAGCGCATCGTTCGGCGGGGGAGTGGCAAGACCAAGACGGAGGCGAAGAACAAGCTCAAGGAGGTGTTGCGGGACTACGAGGACGGTCTCGCCATCGCACCCACGAACTACACCGTCGCCGACGCTGTGAACGACTGGCTCGCCTACGGTCTGGCAGGCCGCGACGCGCGCACAGTCGAGAACTGCACCTATCTGAGTCAGAAGCACGTCATCCCGGCACTGGGTGCCCGGAAGCTGCGCGACCTGAGCGCGGAGGACGTCGACCGCTGGCTAGCGGCCAAGGCCAAGATCCTCAGCACTCGCACGCTTCAGGCCGTCCACTCCTGCCTGAACCGCTCGGTCAAGCGAGCCCTGGCCCGGGACAAGGTCAAGCGCAACGTCGTCGAGCTGTGCTCCGTCCCCCAAGGGCAGGCAGGACGCCCGTCGAAGGCGCTCACCTTCGCCCAGGCCGAGGCCGTTCTGAGGGCTGCCGAGGGGACCTCGATGCACGTGTACATCGTCGTAGCCCTTCTCACCGGTGCCCGCACCGAAGAACTCCGAGCCCTTACGTGGGATCACGTCTTCCTCAGGGGTCAGCCGGACGCCGACCCGCCACAGCCTCCGCACATCGCCGTTTGGCGCTCGGTCCGTCGCGGCGGAGACACGAAGACCCGGAAGTCCCGACGAACGCTCGCTCTGCCGGCACGTTGTGTCGAGGTCCTGTGGCAGCAGTTCGAAGAGCAGGGCTGGGAGCGGCTCGCCGCTGGCGACAGCTGGGAGGAACACGGGTTGGTCTTCTCGTCGGCCGTGGGTAAGCCTCTCGATGCGACCAACGTCCGCCGTGCCTTCCGCCAGGCGCTCAAGGAGGCCGAGGGGATCAATGCCGACGACTGGACGCCCCGGGAGCTCCGCCACAGCTTCGTGTCGCTGCTTTCCGATCGCGGCGTCCCCCTGGAGGAGATCTCCCGACTCGTCGGCCACTCCGGCACGGCCGTGACCGAGGAGGTCTACCGCAAGCAGATTCGCCCCGTGATTCAGACTGGCGCCGTGGTCATGGACGGCATTTTCAAGCGCGTTCCGGAGCGGTAGTCACGCAGATAGACACGCAGCAACGCCAGAGGGCCCTTACCTACCCGGTAAGGGCCCTCTGACCTGCTACTTAGCTGTCGGGGTGGCGGGATTTGAACCCACGACCTCTTCGTCCCGAACGAAGCGCGCTGCCAAGCTGCGCTACACCCCGATTGTCGCTGCTTGTCGCGGCGACGTCGTTTACTTTAGCCCACCGGTGGCTGGAGACGAAATCCGGTTTTCGCACGGTGGCGGACGGGGTTCGGGCGGGCGTGGTCGAGGGCCACGAGGAGGACGGCGAGGGCGTAGAAGGTGAGGCCGAGGAGGAGGGCGTTGACGAGGATGCTCTTGTAGCCGTGGAGCTCTACGTCCAGGAACGGGTAGAGGTAGCGGTCCGGGGCGCCGGGAGTGAGCAGTTCGCCTCGGGTCAGGGAGAACACCAGGTAGGCGAGCGGGTAGAGCAGCCATGTGGCGGCCTGGCGCAGATGCAGGCGGCCGGGGGGCGTCAGGAGGAGCCAGTCCAGGAGGGCCGCGACGGGGACCACCGTGTGCAGGACCTGGTTGGTGATCGCGTGCCAGCCCGTGGGGGTGGCCGCCTCGCCGGTCAGGGGGAACGGGCTCGCCTCGTTCGCCAGCAGCAGGTGGTACATCAGGCCTGTGATCGTGACGTAGAGGAGGGTGGCGCCCGTCAGGGCGGACGGCAGGGGGCGGCGGGCCGCCCACGCCTGCCGGGCCGAGAACGGCATGACCAGCGCCAGCAGGATGCTGCTCTGGATCGTGAAGTGGCTCAGAACCCGGACCGGGCTGCCGAGAAGCAGGTCGATCGTCACGGCCCCGGCTGCCACCAGGGCGACCAGCAGGCGGAAGACGGCGGCCAGGGGGCGGCGTGCGGGGGCCACCACCGCCGCGGCGGGGACGGTTGAGGGCAACAGCGCGGGCATGCCCGGGACGGCGGGCAGGTCCGGGATGTCCCTGGGTATCGGGGCGGTCATGCCCTCACGCTAAGCAGGGCTGACAAAAGGGGCGATACGGGCGGTCCGTGCGGGTTACCGCTGCCGCGGCCCCCTCACCAGCAGGACTACTCCCGACCCACGCAGGACTACTCCCGACCCACGCAGGACTACTCCCGACCCACGCAGGGACTACTCCCGGCCCGAGAAGGACTACTCCCGGCCCACCAGCGTCAGCAGAGTCGCCTCCGGCGGGCATGCGAAGCGCACCGGCGTGTAGCGGTTCGTGCCGCAGCCGGCCGAGACGTGGAGGTACGAGGTACGACCCTCCGCCTTGTGTGTGGACAGGCCCTTCACGCGGTCCGTGTCCAGGTCGCAGTTGGTGACGAAGGCGCCGTAGAAGGGGAGGCAGAGCTGGCCCCCGTGGGTGTGGCCGGCCAGGACGAGCGGGTAGTCGTCGGCCGTGAAGGAGTCCAGCACGCGAAGGTACGGCGCGTGCACCACGCCCATCGAGAAGTCGGCCGACGTCGACGGGCCGCCGGCCACCTGCGCGTAGCGGTCCCGCCTGATGTGAGGGTCGTCCAAGCCGGTCAGCTCCACCGACACGCCCTCGACCTTCAGCGCACCGCGCGTGTTCGTCAGGTTCAGCCAGCCTGCCGCGTCGAAGCCGTCCCGCAGGTCCTCCCACGGGTTGTGGATCGCGTTGACGGCGGGCACGTTGCCGTTCAGGCCGTGGCGGCCCTGGGCCTTCTCGAACAAGTACCGGGCGGGGTTGCGGAGTTTGGGGCCGTAGTAGTCGTTGGAGCCGAAGACGTACGCGCCCGGGAACTCCATCAGCGGGCCGAGCGCGTCCAGCACCTCCGGCACGCCCTCCTGATCGGAGAGGTTGTCCCCGGTGTTGATCACGAAGTCGGGGCGCAGACCGGCCAGCGAGCGCAGCCAGCGCTGTTTCTTGCGCTGGCCGCCGACCATGTGGATGTCGGAGACCTGGAGTACGCGCAGCGGGCGCATCCCGGCTGGGAGGACGGGGACGGTCACCCGTCGGAGGCGGAACGAGCGGGCCTCGAAGCCTGCCGCGTACACCAGACCGGCGGTGCCGGCCGCCACGATTCCCAGGGGTACTCCGTATCGCGAACGCATACACCCATCGTGTCAGACCGCCGAAGTGCCCCGTGCCCCACCGCCCCTTAAATGAACGGGCATCCGGGGCGCGACACCTGCGACAATCAAACCCATGACCACGCTCAAGTCGAAGCTGCAGGAAGACCTCAACGCCGCGATCAAGGGGCGCGACGAGCTCCGCTCCTCGACGCTCCGGCTGACCCTCGCCGCGATCACCAAGGAGGAGGTCGCGGGCAAGACCAAGCGCGAGCTCTCCGACGACGAGGTGCAGAAGGTGATCACCCGCGAGGCGAAGAAGCGCCGCGAGGCCGCGGACGCGTTCGCGCAGGGTGGTCGTGCCGAGTCGGCCGAGCGGGAGAAGGCGGAGGGCGAGGTCCTCGCCGCGTACCTGCCCAAGCAGCTCGGCGACGAGGAGCTGAACGCCATCGTCGCCCAGGCCGTCGAGGAGGCGAAGGCGGCCGGCGCCGAGGGGCCGCGGGCCATGGGCGCGGTCATGAAGATCGTCAACCCGAAGGTCGCGGGCCAGGCCGAGGGCGGCCGCGTCGCCGCCGCGGTCAAGAAGCTCCTGGCGGGCTGACCGACACCGGTCACCTCACGCAGAACGGCCCCTTCACCGCCGTACGACAGATGCCTGTACGTACCGCAGGAAGGGGCCGTTCCACTGCTCAGGTCACCGCGTCAGCCGCGGCCGCCGTTCCCGTTCCCGTTGCCCTGGAAGAAGCCCTCCGGGATGGAGAAGCTGGGCGTCGGGACGGAGCCGCCGTCGGTGGTTCCGCCGTTGTCGCCGTTGCCCCCGTTGTTGTTGCCGTTGCCGTTCCCGTTTCCGTTGCCGTCGTCGTCGCGGTCCTTGTCGGGGTTCGGGATGTCGACGAGGTTGAAGGACTCCGTGGCCTTGCCTTCCAGGGCGCCGGTCATGGCGTCCTTCCAGATCGGGCCCGGGACCTCGCCGCCGTAGACGAGCGGGCGGTAGACGCCGCCGATCGTGATGTTCTTCATCTTGACCTTCTGGGTGGCACTGCCCACCCAGACGGCACCCGACATGTTCGGCGTGTAGCCGACGAACCAGGCGTTCTTCCGCTCGTCCGTCGTACCCGTCTTACCGGCGCTCTCGCGGTCGGTGAGGCCGGCCTGCTGGCCCGTACCGGAGTCGACCACGCCGCGCAGGAGCGTGTTGACCGTGTCTGCGGTCTTCTCGCTCATCGCCCGCGAGCACGTCGACTTCGGCACCTCCATCGACTTCTGCTCGTCGCCGACCTTCTGCGTGATCGACTCGATGGCGACCGGCGAGCAGTACATGCCCCGGGAGGCGAAGGTGGCGTACGCGCTCGCCATCGTCAGCGGGGACAGACCCACCGAGCCCAGCGCGATGGCGGGCCGCTCGGGCAGCTTGGTGCCGTTGCCCTGCCGGACGTGCAGCTTGTCGGTCATGTTGACGACCGGGCACAGGCCGATGTCGGAGATCATCTGCACGAAGTAGGTGTTGACCGACTTGGCCATCGCCTCCTTCATCCGGTACGGACCGACCTCCGAGTCGCTCTCGTTCTCGACCTTGTCGCCGTCCCGGTTGGTCCACGGCGAGCTGTCACAGGTCTGGACGGGGCTCGGGTACTCCATCTCGTACGGCGACGAGTACTCCTGCGTCGCCGGGCGGCCCTCCTCCAGGGCGGCCGCCGCCACGAACGGCTTGAACGTCGAACCGGTCGGGAAGCCGAAGTTGGAGCCGCCGTAGGCCGCGTCGACCGAGTAGTTGTACTCGGTCTCGTTCTTGCCGTAGCCGAACGGCTTCGACTGGCCCATGGCGACGATCTTGCCGGTGCCGGGCTCCACGAGGGTGGCCGCCGCGGCGACCTTGTCGCTCTGGTTGACGTGGTCGTCGAGCGACTCCTCGACCGAGTCCTGAGCCTGCGGGTCGAGGGTCGTACGGATCGTCAGGCCGCCCTGGTTCCAGGTCTTCGCCCGCTCCTCGCGGGACTTGCCGAAGACCGGATCGCTGAGGAAGACCCGCTCCACGTACTTGCAGAAGAAGCTGGCGCCCTGGACGGCCGTGATGCAGCCGTTCTTGGGCTTGCTGATCTTGAGGCCGAGCGGTTGTTCCATGGCCTTGGACGCCTCGGCCTGGGAGACGTCGCCGACCTCGGCCATGCGCCGCAGCACGGTGTTGCGGCGCTTGGTGGCCTCCCTCTCGTCGTTGACCGGGTCGTACCGGCTGGGCGACTGGACGATGCCGGCGAGGAGGGCCGACTCCTGGAGGCTGAGGTTCTTCGCGGACTTCGAGAAGTAGCGCTGGGCGGCGGCCTCGACGCCGTAGGCCTGCTGGCCGAAGAACGTGATGTTCAGGTAGTTCTCGAGGATCTTCTTCTTGCCGAGCTCCTCCTCGACCTGGATCGCGTACTTCAGCTCCTTGATCTTGCGGCCGAGGGTCTGCTGGGTGGCCTGCGCGACCTTCGTCGGGTCGTCGCCGGCCTCCTCCACGAAGACGTTCTTCACGTACTGCTGGGTGAGCGTCGAGGCGCCCTCCGAGACCCCACCGCTCTGCGCGTTCTTGTTGAGGGCGCGCAGGACACCCTTCAGGTCGATCGCGCCGTGCTGGTAGAAGCGCGAGTCCTCGATCGCGACGATCGCCTTCTGCATGTACGGCGAGACGTTCTTGAGGCCGACCACCGTGCGGTCACGCGAGTAGACGGTGGCCAGTTGGCCCCCGTCGGCATCGAGGATGGTGGTGCGCTGGCTCAGCGGCGGCGTCTTCAGATTGGCCGGGAGCTCGTCGAAGCTCTCCACCGATCCCTTGGCCGCGAGACCCAGAGCACCGGCCGCGGGCAGCGCGATGCCGGCCATCACGGCTCCCGCGAGGACACTGACACCGAGGAACTTGGCGGCCTGCTGTGTGGAGGTCAGACCACCGCCCGAGCGCTTCTTTGGCATGGGGGCAGCCTACGTTCTCATTCGCCGGACACGCGTATAGGCCTTGGCCTAAGCTGCTCTCAACTGTCACAGCTGTAGGACTACGTATCAATACGTCCGGCGACCCCGAATCGTTCCGGAGGTTCCCCGACTTTTTTGACGGGGACGTGTCCGAATCCGCCTCGTGTGTCATCTGGTGCCCGTTGTGACGCAATGGAACTGTCCCGGTTTGCCGGAACAGTCATGTATGTCGCGGGCTCACTCCCCCGGGTGATCTGCCGCTTACGCATAGTCCGTTCGGGCCATTCAAGATTGGGCCCGAAGGGGGTGTTGCGCTGTGCCCACCTTCCGTAACGTCCTCAACTGGCGGCGGTGAATATGCCGCTGCCGCCGTGGGGGAGCCTCGATTCGGGAGAGGACGGCGCCGGTATGGGCTGGGTAGTCGACTGGAGTGCGCAGGCGGCCTGCCGCACTACCGATCCGGATGAACTGTTCGTTCAAGGAGCAGCGCAGAACAGGGCCAAGGCGGTGTGCACCGGATGCCCGGTGCGCACGGAGTGCCTCGCCGACGCGCTCGACAACCGCGTCGAGTTCGGCGTGTGGGGAGGGATGACGGAGCGGGAGCGCCGCGCACTGCTGCGCAGGCGTCCGACTGTCACTTCATGGCGCCGGCTCCTTGAGACTGCGCGTACGGAGTACGAGCGGGGGGTCGGCATCCTGCCCCTCGACGACGAGGTGTACGAGAACTTCGCGGCGGTGAGCTGAGGGGTCTTCCCTCGGACACCACCGGTATCTCGCACACCGACTTCTCACACACCGGCGTCTCGGACGCCGGTGCGTCAGGCGCCGGCATCGCGCTCGGGCAGCTCCGGGTGGGCGGCCGCGAGCCGGTTTCCGATGTCCCGCAGCCCCGCGAGGTCGTGCACGTCGCCGGGCAGCGCGGCCACTTCGGCCACCGCCACCTCGGGGTGGAGCGCGGTGAAGCGGTCACGCGTGCGCTGCTCGCGGGAGAGCAGCCGCATGCGCTCGGCGTGCAGCCTCAGCAGGCCTGCGGTGAGTTGTTCGACGGACATCTCCTGGTCACTGTCCTGCGTGGGTTCCGTGTCCTGCGTGGCGGCGGGGGAGCCTTCGTCAGGAGCCGGTGGTTCGGAAGCGGGAGATTCCGCAGCGGGAGACTTTGAACTGCCGTACGTGTCGGGAGAGTTACGAAGTCCAGCTTTCCCGTCCCCCTGATCCACAATGCGGGGCTCTTCAAGATTTTCCGCGGCTGCGAGCGCCCGCTCGGCCGACAGCCGGTCGGCGCCGCTGCCGTGGACCCGGTTGAGCACCAGACCGGCGAGCGGCATGTCCTCGGCCGCCAGCCGCTCCACGAAGTACGCGGCCTCGCGCAGTGCGTCCCGCTCCGGGGCCGCGACCACCAGGAACGCCGTCCCGGGCGCCTGGAGCAGCTTGTACGTCGCGTCCGCGCGCGTGCGGAACCCGCCGAACATCGAGTCCATCGCCGCCACGAACGTCTGCACGTCCTTCAGGAGTTGGCCGCCGAGCAGCTTGCCCAGCGCGCCGGTCATCATCGACATGCCGACGTTCAGGAACTTCATCCCCGCGCGGCCGCCGACCTTCGCCGGAGCCAGCAGGACCCTGATCAGCTTGCCGTCGAGGAACGACCCGAGCCGCTTCGGCGCGTCCAGGAAGTCGAGCGCGGAACGGGACGGGGGCGTGTCCACCACGATCAGGTCCCACTCGTCCCTGGCCCGCAGCTGCCCCAGCTTCTCCATCGCCATGTACTCCTGCGTGCCCGCGAAGCCCGCCGAAAGCGACTGGTAGAAGGGGTTGTTCAGGATCGCCGACGCTCGGTCGGCGTCCGCGTGCGCCTCGACGATCTCGTCGAAGGTGCGCTTCATGTCCAGCATCATCGCGTGCAGTTCGCCGTCGCCCTCCACGCCCTTCACGCGCCGCGGGGTGTTGTCGAGCGAGTCGATGCCCATCGACTGGGCGAGCCGGCGGGCCGGGTCGATGGTGAGCACCACGACCTTCCGGCCGCGTTCGGCGGCACGCAGGCCGAGGGCCGCCGCGGTGGTCGTCTTGCCCACGCCCCCCGAGCCGCAGCACACGATGATGCGGGTCTTCCGGTCGTCGAGCAGGGGGTCGAGGTCGAGCACGCCCGCGGGGGTGAGGCGGTGACGGGTGCCGTGGTCGTGCCCGGGCGCGGTGTCGTGGGTGTCGTGGGTGTCGTGCGCGAGTGCCGTGTCGTGCGTGTGCGTCGGCTCCGGACTCATGACATCCCCTGTTCCCGCAGCTCGGTGGCGAGTTCGTACAGGCCCGCCAGGTCCATGCCCTCGGCGAGCAGCGGCAGTTCGTGCAGCGGCAGGCCCAGCTCGCCCAGTACGGCCCGCTGTTCGTGCTCCAACGCGTACCGCTCGCCGTACTCGTCGGCCTGCTGCAGCAGCGGGCTCACCAGCCGCTCGGCGTGCCCTCCGCGCCGCGCCCCGCCGAGTCCGGCCGCGGACAGCGACTGCGCGACGGCCGTACGCGGCATGGTTCGTACGAGTTCCAGTTCTGTCGCGTCCAACACCTCGGGCCGCACCATGTTGACGATGATCCGCCCCACCGGCAGCCGCGCCGACCGCAGTTCGGCGATCCCGTCCGCGGTTTCCTGTACGGGCATCTCCTCGAGCAACGTGACCAGGTGCACGGCCGTCTCCGGCGACTTCAGCACCCGCATCACGGCCTGCGCCTGATTGTGTATCGGGCCGATCTTCGCGAGGCCGGCGACCTCGTCGTTGACGTTCAGGAAGCGGGTGATGCGGCCGGTGGGCGGCGCGTCCATGACGACGTAGTCGTACGCGAACCTGCCGCTCTTGTCCTTCCGGCGCACCGCCTCGCAGGCCTTGCCCGTCAGGAGTACGTCCCTGAGGCCGGGCGCGACGGTGGTCGCGAAGTCGATCGCGCCGAGCTTCTTCAGGGCTCGGCCGGCGCTGCCCAGTTTGTAGAACATCTGGAGGTAGTCCAGAAGGGCCAGTTCGGGGTCGATGGCGAGGGCGAACACCTCCCCGCCCCCTGGAGCGACGGCGATCTTTCGCTCCTCATAAGGCAGCGTCTCCGTTTCGAAGAGCTGCGCGATGCCCTGGCGACCCTCGACCTCGACGAGAAGCGTCCGCTTCCCCTCCGTCGCGAGGGCCAACGCGAGGGCGGCGGCGACCGTCGTCTTTCCGGTCCCGCCCTTGCCGCTGACGACCTGGAGCCTGCTCACGTATTCGAGCGTAACCAGTCCGTGCGCGGGCTAAGCGGGAGGCTGTGGACAACCTGGGTGAGGTCGGCCGTCTGCGCGGTGTGGCGCAGCGGCTAAAGTCGGCCACATGACCAAGTGGGAATACGCAACCGTGCCGCTGCTCGTCCACGCCACGAAGCAGATTCTGGACACCTGGGGCGAGGACGGCTGGGAGCTCGTCCAGGTCGTGCCCGGGCCGAACAACCCCGAGCAGCTCGTGGCCTACCTGAAGCGGGCCAAGGCATGAGCTCGGTCGAGGCGCGGCTGGCCGAGCTGGGGCTGACGCTCCCGGAGGTCGTACCGCCGCTCGCCGCGTACCAGCCTGCCGTGCAGTCCGGTGTGTACGTCTACACCTCCGGCCAGCTGCCGATGGTCGAGGGCAAGCTTCCGGTCACCGGCAAGGTGGGCGCGGAGGTCACGCCCGAGGAGGCCAAGGAGCTGGCGCGCACGTGCGCGCTGAACGCCCTGGCCGCCGTGAAGTCCGTCGCGGGTGACCTGGACCGGGTGGCGCGCGTGGTGAAGGTGGTCGGCTTCGTGGCGTCCGCCTCCGACTTCACCGGTCAGCCGGGTGTCATCAACGGCGCGAGCGAGCTGCTGGGCGAAGTGCTGGGCGACAAGGGCGTGCACGCGCGGAGCGCGGTGGGCGTGGCTGTGCTGCCGTTGGACGCGCCGGTGGAGGTCGAGGTTCAGGTGGAGCTGACGGGGCCGTAGGGCGGGCGGGGGTGCGCGTAGCGCCTTCGGTTTCGCGGTGGGTCGGGGCCGTGTCGGGGGGCGTCCGTCCTCGGAACGGCGCGGAATCGGTCAGTTACCAACTTGCCCGGGTTGACGCGCCAACCGCTGCGGGCGGACACCCCCCGACACGTCCCCTTGCCGCCGTACGCGGGTGCGGGAGCGTACGCCGTTCCGTTGCCGCCTCGCCGTGGGTGCGGACACCCCCTGACATGTCCCCTTGCCGCCGTACGCGGGTGCGGGAGCGTACGCCGTTCCGTTGCCGCCTCGGCGTGGGTGCGGACACCCCCGACATGTCCCCTTGCCGCCGTACCCGGGTGCGGGAGCGTACGCCGTCCCGGTGCCGCCTCGCCGCTGGTGCGGGTGCGCGTGCGTGCATCATGCGGCGCCGGTGGCGGCCGGGCGAGGCTCACCTCTCGACCGACCGAGACGGGTGGCAGGGTGGGCATGGGCCGGGGGTCTGGGGGCGGAGCCCCCAGGGACGCTCGGATCCGTGCTGGGTGCCCGGGAACAGGCGGTACGTGGTTGCCGCGAGCTCGGCGGTAACACCTGGTGCCTCTCGAACATCCGCGCGTCAGGAGATAGCCTCCGCCCATGGCAAACGGGCAGTGGTACCCACCGGAGTGGCCCGACCGTATCCGTGCCCTGACGGACGGCACGCTTACGCCGGTCAGCCCCAAGCGCGCGGCCACCGTCATGCTCCTGAAGGACACCGACGCCGGCATCGCCGTGCACATGCTGCGCAGACGCGCCTCCATGGCCTTCGCCGGAGGCGCGTACGCGTACCCGGGCGGCGGTGTGGACCCCCGCGACGACGACCGTCACGTCCGCTGGGCGGGCCCCACGCGCGCGTGGTGGGCGGACAGGCTCGGCGTGGACGAGGCGGCGGCCCAGGCGATCGTCTGTGCGGCCGTGCGGGAGACGTACGAGGAGGCGGGCGTCCTTCTCGCGGGCCCGGCCCCGGACTCCGTGGTCGGCGACACCACGGGCGCGGACTGGGAGACCGACCGGGCCGCTCTGGTCGACCGTGAGCTGTCCTTCGCCGAGTTCCTGGACCGGCGGGGACTGGTACTGCGGTCGGACCTGCTGGGTGCCTGGACGCGCTGGATCACCCCCGAGTTCGAGTCCCGGCGCTATGACACGTGGTTCTTCGTCGCCGCTCTCCCGGAGGGCCAGCGCACCCGCAACGCCTCCACGGAGGCCGATCGCACGGTGTGGATCCGGCCCGAGGACGCGGCAGCCTCGTACGACAAGGGCGAGCTGCTGATGATGCCGCCCACGATCGCCACGCTGCGCCAGCTGGCTCCGTACGGCAGCGCGGCTGAGGCGCTCGCCGCCGCCCCGGACCGCGACCTGACGCCCGTCCTGGCACGGGCACGCCTGGACGGCGGGCAGATCGTGCTGTCCTGGCCTGGGCACGACGAGTTCACCAAGCACATCCCGAACGACCTCCCGACCGGTGGAGCCCCCGCATGACGGACGCAGCAGCCCTTCCCGGCCAGCCTCGGGGCGCGGTCCTCTCGGGGCCCGCCACCGCGCGCGCCGTCAACGTCCTCGCGCCGAACCCCTCCGCGATGACCCTGGACGGCACGAACACCTGGATCGTGGCGGAGCCCGACTCCGAGTCGGCCGTCGTGATCGATCCGGGCCCGCTGGACGACGGCCACCTGCGCAATGTCGTCGACATGGCGGAGAAGGCCGGCAAGCGCGTCGCCCTGACCCTCCTCACCCACGGCCACCCGGACCACGCGGCCGGCGCCGCCCGCCTCGCCGAGCTGACCGGCACGAAGGTGCGCGCCCTGGACCCGGCGCTGCGGCTGGGGGAGGAAGGGCTGGGCGCCGGGGACGTGATCCGGGTCGGTGGTCTGGAGCTGAGGGTCGTACCGACTCCCGGGCACACCGCGGACTCCCTGTGCTTCCATCTCCCGGCCGATCAGGCGGTCCTGACCGGCGACACGATCCTGGGCCGCGGCACGACGGTCGTCGCGCACCCCGACGGCCGCCTCGGCGACTACCTGGACACCCTGCGGCGCCTCAGGTCCCTCACGGTCGACGACGGCGTCCATACGGTGCTCCCGGGCCACGGGCCCGTCCTTGAGGACGCCCAGGGCGCCGTCGAGTTCTACCTCGCCCACCGCGCCCACCGCCTCGCCCAGGTCGAGACGGCCGTCGAAGACGGTTATGGGACGCCCGCCGAGGTCGTCGCCCATGTGTACGCGGACGTGGATCGGTCTCTCTGGCCGGCGGCCGAGCTGTCGGTCCGCGCTCAGATGGATTACCTGGAGGAGCACGGGCTCATCTAGGGCCTGGGAGCTTTCACGCCGTGCACGCGCGCGTACTCCTCGGCGAGCCACGGTCCCAGGTCGTCGACGTACGAGCGCAGGACGGCCGGGTCGCCGGTCGGCTCGTAGCCGAGGACGGCCGCCGTGCGCAGCTGTTCCGCGCGCGAGGGGTAGTACTCGGCGAAGGCATCGGCCATCTCGCGCAGGTCGCTCGTCCAGCCGTTCCAGCGGGGCATGACGAGCGTGAACGCCGTGCGGACGAGGTGGCGGGACATGAAGCGCACGAGGGGGCGGCGGGCCTCGTCCGTGTCGGCGGTGGCGGCGATACGGTCCCGCCAGCGGGGCAGGAGCAGGGCGAGGTCGCCGTTCGTCTCGCGGGCGAGCAGGGAGTCG
Source organism: Streptomyces sp. MMG1533 (assembly GCF_001279775.1). Lineage (GTDB taxonomy): Bacteria > Actinomycetota > Actinomycetes > Streptomycetales > Streptomycetaceae > Streptomyces. The sequence goes on along the minus strand of NZ_LGDG01000134.1, from coordinate 98,579 downwards.
GGGCGGTAGCGGGGGAGATACTCGGCGAGGTCCTCGCCCAGCAGCGGGGTGCACAGGCAGGCGATGAACCACCCCAGGTCGTACGTCTCCAGGTCGCTCAGTGCTTGCGCCCGGCTGACCAGCAGCGTCCCGCCCCCGTCGATCTGCGGGAAGTCCTTGTCGAGCGACTCGTCGACGGTGCGGGCGTCGGCCCGGTCCGCGTCGGTGGGCTCCGCGCGCAGCGCTGTCAGCAGATCGAGATCGCTGCGCCCCACGCGCGCGGTGCCGCGCGGAATCGACCCGTAGAGGTAGGCGCTGTGCAGCCGGGAGCCGAACGCGTCGAGCAGACGGTCGCGGGCTGCGGCGACCACGGGACGGAAGGGGTGGGGGATGCGTCCGAGGGAGCCCTCGCGCTCGATGAAGCCCTGTGCGTCCAGCCCGGGGCGGCGAACCGTGTCGGCCATGGGATCACTGTGCCGTGAAGGGGAGGCCCGAGCCCCTCATTTACGGCCCGGAGGTGCGTGGCGGTCACGCAAAGGGCCCCGTCTCCCCAGGGAGACGGGGCCCTTCTCTGCGTACGCCTTGGTGCGCCTAGCGCGAGCGCTTGGCGAGCCGCTCCACGTCCAGCAGGATCACGGCCCGCGCCTCCAGGCGGAGCCACCCGCGGCCGGCGAAGTCGGCCAGCGCCTTGTTCACGGTCTCGCGGGACGCGCCGACCAGCTGGGCCAGCTCCTCCTGCGTGAGGTCGTGGACGACGTGGATGCCCTCCTCGGACTGCACGCCGAAGCGGCGGGAGAGGTCGAGCAGCGCGCGGGCCACACGGCCGGGGACGTCCGAGAAGACCAGGTCGGACATCGCGTCGTTGGTGCGGCGCAGTCGGCGGGCTACGGCGCGCAGGAGGGCGGTGGCCACCTCGGGGCGGGCGTTCAGCCAGGGCTGGAGGTCGCCGTGGCCGAGGCCGAGCAGCTTGACCTCGGTCAGCGCGGTGGCGGTCGCCGTGCGCGGGCCCGGGTCGAAGAGGGACAGTTCGCCGATGAGCTCACCGGGGCCCACGACGGCCAGCATGTTCTCGCGGCCGTCGGGGGAGGTGCGGTGGAGCTTCACCTTGCCCTCGGTGACGACGTAGAGCCGATCGCCAGGGTCGCCCTCGTGGAACAGGGAGTCGCCACGTGCGAGGGTCACCTCACTCATGGAGGCGCGCAGTTCCGCGGACTGCTCGTCATCGAGCGCCGCGAAGAGCGGGTTGCGCCGCAGAACGTCGTCCACGAGTTCTCTCCTTGTCGACCTGCTCAGGGGATCTTGCTCCCCTGCCTACCAGGGGACCGTGTTCCCCATTTTGCCGGACGGTCCAAACAGTGTGATCTGTCACAAGGATGCCGCACACGTGTCCCGAGGTAAGCGGCAGGGGTCCAATTGGGGGCTGATCTTCAGGGTCCGGGGCGGATGTCAGTGCCGGGCTCTAGGCTGGCCGGGTGTCCAAAACGCCGGTGAGAGCACAGGCCAAGGGGGCTGGGCGGGTGGTTGTACGTCGAAATTCCGCCGTGGGCGAACAAGACTCCGCCGGCGGAAAGAAAACGGCAAAAGCGACAAAGAAGGTTCCGGTGAAAGAGGTGGCTCCGGCGCGTCCGGTGAAGGCGACCCCGGTGAAGAAGAGCGAGTCGCGTACCTCCCTGGTCCGCCGAGCCCGCCGTATCAACCGCGAGCTCGCGGAGGTCTACCCGTACGCCCACCCCGAGCTGGACTTCGAGAACCCCTTCCAGCTGGTCGTCGCCACGGTCCTGTCCGCCCAGACCACCGACCTCAGGGTCAACCAGACGACGCCAGGGCTCTTCGCCAGGTACCCGACGCCGGAGGACCTGGCCGCGGCCAACCCGGAGGAGGTCGAGGAGATCCTGCGGCCGACCGGTTTCTTCCGGGCCAAGACCAAGTCGGTGATAGGGCTGTCGAAGGCCCTGGTGGAGCAGTTCGGCGGCGAGGTCCCCGGGCGGCTCGAGGATCTGGTCAAGCTGCCCGGCGTCGGCCGCAAAACCGCCTTCGTCGTCCTCGGCAATGCCTTCGGGCGGCCCGGCCTCACCGTGGACACGCACTTCCAGCGGCTGGTGCGGCGCTGGCAGTGGACCGACGCGACCGAGCCCGACAAGATCGAGGCCGCCGTCGGCGCGCTGTTCCCCAAGAGCGAGTGGACGATGCTCTCGCATCACGTGATCTTCCACGGCCGCCGTATCTGCCACGCCCGCAAGCCCGCCTGCGGCGCCTGCCCCATCGCCCCGCTCTGCCCGGCGTACGGCGAGGGCGAGACGGACCCGGAGAAGGCGAAGAAGCTCCTCAAGTACGAGAAGGGCGGCTTCCCGGGCCAGCGTCTGAAGCCCCCGCAGTCATATCTGGACGCGGGCGGGAAACCCGCGCCGCCGCTGGGGGCGGGATGACACGCTCTCGGACGCACCTCTGGGTACGTTCCCAGGAACGATCTCGGGGTCGTCGGGCGTTGGATCCGGCAGGACGACGGGGGTGGAGATGACGCGCGCGAGCAACACACAGGGCGGTTCCGTGACACTCGGCAAGGAGGGCCTGCCCGCCTGGCTGGATCCGGTGGTGCACGCGGTGGAGACGGTCGAGCCGCTGCAGCTCAGCCGCTTCCTGCCGCCGGAGAACGGCGCGGGGCGGCAGTCCGCCGTCCTGATCCTCTTCGGCGACGGAGACGGCGAGCGCGGCCCCGAGCTGCTGCTCATGGAGCGGGCGAGCTCGCTGCGCTCCCACGCCGGGCAGCCCTCCTTCCCCGGCGGTGCGCTCGACCCGGAGGACGGGGACCCGAAGGGCGACGGGCCCCTGCGGGCGGCCCTGCGCGAGGCCGAGGAGGAGACGGGGCTCGACCCGTCCGGCGTCCAGCTCTTCGGTGTGCTGCCCAAGCTGTACATCCCGGTCAGCGGCTTCGTCGTGACCCCGGTGCTGGGCTGGTGGCGCGAGCCGAGCCCGGTGGGGGTGGTGGATCCGAACGAGACCGCGCGGGTCTTCACCGTGCCCGTGGCGGATCTCACGGACCCCGACAACCGCGCCACCACCGTCCACCCCAGCGGCCACCGAGGTCCGGCATTTCTGGTCGAATCGGCACTCGTGTGGGGGTTCACGGCCGGAATCATCGACCGACTTCTCCACTACTCGGGCTGGGAGCGGCCCTGGGACCGCGAGAAGCAGGTCCCTCTCGACTGGCGCGCATGACAGGGTGTCTGCCGTGCTGTGCAAAGTGATGAGGCGAGGCTCGAACCGGTGAACGTGCTGGACATCCTGTTGCTGCTCGCCGCCGTGTGGTTCGCGATCGTCGGTTATCGCCAGGGCTTCGTCGTGGGCATCCTGTCGGTGATCGGCTTCCTCGGCGGCGGTCTCGTGGCCGTGTACCTGCTGCCCGTCATCTGGGACGCGCTGACCGACAACGCGGAGGTCAGTACGACCGCCGCGGTCGTCGCGGTGGTCGTCGTCATCGTCTGCGCCTCCGTCGGCCAGGCCCTGACCACCCACCTCGGCAACAAGCTGCGCCGGTACATCACCTGGTCCCCGGCCCGCGCCCTGGACGCGACCGGCGGGGCGCTCGTCAACGTCGTCGCGATGCTCCTCGTGGCGTGGCTGATCGGCTCCGCCCTCGCCGGCACCACCCTGCCGACGCTCGGCAAGGAGGTCCGCAGCTCCAAGGTGCTGCTCGGCGTCTCCCGGGCGCTGCCAGAGGCGGCCGACACCTGGTTCGCGGACTTCTCCTCGGTCCTCGCGCAGAACGGCTTCCCGCAGGTCTTCAGCCCGTTCTCGAACGAGCCGATCACCGACGTCCGGCCGCCCGACCCGGCCCTCGCCAACAGCGCCGTCGCCACCCGCTCCCAGCGTTCCATCGTCAAGGTCATGGGCACCGCCCAGAGTTGCGGCAAGGTCCTGGAGGGCACCGGCTTCGTCTTCGGCGAGCGCCGGGTCATGACCAACGCGCATGTCGTCGGCGGCGTCGACGAGCCCACCGTCCAGATAGGCGGTGAGGGCAAGAAGTACGACGCCACGGTCGTCCTCTACGACTGGGAGCGCGACATCGCCGTACTCGACGTACCCGACCTGGACGCGCCCGCCCTGCAGTTCACCACGAAGGACGCGACCGGCGGCGACGGCGCGATCGTCGCGGGCTTCCCGGAGAACGGGGCGTACGACGTCCGTGCCGCGCGCGTGCGCGGGCGCATCACGGCGAACGGCCCGGACATCTACCACCGCGGCACCGTGCGCCGAGACGTGTACTCGCTGTACGCGACCGTCCGCCAGGGCAACTCCGGCGGCCCGCTGCTCACCCCCGAAGGGAAGGTGTACGGCGTGGTGTTCGCGAAGTCCCTCGATGACCCCGAGACCGGTTACGCGCTCACCGCGGACGAGATCCAGGAGGACATCACCAAGGGGCGCACCGCGAACCAGCAGGTGGACAGCGACAGCTGCGCGCTCTGAGCCCACGGTTCGGGAAAGCCCCCGGCCCGGGCGCAGAAAAAAGTGGGGAGCGTCAGCCTCGCGGATGACGCAGGCGTACCGAGACCCAGCGGGCCCGGCGCCGCAGAATGCGCGGAATGCCCACCCTCAGGTCCGTGCCCGCCATGTTCGGAGGCCCGCCTCGCTGGTGGGAGCCCAGGCCGCTGCCCGAGCGTCGATTGCGTGCTGCGTCACTGTAGTCGTGCGTCCAGCCCATACCCCGACGTCTGCCCCTGCCCCAAGGTCGATAATCGCCCCCAGGCCCCCCAATTGGCCTATGCGCCAGGCAAGTGGCCGTTCGTAGGACACGTGTTCAGGTCCGGATGCCGGGCGCATCGGCACGGTCACCGATCGGGTTCGGGATCCTGCAGCCAGTTGATGAGTTCGGTGGTGAACGCCACCGGATCCTCCTCGTGCGGGAAGTGCCCCAGACCGTCGAACAGCCGCCAACGGTACGGCGCTTCGACGTACTCGCCGGAGCCGGCCGCGCTGCGCGTCCGCATCACCGGGTCGAGTGAACCGTGCAGATGGAGGGTCGGCACCCGTACCGGCCGCTTCATCCGTCGGTTGAACTGGATGCCGTCGGGACGCGCCATCGACCGCACCATCCAGCGGTACGGCTCGATCGAGCAGTGCGCGGTCGAGGGGATGCAGATCGCGCGCCGGTACGCGTCCACCGCGTCGTCGTCCGGCAGCCGCGGGCCCGACCAGTCCCGGATCAGACGGGCGACGAGCGCGCCGTCGTCTGCGGTGAGCTGCCGCTCCGGGATCCAGGGCCGCTGGAACCCCCAGATGTAGGAACCCGCGGTCGTCTGCTTGAGGTCCGAGAGCATCGCCGAGCGCCAGCGCCGGGGGTGCGGCATCGAGGCGACCGCGAGCCGCCGCACCAGCTTCGGGCGCATCGCGGCCGCCGTCCAGGCCAGATAGCCGCCCAGGTCGTGGCCGACCAGTGCGGCGTCCGGCTCGCCGAGGGAGCGGATCACGCCGGTGATGTCGAGGGCGAGGTTGGCCGGGTCGTAGCCGCGCGGGGTGCGGTCGCTGCCGCCGACACCCCGCAGGTCCATGGCGACGGCCCGGAAGCCCGCGTCGGCGAGTGCGGGCAGCTGGTGCCGCCAGGTCCACCAGAACTGGGGGAAGCCGTGCAGCAGCAGCACCAGCGGCCCGTCACCCATCTCCGCGATGTGGAAGCGCGCGCCGTTGGCGGCGACCTCCCGGTGCGTCCAGGGGCCGTCCGGTCGTACGACCGAGGCGGGCTGGGCCGAAGATGTGGCGGGATCCGTCATGAGGACGAGCGTGCCACAGCCTCGATGGCCTTCGCGTCCGGAAGCCCGTCCTCCAGGGCCGCCGGGCGCGGGTGCGGCTTGGCGTTCTGCAGGACGCCCGCCGACTCCTTCATCGAGGCGGCGACCTTCTGCGGGCCCTTGCCCTTCTTGGCCTTCTTCGCGAAGACGACGCCGATCAGGGCGAGGACGAGCGCGACGAGCACGTTCGCCGCGAAGGACAGCAGGAAGCAGACGGCGAGGTTCCAGTCGCTCCAGGTGCGGATGCCGTACGCCAGCGCGAAATTCAGCATCGGCAGCGAGAAGACCAGGACCGCCCCGGCCACCGTGAACGCTCCGCCGCTCGTCGCGCCGCGCTTCACGTCCCGCTTCAGCTGCGCCTTCGCCAGCGCGATCTCGTCGTGCACCAGCGCGGACATCTCGGTCGTCGCCGAGGCGAACAGCTGGCCGATGCTGCGTTCGGCGCCGACCGGGCTGCCGTCGGGTGCGCTCATCGCGTTCTCCCTTTTCTGCTGTGTGCCTGACTGGGAACGGTCCTTTTGTACTGTCCCGTCAGATCATGCCGGACGGTCGTTCTCCTCGCCTGCCCCGCCCGTCACTTCGGCAAGCCCACGTCGCTGGGAGTCCGTCAGTTCGGCGGCCTTCAGCTCGGCGATCCGGCGGTGCTCGGCGGCCTTGCGGTCGTGGATGTCGGCCATCCGCAGGTGGTACGCCGGGTCGTCCTCCTCGTAGATGTCCGGGATCCCGTCGAGGTCCTCGTCGCGCTCCTCGGCCTCGCACAGGCGACGGTACTTGGCGTTCCGTACCTTCAGCAGCACGGTCGCCAGCAGGGCCGCGATGACGGACCCCATGAGTACGGCCGCCTTGACCTCCTCCGTCAGCGGCGCGTCGCCGTCGAAGGCCAGCTCGCCGATGAGCAGCGACACGGTGAAGCCGATGCCGGCGAGGGTCGCCACCGCGAACACGTCGGCCCACTCAAGGTCGTCGCTGAGCGAGGCCCGGGTGAAGCGGGCCGTCAGCCAGGTCCCGCCGAAGATGCCGACCGCCTTGCCGACTACCAGACCGAGGACCACACCGAGCGTCTCCGGCTTGGTGAACACGTCGCCCAGCGCGCCCCCGGACAGCGAGACCCCCGCACTGAACAGGGCGAACAGCGGCACGGCCAACCCCGCCGAGAGCGGACGTACGACATGTTCGATGTGCTCGCCCAGGGAGTGCTGCTCGCCCTCACGGGTCGTGCAGCGCAGCATCAGACCCATCGCGACGCCCGCGATCGTGGCGTGGACACCGCTGTTGTACATCAGCGCCCAGATGACGAGCGCGAGCGGGACGTACACGTACCAGCCGCGTACGCCCTTGCGCAGCAGCAGCCAGAAGACGGCCAGGCCGACGACCGCGCCGCCGAGCGCGGCGAAGTCGATGGTGTCGGTGAAGAAGACCGCGATGATCAGGATCGCGAAGAGGTCGTCGACGACGGCGAGCGTCAGGAGGAAGGCGCGCAGGGCGCTCGGCAGGGACGTACCGATGACGGCGAGCACGGCGAGTGCGAAGGCGATGTCCGTGGCGGTGGGCACCGCCCAGCCCTCCAGGGAGCCGCCCCCGGTGACGTTGGTGAGCGTGTAGACGAGCGCCGGTACGGCCATCCCGCACAGGGCCGCCACGACGGGCAGCATGGCCGCCTTGGGGTCCTTGAGGTCACCGGCGACCAGTTCGCGCTTGAGCTCGATGCCGGCGACGAAGAAGAAGACCGCGAGGAGCCCGTCGGCCGCCCAGTGCGCGATCGACAGATTCAGGCCGAGGGCCGCGGGGCCGAGGTGGAAGTGGCTGACGCTCTCGTAGCTGTCGTGCAGGGCCGGGATGTTCGCCCAGATCAGCGCGGCGACCGCGGCGACGAGCAGCAGGACACCGCCGACGGTCTCGGTGCGCAGCGCGTCCGCGACGAAGGTTCGCTCGGGCAGGGACAGACGTCCGAAAACCTTGCGGGTGGCGGTGGTGCGGGGCGCGGTCACGGGGGGAGACCTCCGGTCGGTGGGCAGCATTGAGCACTTGCCGACCAGACTTCCCGGCGCACCTGTTTGTTTAGTCTACCTAAAGTACGCCGGGAGGAATCCGGCGATCCCTACGTTAGGTGTGAAAAGGGCACCCGGCGCACTGGCTGCCGGGTGCCCCTGAGCGTCGTACTCAGTCCTCGCTGGGAGCCGCAGGCAGCTTCGCCTGGATGAGGTCCATGACCGTCGAGTCCGTCAGGGTCGTCACGTCGCCGAGCTGGCGGTTCTCGGCGATGTCCCGCAGCAGGCGGCGCATGATCTTGCCGGAGCGGGTCTTGGGCAGCTCGGCCACCGGCAGGATCCGCTTGGGCTTGGCGATCGGGCCGAGGGTGGCGCCGACGTGGCCTCGCAGGTCGGCGACGAGGTTCTCGTCCTCGGCGTTCGCCGTGCCGCGCAGGATCACGAAGGCGACGATCGCCTGCCCCGTGGTCTCGTCCGCCGCGCCGACCACGGCTGCCTCGGCGACCGAGGGGTGGGAGACGAGGGCCGACTCGACCTCGGTGGTGGAGATGTTGTGGCCCGACACGAGCATCACGTCGTCCACCCGGCCCAGCAGCCAGATGTCGCCGTCGTCGTCCTTCTTCGCGCCGTCGCCGGCGAAGTACTTGCCCTCGAACCGGGACCAGTACGTGTCGAGGAACCGCTGGTCGTCGCCCCAGATGGTGCGCAGCATCGACGGCCACGGCTCGGTGAGGACCAGATAGCCGCCACCGCCGTTGGCCACCTCGCCTGCCTCGTCGTCGACGACGGTCGCGGCGATGCCGGGCAGCGGCGTCTGCGCGGAGCCCGGCTTGGTCGCGGTGACGCCGGGCAGCGGCGAGATCATCATCGCGCCGGTCTCGGTCTGCCACCAGGTGTCGACGATGGGGGTCCTGTCGCCCCCGATGTGCTTGCGGTACCAGATCCAGGCCTCGGGGTTGATGGGTTCGCCGACGGAGCCGAGGACCCTCAGCGAGGACAGGTCGAACTTCGCGGGGATGTCGTCGCCCCACTTCATGAACGTACGAATCGCCGTGGGCGCGGTGTACAGGATGGTCACCCCGTACTTCTGCACGATCTCCCAGAACCGGCCCTGGTGCGGGGTGTCCGGCGTGCCCTCGTACATGACCTGCGTGGCGCCGTTCGCGAGCGGGCCGTAGACGATGTACGAGTGGCCGGTGACCCAGCCGACGTCGGCGGTGCACCAGTAGACGTCGGTCTCCGGCTTGAGGTCGAAGACGGCGTGGTGGGTGTACGCGGTCTGCGTGAGGTATCCGCCGGAGGTGTGCAGGATGCCCTTCGGCTTACCCGTCGTACCGGACGTGTACAGGATGAACAGCGGGTGCTCGGCGTCGAACGCCTCCGGCGTGTGGTCGGCGGACTGCCGCTCGACGATCTCGTGCCACCAGACGTCGTGGCTGTCGTTCCAGGCGACCTCCTGGCCGGTACGGCGGACGACGAGGACGTGCTCGACGTTGTCCACGCGGGCGACCGCGTCGTCGACGGCCGGCTTGAGGGCCGACGGCTTGCCGCGCCGCCAGCCGCCGTCGGTGGTGATGACGACCTTGGCGTCGGCGTCCTGGATACGGGTCGCGAGCGCGTCCGCCGAGAAACCGCCGAAGACGACGGAGTGCGCGGCGCCGATCCGGGCGCACGCGAGCATCGCGATCGCCGTCTCGGGGATCATCGGCATGTATACGGCGACCCGGTCGCCCTTCTGAACCCCCAGCTCCAGCAGGGCGTTGGCGGCCTTGGAGACCTCGTCCTTGAGCTCGGCGTAGGTGATGGCGCGGCTGTCGCCGGGCTCGCCCTCGAAGTGGATGGCGACACGGTCGCCGTTACCGGCCTCCACATGCCGGTCCACGCAGTTGTACGCCACATTGAGCTTGCCGTCCTTGAACCACTTGGCGAACGGCGGGTTCGACCAGTCCAGCGTCTCGGTCGGCTCGGTGGCCCAGGTCAGCCGGCGGGCCTGCTCGGCCCAGAAGCCGAGCCTGTCAGCCTTGGCCTGCTCATACGCCTCCGCGGTGACGTTGGCGTTCGCCGCCAGGTCCGCGGGGGGTGCGAACCTGCGCTCCTCGCGAAGCAGGTTGGCCAGGCTTTCGTTGCTCACGACATCTCCCATTCTCAGGGTTGTCCGATGTGTCCCAGGCCACAGCTCATCAGACCCGGGGGCCTGGTGACAAGGGTCGACGGAAAATTGGTTTAGACCTGTGCGCGTGTCTTGTGTACGCGTCTTGTGTACGTCTGTTTCGGCGCCCGGGGTCATCCGTACCCACGGACGCAGACCAGGCAGAGTTCAGTCCCTGTAACGCCTTTCACACTCAGGCCCAAGTACAGGTGAAGCGCCACGGAGGAGATCGCAGAGGGAGAGAAGAGGGAGAGAGGAGGGAGAGAGGGGACAGTGAGTGTGGAACGGATACGGGGTGGGCCCGCGGCAGCGGCCAGCTCGGCGCCGAGAGCTCCGGCCGCCGCGCGGTCGGCCGACTCCCGGAGGGCGAACGGGCCGTCATGGACTCATCGCGGTCGACCAACTGACCGTCCCCGAGGCCGCCGCCGCCCTCGGTATCCGCCAGGTCACCGCCCGCGTACGGCTGCACCGGGCCCGCAAGTCCCCGCGCACGGAGGCGGATCCACCGCCGGCCGACCCGCACGCCACGTCGGTGACGAGCCGCCGGACGGGGATGACGTCGTCGCCCCGACGGAACTCTCCCGTCAGTGACAGGTCACGCTGCACCCGGGCAATTCCCTGGGCATCGAGAACATGACCCGCAAGGACGGCACGGGGACGGGGGTGCCGACCGAGCTCTTCCATGCCGGCAGGGCAAGATCAAGCACTGCGCGCCGGAATCGCAGACCCAGGTGCACCACGGGTGTGCGTCCCCACCCCGACGGGGGCCGCACACCCGCAGCGGGCCTCGGCATCACGCCGAGAGATCAGCCGCCCGCACGTGGTCGAACACCTCGTCCCCGCTCATCCCGGTCAGCAGGTACGCCTGGGCCTCCCCCACGTGGAAGTACATCCCGTGCAGCTCCAGAGCCCCATCCTGCAGGGCCCGGGCCACCGACTCGTGGGCGCGCAGGTGCTCCAACTGCTGGACCACGTTGGTCAGACAGAGCTGCTCGACCGCGTCGGCGGGCGCCCGTCCGGCCAGTCGGGCCCACGGTCGGCTGTCGTCGGCCATGCACTCCAGGCTCGGCAGCCCGTGCCGCAGCCACCGCTTGAGCGGCGTCTGGGCGCCTCCGGGCTCGGAGTTGATCAGCGCCTGCATGGCCCCGCATCCGGAATGCCCGCACACCGTGATGGAGCGCACCTGCAGCACGTCCACCGCGTACTCGATCGCGGCGGCCACCGAGTCGTCCCCGCTCTCCTGGCCGGGCGGGGGAACGAGGTTGCCCACGTTGCGCACCACGAAGAGGTCGCCCGGACCACTGGAGGTGATCATCGAGGTGACGAGGCGTGAGTCGGCACAGGTGAGGAAGAGCTGGGAGGGCTGTTGGCCCTCGCGTGCCAGCCGGGCCAGCTCACCCCGCACATGCGGTGCGGTGTGCCGCTGGAACACGCTGATGCCACGCGCCAGTTCATGCCCGCCGGCCGCACCGGCCGCACCGGCCGCACCGGCCGCACCCGGTGCATCAGGTGTGCCGGGTCTGTCCGTATGCCCCTCGTGGGGCAGCGCGGACTGTGGGCGCTCGCACTGGTGGTTGCGCCAGGCCGTCCAGGGGCGGCAGCGGCAGCCGGCGGTGCCGGTCGCCGACTCGGCGTGTTCGTCCCCGGGGTGGAGGTCGGCCGTGCTTCCGGGCTCGCCGATCCGGACTCCGGCGCGGCGGCCGGTGAGTTCGACGGAGCCGCCCCGCGCGGTGTGTGTGTTCTGCCAGTCCTGCAGGGACTCGTACGCCGCGTGGTCCATGAACGACCCGTCCAACTCCACGACGGCGTGGGCGCCTTGGGGTACGAGATGCAGGGTCCGGCTGAGCCGGGGCACCGCGAGGAACGTCAGCTGTCCTCGTACGTGTACGTGATGGACTCCTTCCTTCTCGTCGTGCGTGATGCGGGTGCGGGTGAGGCGGTGCAGGGCGACGGCGACCGCGACGGCGATGCCGAGCGTCACGCCCTCCAGGACGCCGAGGAGGACCACGCCGAGTGTGGTGACGGCGTACACCAGCACTTCTCGGTGGCGCGTCACCGTGCGGATGTGGTGCAGGGACACCATCTGGATGCCGACGGCCATCACCAGGGCGGCGAGCGAGGCGAGCGGAATGAGCTCCAGGATCGGGACCAGCAGCAGTGCGGCGACTACTACGAGAACGCCGTGCAACATCGTGGAGTTCCGGCTGATCGCACCGGCTTGGACATTCGCCGAGCTGCGTACGGCGACGCCCGCGACGGGCAGGCCGCCGAGCGATCCGGAGACGATGTTGGCGGCACCCTGCCCCAGCAGTTCGCGGTCCAGGTCGGAGCGTCCGACATGGGCGGGCAGGCCGGGACGGCCGGCCACCAGCTTGTCCACGGCGACCGCGCCGAGCAGCGACTGCACGCTGCACACCAGCGTGGTGGTGAGCACGGCGGCGACCAGGCCGAGCACCGGGCCCTCGGGGAGCCCGGCCAGGGCGTGGCTGCGCCAGGACGGCAGGTCGACCTTGGACAGGGTCAGCCCGGCGAGCGAGGCGGCTGCGGTGGCCCCGGCGACGGCGACGAGCGCGGCCGGGATCCTGCGCAACAGGCGTCCGACCCGGCCGGGGATCCGGGGCCAGAGCAGCAGCAGGGCCAGGGTCAGCGCGCTCACCGACACGGCGGCCGGATGCAGGCCCGCCAACTGGGCGGGCAGCGCGCGGAGGTTGTCGAGGACGGAGCTCTGCGGGGTGCCGCCGAGGACGATGTGCAGCTGGGCGACGGCGATGGTGATGCCGATGCCGCCGAGCATGCCGTGCACGATCGCGGGGCTGACGGCGAGGGCGCTGCGGGCCACGCGCAGGCAGCCCAGGCCCAGTTGGGCGAGGCCGGCCAGGACCGTGATGGCGCAGGTCGTCCGCCAGCCGTAGCGCTGGATGAGGTCGGCGGTGACCACGGTGAGGCCGGCGGCGGGGCCGCTGACCTGGAGCGGGGCGCCGCCGAGCCGGCCGGCGACGATGCCTCCGACGGCAGCGGCGACGAGTCCGGCCTGCAGCGGCGCACCGGTGGCGAGGGCGATGCCGAGGGACAGCGGAAGGGCGATCAGGAAGACCGCGATCGCGGCCGAGACATCCGCGCCCGCGATACGGAAGCGGCGGGGCGGGGACGACGGTGGGCTGTGGGGTTGGTGGATGCGCTTCGGCCGAGTCGAGTCGGCGGCGCGGGTGGGGACGCAGGCTGACATTTTTTCCCGTCTCCTCCGGGGCAGCGCGGTCGCGATCTGGTGGTCCCCCGTCGATGGCGGGGGGTCGGGTCGGCGGCCGTGGGTCACGGCGTGCAAGCGGCGGGATGAATCAACGCTCGGTAAATGGATCGTAATGCAGAGTAAAGGGCGAGCATAGACTTTCCGGGCAAATGGGTTAATAAGTCACCCGGGGGAGTGAAGTGGCTATTTGATCGGCTTGTCGTACTAATTCCTTCTCGGTCCCATGCGAGCTTGGCGGCCACAAAACGCCCTCACCGGCGTCGGCCGAGAGAAGGAAGTAGGTGGGCGGAACATGGCCGCCACCCAGAGGATCGCCGCGGGCGCCGTGGTCGCCGCGGTCTGTGCCGCATCCCTGGCCGGTTGCGCGAACGGCAGCGACACGTCCGGGCAAGGAGCGCCAGGGCCGCAGAAGGCGAAGCCGGCCCAGGCGCCGCCCAAGAGCGCGGTCCGCCTGATCGGCGACGGCTCCACCTCGTACACCGGAGCCCAGCCCCACCTGCCCAGACCCGAGCGCCTCAAGCCGGGTCAGAAGCCCCCGCAGTTCGTGGTGTTCTCCTGGGACGGCGCCGGCGAGGACGGCCAGAAGCTGTTCTCCCACTTCCGCAAGGTCGCCAAGTCGAACAACGCGACGATGACGTATTTCCTCAGCGGCGTGTACATGCTGCCGGAGGACAAGCGCGACCTGTACCGGCCGCCGCAGCACTCGCCGGGCCGCTCCGACATCGGCTTCAACGACGAGGAGGGCATCGCCGAGACCGTGAAGCAGCTGCGCATGGCGTGGCTGGAGGGCAACGAGATCGGCACCCACTTCAACGGCCACTTCTGCGGCAGCGGCGGCGGGGTCGGCGAGTGGTCGGTGGAGGACTGGAAGGACGAGATCGCCCAGGCGAAGCACTTCGTGAAGTCCTGGAAGACCAACACCGGCATGAAGACGGCCTCACCGCTGCCCTTCGACTACGACAAGGAGCTCATCGGAGCCCGCACGCCCTGCCTGGAGGGCCAGACGAACTTCATGAAGGCCGCCGGCGAACTGGGCTTCCGCTATGACACCAGCGGTGTCAACGACCAGGTCTGGCCGAAGAAGAAGGAGGGCCTGTGGGACCTGTCGATGCAGCTCGTGCCGTTCCCCGGGCACTCCTACGAGCAGCTGACGATGGACTACAACTTCATGGTCAACCAGTCGGGCACCAGGACCCAGGGTGACCCCTCCAAGTACGACTTCTGGGGCGACCAGATGCGCGACGGCCTCCTCAAGGGCTTCCATCGGGCCTACGACGGCAACCGCGCGCCCCTGATCATCGGCAACCACTTCGAGTCCTGGAACGGCGGCACCTACATGCGGGCCGTCGAGCAGGTCGTCGAGGGCGTCTGCAACAAACCCGACGTGCGCTGCGTGTCCTTCCGGCAGCTCGCCGACTGGCTGGACGCCCAGGACCCGAACACCCTTGAGAAGCTGCGCTCCCTACAGGTCGGCGAAGCCCCGAAGCAGAGCTGGGAGTCCTTCCTGTCGGGCCGCCCGGCCCCGGCCCCGAAGGGCGTGCCCGGGGCGCCGGCGGCCAAGCGGCAGTAGCCGTCAGATGGTCGCGACGACTCGGTGAGCGGCCGCCGGGGCACGCTCAGGCGGTTGCCGCGACACTCTCGCCGAGCACGAAGGAGGGGTCGACCTGCGCGGCCAGGTCGGCCCCGGTGCGTTCGTTGCCCCACGACTGGGCGTTCTTCAGGTGGAAGTGCACCATCTGGCGTGTGTAGCGCTTCCAGTCGCGCAGTTCGTACGTCGCGTCGACGGCTGACAGCAAGCGCCTCAGAGCGCGGCGGTTGGCGTCCTCCAGGAGCTCGAACCGGGGCGGCCGGCCCTTCTCCAGTGCGCGCACCCAGTCCGAGTGCCCCACCGTCATGAGCAGGTCGTCCCCTACTTCGGCGCGGAGGAAGTCGAGGTCGTCCTGAGCCTGCACCTTGTTGCCGACGACCTTCAGGGTGACGCCGAAGTCGCGGGCGTACTCCTTGTACTGGCGATAGACGGAGACCCCCTTCCGGGTCGGTTCGGCGACGAGGAACGTGATGTCGAAGCGGGTGAACATGCCGGAGGCGAAGGAGTCCGAGCCCGCCGTCATGTCCACCACGACGTACTCGTCGGGGCCGTCGACGAGGTGGTTCAGGCACAGTTCCACCGCTCCGGTCTTGGAGTGGTAGCAGGCGACCCCCAGGTCGGCGTCCGTGAAGGGGCCGGTGACCATCAAACGGACCGCGCCGCCCTCGAGTTCCACCGGCCGGGCGCAGGCGTCGTACACCGGGTTGTCCTCGCGCACCCGCAACAGGCGGGAGCCCTCGCCGGGAGGGGTCGTCTTGATCATCGTCTCGGCGGAGGTGATGCGTGGGTTGGAGCCGCGCAGATAGTCCTTGATCAGCGGCAGCCGCTCGCCCATCGCGGGCAACGCGGCCGCCTGCGTCTCGTCCAGGCCGAGAGCGGGGCCGAGGTGCTGGTTGATGTCGGCGTCGACGGCGACGACCGGCGCCCCGGTGGTCGCGAGGTGGCGGATGAACAGGGAGGACAGGGTGGTCTTGCCGCTGCCGCCCTTCCCGACGAAAGCAATTTTCATGTTCACCAAGCGTAGTCGTCCGGTAGCTGTATGTGGCAGACGTGCGTGAAGAAGACCACTCCTTCGTGGGGTGTGCCCCCGAGCTGCGTAGGGTCGTACTTATGAGTACGACAGGCGCGACCGCCGATCCGCTAGCGGCCCTGGGCTCGCTGCCCGGTGTGCCCGAGTCCGTGGAGTCCGTGCGCAAGGCCGTGGACCGGGTCTACGGGCACCGGGTCATGCGGCGCCGCAGCAACGAGATCACCTCCGAGGCCGCCCTGCGGGGTGCGCGAGGTTCGGGTGCGCTGTCCGGCGCGGACTGGGCCCTGGAGGAAGTGCGCCGCCGCACCGACTTCAGCGGCGACGACGAGGCGCGCGTCATGGGCGGCGCCCTGCGGCTGACCGCGGAGGCGGGCCAACTGCTGTCCATCTGGCGGCAGTCGCCCCTGCGGGTGCTGGCTCGTCTGCATCTGGTCGCGGCCGCGACCACGGGCGACGAGGTCGGGCGTCCGCGTCAGGCGGGCGAGCCCGTCGACGAGCCGCTGATCGAGCTGCCGCTGCCGAGCGCCGGGGAGGTCTCCGGCCGCCTCGAAGGGCTCTCCGAGCTGATCATCAAGGGCGGTTCGGCCCCCGCGCTGGTCACGGCCGCCGTCGTGCACGGCGAACTCCTCGCCCTGCGCCCCTTCGCCTCCCACAACGGCCTGGTCGCGCGTGCGGCCGAACGCATCGTCCTGGTAGGCAGCGGCCTGGACCCGAAGTCCGTCTGCCCGGCGGAGGTCGGCCACGCCGAACTGGGCCGCGCGGCCTATCTGGCGGCGCTCGACGGGTATGTCTCCGGCACGCCGGAGGGCATGGCCTCCTGGATCGCACACTGCGGTCGTGCGGTCGAACTGGGGGCGCGCGAGTCGACGGCGGTGTGCGAGGCGCTGCAGCGCGGGGCGGCGTAGGGATTTACCGGAAAACCCTCGGGAAAGGGATGCGGCGGTACGAGGATTCGTACCGCCGCTGGCATGTCCACCGGGGTACCAAGCGTCCTCGAATATTGCCCATCAGGTCGGGAACTTTGCCCGTCACCTGGTGCGGCTGGCCCGTAATCGACGGGTCGACGTCGCGTGGGTGCCCGGTGTTCATGCTCGGTCCGTGGGGCCAAATGCGTTCTTAAGGTGATCCTTTCGGATGTCCTTGGTCTCGCGGGCCGTTAACCCCTTTGTACTCCAGGACCGGAGCAAGCGGAAGCCCAGGCTGCACTTCTTTACTATTGGGATCAAACAGACATTAGGCGAGTGTCGGCCTGGTCAGGCCGGAGCTGGACGGCGCCGGCTCGCGTACCAGACAAGGCCCGCGGTGGCCGCCGCGGCGCCTATCGCCGCGACCGCGACGAGCGCCGGACGGGGCGGTACCGAGAAGGCGGGGAGCCGCTTCTTGAGCCGGACCGGCCGGTGGAAATCGAGAATCGGCCACCCGCGCGCGAGTGCCTCACGGCGCAGTGTGCGGTCGGGATTCACCGCATGGGGGTGACCGACGGACCTCAGCATCGGCAGGTCGGTCGCCGAGTCGCTGTAGGCGTAGCAGCGCGAGAGGTCGTACCCCTCGGACTCGGCCAGTTCCTTGATCGCCTCGGCCTTCGTCGGGCCGTACGCGTAGTACTCCACCTCCCCCGTGAAGCAGCCGTCGTCGCCCACGACCATGCGGGTGGCCACCACGCGGTCCGCGCCGAGCATCTCGCCGATCGGCTCGACCACCTCGGCGCCCGAGGTGGACACGATGACGACGTCGCGCCCGGCGGTGTGGTGCTCCTCGATGAGGGAGGCGGCCTCGTCGTAGATGATCGGGTCGATGAGCTCGTGGAGCGTCTCGGCGACGATCTCCTTGACCTGCTGGACGTTCCAGCCGCGCACGAGCGCGGACAGGTACTCGCGCGTACGCTCCATCTGGTCGTGGTCCATGCCGCCCACGAGGAAGACGAACTGGGCATATGCGGTACGCAAGGCGGCCCTGCGGTTGATCAGGCCGCCTTGGTAGAAGGACTTGCTGAAGGTGAGCGTGCTCGACTTCGCAATGACCGTCTTGTCCAGGTCAAAGAAGGCCGCTGTGCGGGGCAAGGAGTGGTTTTCCACAGCCCCGAGCATAGGCGCAGCCCATTCGGCGTAAGGTGGGCGCGTGGGTTTGCCTGAGAGGGCTCTCGGGTACACCATGGAAGTCACGGATCGTTCGCGACCGTGCTAACGCGGTCCGGCTCCTCCCCCCCCCCCGAGTCGGCCGTGAAGGCGACCCCCGCTCTCCCCCCCGGCGGGGGTCGTCGCATGTCCGGGTGGGTTTTCCTTTTTCTGTGCGCGGCCGCAGGGTCGTGGTGAGGCGGCTGCGGTCGCCTCTTTCGCATGCTCATGATCCGTCACTGTGTGTAGCTGGAGCGCTGCTCTGCGGATGTCGCACAGGGGGTGGTACAGGGGTCACCGGTATGGGTGACGGTGATATTCACAGCCGTCGAGTTGTCCACAGTTATCGACCAAGATCCACAAGATTTCCGCGAACGCTGCACCGTGATTCCCACGCGCCCGGCTCGCATCGAGTTCATGGCCGGTTCCGGTTACTCGGACGCGTTTGGCCGGTCCGTATCGGCCGTTCATATGGAGGCCGGTTGCCGGTTCTTCACACGTTTGGGAATCGCGGGGCCGTGGTGGCGCCGCGGAAGGGGGATGGACACCGTGGCCGCAGCCGTCACACACGATCCGCCGCCCGCCGCCGGAGGGCGGCAGGGCAAGCCGTTGATCGTCACGGAAGACGCCGACCTGCTCGACGACCTGCTGCGCCTGTGCGCGGCAGCCGGCGCCACACCCGAGGTCCACCACGGGATGCCGGACAACAGAGGCAGTTGGGAGGCCGCACCGCTCGTGCTGGTCGGCGACGACGCCGCACGGCGCGTGCGTGGGGCCGTACGCAGGCGCGGAGTGGTGCTGGTCGGCCGCGACCAGGACGATTCCGGTGTCTGGCAGCGGGCCGTCGAGATCGGTGCCGACCACGTCCTGATGCTGCCCGACGGCGAGCAGTGGCTGGTCGACCGCATCGCCGACGTGGCCGAGGGCATCGGCCGGCCCGCCCTCACCGTCGGCGTCATCGGCGGCCGGGGCGGGGCGGGAGCATCCACGCTCGCCTGCGCTCTTGCCGTCACCTCCGCGCGCGAGGGACTGCGCACGCTCCTCGTGGACGCCGATCCGCTGGGCGGCGGACTCGACGTACTTCTCGGCGGTGAGAGTGCCGAAGGCCTGCGCTGGCCCGCGTTCGCCGCCTCGCGCGGACGGGTCGGCGGCGGCGCCCTGGAGGAGTCGCTGCCGCGACTGCACTCGCTGCGGGTGCTCAGCTGGGACCGTGGCGACTGCGTCGCCGTCCCGCCCCAGGCCGTGCGGGCGGTGCTCGCCGCGGCCCGGCGCCGGGGCGGCACGGTCGTCGTCGACCTGCCGCGCCGCATCGACGACGGGGTCGCCGAGGTCCTCGCCCAACTCGACGTGGGGCTCCTCGTGGTCCCCGCGGAGCTGCGTGCCGTGGCCGCGGCGGGCCGGGTGGCCTCCGCCGTCGGCATGGTCCTGCGCGACCTGCGGGTCGCCGTCCGCGGGCCGTACACACCGGGGCTCGACGACCGCGAGGTGGCCCGGCTGCTCGGACTGCCCCTGGCCGGCGAGGTGCCCGTGGAGTCCGCGCTGCAGCGGTCGCACGGGAGCAGGACACCTCCCGGCGCGGCCGCACGGGGCCCGCTCGCGCGCTTCTGCAAGGAGTTCTGGGAGCGGGCCTTGGTGGAGGCGGGTGCCGCGTGAGTACGTACTCCGGACCGGAGCGGGGCGTGGAGCCGGGTGGTGGCTCGGCGAGCGGGGTGGCCGACCGGTGGCCGTCCGGCGGGACGGTTTCCGAGCGACGGCTGTCCGGTGGCGCCGCGGCCGCTCTGGCGGGCGGCGCCGACATGACGCCGGGATTGCTCGACGGGGTGCGGCAGTGGCTGGTCGAGAGCGGGGCCGAACCGACCCCCGCGCGCGTGGCGCAGGCGTTGCGGGAGCAGGGGCGGGTGCTCGGGGACGCGGAAGTCCTCGGCGCGGCCGAGCAGTTGCGCTCCGAGCTGGTCGGCAGCGGACCGCTGGAACCGCTGCTCGCCGACCCGTCGGTGACCGACGTACTGGTGTCGGCCCCCGACCGGGTCTGGGTGGACCGGGGCGGCGGCCTGGAACTGACCTCCGTCTCCTTCTCGGATGCGGCTGCCGTACGTCGGCTCGCGCAGCGCCTGGCCGCGGTGGCCGGACGCCGACTCGACGACGCCCGGCCCTGGGTGGACGCCCGGCTGCCCGACGGGACCCGGCTGCACGCGGTGCTGCCTCCGGTCGCCGTCGGCTGTGCCTGCCTGTCCCTGCGGGTCGTACGGCCGCGCGCGTTCACACTCGACGAACTCGTGGTGGCCGGCACGGTGCCGCCGGGCGGGGACCGGGTACTGCGGGCGCTGCTTCGAGCGCGGCTGTCCTTCCTCATCAGCGGCGGCACGGGCACCGGCAAGACGACGTTGCTGAGCGCCCTGCTGGGGCTCGTCGGTCCGGACGAGCGGATCGTGCTCGCCGAGGACTCCGCGGAGCTCAGGCCGGACCACCCGCACGTCGTACGGCTGGAGAGCAGACCCGCCAACCAGGAGGGCGCAGGCCTCGTCACGCTCCAGGACCTGGTCCGCCAGGCGCTGCGGATGCGACCGGACCGGCTGGTCGTCGGCGAGGTGCGCGGGCCCGAAGTGGTCCATCTGCTGGCCGCGTTGAACACCGGCCACGAGGGCGGCTGCGGAACCGTGCACGCGAACGCGGCCGCCGACGTGCCGGCCCGGCTGGAGGCGCTGGGTACGGCGGCCGGGCTCGACCGGGCGGCCCTGCACAGCCAGTTGGCGGCCGCTCTGTCGGTCGTACTCCACCTCGTACGTGACCGGGCCGGGCGGCGGCGGATCGCCGAGGTGCATGTGCTGGAACGGGATCCGTCGGGGCTGGTGCGGACGGTGCCGGCGCTGCGGTGGGGGGCTCAGGGGTTTGCGTCTGAGCGGGGGTGGGAGCGGTTGCGAGGCCTGCTTCGGGAGGAGTGCGGCTCGTGCGAGGCGGGAGCGGAGTGCGGCAGGTGCTTTGGGCGCCTCGAAGGCGGGTCGAGGAAGGGACGCGGTGGTGAACGGGACGGGTGAGATGTCGGTGGGGGCTGCAGTGGCGTGCGCGGGGGCTGCTGTCTGGCTGCTCGGTGGGCGGCACCCTGGCGCGCGGCGGGCGCGACTGCTGCTCGCGGGCGGCGGAGTGGTGGCGACCGGTCCGCCCACGTGGCGGCACCTGGCCGAAGGGCTGCGGCGGATCCGGGGGCGGCTGCGCCCCGAGTGGTGGGCGGTGGCCGTCGGGCTGGTGCTGGCGGTGCTGGGTTCCTCCGTGCTGCCGGTCGTCGCGGGGGCGGCCGGGGTGCCGTTACTGCGGCGGATGCGGCTGGCGAGGGAGGCACGGCGCGCGCGGGAGGGTCGCGGGAACGCGGTGATCGCTCTGTGTGGGGCGCTGGCGGGGGAGGTGCGGGCCGGGCGGCAGCCGGGGGAGGCGCTGCTGCGGGCGGTGCGCGAGGCCTGCGGGGGTGAGCTGGCCGGTGCAGGTCGTTCCGGCGGCGGGCTCGGAGACGGGGAGGCGGTCCGGTGGGGCCCCAGAGGGCTCGGTGACGCGCAGGCCGTGGTTCGGGACGCCGACGGGGTGGGGGACGCGCAGGAGACGGCGCGGGACTCCGGCGGGCTCGGTGATGCTCAGGCGGCGGTGTTGGCGGCGGCGCGGTTTGGCGGTGATGTACCGGCCGCGCTTGCTCTTGCCGCGCGGCAACCGGGTGCCGAGGGGCTGTTGGGGCTTGCGGCGTGTTGGCGCGTCGCGGTCGACCAGGGGGCGGGCCTCGCGGCCGGACTCGACCGGCTCGAAGGGGCGTTGCGCGCCGAGCGTGATCAACGGGCTGATCTTCGCGCTCAGCTGGCAGGTGCCAGGTCGACGGCGGTGATGCTCGCCGGCCTGCCGGTCCTGGGTCTCGCCCTCGGTACGGCCCTTGGGGCGGACCCGCTGCACGTGCTGCTGCACACCGGGGCGGGGCTGGGGTGCCTGCTGGTCGGCGGCCTGTTGGAGGGGCTGGGGATGTGGTGGGCGATGCGGATCGTGCGGGCAGCGGAGGCGGTGTGAGGGATGCGGCCGGGGGTGGTGCGTGGGGCGCACGGGGCGGCTGGGCGGGCCTGGGCCGAGGAGCAGGCGTGGTCGTAAGCGGAATCGGCAGAGGTCTGGGTTAGGAGGCGGCGGCGTGAGTGCGGAAGTTGTCCACAGGCTGGGGGTGACTGTGGGGGTGGTGCTTGTCCTCGGGTGGCTGGTGCGGTGGCTGGAGTCGGTGCGGCGGGAGCGGAGGGTGCGGCGGCGGTTGGCCGAGCTGCTGCCGGCGGTGTGGGAGACGTCTGAAAAGCCGCGCATCGAGGTGCGGGACATCGTTCGGCGGTGGCTGCCGATGGTGGGGGTGGCGTGTGCCGGGTGGGGTCTTGTCGGTGGGTTCGCCGGTGTGGCGGTTGGGCTGGCTGCCGCGGTCGGGTTGTGGCGGTGGCGGCTTCGGCAGGCGGCGTCCGGGGCCGAGGCGGATTACGACGCCGCCCGGGAGGCGGCTCGTCAACTGCCGCTCGCTGCCGATCTCTTGGCCGCCTGCATCGCGGCGGGCGCAGGTCCGGTGATCGCGGCGCAGGCGGTGGGCGAAGCCCTGGGCGGCCCCGTCGGAGAAGGACTGGCGCGGGGCGCGGCGGAGGTACGGCTCGGCGGTGAACCGGGCGAGGCATGGCGAAGGCTCGCCTCGACCCCGGGAGCCGGCACCCTGGCGCGGCTCCTGGAACGGGCCGGCGTCTCCGGGCTCCCCGCGTCCGGGCCGGTCGCCAGGCTCGCTGCGGACGCCCGCGCCGACTGGACGCGCGAGGCGACGGCACGGGCACGGCGGGCGGCCGTCATGGTCACCGCGCCGGTCGGGCTGTGCTTCCTGCCCGCGTTCATCGCGGTCGGAGTCCTGCCCGTAGTGATCGGGCTGGCGGGCGGGGCGCTGGGAGGGGGTGGTGGATGAAGAAGGGCGGGAGCGACGGCAAGTAGGCGGCGTGGGCAGCGAGTGCCGACGCAAGGCAAGCAGGCAACCGGTCAACGGAACGGATCCTCACGGGGGTTGAGATGTACAAGGCGGTACGGGCACGGCTGTGTGCCCTGGTGTGCAGGGCGCGGTCGGCGCGGAGGGACGCGGGGATGGTCACTTCCGAGTACGCGATGGGGATCGTCGCGGCGGTGGCGTTCGCGGTGGTCCTCTACAAGGTGGTGACGAGTGGTCAGGTCAGCGCGGAGCTGCAGAGCATCGTGAAGCGGGCCCTCGATGCGCAGATGTGAGCGGAAGGCGGACCATGGGTTCGTCACGGCGGAGTCGGCCATGGTGCTGCCCGTGCTGGTGATCTTCGCGATGGCGCTGGTGTGGGGGCTGCTCGTGGTGGCCGCACAGATCCAGTGTGTGGACGCGGCGCGGACCGGCGCCCGCGCTGCGGCCCGTCAGGACCCGGCCGACGCGGTCGTCGAGATCACCCGTCAGACGGCACCGCGCGACGCGAAGGTCACCGTCAGCCGGGAGGGGGACAGGGTTCGCGTGGCGGTCGTGGCGAAGCCGCCGGCGCTGCACGGTCTGCCCTTCGAGGTACGGGAGGAGGCCGTGGCGTTGGCGGAGGAGACGGTGGTGGAGGAGACGGTGGGGGAGGGGAGGTGAGCGGCCGTTCGCAGCGGGCGGGGCCCGTCCTCTGGCGGTCCGACCGTGGCTCCGCCACCGTATGGAGCGTCGGTGCGATCGCCGTGCTGTGCGTGGTGTTCGGTGTCGTCCTCGCCATGGGGCAGGCCGTCGTGATCCGGCATCGCGCGGCCGGCGGTGCGGATCTCGCGGCACTGGCGGCGGCGGACCACTGGGCGGACGGCGGCACGGCGGCCTGCGCCCGCGCGGACCGGGTGGCGCGAGCCCAGGGCACGCGGCTTGTGCGGTGCGTGATCGTGGGCGAGACCTCGGACGTGACGGCGGCGTCTGGGCGTGGGCCGTTCGCGGCGGAGGTCAGGGCACGGGCGGGGCCTGCGGGGCCTGCGGGGTCTGTGGAGCCTGTGGGGCCTGTGGAGCCGCCGGCTCCGTCGGCGCCTTCTGCCCCTCCGGCGCCCCGCGGCCCAGCGGCGCCCCCTGCGCCGCCTCCTCCCCAGGCGCTCCCCGCAACAGCACCGTGAGCAACCGCACCGCCCCCCTCTTGTGCAGCGGGTCATTGCCGTTGCCGCACTTGGGGGACTGGATGCAGGACGGGCAGCCGGAGTCGCACTCGCAGGAGGCGATGGCCTGGCGGGTGGCGGTGAGCCACTCGCGGGCGGTGTGGAAGGCGCGCTCCGCGAAGCCCGCGCCGCCGGGATGGCCGTCGTAGACGAAGACGGTCGGGAGGAGCGTGTCGGGGTGCAGCGGGACGGACACCCCGCCGATGTCCCAGCGGTCGCAGGTGGCGAAGAGGGGCAGCATGCCGATCGACGCGTGCTCGGCGGCGTGCAGGGCGCCGCCCAGGATCTCCGGGTTGATGCGGGCGGCGTCCAGCTGGTCCTCGGTGACCGTCCACCACACGGCACGCGTGCGCAGCGTACGAGGAGGGAGGTCGAGTTTCGTCTCGCCCAGTACTTCACCGGTGATGAGTCGTCGACGCAGGAAGGAGACCACTTGGTTGGTGACCTCGACGGAGCCGTAGCACAGTCGCCCGTCGCCCCACGGGATCTCGACGTCCGTCTCCAGGACGGAGATGGATGTGGTGTCGCGGGCGACCGTCGAATACGAGGGGCTCGCCTGTTCGACCAGGGCGACCGAGTCCTCCAGGTCCAGTGAGCGCACCAGGTAGGTACGGCCCTGGTGCAGGTGCACGGCGCCTTCGTGCACGGTCGAGTGAGCGGCGCCTTCGTCGACCGTGCCCAGCAGACGGCCCGTGCCGGCCTCGACGACCTGGACCGGCCGGCCGCCCTCCCCGCGGATGTCGGTGAGGTCGGCGGCCCGCTCCCGGCGGGTCCAGTGCCAGGCCTTCGTACGGCGGCGCAGCAGCTTCGCGGCCTCCAGCTGCGGGAGCAGGTCCTCGCACGCGGGGCCGAACAGCTGCAAGTCCTCCTCCGTCAACGGCAGTTCGGCGGCGGCCGCGCACAGGTGCGGGGCGAGCACGTACGGGTTGTCGGGGTCGAGGACCGTGGACTCGACGGGCTGGTCGAACAGGGCCTCGGGATGGTGGACGAGGTAGGTGTCCAGCGGGTCGTCGCGGGCGACCAGGATGGCGAGGGCCCCCTGGCCCGAGCGGCCCGCCCGGCCCGCCTGCTGCCACAGGGACGCGCGCGTGCCCGGGTAGCCCGCGATGAGGACGGCGTCCAGGCCGGAGACGTCGATGCCGAGTTCGAGCGCGGTCGTCGCGGCGAGGCCGAGGAGCTCGCCGGAATGAAGCGCCTGTTCGAGGGCGCGGCGTTCCTCGGGGAGGTAGCCGCCGCGGTACGCCGCGACACGCCGGGCCAGCGAGCGGTCCACTTCGGCGAGGCGTTCCTGGGCGATCACCGAGATGAGTTCGGCGCCGCGCCGGGAGCGCACGAAGGCGACCGTGCGGACGCCCTGGACCGCGAGGTCGGTCAGCAGGTCGGCGGTCTCGGCGGTGGCGGTGCGGCGGACGGGCGCGCCCT
This sequence comes from Streptomyces sp. MMG1533, assembly GCF_001279775.1. Lineage (GTDB taxonomy): Bacteria > Actinomycetota > Actinomycetes > Streptomycetales > Streptomycetaceae > Streptomyces. Next base: position 73,117 of record NZ_LGDG01000134.1, on the reverse strand, counting down.
TCTCGCCCTGCATCTCGGTGAGCGGGGGCTCCCAGAGGGCGAACACCAGTGCGCCGCGAGGGGAGGCGTCGTCGGCGACCTCGACCACCGGGAGGCCGGTGAGACGCCCGGCGGCCACCGAGGGCCGGGCGGCGGTCGCGGAGGCCAGCAGGAACACGGGGGAGGCGCCGTAGCGGGCGCAGAGGCGGCGCAGGCGGCGCAGCACCTGGGCGACGTGGGAGCCGAAGACGCCGCGGTAGGTGTGGCACTCGTCGATGACGACGTACTTCAGCGATTTCAGGAAGGAGGACCAGCGGGGGTGGGACGGGAGTATGCCCCGGTGCAGCATGTCGGGGTTGGTGAGGACGTAGTTGGCGTACTGGCGGACCCACTCGCGTTCTTCGACCGGCGTGTCGCCGTCGTACACCGCGGGACGCACGGAGTGGCCGAGCGGTTGTGAAAGTTCCTTCACGGAGCGGCACTGATCCGCCGCGAGGGCCTTCGTGGGGGCCAGGTAGAGGGCGGTGGCGCCGCGGCCGTTCGGAGCCTCGGAGCCGTCCAGGAGCGTCGACAGGACCGGGACGAGGTACGCCAGGGACTTGCCGGAGGCCGTACCGGTGGCGACGACCACGGATTCGCCGTCCAGGGCGTGCTCGGCCGCGCGGGCCTGATGGGCCCAGGGGTGCTCGATGCCGCAGGCCTGCACCGCGGCGATGACCTCCGAACGGATCCGGTCCGGCCAGACGGCATGCCGACCCTCACGTGGGGGCAAGTGCTCCGTATGAGTGATGCGCGAAGACCGGCTCGGTCCCGCGGCGAGCCGGTCCAGGACCGTGCCCGGCGAGAGCCGGGAGACGGGCTGCGCCGAGGGTCGATCGGTTCGGTGATTCTTGGCCATCGGCACCGAGTGTGTCACTGGCGTGACGGACAATGGGACCAAGGCGTCGTGCACGCCTGCCGGTAAGTGATTGAATGCCATCGCGGCTGGCGAACCGTCCTGGGGGCTTCAAGCCGAGGTGTCCCATGGGGCGACCGCTCGATAGCAAGGTGCTGGAGGATCCGTGGACCTGTCTCTGTCGACCGAGACCATCGGCGATCGCACGATCGTCAGGGTCGGTGGCGAAATCGACGTATATACCGCGCCCAAGCTGCGCGAGCAGCTGGTCGAGCTGGTGAATGACGGCAGTTTCCACCTTGTCGTCGACATGGAGGGCGTGGACTTCCTCGACTCCACCGGGCTCGGCGTGCTGGTCGGCGGACTGAAGCGGGTGCGTGCCCATGAGGGCTCGCTGCGCCTGGTCTGCAACCAGGAGCGCATTCTGAAGATTTTCCGTATCACCGGTCTCACCAAGGTGTTCCCGATTCACACCTCGGTCGAGGAAGCGGTGGCGGCAACCGACTGACCACCGATCCGGGTGCGGACACCCGTCCGCACCCGGGACGGCAGAAGTTGACAAGGGGGTCCGGGCGTCGGCAGTCCGGTCCCCCGACAGCACGCCCGTAGTTCCGAGGGGGATGCATGGCCACCGTTGAACTCCGCTTCAGCGCGCTGCCCGAGCACGTCCGGACCGCCCGACTGGTGGCGGCAGCGGTGGCGCGCAGGGCCGGAGTGGACGAGGCCGTCCTCGACGAGGTCAGACTCGCTGTCGGCGAGGCCTGTTCCCGTGCCGTCGGACTGCACCAGAACGTCGGCATCACGGCGCCCGTGAAGGTGGTGCTGATCGAGGAGGAGAAACAGTTCTCCATCGAGGTCGGCGACGAGGCGCCGCGCCACGCTCCCGGCGACCGGGCACCTGGTGTCGCCGGCGAGGACCCGGACGCCGAGATCGAGGAGGACGAGATGGGCCTCGCGGTCATCAGCGGCCTCGTCGACGACGTGGAGGTCACCGCCGGGGAACACGGCGGATCGATCCGTATGACCTGGCCGACCACACCGTCGGTCGCGGTGATTCCCTGACGATCCGTTCCGCACACATCACGTCGTACCCGAAGGGCCCTACTCGTTAGGGCCCTTCGGCATGTCATCCCGCGGCACGCGAGCCTACAGTGGTTTCACGCGATGCAACTCGTGAAGGAATTCACGATCGATCGTGCAGTAATTCGATCAGTACCAATGGTTTCGAGGCATTACCGCTTTCAGGCTCCGTGGCCTGTGGACGATCATTTGCCGCGGGTGCGGGAAGACTATTTTGGTTTCCCGCGTACTGTTTTGATCAGGAACAGATCTCTAGAATCCGTCCACATCTTGAGCTCAGCCCAAGCGTCAAGGAGGACGAATGGCGGGGCTTTCTTCCCCAGACCAGCTTGACCACTCCACAGCCCTCGCGGCAGCGGTACTGACCGACGGAAACCGAGTCCTGGTGTCGATCATCGGCGTCGTGGCCCTGGCCGCCCTCGTGGTGGCAGGTGTCCTGGTGCGCCAGGTACTCGCGGCGGGCGAGGGCACCGACAGCATGAAGAAGATCGCGACAGCGATCCAGGAGGGCGCGAACGCCTATCTGGCCCGGCAGTTGCGCACGCTCGGCGTATTCGCCGTGGTCGTGTTCTTCCTGCTCATGCTGCTGCCCGCGGACGACTGGAATCAGCGCGCAGGCCGATCGGTGTTCTTCTTGATCGGCGCGGCGTTCTCGGCAGCCACCGGCTATATCGGCATGTGGCTCGCCGTACGGAGCAATGTGCGCGTCGCCGCCGCCGCGCGCGAGGCGACCCCGGCGGCGGGTGAACCGGAAAAGGATCTCACCGCCGTCTCGCACAAAGCCATGAAGATCGCTTTTCGTACGGGCGGCGTCGTCGGCATGTTCACGGTGGGGCTCGGTCTGCTGGGCGCCTCCTGCGTGGTGCTGGTGTACGCGGCCGACGCGCCGAAGGTCCTGGAGGGCTTCGGTCTCGGCGCGGCGCTCATCGCGATGTTCATGCGAGTCGGCGGCGGCATCTTCACCAAGGCCGCCGACGTCGGCGCCGACCTGGTCGGCAAGGTCGAGAAGGGCATTCCGGAGGACGATCCGCGCAATGCCGCGACCATCGCCGACAACGTGGGCGACAACGTCGGCGACTGCGCGGGCATGGCGGCCGACCTCTTCGAGTCGTACGCCGTGACCCTGGTCGCCGCGCTGATCCTCGGCAAGGTGGCCTTCGGCGACGCCGGACTGGCCTTCCCGCTGCTCGTCCCCGCGATCGGCGTGATCACGGCGATGATCGGCATCTTCGCCGTGGCCCCGCGCCGCTCCGACCGCAGCGGCATGTCCGCGATCAACCGCGGCTTCTTCATCTCCGCGGTGATCTCGCTCGTGCTGGTGGCGATCGCCGTCTTCGTCTATCTCCCCGGAAAGTATGCCGACCTCGACGGCGTCACCGACGCGGCGATCCAGGGCAAGAGCGGCGATCCGCGGGTCCTCGCCCTCGTCGCGGTGGCGATCGGCATCCTGCTCGCCGCCGTGATCCAGCAGCTGACCGGCTACTTCACCGAGACCAGCCGCCGACCGGTCAGGGACATCGGCAAGAGCTCGCTGACCGGCCCGGCCACCGTCGTCCTCGCCGGCATCTCGGTCGGGCTCGAATCGGCCGTCTACACCGCCCTGTTGATCGGCCTCGGTGTGTACGGGGCGTTCCTGCTCGGCGGTACGTCCATCATGCTGGCGCTCTTCGCGGTGGCGCTGGCCGGCACCGGCCTGCTCACCACGGTCGGTGTGATCGTCGCGATGGACACCTTCGGGCCGGTCTCCGACAACGCGCAGGGCATCGCGGAGATGTCCGGCGACGTCGAGGGCGCGGGCGCACAGGTGCTCACCAACCTGGACGCCGTCGGCAACACCACCAAGGCCATCACCAAGGGCATCGCCATCGCCACCGCAGTCCTCGCGGCGTCGGCGCTCTTCGGGTCGTACCGTGACGCGATCATCACGGGCGCTCAGGACGTCGGCGAGGAACTGTCCGGCGAAGGCGCGCCGATGACCCTGATGATGGACATCTCCCAGCCCAACAACCTCGTCGGTCTCATCGCGGGCGCGGCGGTCGTCTTCCTCTTCTCGGGGCTCGCGATCAACGCCGTGTCGCGGTCGGCGGGTTCCGTGGTGTACGAGGTGCGGCGGCAGTTCCGCGAGCATCCCGGGATCATGGACTACAGCGAGAAACCGGAGTACGGCAAGGTCGTCGACATCTGCACCAGGGATGCCCTGCGCGAGCTCGCCACGCCCGGACTGCTCGCCGTGTTGGCGCCCATCTTCATCGGGTTCACGCTCGGTGTCGGCGCCCTCGGCTCGTTCCTCGCCGGTGCGATCGGGACGGGCACGCTGATGGCGGTGTTCCTCGCCAACTCCGGTGGGGCGTGGGACAACGCCAAGAAGCTCGTCGAGGACGGCCACCACGGCGGCAAGGGCAGTGAGGCCCACGCCGCCACGGTGATCGGAGACACGGTCGGTGACCCCTTCAAGGACACCGCCGGTCCGGCGATCAACCCTCTGCTGAAGGTGATGAACCTGGTGGCGCTGCTCATCGCGCCCGCGGTCATCCAGTTCAGTTACGGCGACGACGAGAACCTCGGCGTACGGATCGCGATCGCGGTCCTCGCGTTCCTGGTGATCGCGGGCGCGGTCTACGTCTCCAAACGGCGCGGGATCGCCGTGGGTGACGAAGACAACGCCGAGGAGTCGCCCAAGTCGCCTGATCCGGCGGTGGTTTCGTAGAAGGGCTTGCCAGGAGCCCAGCTCACAGGGCGGGCGGGAGGCGCGCGATGTCGTGTCGACCGCCCGCCCTGTTGCGTTCACGCCGTCATCGTGAGCCTTCTCTCGCTTGGTGTAAAAGGCTACAAAACGATAGGAAATGGTCATCCGCCACATGGGTGCGGCCCACATGCCGTGTATGTTCCGGGGCCGAGAGCCATGGAAGGGACCAATCCGGTGAACAAGAAGCTCGCGGCCGCACTGTCCGGCGGTGCGGTACTGGTACTGGCGCTGTCGGGATGCAGCAGTGACGACAGCAGCGAAAAGCTGAACTCCTGGGCCAAGGAGGTCTGCGACGCCGTACAGCCGCAGGCCAAGAAGATCGAGGCAGCCAATGCCGCGATCCAGAAGGAGACCTCGGACAACAGCACCCCGGAAGAGGTCCAGAAGACCGACGCGCAGGCCTTCCAGGACATGTCGGACGCCTACAAGGCGATCGGGGCCGCGGTGACCAAGGCCGGGGCGCCGGACGTCGACAACGGCGAGAAGAAGCAGCAGGACGCCGTCAAGGAGCTCAACGGCCTCTCCACGTCGTACGCCTCCCTGAAGAAGCAGGTCGACGAGCTGGACACGAAGGACCAGGGCAAGTTCGCGGACGGCCTCAAGGACGTCGCCACCGCACTGGACAAGCTGAGCAAGACCGGGAACGACGCCCTGAAGACGCTCGAAGAGGGTGACGTCGGCAAGGCGATGGCCAAGCAGGAGAGCTGCAAGAGCGCGTCCGCCCCGGCGTCGGCGACGACCGGCTGAGGTCCGCGGGGGCCCGCGGGTCGCGTTTCCGCGCCGGTTCGCGGGTCACAATGGGGGCGTGAGTACCTCCAGCCTGCCCGCCCTGCCCGCTTCCGACCGCCCCGAGGTCACCGCCCGGCTCCGGGACGCCCTGCTCGGGGCCTCCTTCACCGCCGACGGGTTGCTCGAGCTGCTCGGTGCGCCCGCGTACGCGGCGCTCGCCCGGAGCGAGACCGTGCCCGCACTCCGGGCGACACGCGGGGACACGCCGCTGGAGACGCTCGTACGGCTGTTCCTGTTGCAGCAGCCCGTGCCGCACGCGCGCGTGGAGGGCGTTCTGCCCGTGGACGACTGCCTGGAGAGCGGGTGGCTGGTTCGCGCCGACGGGGACGAGGTGGCCGCGACCGTGGACGTACGGCCGTACGGCGGGCCCGGCGGCGATGACTGGTTCATCGTGTCCGACCTGGGGTGCGCGGTGGGCGGCGCCGGTGGCATCGGCAATCGGGACGAGGGGGTCGTCCTCGGGGTGGGCGGCGCGTCCACGACGCTGGCCGGCATCACCGTCCGGACGCCCGTCTCCGCGGCGCTCGACCTCGGCACCGGCTCCGGGATCCAGGCACTGCACGCAGCGCAGCACGCCACGCGTGTGACGGCGACCGATCTCAACCCTCGTGCGCTGCACATCACCGCGCTCACGCTGGCGCTGTCCGGCGCGCCCGCCGCCGATCTGCGCGAGGGCTCGCTGTTCGAGCCGGTCCGGGACGACGAGACGTACGACCTGATCGTGTCGAACCCGCCGTTCGTGATCTCGCCGGGCGCCCGGCTGACGTACCGCGACGGCGGGATGGGCGGGGACGATCTGTGCCGCACGCTCGTTCAGCAGGCGGGGGCACGGCTGCGTGAGGGCGGGTTCGCGCAGTTCCTCGCCAACTGGCAGCACGTGGAAGGGGAGGACTGGCAGGACAGACTCAGGTCGTGGGTGCCGCGCGGGTGCGACGCGTGGATCGTGCAGCGCGAGGTGCAGGACGTCACGCAGTACGCCGAACTGTGGCTGCGGGACGCCGGAGACCACCGCGATGACGTGGCCGCGTACCAGGCGCGGTACGACGCGTGGCTGGACGAGTTCGAGGCGCGCAAGGTCAAGGCCCTGGGCTTCGGCTGGATCACGCTGCGCAGGACGGACGCCGCGGTCCCCTCGGTGACGGTGGAGGAGTGGCCGCACCCGGTCGAGCAGCCGCTGGGCGACACGGTCCGGGCGCACTTCGAGCGCCTCGACTACCTGCGGACGCACGACGATGCGGCCCTGCTCGCAGGGCACTTCACGCTCGGCGCCGAGGTCGTCCAGGAACAGGTCGGGCTGCCCGGTGCCGAGGACCCGGAGCACGTGGTGCTGCGCCAGCACCGCGGGATGTGCCGGGCCACCAAGGTGGACACGGTCGGCGCGGGCTTCGCGGGCGTCTGTGACGGCTCGCTGAGTGCGGGCCGCATCCTGGACGCGATCGCCCAACTGGTGGGCGAGGACCCCGTGTTGCTGCGCGACCGTACGCCCGCGCAGATCCGGCTGCTGGTGGAGCAGGGGTTCCTCGACCCGGCCGGGTGACGACCCGGCGACGTCCTTCGCGTCACGCGTGAGGCGTGCGCGCAGCCCTGAGCCGCATGTGTCCGGTCTGGCGGGATTGCTCCGGAAAAGGGCTCCTGTCAGTGGTGCGTGCGAAGCTACCTTCTAGGGACGAACTTCGCGCGTTCTCGGGGGAGGCGCGCTGTCTCGGGGGAGGCGTGATGGCGGGGGAGACGCCGGGTCAGGGCGAAGGCAGGGTCATCAACGGGCGGTACCGGCTGCTGCGGACGCTCGGCGCGGGCGGCATGGGCCGGGTGTGGCTCGCGTACGACGAGGAGTTGGCCTGCGAAGTCGCGATGAAGGAGATCGCGCTTCCGGACGTGCCGATGGACGCGGTCGAGCCCGCGCAGCGCATCGCGCGGGCCCGTAGCGAGGCCCGGCACGCGGCGCGCCTGCGCGGACACTTGCACGTGGCGACGGTGCACGACGTGCTGGTGCACGAGGGCCTGCCGTGGATCGTCATGGAGTACGTTCCGGACGCGATCGACCTCCAGGCCGTCGTACGGCGTTCGGGACCGCTCGCGCCCGCACAGGCGGCCCGCGTCGGACTCGCCGTCCTCGACGCGCTCACCGCGGGGCATCGCATCGGCATCCTCCACCGGGATGTGAAACCGGCCAACATCCTTCTGGCGCCGGACTCTTCGGGCGACCCGTACGCACGCGTGCTGCTCACCGACTACGGCATCGCCCTCCAGCCCGAGTCCCAGGAACCCCGGCTCACCGCCACCGCGGGCATCCTCGGGACACCCGGTTATCTCGCCCCCGAGCGGGCCCGCGGTGAGCCGCCCACCCCGGCCGCCGACATGTTCTCCCTGGGCGCCACGCTGTACGCCGCCGTCGAGGGCCGCGGCCCCTTCGACCGCCACGGCGACTACGCGACCCTCACGGCCCTGCTCGGCGAGGACCCGACCCCGCCGGTGCGGGCGGGCGAACTGACTCCGGTGCTGCTGGGGTTGCTCGTCAAGGATCCGGTGCGCAGGTTCTCTCCGGAGGCGGTCGCGCGGGGGTTGGAGCGAGTGGTGCAAGGGGGCGCGGGGCTCGTCGTGCCGCCTGGTTGGGGTGCAACTCCGGTCGCGGGGGCGGCGGGGTTCGCCTCGCCGCCGGGAGGGTTCGGCCCGCCGCCCGAGGGGTTCGGCGCGGAGTCGGCGGGGGCGGGGCGGTCGCCAGAGGGCCACGGTGCGGCCCTGGGGAACCATGACGCGACACCGCGCGGCCATGGCGGAGCATCGGAAGGCCAAGGTGCTGCGGCCGGAGGCCAAGCTGCTTCGCCGGGCGCCGGGGCGGTGGACGCCACGCCGCCCGGGTACGCGGCGAGCACGCCGCCCGGCTATGTCTCCGGCCCGCCCGGCGGGTGGGGCGGCGGCCCGGCGCAGGGGAGTCCGCAGACGCCGGGGGTGCAGCAGGCCCCGAACACTCCGCAGACGCCGCACCACACCCCGGTGGGCGGGCCCGACGGCCCCCGAGGCGCCGCCGGCATGGGTGGCTTCGCGGGCTCCGGCGCGGGGGGCCCGGCCACCCCGGGCTCAGGCGGTCCTGGCTCCGGCGGCCCGAGCGGTGGCGGGAGGGGATCCGGCAGCTCAGAAGCCGGCGGCCCCGCGATGCCCGGCGGCACGCCCGGCCCGTCGCCGTACGACCCCTGGCGGCAGCCCGCGGCGCAGTCACCGGATGCCGGCAACCCCTATGCGCAGGCGCCCGGTTCGCCGTACCCGAGCGGGGGCGGCCCGTCTCCTCATGCGAGTGGCGGTGCCCGGTCGCCGTACGCGGGCGAGCAGTCGTCGTACGGCAGCGGCGGTGCTCAGCCGCCGTACGTCAGCGGCAGTTCGCAGCCGCCGTACGGCAGCAGTGCCCGATCGCCGTACTGCAGCGGCTCCCAGTCGTCGTACGGAGGCAACGGCACGCAGTCGGCGTACCCCGGTGGCATCCCCGCGCAGCCCGGGTACGGCGGCTACGGCGGCCCGGGTGCGCCCACCGCTCCCGGTGGTCAGGCTCCGGCGCCGCCGTCCCCCGGGAAGAAGCGGATCGCTCTCGTCGCCCTCGTCGTGGCCGCCGTGCTCGTCATCGCCGGTGGCGCGTGGGGGGGCCGTCTTGCTGACCGGGGACGACGGCGGGAAGAAGGAGCCCGTGACGAAGGGGTCGGCCTCGCCGAGCGCGAGCGGATCGCAGGGGTCGGCGCCGCCGGCCGGGCCCGTGCTGCCGTACGGCGACGTGGTCGGGCTCGGGGATCCGCTGGAGCCCGGGGACTGTGTGCAGGCGGTGTGGTCGGGGACGCCGTTCAAGTCGGAGCCCAACCTGGGGCTGGTGGACTGCGCCGAGGACTGGCCGGACGGACAGGTCGTGGCGATCGACACCGCCACCGACCACGCCGAAGCCCGCGCGCAGGGCGCCAAGCGCTGCGAGAACCAGACCCGGACGCTCGTCGCAGCGCTGCCGGACGCTGCCGGCTACGCCGTCGTGCCGACGGCGGAGGGCTTCACCGTGGCCGGCGGCGGTACGGCATGTCTCGTACTCGGCCGCCATGCCGCGATAGGCGGTGAGGTCGGCCGTTTCCGTGACGCGGGCACGGACTTGTGGGTCGGTCAGATGAGCGTCGGCGACTGCTGGGTCTACGAGGAGCAGGAGGACAGTTACAACGCCCCCCTCACCGACTGCGCCAAACCCCACACCGACCAGGTCATCGGCACCGTCCAGGCCCCCAGCGGAATGATCTACAAGAAGGGCACCGACAACGCGTCCAAGCTGTGCGGCAACAAGTTCGAGTCGACCTGGGCGCCGGGGCAGGAGCGAGCCGTGTACGGCTGGGTGGCCGACCAGGACGACTGGGACGAGGGCTTCAACAAGATCGTGTGCACGGTGAGCCGGGCCGACAACAAGAAGACGACCGGAAAGATACCCGCGCCCGGCGCGGTCTGAGACCGGCCGTAAGCCGCGTACCGGGGGAGTCCACAGCCCTGTCGGCCTTGCGTTCACCTGGGGTTCGCCTGTCCGCCGCCCGTGCGTGTCAGCCTCCACGGGCTGGGCACGCAGGGTCGGGAGAAAAGGGGCAGAGGAGCCATGGAGCGCGGACCGGCGATCTTCTCGGGAGTGGTGTTCGCCCTGTTCGGAGGCGGCCTGCTGGTGTGGACCGCAGCTCGCGTGCGGCACCGGGAACCGGTCGCCCACGGTGTGAGTCCCGTCGCATCTGCGACCGTCGCGAGCCTTGTCGCGCTGATCGCGCTGACCCTTGGCGCGTGGTGCTTCACGCGTGTGTGAGTACCGCGCGAGAGCTGCGCCTCCGGTAATTGGGAGGTCACCCTCCGGATAGCCTCGAAAAGGCCGGTGGGCACTCCGGGCGGCAGGAATGGCGGTAGTCGGGTTACCGTTCGAGTGGCCGTTGCGGGCTTTTCCCGTTTGACACGGGGGCGGGATGTACCGTCACACTCCGCAGCGTCACCATGACCCGTCCCCGGGAGCAAGGCCTGGGGAGGCCCCAGCGTCGACCGGAGAGAAGAGCGAAGTTGTCCCCGACCAGCGAGACCGCACAGGGCGGCCGCCGACTCGTCATCGTCGAGTCGCCTGCCAAGGCGAAGACGATCAAGGGCTATCTCGGCCCCGGATACGTAGTCGAGGCGAGCGTCGGGCACATCCGCGACCTCCCCAACGGCGCCGCGGAGGTGCCCGAGAAGTACACCGGCGAGGTCCGCCGCCTCGGCGTGGACGTCGATCACGACTTCCAGCCCATCTATGTCGTCAATGCCGACAAGAGGGCCCAGGTCAAGAAGCTCAAGGACCTGCTGAAGGACTCCGACGAGCTCTTCCTCGCCACCGATGAGGACCGCGAGGGCGAGGCGATCGCCTGGCATCTCCAGGAGGTGCTCAAGCCCAAGGTCCCGGTCAAGAGGATGGTCTTCCACGAGATCACCAAGGCCGCTATCCAGGCCGCCGTCGCCAATCCGCGCGAGCTGAACCAGAAGCTGGTCGACGCCCAGGAGACCCGCCGCATCCTCGACCGTCTCTACGGCTACGAGGTCTCGCCGGTCCTGTGGAAGAAGGTCATGCCGCGCCTGTCGGCCGGCCGTGTCCAGTCGGTCGCCACGCGACTCGTGGTGGAGCGGGAACGCGAGCGCATCGCGTTTCGTTCTGCTGAGTACTGGGACCTGACGGGCACCTTCGCGACCGGCCGCGCGGGAGATCCGTCGGACCCGTCGTCGCTGGTCGCCCGCCTCCAGACCGTCGACGGCAGGCGGGTCGCGCAGGGTCGCGACTTCGACTCCCTGGGACAGATCAAGAGCGCGAACACCCTCCACCTCGACGAGGCGGGCGCCCGCGCGCTGGCCGCCGCCCTGGAGAACACCCGGTTCTCGGTGCGCTCCGTCGAGTCGAAGCCCTACCGCCGCTCGCCGTACGCCCCGTTCCGTACGACGACGCTGCAGCAGGAGGCCTCGCGCAAGCTCGGCTTCGGCGCGAAGGCGACCATGCAGGTGGCACAGAAGCTGTACGAGAACGGCTTCATCACCTACATGCGTACGGACTCCACGACCCTGTCGGACACGGCGATCACCGCCGCCCGCGCCCAGGTCACGCAGCTGTACGGCGCCGACTACCTGCCGGCGCAGCCGCGGACCTACGCCGGAAAGGTCAAGAACGCGCAGGAGGCGCACGAGGCGATCCGCCCGTCGGGTGATCGTTTCCGTACGCCTGCCGAGACGGGCCTGACCGGCGACCAGTTCAGGCTGTACGAGCTGATCTGGAAGCGGACCGTCGCCTCCCAGATGAAGGACGCGACCGGCAACTCCGTGACGGTGAAGATCGGTGGCGCCGCCGCCGACGGCCGGGACGTCGAGTTCAGCGCGTCCGGCAAGACGATCACCTTCCACGGCTTCCTGAAGGCGTACGTCGAGGGCGCCGACGACCCGAACGCCGAGCTGGACGACCGCGAGCGCCGTCTGCCCCAGGTCAGCGAGGGCGACGCGCTGCGCGCCGAGGAGATCACGGTCGACGGGCACGCCACCAAGCCCCCGGCCCGCTACACCGAGGCCAGCCTGGTCAAGGAGCTCGAAGAGCGCGAGATCGGCCGCCCGTCGACGTACGCGTCGATCATCGGCACGATCCTCGACCGCGGTTATGTCTTCAAGAAGGGCACGGCCCTGGTGCCGTCCTTCCTGTCCTTCGCCGTGGTCAACCTCCTGGAGAAGCACTTCGGGCGGCTCGTCGACTACGACTTCACCGCCAGGATGGAGGACGACCTCGACCGCATCGCCCGCGGTGAGGCGCAGGCCGTGCCGTGGCTCCGGCGCTTCTACTTCGGTGAGGGCAGTGGCGGGGGCGGTGCCGCCGACGCCGGCAACGGCGACGGGGACCACCTCGGCGGCCTCAAGGAGCTGGTGACCGACCTGGGCGCCATCGACGCGCGTGAGGTGTCGTCGTTCCCGGTGGGCAACGACATCGTGCTGCGGGTCGGGCGCTACGGCCCGTATGTCGAGCGCGGCGAGAAGGACTCCGAGAACCACCAGCGGGCGGACGTGCCCGAGGACCTGGCCCCGGACGAGCTGTCCGTCGAGCTCGCGGAGGAGCTGCTGGCCAAGCCGAGCGGCGACTTCGAGCTCGGTGCCGACCCGGAGACGGGCCGCCAGATCATCGCCAGGGACGGCCGCTACGGCCCGTACGTCACCGAGGTGCTCCCAGAGGGCACTCCGAAGACCGGCAAGAACGCCGTCAAGCCGCGTACGGCCTCGCTGTTCAAGTCGATGTCGCTCGACACGGTGACGCTGGCGGACGCCCTCAAGCTGATGTCGCTGCCGCGCGTCGTCGGCAAGGACGCCGAAGGCGTGGAGATCACCGCGCAGAACGGCCGCTACGGCCCGTACCTGAAGAAGGGCACGGACTCGCGCTCGCTGCAGACCGAGGACCAGCTCTTCACGATCACCCTCGAAGAGGCGCTGGAGATCTACTCCCAGCCCAAGCAGCGAGGCCGGGCCGCCGCCAAGCCGCCGCTCAAGGAGCTGGGCGAGGACCCGGTCAGCGGGAAGCCGGTCGTCGTCAAGGACGGCCGCTTCGGGCCGTACGTCACCGACGGGGAGACCAACGCGACCCTGCGCTCCGGCGACAGCGTCGAGGACATCACCCCGGAGCGCGGCTTCGAACTGCTCGCCGAGAAGCGGGCGAAGAGCCCCGCCAAGAAGACGGCGAAGAAGGCGCCCGCCAAGAAGGCTCCGGCCAAGAAGGCGACGGCGGCGAAGAAGACCGCGGCCAAGAAGACGACCACGGCCGCGAAGAAGACGACCGCCAAGAAGACCACCGCGAAGAAGGCGACGGCTTCGAAGACGGCCGCCGACGAGTGACGGTCACCGCGTTTGTGTACTGAGAGTTCGCAAAACGAACGCCCCGGCATCACTTTGGTGTCGGGGCGTGCGTACGTTCGGGCGCGCCCTCCGGGCTGTCGGTGGCTCCCGATAGGCTGAAAGCATGACCCCAGCCGAGCAGCCAACGGCCCCTCACCCGGCCCCCGACGACGCCCTGGTCGCGGACTCCCGCGAGCGCGCCGTCCGCGCCCTGCTGCGCCGACCGCAGCTGAAACGGCTGTGGAGCGCACAACTCGTGGGCGGAGTCGGTGACACCCTCGCGCTTCTGGTTCTGGTCGTCCTCGCCCTCCAGGCGGCGATCGCCGAGGGCTCGTTCGGCGGCGGCTACCGAGGCGTGGCGTTCGCAGTGGCGACCGTTTTCGGGGTGCGCATCCTCGCGACACTGCTCTTCGGTGCCGTTCTCCTCGGCCCGCTGACCTCGCTCACTTCCCAGGACGGCCCGCTCGACCGCCGCTGGACCATGGTCGGCGCGGACGGACTGCGGGCCGCGGTGCTCATCGTGGCGCCCTTGTGGATCGACTGGACGCCGGACGACGCGTTGGCCGTCCTCCTGGTCACCGCCTTCGTCACCGGTGTCGCCGAGCGCTTCTGGACGGTGTGCCGCGAGAGCGCGGCGCCCGCGCTGCTGCCCGCGCCGCCCCCGGAGGGCGCGACGGTACGACCGCTGCCGGACCACATGGACGCCCTGCGCCGCCTGTCGCTGCGTACGACCTTCGTGGCGATCCCGCTCGCGGCCGTCGCGCTCGTCGTCGCGAGTCTGTTCAACAACCTGCTCGGCTCGGGAATCGCCTGGTTCGCCCAGCACCAGGCGGCCCTCGCCTCCTATGTCGCGGCCGGACTGTTCGCCGCGTCCCTGTCCGTGCTGACCTTCCTGGAACTGCCCGACACGCGCACCCCGCGCGCGCGTTCGCCGCTGGAGGGGCTGCGCCGGCCCAAGACGGGCACGGGCGTCGACAAGGGCCGCACCGGCGCGATCCCGTTGCTGGTGCTCGCCTGCGCGGCGATCGCCGGGGCGGTGGCGGCCGCGGTCGCCGTGTCCGTGCTGCACGCCAAGGACCTGGGCGGCGGCCCGGTGATGTACGGGCTGCTGGTGGGCGCGCTGACCGGCGGCGTGGTCGTCGGCATACGTACGGCGCCTTCCCTGCTGCCTACGCTGTCGCGGCGCCGCCTGCTGGCGCTGGCGCTCGCCTTCACAGGCGTGGCGCTGCTGGCCGCCGGGCTCGTCCCGGACGTCACCAGCGTGGTGCTGATCCTCGCGCTGGCCGGCGTCGGCGCGGGCGTGGCCGCCAACACCGGGCACACGCTGCTGGACCAGGAGGCCGAGGAGTACCGGCGAGCGCGTACGACCGAGCATCTGCACGCGGTCGTCCGGGTCTCCGTGGCCCTCGGCGCGCTGGTGGCGCCCCTGGTCGCGGCGGCGATCGGCCCGCACCGCCTGGTGAACGGCAAGTTCGTGTTCGCGCACGGCGGCGCGGCGTTCACCCTGATGCTGATCGGCGCGCTGCTGCTGCCGGTGGCCGCGCTGGTGCTGGCCAAGGTCGACGACCGCGCCGGCGTGCCGCTGCGGCACGACCTGCGGGATGCGCTGCTCGGCGGCGACGACCCCGTGACGGCACCCGCCGCCACCGGTTTCTTCATCGCTCTCGAGGGCGGCGACGGGGCCGGGAAGTCCACCCAGGCGGAGGCGCTCGCCGAGTGGATCAGGGCCAAGGGGCACGAGGTCGTGGTGACGCGCGAGCCGGGGGCCACCCCGGTGGGCAAGCGGCTGCGGTCGATCCTGCTGGACGTGTCGTCGGCGGGACTCTCGCACCGGGCGGAGGCGCTGCTGTACGCGGCGGACCGCGCGGAGCACGTCGACACGGTCGTCCGTCCCGCGCTGGAGCGCGGCGCGGTGGTCATCTCCGACCGCTACATCGACTCGTCCGTGGCCTACCAGGGGGCGGGCCGTGACCTGTCCCCGACCGAGATCGCCCGGATCAACCGCTGGGCGACGGACGGGCTCGTGCCCCATTTGACGGTGCTGCTGGATGTCTCGCCGGAGATCGCGCGCGAGCGGTTCACCGAGGCACCGGACCGGCTCGAGTCGGAGCCGGCCGAGTTCCACGCGCGCGTGCGGTCCGGTTTCCTGACGCTGGCCGCGGCCGACCCGGGGCGCTACCTGGTTGTGGACGCGGGCCAGGAGCCCGAGGCCGTCACGACCGTCGTACGCCATCGGCTCGACCAGATGCTGCCGCTGTCCGAGGCCGAGATCCAGGCCCAGGAGGAGGCCCGCCGGAAGGCGGAGGAAGAGGCCCGGCGCAAGGCGGAGGAAGAGGCCGCCCGCAAGGCCGAGGAGGAGCGACTGGAGCGCGAGCGCCAGGAGCAGCTCGAACGGCTGCGCGCCGAGGAGGAGGAGCGCAAGCGGCGCGAGCTGGAGGAGGCGCAGCGGCGCGAGGCCGAACGGCAGGCGGAGGAGGCCCGGGTGCGGGCCGAGGAAGCGCGTCGCCGCGCCGAGGAGGAGCGGGCGCGGCTCCTCGCCGAGGAGAAGGTGCGGGCCGAGGAAGAGGCCCGCCGGAAGGCCGCGGAAGACCGGCGCCGCAAGCAGGCCGAGGAGGAGGCCCGGCTGCGCGCCGAGGCCGAGGCGCGGCGCCTGGAGAAGCAGCGGAAGGCCGAGGATGCGCTGCTGCGGGCCGAGGAGGCCCGTCGGCTGGCCGAGCAGGCGGCGGCCGCGGCGGAGGCGGGGCCCAAGTCGCCGGGGACTCGGCGGACGGCTTCCGGCCCCGCGCCGGACGCGGCGACCGTGGCGACGCCGGTGGTGACGCCGACGAACGCGTCGGGCGGGCCGGTGGACGAGACGGCCGTACTGCCGTCGGTGGCGCCGGAGGCCGCGGACGACGAGACCGCGGTGCTGCGTCCCGTTCGGGACGAGCAGGCGGACGGGCGGTCTTCGGGGGCGGCCGCCGGTGGGGCGGACGCCGAGGTGACCGCCGAGCTGCCGCAGCCGCCGGTTCCGCCGGGGGCGGCGGACGAGACGGCGGTGCTGCCGCCGGTGGCGCCGACCGGTGCCGGGGACGAGACCGCGGTGCTTCCTCCTGTGCCGCCTGGTGCCGCGGACGAGACGGCCGTGCTGCCTCCCGTACGGGACGAGGCTCCCGGGGATCGGATTCCGCCCGGGTTCTTCCGCGACGATCAGGATGGGTCTGCGTCCGGGGCCGGGGCACGGCCGGACGGGACCCAGGACCGGACGCGTGAGCTGCCCCAGGTCGACGAGTCAGGGGTGCCCCGGCGGCGGGCGCGGTCGGACTGGGCCGAGGAGACGCCGCTGGACGATCTGCCGACGTTGGCGGACGAGCTGCTGGGGCCGCACGGGGACGAGGAGTTCGACGAGGAGCGGGGGCGGCGCGGGCGCGGCCGACGGGGCTGAGCCCGGTTGTCGGTGCGGGCGGGTGGGTTCGCTCACCCGCGCCGACGGGGCCCGTGCCTTGCCGTGGGTCGAGAGCAGCCCCCGCGGCACGACTGCCCGCACGCTGCGGGGCCTGCGGGGTGTGTGGGCCTCAGGATGTGTGGCCCTCAGGGTGTGTGGCTCGGCTCGTGGTCGCGGGGCACGGGCCGCCTCGCCTCGTTGTCAGTGCCGGCCCTCACAATGGGATCCGCAACGCGAAACGTGACGAAGGGGCGGGGTGAGGCATGGCCGTCTGGGACGACCTGGTCGGGCAGGAGAGGGTGAGCGAGCAACTCGGTGCCGCTGCCCGGGATGCCGACGCCCTGGTCACCGCGGCCACCGCCCACACACCGCCGCCCGAGGCGTCGAAGATGACCCACGCCTGGCTGTTCACGGGTCCGCCCGGTGCGGGGCGGAACCAGGCGGCGCGGGCCTTCGCCGCCGCCCTGCAGTGCGTCAGCCCGGACCGGGCTCTCGGCGGAGTCCCCGGCTGCGGTTTCTGCGACGGCTGCCATACGGCGCTGATCGGCACCCATGCCGATGTCTCCACCGTCGCCGCCGTCGGCTCCCAGATCCTCGTCGACGACATGCGGGACACCGTCCGCAAGTCGTTCACCTCGCCGGCGAACGGCCGCTGGCAGGTCATCCTCGTGGAGGACGCCGAGCGGCTGAACGAGAAGTCGGCCAACGCCGTCCTCAAGGCCGTGGAGGAGCCCGCCCCCCGCACGGTCTGGCTGCTGTGCGCCCCCTCCATCGAGGACGTCCTGCCGACCATCCGCTCCCGCTGCCGTCAGCTGAACCTCTCGACGCCGTCGGTCGACGCCGTCGCCGACATGCTCGTACGCCGGGAGGGCGTCGAACCGGTCGCCGCCATGGCCGCGGCGCGCGCCACACAGGGGCACGTCGACAGGGCCCGCCGCCTCGCCACCGACCCGGCCGCCCGCGCGCGCCGGTCGGCGGTGCTGAAGCTGCCGCTGCGGGTGGAGGACGTCGGCGGTTGCCTCAAAGCCGCCCAGGAACTCGTCGACGCGGCCTCGGACGACGCCAAGCAACTTGCCGAGGAGACGGACGGCAAGGAGACCGAGGAGCTGAAGGCGGCGATGGGCGCGTCCCAGGGCGGCCGGATGCCGCGTGGCACGGCGGGCGTGATGAAGGACCTGGAGGACAAGCAGAAGCGACGCCGGACGCGTACGCAGCGCGACAGCCTCGACCTCGCCCTGACCGACCTCACCGGTTTCTACCGCGACGTCCTCGCCCTCCAGCTCGGCTCCCGAGTGGCGATCTCCAACGCCGACGCGGAGGACGCCCTGGAGCGGCTCGCCCGCGCCGGCTCCCCGGAGTCCACGCTCCGCCGCATCGAGGCGATCGCCGCGTGCCGCGAGGCCCTCGACCGCAATGTGGCTCCGCTGCTCGCCGTGGAGGCGATGACGATGGCGCTGAGAGCGGGCTGACGGGGGCGGCCCGGCGGTCCGGCCCCGTCGCCGTGCCGCGGTTGCCGCGGTTGCCGCGGTTGCCGGTGAAGGCATCACCGGCCCGTGTCCCGGTTCACCCCTGACAGGCCCCCGCCCGCAGGAAGTTGACCATGTCACTCGTACGAGCCGCGACATGCACGGAGGGCATTCAGGTCGCTGCACAGAGTTACGCTCGGCTGATGTACATCAGGCGCAGCTTCCGCCCCCTCGCCACGGCAGGCCAGACCGACCCGCCCGTCCGCCACACCCGAACACGCAGAGCCCGTACCGGCGGAGTTCTCCTCGCCGCCACCGCGCTGCTCGTCTCTGCCTGCTCCTCGGGGAGTGCGACGAGCCCCGGCGGTGCGGCGGCTCAGGCGGCGCTGGCCGCGCTGCCGGAGGCCACGCCGACCGCCCTCGCGTCGTACTACGGACAGAAGGTGAACTGGCGCAGCTGCGGAGTGCCCGGCTTCGAGTGCGCCACGCTGAAGGCGCCGCTCGACTACGCGAAGCCGGCCGACGGCGACGTCCGGCTCGCCGTCGCCCGCAAGAAGGCCACGGGTCCGGGCAAGCATCTCGGGTCGCTGCTGGTGAACCCCGGCGGACCGGGCGGTTCGGCGATCGGCTACCTGCAGGCGTACGCCGGGATCGGCTACCCCGCCGAGGTCCGCGCCCGCTACGACATGGTGGCCGTCGATCCGCGCGGCGTCGCCCGCAGCGAGCCCGTCGAATGCCTCGGCGGGCAGGACATGGACGCGTACACGCAGACGGACGCCACGCCCGACGACGAACGGGAGACCACCGAACTCGTCGACGCGTACAAGGAGTTCGCCGAGGGCTGCGGCGCCCACTCGCCTCAGCTGCTGCGCCATGTGTCCACGGTCGAGGCGGCCCGGGACATGGACATCGTGCGGGCGGCGCTGGGCGACCCGAAGCTGAACTACGTGGGGGCGTCGTACGGGACGTTCCTCGGGGCGACGTATGCGGGCCTCTTCCCGGAGCGGGCCGGCCGACTCGTCCTGGACGGCGCGATGGACCCCTCGCTGCCCGCCCGCCGGATGAACCTCGACCAGACGGCGGGCTTCGAGACGGCGTTCCAGTCGTTCGCGAAGGACTGCGTGCAGCAGCCGGACTGCCCGCTGGGCGGCAGGAACACGACGTCCGCCCAGGTCGGCCGGAACCTCAAGGCCTTCTTCGAGAAGCTGGACGCCCGCCCGATCCCCACCGGCGACGGGGACGGCCGTAAGCTCGGCGAGTCCCTCGCCACCACCGGCGTGATCGCGGCGATGTACGACGAGGGAGCCTGGGCGCAGTTGCGCGAGGCGCTGACCTCGGCGATGAAGGAGAACGACGGCGCCGGCCTGCTGGTCCTCTCCGACAGCTACTACGAGCGGGACGCCGACGGCCGCTACGCGAACCTGATGTTCGCCAACGCCGCCGTGAACTGCCTCGACCTCCCGGCCGCCTTCGACACCCCGGACGAGGTACGCAAAGCCCTCCCCGCCTTCGAGAAGACGTCCCCGGTCTTCGGCGAGGGCCTCGCCTGGGCCTCCCTGAACTGCGCGTACTGGCCGGTGAAGGCCACGGGTGAGCCGCACCGCATCGAGGCGAAGGGCGCGGCCCCGATCGTCGTGGTCGGCACCACCCGCGACCCGGCGACGCCCTACCGCTGGGCCCGGGGCCTGTCCGCCCAGCTCTCCTCCGCCCGCCTCCTCACCTACGAGGGCGACGGCCACACCGCCTACGGCCGCGGCAGCACCTGCATCGACTCCACGATCAACGCGTACCTGCTTCGCGGCACCCCTCCGACGGACGGAAAGCGCTGCTCATAGCCCCTGCTTCCGGCCCAGGGGACCCTGCCCTCGGGGCCGGTACGGAGCACCCTCGGAAACTGTGTAGACTTTCCCACGTTGCTGATCGCACCATGGTGCGGACAGCTCGCCGCCTTAGCTCAGATGGCCAGAGCAACGCACTCGTAATGCGTAGGTCTCGGGTTCGAATCCCGAAGGCGGCTCGGATTAACCCCAGGACTCACTCGCCGTGACCTGGGGTTTTTTCATGTCCGGGGCATGCCGAGCCGCACGACGGGGATGCCGTGGAAGTGCTTGCGTGAGCGATGCGCGAGCGGAACGGTGCCGCGGCTCACTGGTCGGGCTTCCGGCGTTCACTCTTCTTCTTGCTCTTGGCCCGCGTTGAAGTGGGACCAGCTTGGCCGGGGTGCAGCGGGCTGCCCGCACGCCTCGCCGCGACGCCACGGACCTGCGCGGCAAGCGGCTGCTGGAACTCGGCTGCGGCCCCGGCCACAACGCCGCCCGCCTCGCCATCCGCTACGGCTGCCGCCGAGATCCTGGAGCAGAACGCTCAGCGACGTGCGGCGGGCTGAGGAGGGCGCGTACGTGGTCGAGATCGGCCTGGCCCGGGTGGTCTTGGTGGCCCATGTCATCCACAGCGCCTGGGGCGTCGAGGCGCCGAACGGCTTCCTCACCGTCGTCTTCGCCGCCCACGAGTGGAGCGGCGAGCCAGAGAATCGCGAACCCCGAAAGCATGCGGAGGTTCGCTGGGTGGACACTCACTCGATCCCCGCGGAGTTTGTGGACACCACGGCCAGCGCCCTGCATCGCCATCTCGACAGCGGTCCTGAAGTGTCCCTCGCCCGCTCCCGGTCCATCCGGTCAACTTTCTCCGGACTTTGGACAGAGCGGCCGGAAAGCGGGGCCCGAAGGTACGTAAGCGCGCCACCGGTCGGCATTGAATGCACCCTTTGCCCACTCGCAGAGCGAGTGCACCGGGTCCACTGTTGCGTCGACGTCCCACAACCGCACCGTATTGTCGCTGCTCCAACTAGTAATCGTCTTGCCGGCGGGACCGAATCCCACGCCGGTGACGTCAGCGCTGTGCCCTTCGAGCGGCCCGCCGATCTGCTGCCGGGTGATGACGTCCCAGAGCCTGACCGTGTGATCCATGCTGCCGGTGACCAGCGTTTTTCCGTTGGGACTGAACGCAATGGACGTCACGCCGCTGCGATGGCCGGTCAGCGGCTCCCCGATCTGTTTACGCGTGGCCACGTTCCAGAGCCGGACGGTATTGTCGCGGCTCGCGGTTGCGAGCATCGTGCCGTCGGCACTGAATGTCATCGCGTTGATCTGCGCGGTGTGACTGGGGGGCGTCTCGCCGATGCGGCGATGTGTGGCAGCATCCCAGAGCACCACTGTGTCGTCCTCGGTGATGGTGGCGAGTGTGCGGCCGTCAGGGCTGAATGCGACGCTCGTTGCTCTGACATCGAGTGCCTTGCCTATCTGACGATGCGTTGCCAGATTCCATACGCGCACGAAGCCCTCGTCGGAACTGACGAGTTTCCTGCCGTCGGGACTGAAAGCTATTGCGATAATGAAGCCGGTGCGGCTGGGCAGCGACTTGCCGATCTGGCGATGGGCTGTGAGGTCCCATAGTTTCACACTGTAATTTGTTTCGAAGGAGGTGGTCGCAAGCACCGTACTATCGGGGTTGAAGGAAATTACGGAGCCAAAATCCACGTCACTGGAGACCAACGGATCACCGATCTGGCGACGTGCGCCAACGTTCCAGAAGCGCACAGCGTCGTCGGATCCCGCGACGGCCAGGATCTGACCATGGGGGCTGAGCGCTGCCGCCAGTTGCTCCCCGGCATCGACCCATGTTCCGATCTGTCGTAGCGTGCGGACATCCCACAGCCGGACCGTGGTGTCATCACTCGAACTGGCCAGGGTCGATCCGTCCGGGCTGAAGGCCACAGCCCGGACCGTACTTGCATGGCCGGTGAACGGCGCCCCCATCCGGATGTGGCGCACGATGTCCCAGAGTTGCACGCCGCCGTCGTCGTACGCGGCGGCGAACATCGTGCCGTCGGGGCTGAAAGCCACCGAGTCGACCCCCTCGGCACTTGCGGTGAACGGTTTCCCGACCGGGGCTCGGGTGGTGGTGTCCCAGAGCCGGACGCTGCCGTCGGCATCGGCGGCGGCGATGGTCTTGCCGTCCCCACTGAAGGAGACCGACGAGATTCCGTAGCCGGCTGTCCTCAGTGCCTTGCCAATTGGCGCGCGGGAACTGGTGTCCCAGAGCTGTAGGTCGTCGTCGGCTCCGGTGGCGAAGGTTCGGCCGTCGGGGCTGAAGGCTACTGCGGCACCGTAGGCCTGACCTCCGAATGGCTCGCCGATCTGGCGATGTGTCGCCACGTCCCATATCCGTACTGTCCCGGAGTCGCCCTCGCCACCGGTGACGAGAGTCCTGCCGTCAGGGCTGTGGGCGACCGAAAAGATCGCCCCGGCATGGGCTTGGAATGCGTCACCGATCTGTGTGTGGTCGGCGACGCTCCAGAGTCGGACAGTGCCGTCGAAACTTGAGCTGACCAGAGTCTTACCGCCCGGTCCGAAGGCTACCGACGTGACGCCTTGGTTGTGCCCGATGAACGGGGCACCGATCTTCCGCTGTGTTGCCGCATCCCAGAGCCGCACAATGCCGTCGTCGCCGCCGGAAGCAATGGTCTTGCCGTCCGGGCTGAAAGCCACCGATCTCACGGGCCAGGAATGAGCGAGCAAGCCGGACCCCGGGGCAACGGCGGCGTTGAGGACTGCGAGGCGGGACTCTGGAGTGGGGTCGATCCGCCATGCTGCCAACGCTTTCAATCGGGCACCGAATGGGTCACGGGTCGCAAGGAAGGAACTCTGGCTGATCAACTGCTGCGCGACGGCGTGGTCACGCTGGCGGGTGGCCTCGGCGCGTGCGAACAGTGCGATCACGGACACCGTGCTCGCGATCAGGAGGAGCAAGCTCAGTACGGCCGCGGTGATCCTGGCTGTCCGCAGGTTGCGCGTCGTGTCGCGGATGCCTTCCGACTTCAGGTCGTCCTCTGGAAGGCCGCGTACGACGGACGCGATACCGAGTGCGATGTTGTCGACATCCGGCACGAGATCGGCACCGTTGTCGGGGCGGTGGAGGGCCGCGGATTTCCAGACCGGTTGTTGCTTGAATCGTCCTGACAGACGGGTGGGCAGCGCCGTCGAGAGTTCCGGATTCCAGTCGGCCCGTTGCTCGTCCCAGACCAGCTGTCCTGCGGTCACAATGAGCAGGATCGTGTCGACCGCCTTGTGCTTCAGCCACCACTCGATTTCCCGGTCGACCCACACCGATGCCTTTGACTCCGGCGATGCCATGACCACGAGCCAATCAGAGCGGGCGAGGCCGGATTCGATCTTTCCCCAGAGTTGCGGCCCGATCGATACACCGCTGTCATCAAGGAAGACTCTGATCCGAGGTGGCTTGTACCAGGGCCGGGACTGCTTTTCGATCGCCCGCTGCAGGTGCGGCAACCATCGTCGGTCGCGATCCCCGCTGTAGGAGAGAAAGGCGCCGTATCCGAGTTCAGTCCTTATTCGTCTGTGGCGGGCTATGCGTGACCGCAACCAAGCGAATGCCGGACCTGGCTTCCGGAGTTGAATGGGGAAGCGTCTCCTCCTCATGCGGCGGGCAGGTATTCGTGGCCGTTCCATTGCAACCTGACTTTTGCGATGGCGCCTTCGGCACAGCTGGGGTTGCACGAGTTTGCGGATTTGGCAATCGTGTAACGGCCGTCTCCGCCGGGGCCGACGAGCCGTGCGTTGTAATAGGCGAGTCTCCCGCCGCTATAGTGGTCCCCCGGGTCGCTCCAGCCGATGTCCTCGAACCCGTCTTTGTCAGGTACGAGTACCAGCACTCCGTCATAGCGTCCGGGGTTGTAGATCACGAAGGTGTTCTTGGTGGCGTCAGATACAGGAGCAGCGAAGTGTAGTTCCTTTTCGTAGACGTCCACGTCGATGGATGCCAGTGCGTGACCGCTACTGGTGACGGACGCGATGCACCCGCTGGGGCTTTGGGAATCGGTCCGCCGGACCAGGAATACGCGGACCGCCCCGAGGTCTGGATGCTTGATGTCTCGATGATCGAGCACCGTACCTGGACACTGCGCGGTGTCCGGCGGACTGGACGGAAATGAGGCGGGCGAGGGCGCTGCCGAGTGGGTCGCCGCCGATTGGGGCGATCCGCTCGTACTGTGTGTGCACCCGCCGACGAACACCATTGCCAGAGCCGAAGCCAGCACTGAGATCCGAACGCCTACCGGGCCGGGTGTGGACCGCAAGAAATGCCGATGTAAACGCTGGGAAGCGCTGGGAGGCATGGAATTCCCCCTGTGTCTGAATGGGACTGATCGGCTAGGCAGTAACTCTGAATTCTATCCGGGTGGATGTGTCGTAGGGGAGAGCCTCTACGAAATCCGACCATCCGGTACTCGTCGTCGCACGCCTGTGGCGATAGTGGCCTGTGCAGTTTCGGAGAGGCAATAGGCACACGTGTGCGTGCCGGTGCCGTGACGGCCGGGAGGGGCCCTGTGAACCAAGGGCGACATCTTCAACGGGGCATCACCGAGAAAGCCGTGTGACACCTGTCATGGCCTCTTACCAGGCGGTTCCGGACAGTGGAGCAAGGAGTGCTGCGGGCAGGTGGGGAGGGTTCAACGCGGATGAGAGTTCGAAGTCGGGGCCGAGGAGGGGTTCGAGGCGGCGTGCGAGCTGCTGGGCGACCGGTTGGTCCGGGTGGTGAGGCCAGTGCGGTGGCAACCACGAGGGCGTCGAGGAGGTATTTGTGGCCGTGCAGGCCGGCTGCGGCGAGGAGTTGGCCGGCGTGGCGGGCGATGGCTTCGGTGGGCGGGGCGATGTTGACGCGGGAGACGGCGTAGTCGAAGCGGGCCTGGTTGGTCCTGGGGTCGCGGGCCTTGACGAGGGTCGCCGAGCTCGTGACGACACGGATGTCCTCCGCCTCGGCCGGCCACTCGGTGAGCTCGGGGGCGCGCTGTACGAGCTTGGACAGGCCCTCGCAGTCCAGCACGAGCGTGCCGCTCACGCGGCGTCCGCCGAGCCGGCCGTGTCACCGCGCAGGATCGCCCGCTTGGCGTCGACCGCCGTCAGATCCACCGGGCCGTGCTCGGCCTCCGCGTCTTCGATGAGTTCGCGCAGTCGGTCCCGTTCCAGTCGGCGCTGGATGAGGGCTTCGACGTAGGCGGACATGCCGCGGGCGGGGGAAAATCAGCAAGAGAACCAAGCCCGCGATTTCCGGCGCAGTGCATTAGGCAGTGTACTAGTCGGTGCGGTACTTCTCCGCCGCCGCGTGGGCGAGTTCCTGGGATTTCTGCAGAGCCGTGTCCACCGACTGCCTTCCGGCGATGGTCCAGCTGATCTCCTGGGAGACCTTGGTGCCGAGATGGGCGAACTCGGGGATGCCCACGTACTGGACACCCGTGTAGGGGCGTGGGCTGACGCCCGGGTTCCGCGGGTCGGCGGAGTTCGTGGCCGCCATGTACTCCTGCCGGTACCAGGCGGCGGCCGCGTTCTGGTATTCGGGGTTGGCGTAGAGCGACTTCCGGCTTCCCGCGGGCGCCGCGATCCAGCCGAGTTCCGTGCCGACCAGCTCCTGGTAGTCCTTGGAGGAGGCCCAGGAGATGAACTCCCAGGCGGCGTCCTTGTTCTTGCTGGCGTTCTGGATGCCCCAGGCCCATGTCCACAGCCAACCGGCCTTCTCGGTCTTGTCGTGTGGCGCCGCGACATAGCCGACCTTGCCCTTGATCGCCGAGCCGTCGGCCTCGACCGACGACGCCAGGGCGGTTGCGTCGTACATCATGGCGCACTTGCCCGCCACGAAGGTTTCGAGCGTTTCCAGGACACCGCTCCGATGGGCGTCGGGCTGACCGTACTTGCGGACCAGGTCGACGTAGAACTGCACCGCTTCCTTGAACGCCGGTGAGGTGAGCTGCGCGTTCCACTTCATGTCGTACCAGGCACCGCCGAAGGTGTTGATGACGCTGTTGAGCGGGGCGAGGTTCTGGCCCCACCCGGACATGCCGCGCAGGCAGATGCCCGCCGCGCCGTTGGTACCGTCGACCTTGGCCGCCAGCGAGGCGACCTGGTCCCAGGTCGGGTCCCGCGGCATGGCCAGCCCGACCTTCCTGAAGAGGTCCTTGCGATACATCAGGAAGGAGCCCTCACCGTAGAAGGGCTCGGCATAGGTCTTGCCGTCGGTCCCGGTCAGCGACGCCATCAGGTTGGGGAACATGTCGTCCTGGTCGAAGGACCTGTCCGCCTTCACGTAGGAGTCCAGCGGGGCGAGCCAGCCGTTCTTCGAATAGATCGGTACTTCGTACGAGCCGACGATCGCGACGTCGTAGTGCCCGGCCTGGCTCGCGAATTCGCGATCCGTCCTGGCCCGCGACTGGTTCTCCGGCAGCAGGGTGTAATTGACCGTGATGCCGGTCTCCGCGGTGAAGTGCCTCTTCGTGAGCTGTTTCAGCTGCTGCATCTGGGCGATGTCCATGGTGAGCACGTTGATGCTCCCCTTCGACCCGCCGGACGGCTGGTCTGTGGCATTGCAGCCCGAGAGCGCCAGGCCTGTGGCCGCTGCGGCTGCCACGACCAGACGGGCGAGGCTCCTGCGCTTCATGGCACTCCGATGGCCCCGGGATTCGCTTCGATCCCTATATTTCCTATTTTGCACTGTGATAAGCAGACGATGATGAAATGTTGACGCAAGTGGTCCCGCTCAGGTGCGGCCGCGCGCCCCCGCGGAACGCCGGGAGAGCGTGTCGGCGGTGACCGCGGCGAGCAGCACACCACCAGTGATCATGAACTGGACGGCGTCCTGGACCCCCAGGAGCGCCATGCCCGAGGCGATCGACTCGATGACCAGCACGCCGAGCAGCGCGGACCATGTCGAGCCGCGCCCGCCGAACAGACTGGTGCCCCCGATGACAGCCGCAGCGATGGCGTTGATCAGCAGCATGCCGGAGCCGGCGGCGCGGGCCGTCGTGGGGCTCGCCGAGGTGAGCCCCGAGGCCACGAACAGGCCACCGATCGCGGCCAGTGTCCCCGACACCATGAACATCAAGATCCGCACCCGTGCCACGCCGACACCGGCGCGCCGCGCCGCCTCGATACCGCCGCCGAGCGCGTAGACCGTCCGCCCGTAGAGGGTGCGCCGCAGGACGTAGTCAGAAACGACGATGACCGCCAGGAAGATCAGGAGGGCGAGCGGCAGGCCCCGGAACTGGTTGAGCGCGTAGGCGGCGGCGAAGACGATCACTGCCAGGACACCTGTGCGCACCCAGATCTCGCCCAGTGGCCGGTGCGGCATCCCGGCGGCCTTGTGGCGGTTCCTGTTCCGGTGGGAGACCAGGAAGTACGTGGCGGTGCCGAGCGCCGCCAGACCGTAGGCCGCAGCGGCGGTACCGAAATAGGTGCTGGTCAGGGAGGCGACCAGACCCTCCTCGTCGAGGTTGATGGTGCCACTCGCGCCCAGGAGGAAGAGCGTCAGACCGTTCCAGGCAAGCAGCCCCGCGAGGGTGACCACGAACGAGGGCACGCCGACCCAGGCGAAGAAGACCCCGTGGACGGCTCCCGCTGCCATTCCCGACATCACCGCCACGATGACGGCGAGCCACTCCGGCATGCCGAGGTTCACGTTCAACACGGCGAACGCGGCCCCTGCCAGACCGCTGACGGAGCCGACCGACAGGTCGATCTCGCCGATCAGCAGGACAAAGACGATGCCAACGGCGACCAGGCCGGTACCGACGATGTCCACGCTGAGGTTGGACAGGTTGCGCGGCGAGAGGAAGTTGTCGTTGAGGCCCTGGAAGACGAGCCAGATCGCGACAAGCCCGAGGGCGACCAGGATCGGGCCGCGTTCGCCGCCGCGCAGCCTGGCGCGGAACTCGTCGGCATATCCCCTCAGGTTCATGTTCCGCCTGCGGGTGCGCGAATGCCGGCCCGACGTCGCGGACACGGCGTCTGTGCCGCCTCCCGTGCCGGTGGGTTCCGAATCCCGGGATGCCCCCTTCCTGCTCATGGCCAGGCCTCCTCGTCGCGCGTCGTGCGGTGGGCCACGGCGTTGTCCGCCGCGCCGGTGATGGAGGAGATGATCCGTTCCTGGGACGTGGTGTTCACGTCGAAGAGGCCGTTGTTGCGGCCGAGGCGCAGGACGGCGACGCGGTCCGCGACGGCCTTGATGTCGCCCATGTTGTGACTGATGAGGAGCACTGCGAGGCCGTGGTCGCGGAGCTCCTCGACGAGGTCGAGGAGGTGGCTGGTCTGCTCGACGCCCAGGGCGGCGGTGGGTTCGTCGAGGAGGAGGACCTTGGGTGTGGCCATGAGCGAGCGTGAGATCGCGACAGCCTGCCGCTGTCCTGCGGACAGTGCGGAGACAGGCATGCGCACATCGGGGATACGGATGGACAGGGTGCGCATCAGCTCGCGAGCGCGGCGTTCCATCTCCAGCTCGTCGAGGATGCCGATCCTGTGGATCTCACGGCCGAGGAAGAGATTGCCGACGACGTCGAGGTTGTCGCACATCGCGAGGTCCTGGTAGACGGTCGCGATGCCCAGAGCCTGGGCGTCGTGGGGGCGTTTGATCTGGACGAGCCGGCCTTCCCACTCGATGATGCCCTTGTCGGCGGGGCCGACACCCGAGATCGCCCTGACGAGTGTGGACTTGCCGGCGCCGTTGTCGCCCACCAGGGCGACGACCTCACCGGCCCGGATCTGCAGCTCGACATCCACGAGCGCGTGCACGCCGCCAAACCGCTTGGAGATGCCGCGCAACGCCAGCACCGGCGGGTACGCCACAGGGACCACCTCCCCTTACTGAGTGAGTGCGGCTTTTCGGGTGAGTCCGGCCCTGTCGCAGGCGGGCCGGATCTTCGGGGTGCAGATCTGGTCGATCGTGCAGACGCCCTCCTTGACCAGGGTCTGCCTGATGCTGCCGCCCGTCACAGCGATCGGAGCGAGCCGGAATGCCGGGACGCCCTTGGTGGTGGCGTTGTCGATGGTCGTCGTGGTGATGTCGAGACTGCGCTGCAGCATCGTCGCGAGCTCCTGCTCGGCGTCGTACGCGTGCGCACGCCCGGCCGGCCCCGCGGTCGCGGGGAGCGGGGACCGCTCATCGGGGACGAACTCGTGCGGATCGTTCCGGCCGGCCAGGCACACGCCGATGATCCGGCCCTTGGCCGGGAGCGGCAGGACGGCCAGGCCGCCGGGGCCGACGCCCGAGAGACCGGGTTCGAGGGCTGTGCCCGCGGGCAACAGGCTCATACGTCCGTGCCTCAGACCCGTCCGGAGAGTGGGCAGGGCGTTGATCGGTGCGTCGGGCCACTCGGAACGCCACTCGGAACGCCACTCGGAGTGCCACTCGGAACGCCATGTCTCCGGCCAGGCGGCGGGCTGCGGCGGGTGGAGTCGGCCGGCTATCGCGTCGGCGTACTGCTTCAGGAAGCCCCGCTGCTCGGCTCCGAAGCCGTCTGCGGCGTCCCCCACGGCGGTGAGGCAGCCCAGCTGTCCGTCCTCTGCCCCGAGAGGCGGCGCACCGAGCGACATGCCTGCTCGAACTGTCGGGTCGCCCTCGTCGTAGGAGGCGAGTGCCGCGGGAGTCGGCCGCGGTGGCCGACCCCTACGGAAGGCGTCAGCTACGGGTGAGCCACCGGACCGCGGAAAACGCTCCGGCAGCCCGTAGCGGGCAGTCGCGCCTCCAGCCGCTTCGACCGGCCGAAGCCCTTCGCACTCATCGGTGAGAACGCAAACAGCCGCCGGCGCCGCGCCGGCGTACGCCAGGACCCGCTCCCTCGCGGTGGGCTCCGCCGGAGGCAGCGCACCGGCGCCTTCCGTCCCAGCCCCGTATGCCTGCGGCCCCGCGGCTCCGGCCCGGACACCACAGTAGTGGGGCATCTCCGCGTCTACCTCCCGTTCAAGCCGCAGGTGCCAGCAGGACGAGGTCTCCGGAACACAGGCGACGGCGGAGGCGCCGGACCGGCGACGGGGGGACCACGCCGCCCACGAGTGGCAGGGAACCCACACATCAGGATCGCATATATGGGCAAACCGGGCAGGCGTGCCAGGGGTCGTCAGGGAGATCGTCCTGGCCTCGGGAGGGCCGGCATCCTGACGTCACGCCGACCGGCCGGCGGGCGCCGGACAGGGCGCCCCCTCCCCGCAACAGCACCCGCAGAGCCTGGAACTCCCCGCCTCCAACCGACCTGCACCGACCACCGCCGGAAGCGAGGACCCGGCGACGCACACGGCAGGTACGTATCAGGTGTAGGTGAAACCACTGAGGCCAGGAGCCCACCCCGGTGACAGGATCGGCGAACCCGGCGAACCCGGCGAACCAGGTGAACCTGGCGAGTCGAAGCGGGTGGGGGAGTCACGTCCCCTGGGTGACGTCGGCCGGGCAGCCGGCGGCGCCGGTTCGCAGCCCCTCCTCCGGGGCGTCGACGGGGTGAGGGGGACGCCATGCGGGGTGCGGTACAGCGGGTGACGCGGGGTGCGGCAGGGCGGGTGACGCGGAGTGTGGCCGTTGTCGGAGTGGCGGTGAGCCTCGCCGTCGCCGGGTGGCTGATCTGGCTGCTCCCGGGAGCACCCCTGGCTGCGGTGCTGGGTCTTGGACCCGTGGACGGCGTCATGACGATCGCCGAGTGCCACGAAGCCCACGACGTGGAGGGCAACGCGGACGGCACCGACTGCACAGGCAGGTACACACCGCGCCGGGCGGGCGAGCCCTCGCGCGCGATCGTGCTGAACATGGCGGCAAAGGAACACCGGCCGGGCAGCACCGTCGAGGTCCGCACCGCGAGAGGTCAGGCGTACGAACCGTCGGCCGTCGCCGTGGTGTCGATCGGAACCATCACCGGCCTCGTTCTCCTGCCGTTTCTCATACTGTCGCTCTGGCTGTTCGCCTGCGCGCGGCACGGCAGGTGGGTGAACGGGGAGGGCTACGTATTCCTGGCTCTGGGCGGGCTGTTCAGCGTCATCGTGTTGGGCATCGTGGTCGGCCTCCTGGTCGAGATCGGCGTGTGGGTGTTCGGCGGGTAGGCCCTGGGCATCGTTCGGTCGCCCGTGGTCGCCGCCCCCCGGGGCAGGGCCATCACAATCCCGGATGCGGCTGCCAACGCCAGGCCGGACAACGCAAGTTGAGTCGGGCGATACGCGGGTCCTCTACTCGGCCGGTGGGCAACAGGGCGGCGGAGCAGCGCACTTGTCGGGTTTCCCGCTGTGGGCGCTCACGCACCGATCTCCTTCGCCAGGTCCCATACACGTGCCCCGTCGTCGTACCCCGCGGTGATGATCAGCGGTGGGCCCTCCGTCGGCCGGACCTGGCATACGGCGCGTACCCAGCCGTGGCCGCTGAGCAGGCCGGCGAAGTCCATGCCCAGGTCGCCGGCGCGTTCGCCGGTGGAGGGGTCCCAGACGGCGGTGCCCGGCCCGTCGCCGCCGGCGACGAGGAGCGTGCGGCCCTCGACTTCCGCCCGGCACAGGGCGTACACGGGTCCGGCGCCGGCGGTGAACGCCCGTACCTCCTGCGGTGCCTCCACGTCCCACAGTCGGACGACCCCGTCCCAGCCGGCGGAGGCCAGCAGAGTGCGGTCGCCGTCGGACACCTCGCACAGGGTCCACACGGCGCGGTTGTGCGCGGTCAGCTCCAGTGCCGCCTGCCCGGACTCGGCGTGCCACAGGGTCACGGTGCCGTTGCCGTGTCCGGACGCGAGCAGTGTTCGCCCGCCGGTGCGCACCTGACACAGGGAGAAGATCCACCCCCTCCGGGGGCCGGCGTCCATCGTGCGCACCAGTCGGCCGTTGCGCGGGTCCCAGAGGCGTATCGTGCGGTCCCGGCCCGCCGAGGCCAGCAGGTCGCGCCCGGCGACCCGCACCGTGCACAGTGCCAACACCCAGCCGCGGTGACCGGTGAGGGAGGCCACCGGCTCGCCTCGTTCCTCGAGATCCCAGAGCCGGACGACGCCGTCCCGGCCGCCGGACGTCAGCAGGGGTCTGCCGTCGACGTGGACCTCGCACAGCGCACGGATCCAGGTGCGCGAGTCCGTGAGGACCGCCGTGTCCTCGCGCGCGGCCGGGTCCGCGAGCCGGATCACCTTGCGGTGCCCGGAGTACGCCACGAGTCTCCGGCCGCCGACCGTGACCTCGCAGGCCGCCTCGAACGACGGCCGGAACCGGTACCGGCCGTCCGACCGCCGGATGATCCAAACGATCAGGCATACGACGATCAGCAGGACGATCCCTGCCACTGTGCCGACGACCAACATCCGCCCTCCCCGAAGTCCCCGGGACCTTCCGGATGCGGCAACGGCCGCGGCCCCCCAGGGACTTGATCCTGCCGCGCGCGTCGGGCCGTGCCGATCGTGCTGTTACGTAGATCGGTTACGTAGTTTCCGCACCTGGAGGTGTGAGACCCCGGACACGAACTTCACAGGTTGTCAGTGGCGTACGTCAGGATGTACAGGGGCAACAACTGTTGCGGGGGGCATGAGGGCATGACGACGGAACGAACACCGCTGGTCGGCAGAGAGGCCGAACTCGGGCGCCTCGACCGGCTGCTGGCGGACCTGGTGGGGGACGCGCCCGGCCGCCCGGCGGTGCTGGACGTCGGCGGTGAGGCAGGCATCGGCAAGAGCCGGCTGGTCCACGAGCTGTGCCTGGCCGCGACGCGGCGCGGGGCGGCGGTGCTGCGCGGCCGGGCGACGGAGTACGAACGCCACATCCCGTTCCAGCCGTTCACCGACGCCTTCTCCGACCTCGACCCACAGATCGTGAAGTCCTTCCCGGCGGCCTCCGAGGTCGCCCCGGTGCTCAGCGGCGCTCCCCGCCGCACCGACCGCTTCCGCCTGCACCGGGCCACTGCCGCCCTGTTGGCCCACGCCGCGGCGTCCCCGCTGGTCGTGGTGCTGGACGACATGCACTGGGCGGACGCCGCGTCGCTGGAACTCCTCGACCATCTCGTACGGCACCCCGTGCGCGCCCGCGTCCTGCTGGTCCTCGCCCGCCGCGACCGGCAGAGCCCCGCCCCGCTCGCCGCGACCCTCACCCGCGGCACGGAGACCGGCACGGTACGGCGGACGGTTCTCGGCCCGCTCGGCGAGCGTGACTGCGTCGAGTTGCTCACCCCCGACCTGGCCCGCGACGAGGCCGTACGGCTCTTCACGGCGAGCGAGGGCAACCCGCTGTACCTGCTGACCCTGCTCCAGGCGCACCGCGAGGGCGCGTCGGTGAGCCGGCTGTCCACGACCGGCCTCGGCGCGCTGCTGCTCGACGAGCTGACCCCGCTGACGCCGTCGCAGGGTCGGCTCGTCGAAGCGGTGGCCGCGCTCGGCGACCACGCCACGCCCGCCCTGCTCGGCCCGGTGACCGGCCACGAGCCGGGACGGCTGGCCGAGGACCTCGCCGTGCTGACCCGGCGCGACCTGCTGCGCACCGGCACGCACGGGCGGATCGCGTTGCGGCACCCCGTGCTGCGCAGCCTCGTCCGCGACGGCACCGACCCCTGGCTGCGTACGGAGACCCACCGCCTGGCCGCCGCCGAACTCGCCCGGGTCGGCGCCCCGCTGGCCGAGCAGGCGCACCACGCCGAGCAGTCGCTGTCCGGCTGGGACCCGCAGGCGGCGGCCGTGCTGACCGAGGCCGCCGAGCAGGCCGCCCACACGGCGCCCGCGAGCAGCGCGCACTGGCTCGAGGTGGTGCTCCGGCACCTTCCGCACACGACGGAACACGCGAGCAGACGGCGCGAGTTGATGCTGCGGCGGGCCCGGGCGCTGGGCGCCGGCGGCCGGCTCCGGGAGAGCCGTGACCTGTTGCACCAGGTGCTAGCCCTGCCCGACCCGCGCGACGGGACGGGATCGCGGGCGTCCGCCGTGGTGCTGTGCGCCGTCATGGAGCGCCACTTGGGGCGTTACTCGGAGGCGGTGGCCCTGCTCCGCCGCGAGCTGCACCGCACCGATCCCGCGCCGTCGCCCGCCGACCAGGTGGCGCTGGGCCTGGAACTGGGTTCCTTGGCCCCGCACGACACGTCGTACCCGGCGGTGCGCTCCGACGTGGCGCACACCCTGGAGGTGGCCGGCTCGCTCGGGGACGAGACGGGGGTGGCGGGTGCGCTGGCCGTCGCCGCACTGGGGGAGGCGTACGAGGGGGAGACGGCTGCGGCCGACGACTTCACCCGCCGGGCGGCGGCCCTCGTGGACTCGCTGCCGGACGGCGATCTGACCGGCCTGTGCGAGCCGCTGGTCCGGTTGGGCTGGGCGGAGGCGTTCCTGGAGCGCTACGCCGATGCCGAGCGGCACGCGGACCGAGGCCTGGCCATAGCCCGCCGCACCGGCCAGCTCTACCTCCTGCCCCACCTTCTGCTCTGCAAGACTCACGTGCGCATCCAGACCTGCCGGCTCGCGTCGGCGGTGGAACTGTCCGACGAGGCCGAGGACATCGCCCGCGGCATCGGCAGCGACGAACTGCTCGCCTTCGTCCTCGCGACCAGGGCCCACGCCCTGGTGGACGCCTGCCCACCCGGCGATCCGCGGCCACTCGCCATCGCCGAGGAGGCGGTGGCCGCGGCCGGTCTGGGCGTCAACTGGTGGGCGTCCATCGCCTGGTGCGTGCTCGGCTACGCGGCGCTCACCGCCGGCGACCCGGCCCGCGCCCGGGATGCGCTGCTGCGCGCCGGCGGCCCCGGCCTGCGGCGGATGCAGCCCTCGATGCGCCCGCTGTTCCTGGAGGTCCTCGTGACCGCCGCCGTCACCACGGGTGACCTGGACACGGCGAAGGAATGGGCCGAGCGGGCCCACGAGGAGGCCGAAAGGCTCGATCTGCCCGTGCAGCGGGCCTCGGCGATGCGCAGCGCCGCGCACATACGTCTCGGTCTCGGTGACGACAGGGCGGCGGCGGACCTGTTCGTGGCGGCGGCCGAGGAGAGCGCCCGCAGCGGAGGGGCGTTCTGGGAGGCGTACTCCCTGCTCCTGTCCGCCCCCCTGCTGGCGGCGGACCCGGACGGTCCGCGGCGCGGGCGGGCGGCCTGGCACCGCGGGCAGCGGCTCGCCGCCGCCGGCGGCAGCGGGATGCTGGCCGGCCTGGCCGAGGTGGTCGGCCCGGCGGTGGCCGAAGCCGCCGACGGTCCTGTGCGCCGCCTCGCCGAACTGACGGCCCGCGAACGGGAGATCGCCGACCTCGTCGCCGACGGCCTCACCAGCCCGGCGATCGCCGACCGGCTCTGCCTGAGCCGCCGCACGGTCGAGACCCACATCTCCCGGGTCTACCGCAAGACGGGGGTCTCGTCGCGGGCAGCTCTGGCGGGCCTGATGGCGGGTCGGACGCCCGGGCCTTCGTTCAGCGGCTGAGCCACGCGCCGTTCGAGCCGCAGGTGCCGGGGGCGTCGTCCTGCGAATCGGCGCGGTGAGAGTCCGACCCCCGGCTGTGAGGCATCCGCAGAACAACGCGGCTCAGCGGTGGCAGAAGGTGATGCAGTCGGGGTTCGGCACGGGTGCCTACTGGTAGTGCCTCTGGCGCACCGCCCCTTCCCGATTTGACTTCGGCACGCGGACCGCTGCGAGTACGGCGCCGGCGCCCGGCTCCGTGCTCGGCCGACCCGGCCCCTGCCGTGGTTGACATGGTGCACACCTCACGGATGACCTGAACGTACGGTTCAGGTGTGGTTGATGCTGTCGTCCGCCCCGTAGAAGGCAGCTCGCGGCTCGTCCAACGTCCGACTCCGCATGGCGTCGACAGCGGACTCCTCTTGGCCACTGAGACTTCGACTGAGACTTCGACCGGGACTTCGACCGGGTCATTGACCGGGTCGACGCGCCGGTCAGTTCTTGACGCTTCCCGCGGTGAGCCCGCCCACGATGAAGCGCTGGAAGATCGCGAAGACGCAGACCACGGGGATGCTGATGAGGGTGGCGGTGGCCATCAGGGCCCCCCATGCGGATCCGTGCAGGCCCACGAAGGCGTTGAGCAGGACGGTGACGGGCTGTACGGCGGGCTCCGTGGCGAGGGTGAGGCCGAAGACGAACTCGCCCCAGCCGATCAGGAAGGCCAGCCCCGCCACCGCGACCAGGCCGGGCACCATGACGGGCAGGACCACCCTCAGCAGTACGCCCGCCGGACCGCAGCCGTCGACCAGGGCCGCCTCCTCCAGCTCCCTCGGCACGCTCCGCAGCACGGGGCGCAGCACGATCACCGCGAAGGGCAGGGTGAGGGTGGTGTCCGCGGCGATCAGACCGAGGTACGTGTCGTCGAGACCGGCCCGGCGTTCGAGGATGAACAGCGGGGCCGCGAGCACGATGCTGGGCGGCAGTTGGGCGATGAGCAGGGCGAGGACCATGGTGCCGGAGCCGCGCATCGGGATCCGGGCGAGCGCGTAGGCGAGGGGAACGCCGAGGAGCAGGGTGAGCGCGACCACTCCGCAGGAGATCACCACGCTGTTGAGCAGGGCCTGGGGGAGGGCCTCGGCGGCCAGCGCGGTCGAGTAGTTCTCCGTGGTGACCGGTGCGGGGACCCACTGCGGGGTCTCGGCGAGGATCCGGTCCGGCTCGGTGAGGCTGGTGTTGACCATCCAGTAGACCGGCAGGAGGAAGGCGGCGGTGATCAGCGCGGCGGTGGTGGTGAGCAGCCAGGGGCGGCGGCGGCCCGGGGTCACGCCGTTTCTCCTTCCCTGCGCAGCCGACGCACATAGAGCCCGCCCACGAGCAGGGGCACGAGCAGCAGGAGCAGGCCGGCCGCGGCGCCCTCGCCGAAGCGGAAGAACTTGAAGAAGATCTCGTAGACGTAGAGCGACAGGACGCTGGTGGCGTCGACGGGGCCGCCGCCCGTCATCACGAAGATGATGTCGAAGACCTTGAAGGTGTAGACGAGGCCGAGCAGCAGCACGGTCACCGACACGGGCCGCATCAGCGGGAGGGTGATCCACCGGAAGCGTTGCCAGACGCCCGCGCCGTCGATGGCGGCGGCCTCGTGGAGCTCCGGGTCGATGGTGTGCAGCCCCACCAGGAGCAGCAGCATGTTGAAGGGCACGCCGACCCAGACGTTGGCGAGGACGACCCCGGCCAGCGAGGTGCCCGGGTCGGTGAGCCAGTCGTGGGACAGGGCGCCGAGACCCGTTGCGCGCAACAGTCCGTTGTAGGCGCCCGATTCGCCGTCGAGCATCCAGCGGAAGAGGGTGCCGCTGACCACCGGGGGCAGCAGCCACGCCACCAGGAGCAGCGACCGCAGCAGCCCGTTCAGCGGGAACGGCCGGGCGAACAGCAGGGCCAGGGCGAAGCCGATGACGAACTGGAACAGCAGCGACGCCAGGGTGAAGACGATCGAGAGCCGTACGGCGTGCCAGAAGTCCGGGTCGGCGACGGTGGCCCGGTAGTTGGCGAGGCCGTTGAACCGCGTGGCACCGCCGAGCAGCGCGCTCAGGTCGACGTCGTGCACGGACGTCCACACGTTGTAGAGCAGCGGGTACGCCAGGAACAGGCCGAGGAAGGTCAGGCCGGGGAGCGAGAACAGGTATCCGGCCCGTCGGCGGCGCGAGGAAGGTGAAGGCGCATGGCGCCTCCTCACCGGCGCTCCAGCGCCTTGTCGATCTTGACGGCGGCGGACTTCGCCGCGGCGGCGGGGGCCGCGGAACCGGTGAGTACGGCCTGTTCGGCCACGGCGACGGCCTGCGAGGCGTCGGCGTAGTGCGGACCGTACTGACGCGGACGGGCGACGGGCAGCTGGCTGAGGAAGAGCCGCAGGGCCGGGTCGGACGCCCAGGTGCCCGTGTCCGCCAGGTCCTTGCGGGCGGGAAGGTTGCCGAGTGCCACCAGGAACGGCACCAGGACCGACGGACGCTGGGTGTACTCCAGGACCTCCCAGGCCTTGTCCTGGTGCTTGCTGCTCTCCATCACGACCCAGTTCTCCCCGCCCAGGCAGGTGGCGGACGCCCGGTCACGGGGCAGTGCGACGACCTCCCACTCCAGGTCGGCCTGCTTGAGGGTGGGGAGCTGCCACGGGCCGTTGATCTGCATCGCGGCCCGCTGGTTGACGAACCGTGTGTTGACGTCCTGCTGCGTCCAGCCCACGCACTGCTCGGACAGCGAGCCCTTGGCGACGAGGTCGTCGAGGAAGGACAGGGCGGTGGCGCCGTACGTGGCGAAGGTGTCCAGATCGCCGCCTGCCTGCCACAGGAACGGCAGGAACTGGAAGACGCCCTCCTCCGTCCTGATCGCGCTCATCGCCAGACCGAACCGGTCCCCGCCGCTCAGCTTCTGAGCCGTGTCGGCCAGTTCGTCCCAAGTGGCCGGGGGCTTCACTCCGGCGGCGTCGAGCAGCCCGGTGTTGCAGTACAGGGCGAGGCAGTTGCTGTTGTTGGGGATCCCCAGGGTTTTCCCGTCGACCTGACAGCCGGCCCACGGGCCCGCGTAGTACTTGCCCGCCTGACCCCATTCCTCGACCCTGCCGGTGAGATCGGCCAGCAGTCCGCTGCCGCCGAGTGAGTTCATGGCGACGTTGTCGACGATGGCGATGTCCGGGAGATCACCGGAGACCGCACCCAGGGTGATCTGCCGGTCGAGGTCCGCGAAGGGGAACGTCCGCCGCTCGATCCGCACGTCGGGGACGTTGGCCTCGATGTCCTTCACGAGCCGTGCGAAGGCGGGCTGGAAGTTGTCCAGGGTGAAGTAGTCCCACCAGGTGAGGGTGACTGTCTCGCTGCCGCTCTGCCGGCCCGAGTCACAGGACGCCAGGGCCGGGCCGAGGCCGAGGGCGGCGGCTCCCACCCCCGCGGCACGCAGGAAACCGCGGCGGTCGACGGCGTACGACATGCTTCACTCCAGGTCAGAAGTCGGGGTCCGACGGATCGGGTGCGTCCGGCAGATCAGGGAAGTCGTCGAGATCCGGGAATTCCCGTTCGGGCTCCGAACCGGGCACCGGCCGGCAGGCCCCGGTGCTGGCCCGCAGGGAGATCAGGGGTTTCAGCAGGACGTGCCGGGGAGGTGAGCCCGGGGAGGTGAGCCGTCGAACCATCAGGTCTACGGCCACCCGGCTCATCTCCTTGGCGGGGATCTCGGCCGCGGTGAGCTGCGGGTCCACCTGCTCCGCCCAGCGGCCGGCCGCCACGCCGACGACCGAGAAGTCGCGCGGCACGGCGCGGCCGTGCCGGGTCAGCCCGCGGTACAGGCCCTCGAGGGCCGCCTCGTTCATGGTGACCAGCGAGGTGGTCGCCGGATCGTCCAGCAGGATCTGTTCCAGGACCGCTTCCCCGGCGGCGACGTCGTCGCCGCAGAGGTACGCGCGGGGGGTGAGGACCTGCTCCGCCATGGCCTTGGTGTAGCCCTCGAGTCCGAGGTGTGCGAAGCCGTACCCGCTCTGGAAGAGCTGTTCCGACCGGTTGACGAAGGCGATCCGGCGGTGGCCCCGGTCGGCCAGGTGGTACACGCAGCCGCGTGCCAGGCCCGCGAAGTCCAGATCGACCCAGCCGGTCTCCTCCGCCCTGCTGTTCCTCCCGATGGTGACGAAGGGGAAGCCGGCCTTGGCGAGGTGCTCGACCCGGTCGTCCTCCAGCCGGATCTCCATGACGATCACGCCGTCCACCCGCCCCCCTTCGATCATCCGCCGGAAGGACGGGTCACTCGCCCGGTCGGCGGGGGAGAGGAGGAGGTCGTAGTCGTACGTCGTGGCCGCCTCGGCCACGCCGCCGACGAAGGAGAGCTGCATCCCCGTGTAGTCGCGGTTGCGTCCTGCCGGCGGATAGACCAGACCGAGGGTGCGCGTGCCACCTTCCGCCGTGGCCCCTGCCCTTGCGGGCGGGGCGGTCCCGGCTGCCCTCGGATCCTCCGTCGGCCTCGTCATCTCAGCTGACCGGCAGGGGTTGTTCGGCCCAGATGGTCTTGCCGGTCGGGGTCTGGCGGGTGCCCCAGCCCTGGGTGAGCTGGGCGACCATGTGCAGCCCGCGTCCGCCCTCGTCGTAGGTACGGGCGCGGCGCAGGTGGGGTGCGGTGCTGCTGGCGTCGGAGACCTCGCAGATCAGCGTCCGGTCGCGGATCAGCCGCAGCCCGATGGGGACCTCCCCGTACCGGATGGCGTTGGTGACCAGCTCGCTCACCACCAGCTCGGTGACGAACGCCGCTTCCTCCAGCCCCCAGGCGGCCAGCTGGCGGGAGGCCTGGGCGCGGGCGTCCGCGACGATCGACGGGTCGGACGGCAGGGACCAGGCGGCGACCTGGTCGGTGTGCAGGGCGCGGGTGCGGGCGAGGAGCAGGGCCACGTCGTCGTCCGGGCTTTCGGGGAGCAGCGCTTTGAGTACGGCGTCGCAGGTGACCTCCAGCGACGGGGCGGGTGAGCCGAGCGATTCGCACAGCCGGTCGAGGCCGAGGCCG
This sequence comes from Streptomyces sp. MMG1533, assembly GCF_001279775.1. Classification (GTDB taxonomy): domain Bacteria; phylum Actinomycetota; class Actinomycetes; order Streptomycetales; family Streptomycetaceae; genus Streptomyces. The sequence continues at coordinate 32,635 of NZ_LGDG01000134.1, read as the reverse complement.
ATGTCGTGGTCGCGGGACTCGATCAGGCCGTCGGTGTAGAAGGCGAGCAGGCTGCCTTCGGGCAGTTCCAGCTCGGTGGCCTCGAAGGGCAGTCCGCCGACGCCCAGCAGCGGCCCCGGGGAGAGTCGGACCACACTGACCGTGCCGTCGGGATACAGCACGGCGGGCGGCGGGTGGCCGGCGCTGGCGAGGGTGCAGACGCGGGAGACCGGGTCGTAGACGGCGTACAGGCAGGTGGCGCCGATCTCGCCGGCGGACGGCATCTCCTCGGGGATGCTCTCGTCGTCGTAGGTGAGGTGGGTGACCAGGTCGTCGAGGTGGGTGAGGAGCTCGTCCGGGGGCAGGTCGACATCGGCGAGGGTGCGCACCGCCGTGCGGAGCCGGCCCATGGTGGCGGAGGCGTGCAGGCCGTGCCCGACCACGTCGCCGACGACCAGGGCGACCCGGGTGCCGGACAGGGGAACCACGTCGAACCAGTCGCCGCCCACGCCGACCCCCGAGCCGGCCGGGAGATAGCGGTACGCCACTTCGACGGCCGCCTGTCGGGGCAGGCCGTGGGGCAGCAGGCTGCGCTGGAGGGTGAGGGCGTTGGTGTGCTCCTGGGTGTAGCGGCGCGCGTTGTCGATGCCGACGGCCGCCCTGCCCGCGAGTTCCTCGGCGAGGACCAGGTCGTCCTGCTCGAAGGGCTCCGAGGAACTGCCCCGGGCGAAGACCGCCACACCGAGCGTGATCCCGCGGGCCCGCAGCGGGACCGCCATGATCGAGTGGAATCCGTACGCCCGCACGCTGGCGCTTCTGGCCTCGTGCCGGGCGATCCACTGGACGAAGTCGGGGTCGTCCGTCCCGCTGAGCAGGGGTCGGCCGGTGGCCAGGCAGCGGGCGGGAGGCGAGAACGCGGGGTAGGTGTCGACGTGGCCGAGGCGCACGGCGGCCTCGGGCACGCCCTCGGCGGCGGACTGGTGGGCGATCCGGCGCAGCACCACGGCCGCGTCGACGGGGCCCGGCACCGGCTCCTCCCCGCGCGTCACGGAGTCGAGCAGGTCCACGCTGACGAAGTCGGCCAGCCGGGGCACGGCCAGGTCGGCGAGTTCCTGGGCGGTGCGCTCCACGTCCAGGGTGGTGCCGATACAGGCACCCGCCTCGTTCAGCAAAGCCAGGCGCTGCCGGGCCCAGTGCTGCTCGCTGCTGTTGAACGCCGCGGTGCCGACCCCGCACACCCGGCCGGTGGAGGGGTCCGTGACGGGCCACAACTCGATGATCCAGGCGTGCTGCCGGGACGAGGAAGGTCCCGGTGCGAAGCGCTCGTAGCGCATCGGCTTCGCGTCCTCGGCCACCTGGTGGACGAGCCGCAGAAACCCCTCGTCGGCGCCCTCCGCGTCGAGGACGACCGGGTACGGCGACCCTGTTTCCGCCGACGCCACCGTGTTGGGCCGCCAGCGGCGCGACCCCGTGGTGAATGTGGACATGGCAACGGAGGACTGGGTGGACGCCCACTCCACCATCCTCCGGTCGTATCCCGGCTCGGCCGTGTCCGCGGTGGCGGTCACGACGAATCCCTGGGCCTTGCCGTCGCCGTCCAGTGAGGGGTAGGAGTGCAGGGCCAGATCGACGCGACGACCGTCCTGGTGACGGAAGGCCGCCGTGCCGCTCCATTCCTGCGAGTCGACGAGGGTGACCCCGGCCGGGCGGGAGCCTTCCACGGCGAGCAGCTCGGCCGCGGCGTGGCCCACGACGTCCGAGGCGCGGTAGCCCAGCAGCCGCCGGGCCCCCTCGCTCCAGCCCGTGACGGTGCCTCGGGGGCTGATGGTGGCCGTGGCGGCTCTGGTGTCCATCCGTGCTCAATTCACGCCGGGCGTGTCACTCATAGTCCTCAGCGTGCCCGCCGCACCAGAAACGGACAAGTCGGACTTGGTCGACCGGGTTGCACCGCCTCCGGACGTCCGCCCGGCGTCCCTCAGGCCCCGATCCTGGCGGCGATGACCGGTGCGAGGCGGTCGGCGATGACGCGGTGGCCCTGGTCGTTGGGGTGCACCGAGTCGGTGAGGTCGCCGGAGCCCAGCCAGCCCGTGGTGTCGACGAAGGAGACCCGCGAGTCGCCGCCCTGGACCGCCGCGCCGACGGCGGCTTGCGTCTGCGGGACGTACCGTCCGCGGAAGGTCTCCAGCGCGAAGATCCAGGCCTGCGGGTAGGCGGCGCGGACCTTGCGCAGCAGGCTGGTGTAGGCCGCCTGGAACTGCGTCGAGCTCACCCCGTGCCCGACGTCGTTGGTGCCGAGGTTGATGACGACCGCGTCGGCCCGGTAGCGGGAGAGGTCCCAGTCGGGTGTGGTGGCATTCGGGTTGAGCTTGGTGAACTGCTGCTCCAGGCCCACGCACCCGTCTGCCGCGGCCACGAGGCAGGCGCCTCCCTGGGCGATCTGTGTGTGCTCGGTGCCCAGCCGTTCCCCGATCAGCCAGCCGTAGGCGGTACGGGCGTTCTGCGAGGTCGTCGTGCCCACGGTGATCGAGTCGCCGACGAACTCGATCAGCTTGCCCGGGGCGGCCGGCGCGAAGGTCGTCGCGCCGCTGTCGAGGACGAGCCCCTGGAAGACGGCGTCACCGCGGTAGGAACCCGCGACCACCTGGTAGTTGACCTGGAGGGTGTGCCGGCCGGCGGGCAGCGCGGCCGGGGTCAGGTTCACCGTCCCCTTGACGTCGTCGTAGAACTTCACGGGCCCGTCGTCGATGCGCGCCCAGAAGTCGATCGTGTTCCGCTGCTTGAGCCGGACGGTCGTGCCGGTGAAACCGACGCGGTAGTACGCGCCGGCCCAGTAGGGCGTGTAGGCGGTGGCGGAACTGGTGGTGTCCCAGCGCCCGACGAACTTGATGTTCGGGTCGCCGGGCTGGCCGGGTGCCGCCGCCCTGGCGGACAGGGTCGTGGCGCCGCTGATGACGGGGGCCAGGCGGTTCGCGAACTTGGTGTGGCCCGCTTCGTTGGGGTGCCCGTTGCCGTCCTCGTAGTCGGTGCCGTCGGTGAGCCAGCCCGTCGTGTCGACGTAGCGGACCTTGGCGTCACCGGCGCTGTTGCGGGCGCTGACGGCGGCCTTCGTCTCGGTGACGTAGCGCTTCTTGAGGGTCTGCACCGCGAAGAGGACCGCGTTCGGGTACTTGGCGCGGATGTCGCGCAGGAACGCGGTGTACGCCGACTGGAACGCGGCGCCGGTCACGCCGTGCCCGATGTCGTTGGTGCCGAGGTTGATGACGACCGCGCTCGCCTGGTAGCGGGAGAAGTCCCAGTCCGTACCGCCGGTGCTGGCCAGTCTGAAGAACTGGCTGCTCAGACCGGTGCAGCCGGACTGGGCTACGAGGCAGTACCCGGAGCGGGCGACCTGGGTGTGCCGCATCCCCAGTTGTTCGCCGGTCTTCCAGGCGTACGAGTCGAGCGCCAGCCGGTCGGTGAGGGCGCCGGCGGTGATGGAGTCGCCGACGAACTCGATCAGCCCGGCCGATGCGGCCGGAGCGACCGTGCGGGCACCGGAGTCCAGGACCAGGCCCTGGAAGGCGGTGTCTCCGGAGCGGTAGTTGATCCGCAGGGTGTGGGTGCCCGACGACAGGGGCTGGGGAGTCAGGTTCACCGTGCCGCGTACGCCCGCGTAGAAGACGTCGGGCTTGCCGTCGACGCTCGCGTAGAAGTTAACCGCGTCTCTGGTCTTCACCTTCACCGTGGTGCCGGTGAAGGACGTCTGCACGTACGCGCCCGTCCAGTTGGCCACGGCCGTCGTGCCCGAGCCGGTGTCCCAGCGGCCGACGTAGGCGATGTTGGGGTCGGACACCGAGCCGTCGCCCGGCGCGGCGTGGGCTCGGGGGGCGCCGGTCAAGGAGAGCAGACAGGCGATGAGTACGGCCGTGAGAGCGGCCGCCAGTCCTCGTCCGGCCTTGCGGAGTCCGGCCGGGTGGGGTCCGGCCGGGTCGGGTCCTGCCGGGTGGGGGGAGGTCTGCATGGGGTTCCTCTCGCACCGGGTGGGGGGATTGCCCGCGTGATTATGGGAGCGCTCCCATGAAGCCATCATGCCAAGTACACGTCAAGACGTCGCGCACGCTTCGTCGCGTGAACGGCCGGTGTGAGGTCCTGGGTGGTCAGCCGCCGCCATTCGGCCCATTAAGTATTTCTATGTTATTCGCAATGCGTTAGTCGATTTCAGGGACAACGCTCGAATGAACCGTAATTTGATTTCTTGTCTGCGTAATATGCCCGCGACAGAAGCAGGCGATTCTGTGCGACCAGGAATCACCGAATAGTCGCCTTTCTCACAGGAGTTGGCCCCTCGATGACGCTGAATATTCCTGAGGCGCCTCTACGGCGTCCGATGTCGGTCTGGATTGCGGCGGTGACGGCTGTGGTGATCGCCGCCGTCATCCTCGCGTTGACGCCGACGCGCGCAAATGCCGTTGCGACTCCTGTCCCTCTGGGTACGGCGGCCAGCTTCGGAGTGCTGGCTGGTGCGACGGTCACCAACACCGGTCCCACGGTCGTCAACGGCCGCAACGTCGGCGTGAGTCCCGGGTCGGCCATCACCGGGTTCTTCGCGTCCGACGGAGGGCCCGGCATCGTGACTCCCCCCGGGACTCTGCACGCTGCCGATGGTGTCGCCGCCCTGGCCAAGAACCACCTGACCACCGGGTACAACCAGGCTGCCGGACAGGTTCCGCCGAACGCGGTGTACAACGACGCTCCCCACGAGTTCGGTGGTCAGACGCTGACGCCAGGCATCTACAAGGCGAACAGCTCCGCTGCCATCACCGGCACACTCACCCTGGACGCCTTGGGCAACCCCAATGCCGTCTGGGTGTTCCAGATCGGTTCGGCGCTGACGACGGCATCCAACAGCACGGTGAGCTTCGTCAACGGCGCCTCGCCGTGCAATGTGTTCTGGCAGGTGGGCAGCTCGGCCGTGCTCGGTACCGAATCCGAGTTCGGGGGCACCATCCTGGCCCACACCTCGATCACCGCCAACACGGACGCGTCCATCAACGGCCGGTTGCTGGCCGATGCGGGCGGTACCGGTCTCGGCGCCGTGACGCTGGACACCAACAACATCTTCCTGGGGCCGTGCGCGGACGGGACCACCGGCGGCACGACGACGGTGGGCGGCGTCATCAGCGGTGGGGTTCTCGGTGGCGTCCTGACCGGCGGCACGACGGTGGGCGGTGTCATCGGTGGGGTTCTCGGTGGCGTCCTGTCCGGCGGCACCTCAGGAGGAACCGATGGCGGCACCTCAGGAGGAACCGACGGCGGCACCTCAGGAGGAACCCCGGGTGGCGCCTCGGGAGGAACCCTGGGCGGCGGCGCCGCGGGTGGCGTGATCGGTGGACCCGGCGGCCACCATGGCGAGAAGCCGGGCCGCCACCACGGTGAGAAGCCCGGTGGCCACGAGCATGGTGAGAAGCCCGGTGGCCACGAGCATGGTGAGAAGCCCGGTGGCCACGAGGGGAAGCCCGGTGGCCACGAGGGGAAGCCCGGTGGCCACGAGGGGAAGCCGGGCAAGCCCGGCAAGCCCGAGAAGCCCGGGAAGCCCGATGGCTATGGCAGCGTTCGCGAAAGCCACGACAAGAAGTCTGCCTAGCTCCATTTGAGCGAGCAGGACGACCGGCGCGCGGCGGATCGTTTGTCGATTCCGTCGCGCGCCGTTGGCGAAATCGCAGGAGAAGCGATGAGAGAAGCCAGCGCCGGCGTCGAGCCGACAGAACAGCGAGACCGGGGTGAAAAACCCCCTGCGTACCAACGGCAGCCCGCCGAGCCTTCGCGCGTTCTCCTGAGAGCGGGAACGAGTGTCACCGTGATCCTGTGCCTCGCGACGGCCCTGGTGCATGTTCTCCTCGTGTTTTTGCACGTGGCACCACCGAACCCCCTCTCCCGGCAATACAGTCGGCAGGTCAATGCGTGGGTCTTTCCGCTGTTCGAGCAGAACTGGCGGCTCTTCGCGCCGGATCCCGAGTCGGTCAACCGGCAGATTTCGGCGAGGACCATGCACACCGCCCCGGACGGCAGCGTGCGGGTGAGTGGCTGGTTCGACCTGACCGCCGTCGACAACTCGGCGGTGGAGCACAACGCCTTCCCGAGCCATACGACACAGAACATGCTGCGGCGGGCCTGGAGTTCGTACCTCGAGACCCACGGCGGCGACGACCGGCCGGGCTCGCAGCGGGCGCTGATGATCCAGCAGTACCTGGCCAACATCGCGGCGGACCGCATCTCCGGCCGACGAGGCGGAAGCTTCGAGTCCGTCCAGCTGCGCGTGATCACGGTGCCCATCGCCGCGCCGGCCGAGGTCGGCGGGACAGGCCAGGCCGCCGCCGCATCGAAGCCTGCCGAAACGCGGTACCTGCCCTGGTGGAAGGTGACCTCCCATGGAAACTGAGCAGACGCGCGCACCGCGCCGGATCGGTGAGTTTCTCACCGTCCTGACGGAGCGGCCGGTGTCCCTCTACGCCGCGGCGGTCCTGCGCATCGGGTACGGACTCCTCTACCTGGTCTTCCTGTTGCGCGAGTTTCCGCACCGCGACGAGATCTGGGGCCCCGGGTCGCCGTGGACGCCCGAGCTGGCGAGGCAGCTGTTCGACCAGACGGGGTGGGCCAGCATCCTCACGCTGTCCGACAGCCGGGCGTACTTCGAGGTCTGTTACGCGCTGGCCCTCGTCACGTCCGCGCTGTTCATGCTGGGCTGGCGGACCAGAGCGGTGTCCGTGCTGTTCGCTGTCATGGTGGCCTCGTTCCACGCCAGAGCGATCTTCATGACCGACGGAGGAGACAACCTCATCCTCCTCATGGCCATGTACCTCGTCTTCACCACGTGCGGCAGGCGCTGGTCCCTGGATGCGCGCAGAAACCGCCTTCGGGCCTTCGCGGGCACGGCGCCGCGTACGCCGGTGGCTCAGGGAGCAGAGGAACTCCGCCGGTTCCGCCGGACGTTGACGGCGGTACTGCACAACTGCGCCATGTTCGTCATCGCGGCCCAGGTCTGCTTCCTCTACGGATCCGCGGGTCTCTACAAGGTGCAGGGCGGCTCCTGGGGCAACGGGACCGCTCTCCACTACGTCCTGAACCTCGACCTGTTCCGGCCATGGCCCGAGCTCTCCCTCATCGTGGACGAGCACGACGTACTGATCAGCATCGCCTGCTACCTCACGGTGCTGTTGCAGGTCGCCTTCCCGTTCGTCCTGTTCGGACGGCTCAAGTACCCGGTCCTGACCATGCTGCTGAGCATGCACCTGGGCATCGCCGTCCTCATGGGACTGCCCCTCTTCTCCGGCGCGATGATCATCGCGGACGCCGTGTTCCTGCCGGACCGCTTCTACCTGTCGCCGGGACGGCTGTGGCGCCGCACGAGCCGGCGGACGGATCTCGGCGAGGCGGGCGATCCGCCCCGCGGAGAGCCGGTACTGGTGCCGTCGCAGCCCGCGCAGTCCTGCCGGTGAGGGACAGGGCCAGGGACAGGGGCCGGGGCCGGGGCAGGGTCAGGGTCAGGGGCATGGGCATGGGCCGGGTCAGGCGTTCAGGCCGGGAAGAGGTTCCGCGCCGTCGATGAAGGCGCGGGCCAGGTCGGACAGGCGGCGGTTGTGCGCGCGGGCGTAGGCGCGCAGCGCGGTGAAGGCCTGTTCCATGTCGATGCCCTGGCGTTCGGCGAGTTTGCCCTTGGCCTGTTCGATCAGTACACGGCTGTTCAGCGCGTTCTGCAGCTGTTCGTTGAGGACCGTGTGGCGTTCTGTGGTGCGTTGTTGCAGGAGGCTGATGGTGGCGACGTCGGCCAGGGCCTGGGCCAGGGGTGTGGAGGCCGGGTCGAAGGGGCCGGGGGCGGCGCGGAAGAGGTTGAGGGCGCCGACGACCTCGTCCCGCAGCCGCATCGGCAGGGCCTGGACCGCCCCGAAGCCGCTGCGCCCGGCCTGTACGGCGAAGCGCGGCCAGCGGGCGGTCTCCCTGCTGAGGTCGGCGACGGCCACGGGCGCGCCGGTGCGGAAGCAGTCGAGACAGGGACCTTCGTCGTTCTGGAGCTGGAAGAGCTCCAGCAGACGTACCTGTTCGTCCGAGGCGGCCATCACGCGAAGTTCGCCGTTCCGGTCGGCGAGCAGCACCCCGGCGGCGTTCGCGCCGAGCAGGCCGACGCAGCGGTCGGTCAGCAGGCGCAGGAAGTCGATCAGATCGAAGTCGGCGACCAGGTTGTCCGCCAGCTCGACGAAGGTCTTGGCCAGGAGCTGCTGATTCATGGTGGGCACCCTCTGTTGGGAACGTTCTTGCCGGGACGGGAAGGGACGGGGCGGGACGGGAAGGGACAGGAAGGGACGGGACGGGCGGGAAGTGCGGCGCACCGCATTCCCGGCATGACTTGCGCGCACCGCGTTCCCGGAACGACCGAGGGCGTTCAAGTACCGGGGGAGAGGCGGATACGGCGGGACACCAGGTCGGCGGCCACGTCGGCGAGCCGGCGTTCGTGGGCGTAGGCATGGGCGCGCAGCCGGACGAAGGCTTCCTCGATGCCGACGCCGAGCTGGACGGTGAGCATGCCGGTGGCCTGGTCGATCTCCGCCCGGTACGCGCCCAGATCCTCGGCGGGGCCACCGCCCGGCCCGCCCGCCTCGTCGATCCGCGCGTCGAGCAGCACCAGAGTGGCGAGATCGGCGAGCGCCAGCGCGTCGGCCAGCTCCTCGGCGTTCAACCGCACCGGAACGTGGGCGTACAGGTCCAGGACTCCGGGGCTGATCGCCCCCACCTGCAGCGGGAGCGCGAAGACCGCGCGGGCTCCGGCCTCCAGGGCGGCGTCGACGAACACGGGCCAGCGGTCCTGCCGTTCACCCCTTCGCAGATCGGGTGTCAGGACGGCCGAGCCGTGGGCGAAGGCGTCCACGCAGGGGCCCTCGCCCAGCGTGAGCTGCAGCTCCTCCAGCTGTTCGCTGACGTCGTCGGTGCTGCACAGCGGATGGCTCGGTGCGGCCCCTGACATCGCCGACAGCCCGGCCCCGCCGACCGGCAGCGCGACCACGGCCGCGGTGCACACGTCCACCACACCGACGCGGGCACCGCGTACGGCCGCCTGTTCCGCGACCAGCAGCTGGATACGGGCCGCACGGCTGCCGGGCCTCACCCGGACCACCGCGTCCGGACGTGGCGGGCGAGTCCGGCCGGCCGCTCGACCGCCCGTTCCCCGTGCGGAAGGACCAGCACACGGAACAAGGTGGGGCTCGCCGGCCGCCAGATGTCTCCGGCGTCCAGCCATCCCCAGGAGTGGAGCGCGGCCAGGGTCGTGACATCGGCCTGGTCCACCGACGTCACGCCGAGCGAGGCCCGGTGGTCGGTCAGCAGCCGCTGCTGCAGCCGACGGGCCAGGGCCCGGTCCCGTGGGGGCGGCCGGACCAGGATGCCGGTGAACGCGAAAACGCCGCCGGGCCGGGCGAGTTGCCCGTCACCGCGGGGCGGCGCACTGTCGAACCCGAGCCACCAGGAGCCGTCTCGGCGTACCGGGAATCCGTGGGCGCAGCCCACCGGGCAGTCCGTCTCCGCGATCACCATGGCGAAACCGGGTCGACGCAGGTCCGCGGCGAGAGGGTCCAGGAAGTCCTCGCGGCAGCGACGGCGGTACTCCTCGCCGGGCGGTTCCTCCCGGGACGCCGTCGTACGGGAGTCCACGTACAGATCCGCCAAGTCCTCCCGCAGCCCCTCCACCTGTCGGCGGTTCACCCGGCGCAACCGCACCGCGCCCTCGGCGTACGACCCACCGCCGCCGGGTGTTCGGGCCGGCCCGCGTGGGGGCAGGGTCGTCACCGCACACCTCCGCGGGCCGCGGACGTGATCAGTGCCCGCTTCTTCCTGTCGTGCCGGTGGACGTTCGACTTCGGTAGGGACATGACGCCTCGGTTCAGGAGACCGTCCGGACAGCAGGGCAGTGGTGGTGCCGGGCTCCCGGCCCCTCTTGGCCGCGCTTCCGGTGCGGTCGGGCGTACGTTCGGCGGAGGGGGGAGGCGAAGCAGTGGCCGGTACGGCGATTTCTGCGCCGGACCTGAAACGGCCGGGTTCCCTCCCGGGCGATGCACCGGGCGATGGGACCAAGGCCCGTTCGCCACTGTCATCGTGCTGAGCAACGAGCCGCCGGGGTCTGGGACGCTGCCCCGAGCATAGCCAGGGAAATGGCGGGCCGGGGTTTGGGATGAACGGGGCGGGCAACCCAGGAGACGTCCGGCAGCCGGCCCGGGCACGAGGCACCGGAGAGTTGAGCTCACAGCTCCCGGTGCCGCCCGCACAGTGCGCACGCCGTCATCTGCGGTCCGGCGTGTGAAGGCGCTGCAGCGCTCGGCGCAGCTCCTGCCGGATCTGCTCCGGGAGCGCCTCGTCCTTCGTCGTGGCGACCAGGGCGGCAGCCACGTACCGGAGCTTGACGTTGCAGTGCTGCGACACGTCCACCAGCAGGTCCCAGGCATGCTCGCCGGAACACGGCCCCAGGGCCATCACCATCCCGCGCGCCTGGTCGATCACCGCGCGGCTCTCCAGCGCCCGGCCCAACTGCGCGTTCCTGGAACGCAGTTCGACGACCTCGGCCGCCAATGCCGCATCCCTCGCCGTGGCCACGGCCCGTACCATCCGCTGTTCCTCACGAGACGTGGTCTCCTGGCTCATGCGCATACCTCACAACGTGGTGCTCGTGTCCATGGGAGTCAGCGGCGTGTCAGTCGAAGCAGATGGGCGGCTTCCCTCTCACCGGTATGCCGCGTGATGCCGTCGCAGCGCACGCCGCATCGCCCGTTGTACGTCGTCCGGGAGAGGCACGCCCTCCCAGGCTGAGACCAGGACCGCGGACAGGCCCGCCAGTGTCATGCCGCACTGCCGCGATGCGTCCACCAGCAGGTGCCTGGCCGGTCCACGGTGGCAGGGGGTCAGGACCATCACCATGCCGCGGGCCTGGTCGATGACCGCACGGCGGGCCAGTGCCCGCCGCAGCTGATCGTTCTCGGCGCGCAGCGCGACGACCTCCCGCGCGGCAGGCGCGTTCCCCCATGAGGCCTCGGCTGTCAGAGTCCAACGCTCTTTCTGGATCACTTCCGTGCGCTGCATGACATGTACCCCTCCTTGAGGTCGATGCGTCCGGCCGGGCCGAAGCCGTTCCGGAACCGCCGGCCACCAGGCCACTCCTCGGTCACCGGCGGTCCTGGCGGTCCTGGCGGTCGTGTCGGTCCTGGCGGTCGTGTCGGTCCTCGCGGTCCCAGCGGGCCCGGTGCTGGCGGATGTAGCGACGGTCCCAGCGGTCCTGACGCTCCCTGCGGTCCCGGTACTCCCGGTACTCCCCCGAACCGGAATCACCCCCGATGCCCCGGCCGCCCCCACGGGACCGGCCGATGACGACGACCAACACGGCCGCGATCAACCACCAGACGGGATGGAGGAAGCCGAAGCCGAACAGGACCAGAACGAGGACGAGAAGCAGAACGAACACGGCGGGCCTCCCCGGAGCGAAATTGCGGCATGAATGCCGGATGCCGGGGACTGGGGCCTCAACGCGCAGCGTAGTCCTGTCCGCAGGGCACGGACAGCGTCCGAGGTCGCTACGTGCCATCCGGAGGGACGACCGCTCGGGATGGCCGCTTGTCACCTGTCGGGGAATCGGAGCGAGGACTAGCGTGCGTCGTGCCGCCCCTGCCCCCGGCAGCGTCGCACCGCCATCGCGCTCCTCAGGGGGCGCAGCGCGCGCATCGGTACGGAAATCCGCCGCGTCACGGGCTCGGCCGCTCCGGCACCGCCCGCACGATGCGGGCGCGGCACCGAAGAAGGTGGTCCGCGACCACGACACCGTCGCCGTCGAGGACTTCCGCCCCAAGTTCCTGGCCAGGACGACCATGGCCCGCAAGGCCGCCGACGCCGCCATCGGCGCCACCAGGGCCGCCCTGATCGAGATGGGCCGCAAACACGGGCGGGACATCCGCCTCGTACACCCCGCGCACACCACGATGGACTGCGCGCACTGCGATGCGAGAGCCAAGCATCGTCTGCCGCTGGGTGAGCGCACCTACACCTGCACCGCGTGCGGAACCGCGTCCCCACGGGACAAGAACTCCGCCCGCGTCATGCTCGTCCGGGCAGGTCTCAACCCGGCTGGCGCCGATGGCGGAAGACCTCCTGGAGCGCTGCTCCAGGAGGCGGCCTGAGCCAGGAATCCCCTCCCCTTCAGGGAGGGGAGGATTCAATCCGGGCGGTACTCATGTACGTACGCGCTGATCGTTCCGGCTGCGGCCCCCTTCGTCCTGCTCGCCACCTTGATGGGCCTGTCGTGGTGGGAGGACCGTCTCCTGCCGACGGCCGATCAGGCCGATCAGGTCGCGCCGACCGAGCAGGTCGAAGCTCCCCCCGAGGCTCCGTTCACCCTGGCGGGGGACGTCACCGGGCGCTGACCTGCCGCAGGGTGCAGTGCTCCCCGCGAACCGGCGAACCGGCGAACCGGCGAACCGGCGAACCGGCGACTCGGCGGCCCGGCGGCCCCGCGGCCCGGCGACGACCTGGATCCCGGTCGGAGATCGAGAGCGTGGTCGATTCGACGTCCGGGACATGTGTGAACCGTGGCGACCGCGGTACTCGGACTGCGGGTCGGCACACTCTCACGTGCAGCCGCCCGGAAGGGCGACTCCGGTGCTTCTGCGCCGGAGTCGTTGTCACAGCCGCTGCCGGTGAATGGCCCCGGCTCCGCGGGCGTACTGAGAAAGTCCTTACCGTGAACGGCTAGCATCGCGAGCGCGATGGTCGGCCGGGATTGGGGTGAGGGCGTGCGGGAACCGAGGATCGGTGTCGCTGTGGTGACCATGGGGAACCGGCCTGCGGAAGTCGACGCGCTGCTGGAGTCCGTGGCCAAGCAGGATCTTGCCCCTCAGCGCATCGTGATCGTCGGCAACGGCTGCCGGCTGCCCGAGTTCGCCGCGCGGCTGTCCCTGCCCGGCGAGGTCACCACCATCGATGTCGAGGAGAACCTCGGCTGCCCCGGTGGGCGGAACGTGGCGCTGGCCCGGCTGCGGGAATTCGGGGACATCGATGTCGTCGTCGAGCTGGACGACGACGGGCTCCTCGTCGACGCCGATGTGCTGCGCCGGGTGGCGGACCTGTTCGTCGCCGACCCGCGCCTCGGCATCGTCGGGTTCCGCATCGCCGACGAGCACGGCGAGACCCAGCAGCGGCACGTCCCCCGTGTCGGCTCCGCCGATCCGATGCGGGGCGGGTACGTCACCGGGTTCCTCGGCGGCGGGCACGCCTTCCGCATGACGATGCTCGGCGAGATCGGGGACTGGCCCGCCGAGTTCTTCTTCGCCCACGAGGAGACCGACCTGGCCTGGCGGGCCGCCGACGGCGGCTGGCGGATCCTGTACGCGCCCGAGCTGCTGCTCCAGCACCCGAAGACCTCGCCCGCCCGGCACGCCATCTACTACCGGGTGAACGCCCGGAACCGGGTCTGGCTGGTCCGCCGCCGGCTCCCGCTCGCGCTGATTCCCGTGCATCTGGGCGTGTGGACGCTGCTCACGCTGCTGCGGGTGCGGTCGGCGGCCGGATTGCGCGCGTGGTTCGGCGGATTCGTGGAGGGTGTACGACAGCCTGCCGGTGAGCGGCGCCCGATGCGCTGGCGGACCGTCTGGCGGCTCAGCCGGCTGGGCCGGCCGCCGGTCATCTGACGCCGGCCGGATCTCGTACGGCCGACCGGACGCCGCACGGACGAGGGTCCCGGCCGTTCACCTCCGACGACCGGGACCCTCGTCCGTACGCGGATCCGGCCGCGACGGCGACACTCCCCCGAGTTGCGCGTCGTACGCGCGCACCCTCGGGCCAGATCCGATGCAACGATCACATCAGGCCACACCAACGGATCGCTAACATGGCGCCAACGGTTGTCCGTTCGGCCGCCGGGTGAGAGTGCGATCGGGCGTGACGTGCGGAAGGCAGTGGGCGTGACGGGGTGCGGGCTGCAGTACGAGCTGCGGTTCGGACTGCTGGGGCCGCCCGTCCTGTACGACGGCCGGGACGACGTCGGCATCCGCGCCGTCCGAAGCCCCAAGGCACGGGTCCTGCTGGCCGCGCTGCTGCTCGAAGCCGGCCGTACCGTCTCCGTCGAGTCGCTCAAGGACGCCTTGTGGGGCGGTGCCCCGCCGCCGTCCGCCAAGGCCTCCCTGCACAACCACGTGACCCGGCTGCGGCGGCTGCTCGACGACCCCGGACGGCTGCGGGCCGTACCGCCCGGCTATCTGCTGCGCGTCGAGCAGGGCGAGCTGGACGTCCACGTCTTCGAGCGGCACGTCGCCGCCGCACGCGGCGCGCACGCCGCCCGGAACAGCGAACGGGTCGTGCGCGAGTGCCGGGACGCGCTCGCGCTGTGGCGGGGCACGCCGCTCAGCGGGCTCCCGTCCGAACTGGGCGGGTACGCCTTCGTGCAGCGCCTCCGGGAGGCGCGGCTGCTCCTTCTGGAGTGGCGGTACGACGCCGAACTGACCCTCGGCGGCACACGACTCGGCGCTCTCGTACCGGAGTTGGCCGAGCTGGCCGCCGAGCATCCGCTGCGGGAGGCGTACCACCGCCAGCTGATGCTCGCCCTGCACCGCACCGGCCGCCAGGCCGAGGCCCTCGCCGTCCACCGCGACCTGCGCACCCGCCTCGTCGAGGAACTCGGCATCGAGCCGGGGCCGGGGGTGCGGGAGGCGCATGTGGAGGTGCTGCAGGGGGTGTCGCACGGTTCGCCTGTGTACGACGCCGCTGCGTACGACGCCACTGCGCACGGCTCGCCCGTGTACGGCTCTCCCGGGTCCGACGGTGACGTGCCGCCGGTCGAAGCTACGCGCGAAGACGACCGGGCCCCCGCACCTTCCGTCCGTCCGCCCAGCCCCGCTCAACTGCCGCCGCCCCCGGCCCACTTCGTCGGCCGAACCGCCATGGGCGACGCCCTGCGCCGAACCCTCACCCCTGGCGGGCAACCGGCATCAGCCCCCGCCCTCGCCGTCATCAGCGGCATGCCCGGCGTCGGCAAGAGCGCGCTCGCGCTCCACGTGGCGCACGGGCTGCGGGAACGTTTCTCCGATGGGCAGCTCTACCTCAATCTGCACGGCGCCACCCCCGGCATGACCCCTCTCACCCCGGGCCAGGCCCTCACCGCGCTCCTCCGCAACCTCGGCGCCGACCCCCGCGCCATCCCCGAACACCCGGACGCGGCCACCGCGTTGCTCCGCTCACTGCTCGCGCCGACGCGCACGCTGCTGGTGCTGGACGACGCCGCCAACGCCGCGCAGGTGCGGCCGCTGCTGCCCGCCGGCGCCGGCTGCGCGGTGATCGTCACCAGCCGCTCACCGCTGACCGCGCTCGACGGGGCCCACCGTTTCCGGCTCACTCCACTGAGCGACGAGGAGAGCGCGGCGCTGCTGCGGGCGGCCTCCGGCCGGGGCGCCCTGGGTGCCGCCCACCCCCTCGTGGAGCTCACCGGCCGCCTCCCCCTCGCCCTGCGCGTCGTCGCCGCCCGGCTGGCCGCACGCCATGCCCTCACCCCGGACGTGTTGGCCGGCCAACTGGCCGCCACCGAAGGCCGGTTGCACCACCTGGAGTACGACGACCTCAGCGTCCGCCGGTCCCTGGCCGTCGCCCACGACGCGCTCGCCGTCTCCGACCGGCGGGCCGACCGCGACGCCGCCCTCGCCCTGCGCCACATCGGAGCCCTCGATCTCCCCGTCTACGGCGCCCCCCTCCTCGCCCGCCTCATCGGCACCGACGAGGCCCGCGCCGAGGCCGCGCTCGACCGCCTCGTCGACGTGGCGCTCCTGGAGGAGACGGCGTACGGCCGTTACGCCCCCCACGACCTGGTCCGTGACTTCGCCCGCGAACTCGCCGAGAGCGACGATGCCGACCTCGCCGCCGAGGGCCACGACACCCCGTCGACCCTCCGCGCCCTGCGCTGGTACGCCGCCGTGGCCGAACGCACCCTCACCGCGATCGTCGAACCCGGCCTCGACCAGGACGACCGCCGCCGCCCGACCGCGGCACAGCCTCCCGAACACCCGGAGCACGTCGCTGCCATACCCCCCTTCACCCGCCCCGAAGACGCCTTCGCCTGGGGCGACTCGGAGCTGGAGAACGTCGTGGCGCTGGTGGAGCGGTACGCCGAGGACACCGAGGACCGCACGGCCGCGCACCTCTCCACCCTCGTCCGCCTCCTCTTCCCCTACGTCCAGCGCAGCGGGCGCCTCGCCGAGATGGAGGTGTTCGGCCGGGCCGGCCTCGGTGTGGCGCGGCGGCTCGGGGACGAGGCCGCCGAGGCGTACGCGCTGGGCGACCTCGCCGGCCTGCGCTTCCTGAGCGGCCGTCAGGGCGACGCCCTCGACCTCAACGACCGTGCCCTGGAGATCTGGCGGCGGCTCGGCACGCCCTCCTGGATCCGCCGCTGCCTCAACAACCGCGGGCTGCTGCTCGAAGGGCTCGGCCGCCACGCCGAGTCGGGCCGGGCCCTGCGCCAGAGCCTGGAGTACTCACGGCAGTTGAACGACCCGCACGGCGAGGCCGTGACCCACAGCCACCTCGGCAACCTGTACGAGCACACCGACCCCCGGGCCGCCATCGAGCAGCATCGCCGTTCCCTCGCCATCGGCGACGCGATCGGCAACGTCATCGTGCAGCACTCCGCGCACTGCAACATCGGGTACGCCCACCTCAGCCTCGGCGAACCGGCCGCCGCGGCCGAGCACTTCGAGGAGAGCCTGCGCATCCTCGGCGGCCACGGCGACTGGCACGGCGAATCGCAGACCCGGCTCGGCCTCGTCCGCGCCCTGCGCCTGCTCGGCCGCACCGAACAGGCCGGCCACGAGTGCGCCGAACTGCTGAGCCGCGCGGACGCCCGCGCCGACCGCTACACGGGCGGTCTCGCCCACCACCAGCAGGGCCTGCTGCTGCGGGAGCGGGGGCGTGCCGAGGAGGCGTACGAGGCGTGGCGCTCGGCTCTCGACGCGCTGGAGGGGACGGACGGGAAGGCGGTGCTCCGGGAACTCCGGGAGCTGCTCGAAGAGGCGGGCATACGGTGATCACTTCGCGTCCGCATAACACTCCACCACCGCCGTGGTGAACGGAAACCGCACCGGCGTCTCGCCGAACGTCAGCCGGCCCGCCAGCTCCGCCGCCTCCCGGATCGCCGCCACGACCGTCTCGGTCTCCTCCTCGGGACAGTGCACGATCACCTCGTCGTGCTGGAAGAAGACCAGTTCGGCCGCCATGTCCGCGCAGGACTGCCGCAGCGCGGCGAGCAGCAGCAGCGTCCAGTCCGCGGCGCTGCCCTGGACGACGAAGTTGCGGGCGAAGCGGCCGCGGGCGCGGGCGTCGGTGGAGGCGTACCCGGGCGCCC
This sequence comes from Streptomyces sp. MMG1533, assembly GCF_001279775.1. Classification (GTDB taxonomy): domain Bacteria; phylum Actinomycetota; class Actinomycetes; order Streptomycetales; family Streptomycetaceae; genus Streptomyces. Next base: position 15,270 of record NZ_LGDG01000134.1, on the reverse strand, counting down.
ACTGCCGGTCGGCGGACTCGTCCTCCGTGACGGGGATGCCGGCCTCCTCGGAGGCGTCGTCGCCCGTGCCGGCCGCCGGTGGGCAGGTCCGGCCGAGCCAGGTCCGTACGAGCCGCCCCTCCTCGCCCGCGCGGGCCGCGTCGTCGACGTACGCCACCGCCTTGGGGAAGCGGCGTCTGAGTGCGGCGAGGTTCTTGAGGCCGTCGCCGGAGGTCTGGCCGTAGACCGCGCCGAGCACGGCGAGTTTGGCCTGGGCGCGGTCGCCGGAGAAGGCACGGTCGGAGACGGACTGGTACAGGTCGGTCTCCCGGCCGGCCACCTCCATCAGGCCGGGGTCGCGGGAGATCGCCGCGAGGACGCGCGGCTCCATCTGGTCGGCGTCCGCGACGACGAGCCGCCAGCCGGGTTCGGCGACCACGGCCCGGCGGATGACCTTCGGGATCTGGAGCGCGCCCCCGCCGTTGGTGACCCAGCGGCCGGTGACGGTCCCGCCCGCCTGGAACTCGGGCCGGAAGCGGCCCTCGCGCACCCAGTCCTGGAGCCAGGACCAGCCGTGCGCGACCCAGATGCGGTACAGCTTCTTGTACTCGATCAGCGGTTTCACGGCCGGATGGTCGACCGACTCGAGCTCCCAGCGCCGGGTCGACTTCACCTTGATCCCGGCCTGCGCGAAGGCCTTGACGACATCGGCGGGCAGGTCGGGGCGGACCCGGCGGCCGAAGGCGGCGGACACCTCGTCGGCGAGCTCGGCCAGGCGCCGGGGTTCACCACCGCCCGCGTACCGCTCGCCGAGCAGTTCGTGCAGCACCCGGCGGTGCACGTCGGCGCTCCACGGCAGTCCGGAACGGTTCATCTCGGCGGCCACCAGCATCCCCGCCGACTCGGCCGCGGTCAGCAGCCGCATCCGGTCCGGGTGCGCGGTGGCGTCGTGCCGGCGCTGCTGCTCGGTGTACACCTCGACGAGGTCCGTCAGCGGCAGGTGCACGGACTGCGGCTCGAAGAGGGGCGACTGCGAGCCGGGTTCGGCGGAGCGCTGCGGCGGATCCGGCGGTACGGGGCCGCCGCGCAGCCGGGCCAGGGCGGCGGCCGCCGAACGCGGTTCGCCGGACCGCCCCTCGTGGCCCAGCAGCAGCGTCTCCGCGTCCTCGACGTCGTAGCACCGCTCCACTCGCACCCCCGTGGCGAGCAGTCGCGGATACGTCTCGGCCGTCGACCGCCACACCCAGCGCGTGACGTCCGGCAGGCCCCGTACCGCCTCGGCGGGGTCCGCGGCCCGCCGCACCGGGCCGGTGAGCAGCCCGCCGGGGCCGAGGGGGGCGAATTCCACGCCACCGTCCTCGGCCGGAGCGAGAGCCCACCGGTCGGTCATGCTGCGAGTGTGGCAGCAGGGTCTGACAACGGCCTCTGACCTGCTCGGACCTGTGCCGCCGTGCTCAGTCCTGTTCGCCGGACTTCACCGTGATCTCGGCGAGGGCGGCGGTGACGTTCTCCTCGACCGCCGCCTTGGTGATGCCGAGGCCCGACAGGACCCCCTGGCCGTTCTCGAACTCCAGCAGGGCGAGCAGGATGTGCTCGGTGCCGACGTAGTTGTGGCCGAGGCGCAGGGCCTCGCGGAAGGTCAGCTCCAGGACCTTCTTGGCGTCGGAGCCGTAGGGGACGAGCGACGGTACGTCCTCGGCCGCGGGCGGCAGCGCGGCGCCGGCGGCCTGGCGTACGGCGTCCAGGAGGACGCCCTGCGCGGTGATCGCTTTGGCGGCCAGGCCCTCCGGTTCGGCCAGCAGGCCGAGGACCAGGTGCTCGGGGCGGCCCTCGGGATTGCGGGCCGCGATGGCCTCGTTGTGGGCGGCCATCACCGTGTTGCGCGCGCGGTGCGTGTAGCGGCTGAAGTCCTGGTTCGCGCCGAGGTCCGTGCCCTCCTTCGGCACGAACCGCTTCTGCGCGGCCTGCCGGGTGACCCCCATGCTCTGGCCGATGTCCGTCCAGGAGGCGCCCGAGCGCCGCGCCTGGTCCACGAAGTGACCGATCAGATGGTCGGCCACGTCGCCGAGGTGCTCACCGGCGAGCACCGCGTCCTGGAGCTGTTCGAGGGGCTTGTCGTGGACCTTTTTGATGGCCGTGATGAGGTCGTCGAGACGTACGGACGACGTGATGTCGGGGTTCGTCATGTGTCAACCGTAGGTTGACAGGGGTTAGGTGTCAACCTCGGGTTGACACTACTTCGGCGCCGCCACCAGCCGCACCGCCAGTCCCGCGAAGACCGTCCCGGAGAGGATGTTCAGCCCCCGGTTCACCCGCGCGCTGCGGCGCAGGACCGAGGCCAGCCGCCCCGAGAGCAGGCCCACGAAGCCGTCCCACAGGAAGCCCATCACCACGATCGTGAAGCCGAGCAGCAGGAACTGGCCCTGGACGTGCCCCAGCGACGGATCCACGAACTGCGGCAGGAACGCCACGTTGAAGAGGATCACCTTGGGGTTGAGCAGATTGGTCACGGCGCCCTGCCAGAAGGCCCGCCGCAGCCCCGAACCGGCCCCCGCGGCCTCCTCCTCGCCCGGCACCGACCGGTCCCGGAACGCCTTCACCGCCAGGTAGAGCAGATAGGCCGCGCCCACCCACCGCAGCACGTGATAGAGCGTCGGGAGCGTCAGGAACAGCGCCGACAGCCCGAGCGCGGCGGCCACCGTGTGCACGAGCATGGCGCAGGCCACGCCGAACGCGGCCATCACCCCGGCCGTGGGCCCGCCCCGGCCGCCCATCGCCACGATGAACATCATGTCGGGACCGGGGGTGACGCAGAGCGCGAAGGCGGCGACGAGGAAGGCCGCGTAGAGAGACATGTCCACCATGCGGGCCATGCTCGAAGCCCGGATGTGCGGCGGCGACCGAGTTTCGGGGGGTGAGACGATCGCCCGGTGACCAGCACCGTCGAACGCGCCTTCCAGGCCGCCCTCTACGCCGACACCGACTCCGCCCTCGACACCGGTGCCTCCCTCCTCGCGGCCGACCCCGCGGCGGATGCCGAACTCGACCGGCGGGGCCGGGAGTTCGTGGCGACGGCCTGGCGGCGCGGCTGGCAGCCCGCCGACGTCGTACGGATCGTGCGGCGCGAGCTGGGCGACGTGCACGCGCGCGTGCTGTCCGCGATGATCCGCTCCCAGGTGCCGGACGACCGTCCGCGCGGCCCGCGCTGGACCGCACAGCTCGACGAACTGACGGCCGAGGCCGCCGAGGCCCCGCCCGGCACCGACCGCTTCTCGTACGCCACCACCGTCCTGGAGCTGTACCGCCTCCTCCTGAACCTGCCCGCCATCGAGCCCCTGGAGGAGCCCGCCGCCCGGCACCACCCGGGGTCCGACTCCCGCATGCTCACCCGTATCCGCGCCCTCCTCGCCAAGGCGGAGGCGACCGGCTTCCCGGAGGAGGCCGAAGCGCTCAGCGCCAAGGCGCAGGAGCTGATGGCCCGGCACAGTGTCGACGAGGCGCTGCTCGCGGCCGGGGCGCCCGCGGCCGACGCCCCCGGCGCCTGCCGGATCGGCGTCGAGCCGCCGTACGAGCAGGCCAAGGCGGTGCTGCTGGACGCGGTCGCCACCGCCAACCACTGCCGGGCCGTGTGGAACGAACCCCTCGGCTTCTCCACCGTCGTCGGCTTCGAAGCGGACCTGGAGGTGGTCGAGCTGCTCCACACCTCGCTGCTCGTCCAGGCCCGGTCCGCGATGGCGAAGGCGGAGGCGGCGCAGCGCGCGGGCGGCCGTAGGCGGACCAAGACCTTCCGGCAGTCCTTCCTCGCGGCCTATGCCCACCGGGTCGGCACCCGCCTGCGCGAGGCCGCCGCGAGCCCGGTGAGCGAGGACCTGCTGCCCGTCCTCGCCACCCGCGAGGTCGCCGTCACCGACCGCCTGGACCGCATGTTCCCGGAGACCACCACGACCCGCCTGCGAGGCGTCAGCGACGAGGCGGGCTGGACGGAGGGTTCTCAGGCGGCCGACCGGGCGCAGGTCCGGGCGCGCCGCCCGCTCGGCTGAGCCGGCCGCACGCCTGTCGGCCGCGTCAGTCGCCCACCTGCTGGAACCCGCTCACCGTGGCGTCGGGCTCCTTTCCGTCGCTCTTCAGCGCGACGTCGCCGTACGACCACGGGAAGCTGTGCACGGCCGTGGCGGCGCCGGGCAGGCTGAACTTCGCCGTCTTCACGGCCAGCGTCTTCGCGCCGCCCGGCTCGCCCCGGACGTAGGTGATCGTGAAGGACACGGCCTGGTTCGCGGCGAGGGTCAGCTTCTGGGCCTTGGCGGCCGGGTCCGGGAGGACGTTCGTCGAGGTGCCGCCCGCGTAGAGGTCGACGGCGGGGAGGCCGTCGAGGGTGCACTCGGTGGCGCCGTTGGTGATCGTGACGGGAACGCTGCCCGTGTCCCCTGCGGCGGGAGCCTCGGCGGCGGGCCCGACGTCGACGGCGACCTCGTCGATCTTGCAGGCGGTGCTGTCCTTGGCCTTGTCCTCCGTGTCGCTCCCGGCGCCGCTGTCGTCGCAGGCGGTCAGGAGGAGGGCGGCGGCGAGGGCGGCGGCGGCGAGGGTGGGGGCGGTGCGCATAAGGGTCCTCTGGGAGCGTGATGCCGATGGTCCAGTGCATGGATCATCACGCATGAAACGGAGGTGCGGTTGCCCGACCCTCCCTGGAGCCGAGGGTCAGGACCCCAGGCTCGCCGTCGGCAGGTCGCTCGGCAGCTGTCCGCCCTCCGACCTGGTGTAGGTCTCCGTGCCGAGACCACTCTTCCAGGTCACCTCGAGCGAGGACTTGCCGACGGAGTCGACCGTCCCCTCGGCCCGGTCCTTGCTGCCGTCCGAGCACTTGAGACGGATCTTCTCCGCGCCCGACTCCTTGCCGGCGGTGCCGCTGCACACGGCACCGCCGGTGGCGAAGAGCCCGGCCTCGGTGCCGGTGATCACCAGCGCCACGGCCTTGCCGTCGGTGGTGGCCAGCCAGTTGCCCTCAAGACCCTCGGACGCGGTCGTGGACCCCTCGCTGCCGCCGGTCGTGCCGCCGGTGTCCGCGCTCGCGCTCGCGGACGTACCGGGGCTGCCGGAAGCCTCGTCGTCGGAGCCGCCGTCACCACTGCACGCGGTCAGCGCGAGCACACCGGCCAGAGATGCGGCGGCGGCCGCGATCCGCACCCGCCGCCGCGTCGCCGTACGCGAGAAGGTCGCCGAAGTCACTGGAAGCTCCCAAGCTGTAGCCGGTCGGCCGGGCCGGCCGGAAGGACCGCAGCAAGCTACCAGGGCGTAACCGGGCCTACCAGGACGACTTGCGAACGCCTGGCAGGTACCCCGCGTGCGCCTGGGTACGCAGACCCACCCGGGACAGTCCGAAGGCACGGAAGTAACCGCGGGGCCGCCCGTCCACCTGGTCGCGGTTGCGTACGCGTGTGGGGCTGGCGTCCCGCGGCTGCCGGCGCAACTCCCGCTGTGCGGCGAGCCGTTCCGCCTCCGTCGAGGAGGGCCGCCGGACGATCTCCTTCAGCTCGGCCCGGCGGGCGGCGTACCGCGCGACGATCTCCTGCCGCTGCTCGTTCTTCGCGATCTTGCTCTTCTTCGCCATCAGACCTTCACCCCTCGCGCCCGGATCCGGGCCACGGCCGCCTCGACGCCGATCGTGTCGACGGTCTTGATCCCCTTGGTGCTCAGCCGCAGCCGTACGTGGCGGCCCTCGCTCGGCAGCCAGTAGCGCTTGGACTGGATGTTGGGGTCGAAGCGGCGCGAGGTGCGCCGGTGGGAGTGGGAGATGCGGTTGCCGAAGCCGGGCTGTGCTCCGGTCAGCATGCAGTGGGCGGACACGGGGTGATGCACCTCTCTCGGAGCGGTTGTGTAAATGGAATTCATTTTCAGTAAGATAGCAGCATGGCTCGTAACGAACTCCGCCCGGTCATCAAGCTCCGGTCCACCGCCGGGACCGGCTTCACCTACGTGACCCGCAAGAACCGCCGCAACGACCCGGACCGCATGACGCTGCGCAAGTTCGACCCGGTCGCCGGCCGCCATGTCGACTTCCGAGAGGAGCGCTGAACCACCGCCATGCGCAAGGGAATCCACCCGGACTACGGTCCTGTCGTCTTCCGCGACCGTGCCGCGAATTACGCCTTCCTGACCCGGTCGACTCTTTCGGCCACGACCCGCGAGAAGACGATCGAGTGGGAGGACGGCAACACCTACCCGGTCGTCGACGTCGAGATCTCCGACGTCAGCCACCCCTTCTACACGGGCACCGCCCGCGTCCTGGACACCGCCGGGCGCGTCGAGCGCTTCGAACGCCGGTACGGAAGGCAGGGCTAGCGCCGTGGCTGTGCCTTCTGCGCTCCCCGTCGTGATCGTCGGCGGGCTGCACGCCGACGCCCGCAAGGCGGCCGTGGAGCGGCTGCTCGCCGACGTGCCCGGCAGTGTCGTACTCCACCACGACCTGGCCACCGCCGCGGCCGGCACCGTCGTACGCACCGTCCGCGACGCCACCGGCATCCTGTCCGCGGGCGAGGCGCCGCTCGTCAACGACTGCGCCTGCTGTGCGCTCAGGGAGGACCTGGTGCCGGAGCTGCGTCGGCTCGCGGACGCGGGGGACACCCGCCTCGCGGTCGTCGAGCTGTGGGACTCCGTCGAGCCCAAGGCCATGGCGGAGGTGGTCATGTCCGGCGGGCTCACCGTCACCGGCGTGATCACCGCCGTCGACCCGGCGCTCGTCCTGCCGTACCTCGGCAACGGCGACGACCTGGCCGAGGGCGGCCTCGCGGCCGCGGCCACCGACCAGCGGACGGTCGCCGACACCTTCGCACGGCAGCTGGAGTACGCCCCCGTCCTCGCCCTCGCCGACTCCCCGGAGGCCGACGACGAGGACCGGGAGCTGCTGGCCCAGCTGCATCCGACGGCCCGCCGGGTCCCGATCGGCCACGGCGACCCGGCGGGCGCGAGCGGCGTACCGGGCGCATCGGGCGGCGACTTCTTGGCGTCGTCCTCGTCCGGCCCGGCGTCCGGCGGTCACCCGCCCCTGTCGTCCCCGCTGGCCCGCGCCGCTTTCGCCGGTTTCGACGTGGAAGCCGCCGCGGCCGCCCAGCACCCCGCCTGCGCCCTGCTCCCCGCCGAGGCCGACGCGCACGGCGTCTCCACCCTCGTCTGGCACCGCCGCCGCCCCTTCCACCCGGGGCGGCTGTACGAGGCTCTGGAGGACATCACCTGTGCCGCCGCCCGCAGCCGGGGCCGGTTCTGGCTCGCCGACAAGCCGGACTCGCTGCTGCACTGGGACGCGGCCGGCGGGGCGCTGTGCGTGGAGAGCGCGGGCCCGTGGCTCGCGTCCCTCCCGGACGCGGCCTGGGAGATGGTCCCGCCGGTGCGCCGCGCCGCCGCCGCGCTGGACTGGCACCCCGAGCACGGCGACTGCTGCCAGCACCTCGTCTTCACGTCCCCCGGCCTCGACCGCGACGGGCTGGCGTCGCTGCTGGAGTCCTGCCTGCTGACCGACGCCGAGTACGCCGCCGGGCGCGACACCTGGAAGCGACTGCCGCCCGCCTTCGACACCCTCCTGGAGGTCTGACCCCGCCATGCCGCCCCGCAGGACCGACCGCAAGCCCGCCAAGAACCGGCCGAATCCGCTCGACCCGGCCATCACGTACATCGACTACAAGGACACCGATCTGCTGCGGAAGTTCATCTCCGACCGCGGCAAGATCCGCAGCCGCCGGGTCACCCGCGTCACCGCCCAGCAGCAGCGACTGCTGACCCGCGCGATCAAGAACGCGCGGGAGATGGCACTGTTGCCGTACTCCGGCCGCTGACGGCGGCTCCCCGGTAACGCACCGAAACCACCGGCCGGACGACGGTCCGTTCCGGCCATCGTCCGGTCAGTGGAACACGAATGCCGCGCCATGCGTCTCTTTCTAGGGCAAGCCTTGGTGCACGCGGCATCGCGGTAAAACGTCCGTCAAAGCTGTAACCGCAGGAACACCCCCCGTGCACGTGCATCTGCAGATGCATCTGCCCATGCGTCTGCACATGAACAGGGCTATGATCCGGTCCAGTTGACCATTGCATCAATGGCCTCACCAGCCAATGCACCACCGGGGAGCGACCTGTGGACCACGACGTGTACGACGTTGAAGACGCGTCCGGCGTGTACAACGGCATGCCTGCCCCCCGGCTGGACGGGGTGGCCTGGCAGAAGAGTCGGCACAGCAACTCGCAGGGCTCCTGCGTGGAGTTCGCCCGCCTCCCGGGCGGCGAGGTGGCCGTGCGCAACTCTCGCTTCCCGGACGGCCCGGCGCTCGTCTATACCCGGGCGGAGATCGAGGCGATGCTGCTCGGCATCAAGGACGGCGAGTTCGACCACCTGATAGCGAGCTGACGCGACCGACGGCCGCTCGCTCCTCGGGGGCAACCGAGGGCAATCAGTGCTTTACGGGTCGTAACGTATGCCGTAACGCGCGTAGAACCTCGGCGTCAGAAGACGCCGAGGTTCGTCATTCGCCCGCCTGCGGCTGCGGCAGCCGGAACAGCGCCCAGACGACCTTCCCGCCCAGATTGCCCGCCAGCGGGTGCCAGCCCCAGCTGTCGCTGAAGGAATCGACGAGGAACAGCCCGCGGCCGGACTCCGCCGAGAAGTCGTCGGTCTCGCGGGTGACGGGGCTGTCCGGGCTGGGGTCGCGCACGGCGCACACCAACCGCTCGGTCCACCGCATCAGGTGCAGTCGCACGGGCGGGCCGTGCTCCGGTATGCGCGGGGTGTTGGCCGGCAGTGCGTGCCGCAGCGCGTTGGTCACCAGCTCCGAGACCACCAGAGCGACGTCGTCGAAACGGTCGTCCAGGTCCCACTGGTTCAGCGTTCTGCGGGTGAACTGCCGTGCCTCGCGCACCGCTTCGTAGCGGGCGGGCAGCGCACAGGAGGCGGCGCTGGACACGGCCGCGGGGTCCAGCGGCGGAAGGCCCTGCCGTAACGGCTCGAGCATGGTCGATCCATTCGTCCCCATGCGAGGCACTCCCGGGAGGTCGCGGTCGTTGCGATGCAGCGGTTGCGCGGGACCATGGTTTCGGATGCGTACAGCAGATGCAAGGGCAGATGCACGTGCACGTGACCGAATTGGACCCTCCCGTACCACTTGTTGGCCAATTTTTCCGCCATCTTCTCCTCGACTTCTTGCACACTCCTTTCCAGAACCTGTCTGCCCACTGTGCGGATGGATCAACTTCTTTCCATCTCTGTAATCGGACGAGTACTGCTCGGAGTGTTTTAGTGGCAGACTTCGGCCTCTGAAGACGGTTGGGGAGGCTGACGAACGTGAGCGCGGGAGAGCCCGGATCGGTGGTGCGGCGGATGCTGCTCGGCTCGCAACTCAGGCGACTGCGTGAGGCACGCGGGATCACCCGTGAGGCCGCGGGGTACTCGATCCGCGCGTCCGAGTCGAAGATCAGCCGGATGGAGTTGGGCCGGGTGAGCTTCAAGACACGGGACGTGGAGGACCTGCTGACGCTGTACGGCATCACGGACGAGGCGGAGCGCAACTCGTTGCTCTCCCTTGCCAAGGAGGCCAACGTCGCGGGCTGGTGGCACAGTTACTCGGACGTGCTGCCGAGCTGGTTCCCCACCTATGTCGGCCTGGAGGGCGCGGCGTCCCTGATCCGCGCGTACGAAGTCCAGTTCGTGCACGGCCTGTTGCAGACCGAGGCGTACGCCCGCGCGGTCGTCCGGCGCGGCATGAAGGGCGCGAGCGCGGAGGACGTGGAGCGGCGCGTGGCGCTGCGTCTGGAGCGGCAGAAGTACCTTCTGGACGACGGCGCCCCCGAGTTCCACATCGTCCTGGACGAGGCCGCCCTGCGCCGCCCTTACGGCGACCGCGAGGTGATGCGCGGTCAGCTCCAGCACCTGATCGACATCTCCGCACGCCCCAACATGCGGCTGCAGATCATGCCGTTCGGCTTCGGCGGGCACTCCGGTGAAAGTGGCGCGTTCACGATCCTCTCCTTCCCGGAGTCCGACCTGTCCGACGTCGTGTACCTGGAGCAGCTCACCAGCGCGCTGTACCTGGACAAGCACGAGGACGTCGCGCAGTACGAGAAGGCGCTGAAGGAGCTCCAGCAGGACAGCCCCGGACCGGACGAGAGCCGGGACCTTCTGCGGGGTCTCCTCCAACTTTCCTAGGGTTCTCCCTGAGTTCTCCCCACAAGATTGCGGAGAGTGCCCAACTCGCTTGCGACGCAAGTACGATGACGTGTGATCAGACCGTGACGTTGATCGTGTGTCTGCTAGTGATTTGGGGATCACATGTCGTCCTACTTCACCGACCTGGCTCAGCAGTACATCGACGGTGAGTGGCGCCCGGGTACAGGCTCCTGGGACATCATCGACTTCAATCCGTACGACGACGAGAAGCTGGCGTCGATCACCATAGCCACGGTCGACGAGGTCGACGAGGCGTACCAGGCGGCCGCCCGCGCCCAGAAGACGTGGGCCGCGACCAACCCGTACGCCCGCCGGGCGGTCTTCGAGAAGGCGCTCAGGCTGATCGAGGAGCGCGAGCAGGAGATCGCCGAGGTGATCATCGCCGAGCTCGGCGGCACCCGGCTGAAGGCCGGCTTCGAGCTCCACCTCGCCAAGGAGTTCCTGCGCGAGTCGATCCACGTGGCGCTGCGTCCCGAGGGCCGGATCCTCCCGTCGCCGGTCGACGGCAAGGAGAACCGCCTCTATCGCGTGCCGGTCGGCGTCGTGGGCGTGATCAGCCCCTTCAACTTCCCGTTCCTGCTGTCGATCAAGTCGGTCGCCCCGGCGCTCGCGCTCGGCAACGGCGTCGTCCTCAAGCCGCACCAGAACACGCCGATCGTCGGCGGCTCCCTGGTCGCGAAGATCTTCGAGGACGCAGGGCTGCCCGGCGGTCTGCTCAACGTCGTCATCACGGACATCGCGGAGATCGGCGACGCCTTCATCGAGCACCCGATCCCCAAGGTCATCTCCTTCACCGGCTCCGACAAGGTCGGCCGCCACGTCGCCACCGTCTGCGCCGCGAACTTCAAGCGCTCGGTCCTCGAACTGGGCGGCAACAGCGCGCTGGTGGTCCTCGACGACGCCGACATCGACTACGCGGTCGACGCGGCGGTCTTCAGCCGGTACGTCCACCAGGGCCAGGTCTGCATGGCCGCGAACCGTGTCCTCGTGGACCGTTCGATCGCGGACGAGTTCACCGAGAAGTTCGTCGCCAAGGTCAGGAACCTCAAGGTCGGCGACCCGCGCGACCCCGAGACCGTCATCGGCCCGGTCATCAACTCCTCCCAGGCGGACGCCCTTTCCGCCGTCGTCGAGCAGGCGCTCGCCGAGGGCGCCACGGCGCTTGTGCACGGCACCACGACCGACAACCTGGTCGAGCCGTCCGTCCTCACCGACGTCCCCGCCGACTCCGCCCTGCTCCAGCAGGAGGTCTTCGGCCCGGTCGCCTTCCTCATCCCCTTCGACGGCGAGGAGGAGGCCGTACGCATCGTCAACGACACCCCGTACGGCCTGAGCGGTGCCGTCCACACCGGTGACATCGAGCGCGGCGTGAACTTCGCCAAGCAGATCGACACCGGCATGTTCCACGTGAACGACGGCACCGTCCACGACGAGCCGCTCGTCCCGTTCGGCGGCGAGAAGCACTCCGGCATCGGCCGCCTGAACGGCGAGACGTCGGCGGACTCGTTCACCACGCTGAAGTGGATCTCGGTGCAGCACGGGCGGAGCGGCTTCCCGTTCTAGTTCTTCTTCGGCCCTTCTTTTCGGGTTGCCCGGCCCCTTGCGGACAGAAGGTGTCCGCAAGGGGCCGTAGCTTCGTCGGTGTCAGGGGAAATCCCCCGATACCGACGAAAGGCGGCCGGTCATGGTCACTCACGTTCGCGCGGAAGCCCCGGGCGACGAGCGCGGGGCGCTGCTCTCCTTCCTTGCCGAGCAGCGCGGCGGCATCCGGCGGGCGCTGCTCGGGCTGACGGACGAGCAGGCCTCGTCGCGCCCCAGTGCCAGCGAACTGTCTCTGGCCGGCCTGCTCAAGCATGTCGCCGAGGTCGAGCAGGGCTGGGTGGCCCGCGCCAAGGGTGAGGCGCCGGCGGTGAAGCGCGACGAGTCGAACTGGCACGAGTGCTTCCAGCTGGCGGGCGACGAGACCGTCGAGTCGCAGCTCGCGTACTGGGAGAAGGTCGCCGCCGAGACGGAGGCGTTCGTCCGCGCGGTTCCCAGCCTCGACGACACCTTTCCGCTCCCGAACGATCCCTGGTTCCCGCCGGACGAGCGCGTCTCGATGCGCTGGCTGGTCCTGTGCCTGATCCGCGAGACGGCCCGGCACGCCGGCCACGCCGACATCATCCGCGAGTCCCTGGACGGCGCGACCGCCTTCGAACTGGTGGCGAAGGAGCAGGGCACCTCCTGGGGTTGACGCGGGGTGCTTCGATGTGGCCGCCTAATCTGGACCACATGTCAGCGATCCGTCTCCTCGTGCTCGGCGCGGTGCGTCAGCACGGGCGGGCCCACGGCTACCAGGTGCGCAACGACCTGGAGTACTGGGGCGCGCACGAGTGGTCCAACGCCAAGCCCGGCTCGATCTACCACGCGCTCAAGCAGATGGCCAAGCAGGGGCTGCTGCACGCGCACGAGATCGCGCCGTCCACCGCGGGCGGGCCACCGCGCACGGAGTACGAGATCACCGAAGCCGGTACCGAGGAGTGCTTCAGGCTGGTGCGCGAGGCTCTGACCTCGTACGACCAGAAGATGGACATGAAGTCGGCGGCCATCGGCTTCATGGTCGAGCTGCCGCGCGCCGAGGCCGTGGCGCTGCTGAAGGAGCGGATCCGGCGCATCGAGGAGTGGCGCTCCGGTGTCACCGAGCACTACGTGCCCGAGGACGGCCCGGAGCAGCTCGGCCACATCGGCGAGATCATGAACCTCTGGATCCACACGGCCGACGCCGAGGCCGAGTGGACCCAGGGGCTGATCGCCCGTATCGAGGGTGGCGCCTACACCTTCGCAGGTGAGGGCGAGCCCTTCGTCGGCGTGCTGACGGAGGGCGAGGAGAACCCGTACGCGACGGATGAGCGGCATCCGGGAGATGCGCGCTAATCAAGTTTGACCAATGGGGGAGGCGGCGCCACTTTGGAAAGGTAGTCAAGTTTGACTAACCGGGCGAGTGAGCGAGGGAGTGGCAGTGGCCGACACGGCGATCACCGTCGAAGGCGCACACAAGAAGTACGGCGACAAGAAGGCACTGGACGGACTCGACCTGCTGGTCGGGCGAGGAACGGTGCACGGCGTGCTCGGGCCGAACGGCGCGGGCAAGACGACCCTGGTCCGGATCCTGTCCACCCTGCTGCGGCCCGACGCCGGCCGGATCGAGGTGGCGGGGTACGACCTCGTGACCCAGCCCCAGGAGGTCCGCTTCCGCATCGGCCTGCTCGGTCAGCACGCGGCCCTCGACGAGGAGTTGTCCGGCCGCCAGAACCTGGAGATGTTCGGCCGTCTGTACCACCTGGGCGCCCGGCACGCGCGCGTGCGGGCCGGCGAGCTCCTGGAGCGCTTCGGCCTCACCGACACCGGCCGCAAGGCCGTCGGCGCCTACAGCGGCGGTATGCGACGCCGCCTCGACCTGGCGGCCTCCCTCATCACCGACCCCGAGGTCCTCTTCCTGGACGAACCGACGACCGGCCTCGACCCGCGCGGCCGCGCCGAGGTGTGGGCCGCGGTCCGCTCCCTGGTCGGCGCCGGTACGACGGTCCTGCTGACCACGCAGTACCTGGAGGAGGCCGACCAGCTCGCCGACCGCATCTCGGTCGTCGACCGCGGCCGGGTCATCGCCGACGGCACGGCGGACGATCTGAAGGCGATGACCGGAGGCGACCGTATCGACGTGGTCCTGCGGGACGCGGGCCAACTGGGCGCGGCGGTGGCCCTGTTGCCGCTCGCCGCGTCGGAGGTGTCGGTCGACGCCGACCGCCGGCTGCTCAGCGCCCCGGTCACCGACCGGATGGCTGCGCTGTCCGGCGTCGTACGGGCCCTGGAGGAGGCCGGCATCGAGGCGGAGGACGTGGCCCTGCGCCGCCCGACGCTGGACGAGGTGTTCCTGCACCTCACCGGCGACCACCGAGTGAAGGAGACCGCGTGAGTACGAGCACGTACGCCACGAGCCGGTACGCCACGCGCGCGTACGCACTGACCGATTCCTGGACCATGACCCGGCGCGAACTCGCCCACTGGGCACGGCAGCCCGTGCAGGTCGTGGTCGGCCTGGTCTTTCCCGTGATGCTCCTGCTGATGTTCGGCTACCTCATCGGCGGCGGGCGGGAAGTCGAAGGGGGCTACGTCGACTACCTGGTCCCCGGCATGCTCGCGCTCACCATGGCCTTCGGCCTGGAGGGCACGATGCTCGCCGTCACGCAGGACCTCAACAAGGGCGTGATCGACCGCTTCCGGTCCATGCCGATGGCCAACGGCGCGGTGCTGGTGGGGCGTTCGGTCGCCGACATGCTCCAGTCGGCGGTGAGTCTGACGGTGATGATCGGCGTCGGGTACGCGATCGGCTGGCGGACGCACGGCGGGGTCTCCGGCTTCCTCGGAGCCGTCGGGCTGCTCCTGCTGTTCCGTTTCGCCATGCTGTGGATCGGCATCCATCTGGCGATGGTGGCCGGGAAGCCGGAACTGGTGCAGGCCGTGCAGATCCTGGTCTGGCCGGTCGGCTTCCTCTCCAACGCCATCGCGACCCCCGAGTCCATGCCGGAGTGGCTGGGCACGGTGGTCGAGTGGAACCCGATGTCCCAGACGGCGACGGCGGTACGGGATCTGTTCGGCGGCCCGGGCGGGGAGCCGGGGCATGTGTGGGCGGCGGTGCTGTGGCCGTTGGTGCTGGTGGGGGTGTTCTTTCCGTTGGCGGTGCGGCGGTTCGGGGGGTTGGGAACTTCTGCCGGTTGACTGCGCATGAGTGACTTTTGGTGAGCGTGAGTGAGTGCCCGGGGCTGGATGTGGTTGTTCCGCTGCGCTTCAGGAGGGTCTGCTCCGGCCTGGGGTGTGTTTGTGGCCCTTCGTTCTTCGGGGGAACGGGAGTTCCTGGGTCGAATGGGTGACCTTTGCGGAGGCTGCTCGTTGACTGCCGTGACGGGAAACTTCGGCCGATGGGGGTGAACGGGTGGGCGGGTTGCGGGAGTTGACGGCGTCGTTCGTGGTGCCCGGCCCGGGCGGGGTGGCTGTGCGGGACCGGCTGCGGGTGTCGCAGGCGGACGCGTCCGTACTGGCCGAGGTCGGCGTCT
>NZ_LGDG01000133.1 GCF_001279775.1 Streptomyces sp. MMG1533 | reverse complement strand
GTCCTTGAGGTTCTTGGACGAGTAGAACCGCACCTTGTGCTCGGCGGACAGCGACACCGTCATCAGCCAGCTCTTCGTCGGCGCGTACCACTGGACCTTGGGGTCGCGGAAGTTGTTGGAGCCGATGTCGATGACGGGATTGCCCTGGTACTTGGTCCAGGTGCGGCCGCGGTCGGTGCTGTAGGCGAGCGACTGGGACTGCTTGCCGCCGTCCTTGTAGGCGCTGGTGTAGATCGCCACCATGGGCGGGTTCTCCTTGGTACCGAACCCGGTGGAGTTGTCCCAGTCGACGACCGCACTGCCGGAGAACACCATCTCCTCGTCGTCGTGCGACAGGGCGAGCGGCAACTCCTCCCAGTGCACGAGGTCCTTGCTCACCGCATGCCCCCAGGACATG
>NZ_LGDG01000132.1 GCF_001279775.1 Streptomyces sp. MMG1533 | reverse complement strand
CTCCTTGGCGCGGGCCTTCTCCTCGTCGCGACGGCCGCCGCCGAACACCGCGTCGAACCGCTCGCTCTGGATCTTCTCCGTGAGCGGCAGCGTCTGCAGGGGATTACGGGTCCCGTCGGGACGTTCGCGCAGCACACCCCGGTCGATGTAGTCCTGTACGGAGGCCACATGGAGCCGCAGCCCATGCTGCTCGGCCGTGCGGTCGCGGTAGTCGAGGACCTCGGGGAAGTTGTGCCCGGTGTCCACGTGCAGCAGCGAGAAGGGAACCGCCGCGGGGGCGAACGCCTTCAGCGCGAGATGCAGCATGACGATGGAGTCCTTGCCGCCGGAGAAGAGAATCACCGGCCGCTCGAACTCGCCCGCCACCTCACGGAAGATGTGCACCGCCTCGGACTCC
>NZ_LGDG01000131.1 GCF_001279775.1 Streptomyces sp. MMG1533 | reverse complement strand
TTGTCCTGGGCGGCGAAACCGGCGATGAGGACGGGCAGGGAGACCAGGGTGGCGGCGGCGCAGAGCCGGGCGAGGAAGAGGCCTTCGTTGGTGATGAAGCCGACGAGGAAGACCGGGGCGGTGGAGGCCTGGGTGGCGGTGAGGTTGACGGCGAACATGAACTCGTTCCAGCTGAAGATGAAGCAGATCAGCGAGGTGGCGGCGAGTCCGGGCATGGCGACGGGTGCGACGACGCGCCACAGCACGGTGAGCAGGCCCGCGCCGTCGACCTCGGCGGCTTCGAGGATTTCCTTGGGGACTTCGGCGAGGAAGGAGCGCATCATCCATACCGCGATCGGCAGGTTCATGGCGGTGTAGAGGATGACCAGGGTCCACACGTTGTCGAGCATCCCGGCGTC
>NZ_LGDG01000130.1 GCF_001279775.1 Streptomyces sp. MMG1533 | reverse complement strand
AAAACTTGGCCACAGATGCTCGCGTCCACTGTGCAGTTCTCAAACAACGACCAGCCACCCGTCACACACCACTTCCGTGATGCTGCACCGGGGCCGGCAACTGAGGGGTTCATTCCCTCAGATACCCAACAGCGTGCCCGACACCCTCGCCACTCCCCTTCCATTCCACGCCGAAGCAGTACTAGGAAGACAAGCTGGTCAAGTGTGCCGAGTAGTCAACGTTCCACCCATGAGCTAACCACCGTCGATCATTCGCCGACGTAGTGGCTCTGGACCACCAAGCAAGCCTGGCGGCCTAGATGCTCCTTAGAAAGGAGGTGATCCAGCCGCACCTTCCGGTACGGCTACCTTGTTACGACTTCGTCCCAATCGCCAGTCCCACCTTCGACAGCTCCCTCC
>NZ_LGDG01000129.1 GCF_001279775.1 Streptomyces sp. MMG1533 | reverse complement strand
AGATTCCCGGGTTGCCGGTGCTGGTGCTCTCGCAGTACGTCGAGGAGTCGTACGCCGCCGAGCTGCTGGGTGGTGGGAGCAGCGGGGTCGGTTATCTGCTGAAGGACCGGATCGGGCGGGTGGACGAGTTCCTCGACGCGCTGGAGCGGGTCGCGGCCGGCGGTACCGCTCTGGACCCCGAGGTCGTGACCGAACTGCTGACCCGGCGCCGGGACACCCCGCTCGACTCGCTCACCCCGCGCGAGCGTGAAGTGCTGAAGCTGATGGCCGAGGGGCACGACAACGCCACCATCGCCAAGACCCTCGTGGTCACCGAACGGGCGGTCCACAAGCACATCGGCAACGTGTTCCTGAAGCTGGGACTGCCGCCGAGCGACAGCGGACACCGCCGGGTGCTGGCCGT
>NZ_LGDG01000128.1 GCF_001279775.1 Streptomyces sp. MMG1533 | reverse complement strand
CCGCGCTCTGCGCCTGAAGCGTCGCCGCGATCAGCTTCGGCACCGCGGCCGTCGTCTGCGGGTGGTTCGGCTGCTGGAGCATCTTGACGGCGGTGATCTCGTCGCCCTCGAAGGTCACCTCGACCTGGACGGGGCCCTTCTCCGTGGTCACCGTCGAGCCCGCGACGACCTCGGAAGCGGCGGCCGACGAGGCGGAGGCGGAGGCTGAGGGCGAGGCGGAGGCCGCCGAGGCGTTCTCGTCGATCGCGGCCTGGAGGGACTCCTTGTAGCCCTCGGTCGTGATCGTCGCACCGGACACCGTGTCGATGTCGGCGCTCTGCGCCTGAAGCGTCGCCGCGATCAGCTTCGGCACCGCGGCCGTCGTCTGCGGGTGGTTCGGCTGCTGGAGCATCTTGACGGCGGTGATCTTC
>NZ_LGDG01000127.1 GCF_001279775.1 Streptomyces sp. MMG1533 | reverse complement strand
AAAACTTGGCCACAGATGCTCGCGTCCACTGTGCAGTTCTCAAACAACGACCAGCCACCCGTCACACACCACTTCCGTGATGCTGCACCGGGGCCGGCATCGAAGGACGAGCAAACGCTCGCACCCTCAGACACCCAACAGCGTGCCCGACACCCTCGCCGCTTCCCTCCACGTTCCACACTCCGAAGAGCAGTACTGGAAGAAGAAAGACGATCAAGTGTGCCGAGTAGTCAACGTTCCACCCATGAGCAACCAGCATCAGACATTCGCCGATGTACTGGCCTCTGGACAACCTTGCGGCTGCCTAGAAGTGCTCCTTAGAAAGGAGGTGATCCAGCCGCACCTTCCGGTACGGCTACCTTGTTACGACTTCGTCCCAATCGCCAGTCCCACCTTCGACAGCTCCCTCC
>NZ_LGDG01000126.1 GCF_001279775.1 Streptomyces sp. MMG1533 | reverse complement strand
CGGCAACCCGGTCGGCGAGCCGCAGCGCTACTTCTACGACCTCACCGGCACCACCGCGCACCGCGATGCACAGATCCGGCACGCCCTGACCCGGCTGCTGCACCACACCCGCCGCTGCGGGGCCGCCGCGATCGCCATCGAGGACCTCGACTTCACCGGCGGCACCAGCCGCGAGAAGCACGGCCGCAACAAACGCTTCCGGCGCCTGCTCTCCCGCTTCCCCACCGCGAAGCTCAAAGCCCGGCTGGTGTCGATGGCCGCCGAACAGGACATCGCCGTGGTCGCGGTCGACCCCGCCTACACCTCCCGCTGGGGCGCCCAGCACTGGCAGAAGCCCCTGACCACCCCACGACGCAGGATGTCCCGGCACGATGCGGCGAGCATCGCGGTCGGGCGACGCGCCCTCGGACACCCG
>NZ_LGDG01000125.1 GCF_001279775.1 Streptomyces sp. MMG1533 | reverse complement strand
CAAGAACCTCGAGATCCCGAACGCCTCCACCACCACCGGAACCACCGCGGGCCAGTGGAGTGACACCGGCTGCGCCTGCCAGCGCTGGAACCTCACCCAGACCGCCCTGCCACCGCTGGGCACCGGACAATACGTCCTCGTCAACAAGAACAGCGGCAAGTACCTCGACATCCCCCAAGGCTCCACGGCCACCAACACCGCCGCCCAGCAGTGGCAGAACTCCGCCTGCTTCTGCCAGCTGTACACCTTCCAGTCCGCCGGCGGCGGAGCCTGGACCATCAAGAACGCCAACAGCAACCTCAACCTCGACATCCGCAGCGCCTCCACCACCGCCGGAGCCGCCGTCGTCCAGAACACCCCCTCCACCGCCAACTCACAGAAGTGGACCCTCACCGACGCCGGCAACGGCTACTACGAACTCAAGAACGTGGGCAGCGGCCTCAACGCCGGCGTCGCCCAGTCCTCCACCAGCAACGGCGCACCCGTC
>NZ_LGDG01000124.1 GCF_001279775.1 Streptomyces sp. MMG1533 | reverse complement strand
CCGGTGGCCGCCACGGGTGCGGTGAGGTCCCCCTCTTCCGGGAGCTTCTCGACGTCGACGCCGCGGACCTGGGCCAACTCGTGTTTGAGTGCGGCGAGTTCCGTGCCGCCCGCCATGTGGTTGGTGAGTTCTTCGAGGCTGACCTGGTCGCGGGAGGCGGAGAGTTCCATGGTGCCCAGGCGCAGGACGCTGAAGTGGTCGCCGACCATGTAGGCGTGGTGGGGGTTGTGGGTGATGAAGATGACGCCGAGGCCGCGGTCGCGGGCGGCGGCGATGTATTTGAGGACCACGCCGGACTGTTTGACGCCGAGGGCGGCGGTGGGCTCGTCCAGGATCAGCACGCGGGCGCCGAAGTAGACGGCGCGGGCGATGGCGACGCACTGGCGCTGGCCGCCCGACAGCGTCCCGATGGGCTGTTCGAGGTCGTCGAGGATGATGCCCATGTTGCGCAGTTCCTCGTCCGCGGTCTTCTTCATCGTCTCGATGTCGAGGCGGCGGACGGGCCAGGG
>NZ_LGDG01000123.1 GCF_001279775.1 Streptomyces sp. MMG1533 | reverse complement strand
GGGTGCTACTTCTTGACCGACCGAGTCGGGTGGCGGGTGGGCGAAGGTCGGGGGTCCAGGGGGCGGAGCCCCCTGGCGGGGGTCGAAGGGGCCGCGCCCCCTGGGGTCGGGTCGGGCAGGGGCGGCGGGGGCGAGGAAATCCCGCGACACCCCACAGACGTACGCCTACCGTGACCCCATGACCCGCCCGCACCCCACCATCGACGTCCGGCCCATCACCGAGTCCGAGTTCCCCGACTGGCTCCGCGCGGTGAACACCGGCTTCCTGCGCGAACCCATCCCCACCGACACCGAACTCGAAGCCCGCCGAGCCCAGTTCGAAGCGGGCGAGACCGACCGCTACCTCGGCGCCTTCGACAAGGGCCGCTGCGTCGCCACCTTCAAGTCCTTCACCCAGGAACTCACGGCCGTCGGCGGCACGACCGTCCCCGCCGACGCGGTCACCGGCGTCACCGTCACCGCCACCCACCGCCGCCGCGGCCTGCTCACCCGCATGATGGCCCACGACCTGGCGGCCGCGAAGGAGCGCGGCGACGTCGTCGCCACCCTGATCGCCGCCGAGTACCAGATCTACGGCCGCTACGGCTTCGGCCCCGCCACCTGGATGACCGAGTGGACGGTCGACGTCCCGCGCACCGGCCTCGACCCCCGCCGCTCCGGCATCCCCGAGGACGGCGGCCGTATCGACCTCGTGGACGGCGAGGACGTCCGCAAGCTCGGCCCCGAACTCCACGAGCGGGTGCGCCGCGCCCAGCCCGGTGCGGTCAGCCGCGACGAGACGTGGTGGAAGGTCAACACCGGTGTCGTACGGTTCGACCCGTCGTGGACCGAGCCGCACTACGCGGTGTACCGCTCGGCGGACGGCGAGGTCGACGGCCTGGTCTCGTACGCGATCGACGACAACTGGCACGGCAAGCAGCCGCACGACACGCTGTCCGTGAGGTGGCTGCTCGCGTCGACCCCGGCCGCCGAGCGCGCCCTGTGGCGCTACCTCTGCTCGATCGACTGGGTCACGAAGGTGAAGAGCGGCTGGCGGGCCCCCGACGACCTGCTGCCGTTCGTCCTGCCGAACCCGAGGGCGGCCACGGCCACCACACAGGGCGACTGGCTGTGGGTGCGGATCCTGGACGTCGTGCGGGCGCTCGAGGCGCGGACCTACGTCGGTGAGGGCTCACTGGTCCTTGAGGTGGCCGACCGGGACGGCCTGACCGGCGGGCGCTACCGGCTGGAGGCGTCGGCGGCGGGCGGATCCTGTACGCCGACGACGCGGAACGCCGAACTCACTCTGGACATCGGGGACTTGGCTGCCCTGTGGCTGGGTGACGAGTCCACGGTGCGGCTTGCGGCGCTGGGCCGGGTCCGGGAAGAACGAGCGGGCGCCGCCCGGTTGGCCGACGCCCTGCTGCGTACGTCCAGGCGGCCTTGGTGCCCGGACATGTTCTGAGACCTCCCTTCGGCCGACGACAGTGCTGCTTGCCTGTTTGCTTCGCATCCGTAGCGAGCTGTTCAGTTGTGGCTGTGCGGTATCCGTAGCGAGCTGTTCGGTTGTGGCTGTGCTGGATGCCGACGATGTTGAGTTGTGGCTGTGCTCGTTGCTGACGGTGTTCAGTTGTGGCTGTGCAGACCGACCGGGCTCCCGGCTCCCCTCCGGAAGAGAGCCCGGTCAGCCGGACTGGGCGAGCAGCATCACGAGGATGACCGCTCCGATGCCGCCGATCGCGGCGCTCTTGGTCTTGACACCGACGGTCAGCGCGACGAAGGCGACGATGCCCATCGCGCCCAGCTTCCACTGGACGAACGCTTCGAAGCCGACGGCGAGGGCGGCGATGGCGAGGGCGATGAGCGGCATGGCGGTCCCCCCTTGTCTTGGGACGGTGGCCAACCTTGCTGAAGTTTGACCATGTTGCGCAAGTTGGCCACCAACTTCACTGTAGTTCTCTCCACTTGGAAGCGACTCATAACCACCTTCACTTGAACTGCCCAAAGATGGCGGGAAGTTGTAGTGTTTGGTCGTGGACCCGAAACACGTCGCCGTCAATGGGCGGAAGAGGTCACAACGGCCACACAGGACACATCGCGAGGTGGCCGACGAGCTGCGTGCCCGGATCCGGTCAGGGACACTGCGACCGGGCCAGCGCATGCCCACACAGGCCAGGCTGGCCGACGAGTTCGGGGTCGAGCGGGGGGTCGTACGGCAGGCGCTGTACATCCTGCAGTCGGAGCACCTGCTGACCAACGTTTCCAAGGGAAGCCCGGCCACCGTGGCCCCCGACCTGGGGCTGGGCGGGACTCCGGCCGGTCCCGGGGCCCCGCCGCTACCCACCACGGTGGCCCTCGCTCCCCGCATCGCGGCCGCCTTCGCCGCCCCGCACGTCGAGATCGACGCCCTGTGCCTGACCTCGGTCTCCCTCACACTCGCGATCGGCGAACCGCTGCGTCAGATCCACGCCGGACAGCTGAAACCGGCCAAGATCGACGTGCGTGTCCTGCTGCCGAGCCGGGACATCGACCTCGCCTTCCCGGTCCCGGTCGAGGGCCACGGCCACGGCGCCCCGGTCCACCGGCAGTGGCTGGCCCATCGCAACGCGCAGGGCCAGGTGCTGAAGCACAACCTGCTGGCCCTGCGCGCCACCCACGGCATCGACGTGCACGTCACCTTCCGCGCCCTGCCCTTCACCCCGCCGGTGAAGCTGTACCTGCTCAACGGCACGGAGGCCCTGTTCGCGTACTACACGCTGACGCGGCGCGCGGAGGAGGTCGACCACGAGCGCCTGGAGATGTACGACGCCGAGGGCACCCAGTCGATGCTGTTCGCCTTCGGGCAGGGCCCGGACCTGCGCGACACGACCTTCGTGGAGCAGTCCCACCTGTGGTTCAACGCACTGTGGGAGACGATCAGTTCGGAGCTGCTGCTCACGAGCTGACGTCTCCCACAGGGGCTGATCGAGGCACCGGTCGGTCATAGGGTCGGCCTCGTGACCAGCAACGCGAGCATGACCGCCCCGACGGAGCTGACGGCCGGACTCTTGGCCTTGATGCCTATCGTGAGCAGGAGCAGGCCGGCGATGCCGGCGAAGCCGTACTTCCACTGGACGGTCTGCTCGATGCCGACCACGAACACTGCGGCGATGAGGGCGAGGACAGGCATGGTGGTTCCCCCTTCAGACTTCCGGGGCGGGACGGAACAGGAGGCAAAACTTCCGCCAACTCAACCAAGTTGGCAACCAACTCTGATTATGTTGTCCCCACTTGGCAGCTATCCATAAACAACTTCCAAACAACTCCCCATAGATGGATCGCAGTTGTAGCGTTTGGTCGTGACCCAGGAGAACGTGGCAGTGAACGGCAGCAGAAGGCTCTCCCCTCAGGAAATCGCCGACATCCTGCGCGAACGCATCCGCGTGGGTGACCTCAAGGCGGGCCAGCGCCTCCCCACCCAGGCGGAACTCGCCGAGGAGTTCAACGTGGAGCGGGGCACTGTGCGCCAGGCGCTGCGAGTGCTCCAGGAGGACGGGCTGCTCAGCAACGTCAGCAAGGGGAGCCCGCCGCGGATCGCCGAACCGGTCCGTGCCGTGGGGGAGCCCCAGCCGACGATGGTCGCACTGGCGCCGCGCCTGTCGGCGGCGTTCGCCGTACCGCAGGTACG
Source organism: Streptomyces sp. MMG1533 (assembly GCF_001279775.1). Lineage (GTDB taxonomy): Bacteria > Actinomycetota > Actinomycetes > Streptomycetales > Streptomycetaceae > Streptomyces. The sequence continues at coordinate 112,127 of NZ_LGDG01000123.1, read as the reverse complement.
CATCGACGCGGTCTGCCTCACCGCCGAGACGTTGATGATGGGACTGAGCGAACCTCTCCGGCTGGTGCACGAGGGCCGGGTGGGCCCCGATTCGATCCAGGTCCGCATCCTGCTGCCCTCCCGGGACATCAACCTCGCCTTCCCGGTCCAGGTCGACGGCGACGACGACACGGTCCACGACCGCTGGCTGGCCCAGCGCAACGCCCAGGTCCACGTCCTGCGCCACAACCTCCGCTCCCTGCGCTCCTCGCACGGCATCAACGTCTCGGTCACGTTCCGCGCCCTCCCCTTCACCCCGCCGGTGAAGCTGTACCTCCTCAACGGCGCGGAGGCTCTCATGGCGTACTACATGGTCACGCGCCGCGAGGAGCTCTCGGACAGCGGCACCCTCGACATGTACGACGTCCTCGGCACCGAGTCCCTCCTCTTCTCCTTCGACAGCGCGGCCGGCCAGCGCGACGCCGCATTTGTGGAGGAATCCCAGAAGTGGTTCGACGCCCTCTGGGAAACCATCACGACGGACCTGACACTCTCCTAGTGACTTCTGATACGAGGCAGACTGATCAGGTGACAGCGGACTCGGACGACGAGATCGAAAACCTGCGTGAACTGATCACGGGTGTACGGGTCGTGCTGTGGGACTTCGACGGCCCGATCTGCCGCCTGTTCGCGGGGCATTCGGCGGAGCGGGTGGCGGTGGACCTGGTGGAGTGGCTCGAAGGGCGGGGCCTGCACGGCCTGTTGAGCGAAGCCGAACGCAAGTCCCTGGATCCGCACATCGTCCTGCGGGCCGTCGACCGCAGACACCCCGGCAGTGACCTGGTGGACGAGTTGGAGGAACGTCTCACCCAGGAAGAACTGCGGGCCACCCCGTCGGCGATGCCCACGCCGTACGCGGATCCGCTGATACGCACCTGGAAGGCGGTGGGTTCCAGGCTGGCGATCGCCACCAACAACTCCCCCCAGGTGGTCCGCACCTACCTGGCCGGCCGCGGTCTCACCTCCTGTTTCGCCCCGCACATCTACGGCCGCACCCAGGAACTCAACCGCCTCAAGCCCGACCCGCACTGCCTCAACCGGGCCCTCAACGCGATGGGTTCGGCACCCTCGGCCGCCCTGATGATCGGCGATACCCCCTCCGACCTGCTCGCCGCCAATGAGGCCGGCGTTCCGTTTCTGGGCTACGCGCGTAATGAGCGCAAGGAAAAGCTTCTGAGGGACGCGGGCGCGACGACGGTCGTCGCCTCGCTGGAGCCCGTGCTCAACCTGATCCGCACTCAGGCCTGAGTCATCAGCAGCGCGAACACCACGGCGGCCCCGACGGCGAGACCGCCACGGCGCGCCCTTATGCCGACGCCGATCAGGAACAGGAGCACCGCACCGAGCGCACCGAGTTTCGATTGCGCCAGCAGGCCCAGGGAGAACTCGCAGAGTCCCGTGAGTACGTGGAACAGGAGCATGTCCATCCACCTCCCTTCCGCTTCCGGTGAAGTGCCCCAACTAGCCGTCCGATTGACTGACTTGCTTGAAACTGGTCTGCCCAGTCCAATTGATCCCTTAACCAACAGGCCAATGTGACCGGTCGTATTGGCCAGGGATTGGTTTGGTAGTGGACTGAAAGCGGTACGGTCCACTCGTGGATGCACAGCAGACCGGTGAGAGCGGCGGCGGCAGGGAGTTCCAGCGGGTCGCCGACGAGTTGCGCGGGCGGATGACGGACGGGACGTATCCGCTGCGTTCCTTCCTGCCGTCACAACGCGACCTTGCGGAGGAGCTGGGAGTCTCCCGGGACACCGTGCAGCGGGCGCTGCGGGAGCTGGCCGACGAGGGCTGGGTCGAGTCACGGCAGGGCAGCGGGTCACGGGTGGTCAAGACCCAGCGCATACAGTCCTCGGCGCCCAAGGCCACCAGGTCGCGACACGGCATGACGCTGGGACCGCTCATCAGCGAGGCCTTCGAGCAGCCCGAAGTCACCTTGGACGTCTATACGCTGACGTCCGAATCCCTCGACGCCCACATCCGGCTCCAGGTGGAGCGCATCCGCGGCGGCGCCATCACGCCCCAGCACATCGCCCTGCGCATGCTCCTGCCGGACGTGACGCTGCCCCTGCCCTATCCACGCGTAAAGGACGACAAGGACGACCCGCGCCTGCGGGAACGCCTGCGCAACATCACCAAGCTGCACACGGAGTCGCTCGAGGGGTTGCTGAGAGATCTGCAGACCGAAGGGCTGGTGCCCTTCGTCGACGTACAGATCCGCCACGCGCCGTTGTCCCCGGCCTTCAAGCTCTACCTGTTCAACGGCGTCGAGGCACTGCACGGGCTGTACGAAGTGATCGAGCGTCAAATCGTGCTGGACTCCGGCGAGGAGGTCACCGCGCTCGACGTCCTGGGCTTCGGTGCCACCCTCACCCACCATGTGAAGGACGGGCACGCGAACTCGCCGGGCACCGTCTTCGTGGAGAGCATGCAGAAATGGTTCGACTCGGTCTGGAACCTGCTCTCCGAATAGCCGAGGCGGGTCGAGGGTGGGTCCTGCGCCTTGCTAGCATGCCCGCACACACTGAGCAAACGCTCGCCATCGTCCGTATGAAATGGCCAACAGGCCGACCGAGGACGACGTCGGACGGCTTCGCACGGAGCTCGCGCAGAAGAGTGGCAAACCACCCACTGGCGTCGTTCCGTCATGCGTGATTCTCGACGCGTGCTTACGGTTTGCCATAGCTTCCCCCTTCTCGTACCCGGAGCAGCCAGTGGGCGCACTTCCCGATCCCCGTCCCGTCGGGGAGCGCGCCACGCTCGACGACACCTACCAGGCCTTCGTGGGATACGCCGCCGCGGAGGGCCAGTCGGCCAGCGGGTACCACAACCAGAACTACGTGCTGCCTCTGACGGAACCCATGGCGCGCGCGCTCCACCGTCCGGTCGGCACGTCCGTCACCGTCCGGATCCGGCGCAGCGACGTGCTGCCCGTGGTGATCAGGACCTGGCAGGACGAGGCGGAGATCCTCGCCGCCATCAAAGGGGTCCTGCCGCACGTGCCGGAGTGCCTCGTCCAGCGGGAACACTTCGCGATCCACAGCCATGTGGAAGGCGTACCGCTCTCCGCCGTCTGTGCGAACGGCAAACCGGTCGACACCCTGCTCATCAGGGCGCTGGCCGGCCTGCTCGCCCAGATGACCCAGGTGCGGCGCGGGGCGCTGCCGACGCTGCCGTCCGTCTGGCCGCGCAACGACACGGACAGTCAGGGGTTCCTGCGGACCCTGGCGCACCTCGCGGACCGGCAGATCAGGCGGCCCAACCGGGCGGTCTTCGGCGGGCTGTTCGCGTCGCTCGGCATCCCCGAGGACGCTCTGCTCCGGCTGGCCGAGCGGGTCCCCGCCATGGCCCGGCGGCCGTACAGCCTGCTCCACGCCGACCTGCACCGCGACAATCTGATCGTGTCGTACGGCGGTGCTCCGCCGCTCATCTGCGTCGACTGGGAGCTTGCGACCTACGGCGATCCCCTGCACGACCTCGCGACCCACCTCGTGCGCATGCAGTACCCGCCGCACCAGTGGGACGAGGTGGTCGAGGCGTGGGCGGAGGCGATGCAGAGCACTCGTCCCGCTGCAGTGAACGGCCTGACCAGGGACCTGCGCCACTACGTCGCCTTCGAACGGGCGCAGTCCGTCTATCCGGACGTGATGCGGGCCGCGAGGTTCCTGGAGGAGACCCGCACCCAGAAGAGCCTGAACGAGGCGACGGCGGAGGTGCACCGCGCCCTCACGGCGGCTGCGGAACCGTTGCGGCTCACCAATCTGCCGGGCGAGCTGGAGATCGAGCGGGCTCTGTTCCGGTGGCTGACGTCCCGCAGCGGCGGTTCCTACGACGGCCAGGGGCGGCTCGTTCAGACCTTCCGCTGGGAGCCGGACCGGCGTCTTCCCGAGCATCCGGACTTTCCCGCCTCCGCCGTACGGGAGGCCCTGGTTGCGGAGGGAGCCGCCTCGGCGGGCCGGGTGTTCAAGGGGACCGCGCACCTCAACACCGTGGTCCGGGTGCCGAGCATCGACTTTCCCGTGGTCGTGCGGCGCAAGCTGCCCGACGTCTGCCGCCGTGAGCGCAGCTTTCTCAGCGAACACGCCGTACTGAGGGCCATCGAGCAGGCCGACATCGCCGTGGCGGCGCCGAGGGCCCTGGCGCTGGGCGAAAGCTATCCGAACGACCGCTTCGCCATCCACACGTACGTCGGACCGCGGGACATCGACAAGCCCCTCCGCCATCCGGAGCAGGGGCTGCTGCCGCACGAGGCGGACGCGCTCGTCGATCAGCTCTGCGCGCTGACGCACGTGAAGTACAAGCAGGTCGACCCGACATCCGGGGAAGGCAGCTTCCACCGCTGGCTGAGGGGTCAACTCGTCGCCCTCGTGCGTGAGTTGCCGAAGGAGTCGCAGCAGCTCGCCCGGCTGCTCGGGCTGCCCGAAGCGGACCGTCTGCAGGAGATCCTGTCCCGGCACGAGGTGAGCGAGCGGGAGCCGGCCCTGCTGCACGGTGACCTGAACCCGTGGAACCTCGTACGCCGCGACGACCGCCTGGCGCTGACCATCATCGACTGGGAGATGGCACTGGTCGGCGATCCGCTGTACGACCTGGTCCGGCACATGCACCTCACCCCCACGCGGCCGGAGATCCGGGACCGGATGTTCTCCCGCTGGGAGAAGAAGCTGCCGCCCGAGTACACCCGCAACTGGCGCAAGGACTGGCGTGTGTACCGCTGGATCGAGATCGTCCGGTCCGCGTACATCGACCTCGACCGCATCGTGACGGGCGCGAGCCTGGACGCCCCCAACGTCAAGCGGGCGGTCGACTCCTACGCCGTGACACTGGCGGTTGCCACCGGTTCCCTCGGCCTGCCGGTCCGCCCGACGGCGAATCCCTATCTTGCCCGGGCCCTGGCGTAGGAAGGCCATGGCCCGGCCGAGCGCAGGATGGTGCGTACCCTCACCGCATGGGTGAGATCGGCCTGCGCGAGCGCAAGAAGCAGCGGATGTACCGGACCGTGTCGGAGATCGCGATCCGGCTGTTCCTGGAGAAGGGGTTCGACGCGGTGTCCGTCGCCGAGGTGGCGGCCGCGGCGGAGATCTCGAAGCCGACGCTGTTCCGGTACTTCCCGGCGAAGGAGGACCTCGTCCTGTACCGGTTCGCCGATCACGAGGGGGAGGCCGCGCGGGTGGTGGCCCGGGACCGGGGCGTCCCGCCCCTCGCCTCGCTGCGGCGGCACTTCCTCGACGGGCTGGAGCGGTGTGATCCCGTCACCGGGCTCAATGACCATCCCGCCGTGCTCGCCTTTCACGAGTTGCTGTACGGGACCCCCGCGCTGGTCGCCCGTACGTACGCGTACCTGGAGCGGTCGGAGGCCGCGCTGGCCGAGGCGCTCGGCGGTGGGCTGGAGGCGCGGCTGGCCGCCGGGCAGATCGTGGCCGTACAGCGGATCCTGGCGCTGGAGAACTGGCGGCGGATCGCGGAGGGGGAGCAGGTGGCGGACGTACGGGGGGATGCGGTGGCCGCGGCGGAGCGGGCGTTCGGGGTGCTGGAGGCCGGGTTGCCGAACCTGGCGTGAGCGAGCCGGGGCCGGCGGGATTGCCGAGCCCGGGGCAAGTGAGTCAGGGTAAGAAATGTAACTCGGTTGCGTTATTCCGGTGCGCTCGCTGGAATGACGTCACCCGACCCTTCCCTCCAGGACGCCCTCCGCCACGAACGCGCCCATCACGACCTGTGCCGCGCCGCCCTCGCCGCCATGATCGACGGGGCCGGGGAACACGTCGTCACCGGCGAGGACGTCTCCGCCTCCGGTGCCGACGCCGAGGTGCTCGGGTACCGGCTGCGCAGCCGGGCCAAGGAGATGCGTGAACTGCCCGAAGGGCCGTTGTTCTTCGGGCGGTTGGACTTCGCCGGTGGTGAGCATGCCGGGCAGGGGTACCACCTCGGGCGGCTGCGGGTCAGCGAGCACCCGGCCGCCCCGCCCCTCGTCGTGGACTGGCGGGCCCCCGTCTCCCGTGCCTTCTACCAGGCCAGCGCCCGCGACCCGCAGGGCGTCGCCGTCCGCCGCCGCTTCGGCTGGGCGCCCGGCAGCCGCGGCGACTCCGCCGACCTCACGGGGCTGGAGGACGAGCACCTGGGCCGGGGCGAGAGCCGCGAGAGTGTCATCGTCGCCCGCGAGGTCGAGCGTCCCCGGGTCGGTCCCATGCGGGACATCGCCGCGACCATCCAGCCCGAGCAGGACGATCTCGTACGAGGGGACCTGTCCGTGTCGGTGTGCGTGCAGGGCGCACCGGGCACCGGCAAGACCGCGGTCGGCCTGCACCGGGCGGCCTACCTGCTCTACACCCACCCGCAGCGCATCCGGCGCGGCGGACTGCTGATCCTCGGACCCAACCGGACCTTCCTGTCGTACATCGCGGCGGTCCTGCCGGCCCTGGGCGAGACGGGCGTACGGCAGTCGACGCTCCTGGAGGAGATCGCCCGGCATCCGGCCGACGGTGCCGACGAGCAGCGGACGGCCGTCGTCAAGCACGACGTCCGGATGGCGGAGGTGCTGCGGCGGGCGCTGTACGCGCGGGTGTCGGCGGAGGGGACGGGGTCTCTCGCGGTGCCCGACGGCTCGTACCAGTGGCGGGTGGCCGCCGACGAACTCGTGCGGATCGTGGACGGCGTACGGGCGGAGGAGCCGCCGTACGGTGTCGGGCGGGAGCGGGTGCGCAGTCGGGTCGTGCGGTGTGTGCAGCTGCGGGCCGAGCGGCGGGCGGGGCCGCGGAGCGCCGCCTGGGTGCAGCGGATCTCGCGGTCGCGGGCGGTCGGGGGGTACGTCGATGCCGTGTGGCCGCGGGTCCGGCCGGAGGAGGTCGTGGCCGAACTCCTCACCGACCGGGCGGTGTTGGAGGCGGCGGCCGACGGGCTGCTGGACGCCGACGAGCAGAAGGCCCTGCTGTGGGCGAGGCCGCCGCGGTCGTGGAAGTCGGCGCGCTGGTCGGCTGCCGACCTCGTCCTCCTCGACGAGGTCGCCGGGCTCGTCGAGCATCCCGAGGGGTACGGCCATCTCGTTCTCGACGAGGCGCAGGACCTCTCCCCGATGGAGTGCCGGGCGATCGCCCGCCGGGCCGCCTTCGGCTCGCTGACGGTCCTCGGTGATCTGGCCCAGGGGACCACGCCCTGGGCGGCCCGGTCCTGGGACACGACCCTGCGCCACCTGGGGAAACCGGACGCGGTCGTCGTACCGCTGACGACCGGCTTCCGTGTGCCGAAGGCCGTCGTGGCGCTCGCCAACCGGCTGCTGACGCGGCTGGACGTGGACGTCCCGCAGGCCGGTCGCTGCGCGGGGACGGGGAGTTGAGGATCAGGCCGGTCGCGGGCGATCTGCTCGGCGCGGTCGTGGACGCCGTACGGGATGCGGCGGCGCGCGAAGGGTCCGTCGGGGTCGTCGCGGCCGACGCGGACGTCGACCGGGTGCGGCGGGCGCTCGAAGCCGCCGGGATCCCGGCGGCGGGCGCGGACACGCCGGCCGCCCGCGTGAGCGTCGTACCCGCGACCCTCGTCAAGGGCCTCGAGTACGACCATGTCGTCGCCGTCGAGCCCGCCGCGATCGCGGAGGCGGAGGAGCGGGGGCTGCACCGGCTGTACGTGGTGCTCACGCGGGCGGTGTCCCGGCTGGAGGTGCTGCACGGGCGGCCGTTGCCGTTCTAGGCCTGTCCGGCTACGGCATCACGCGTCGAGGAGCGGGATCAACTGCTCCTCCTCGTACGTCAGATGGGCTTCGAGCTCGGCCGTGAGGCGCTCGACCTCCGCGCGGGCCGTGTCCCGGGCCGTGCCCTCGGCGGTCACGGCCCGGCGCAGGTCCTCGGCGAGTGCGGCGATCCGCACGTGTTCCTCGCGCAGCCGCGCCAGTGCGTCGGCTGCCTCCGGGTGACGGCCGGCGAGGACGGGGAACATGCCGAGGTCCTCGCCGGTGTGGTGGTTGTGCAGGCCCTGGCAGAAGGTCAGGCAGTTGACACGGAGCTGGGCGCCGAGGGTCGAGGAGCCCGCGCTCATCTCCTTCCGAATCTGGGCGAGTTCGCGCCGAAAGGCGTCATGGACCACCTTGATCGCCTCGCCCATGGACCGGGCGTTGATGTTCGGCGGGCCGCCCTGCGCGATCTCGTACAGGGCGACCACCGGGATCAGCCGCTCCGTCTTCTCCTGATACGCCGCCCAGCCCGGGTCCGCCTCGACGGCCCGCGCGAAGGCCTCCTCCCGCTCCTCGGCCTCCAGTACGACGGCCCGCGCCTCGTACGTGAACGCACCGCTCTCCACGGTCGCCCGGGGATGCGCGAGGAGGTTGCGATACCAGTGCGGATGCGTGGGCGCGCCGCCGGCCGAGGCGATGACGAGGATGCGCTCACCGCCGTCGGGGAGGTAGCCGACGGGGGTGGTGTGCGGGGTGCCGGTGCGAGCGCCGGTGGTGGTGAGCAGGATCAGCCGGGCGCCTTCGAAGTAGCCGCTCATGCGGCCCTTGTTGGCGCGGAACTCGTCGATGACCTGCTGATTGAACGCGTTGGGCATTGTCTTCTCTTCCTTCTCTGCCGCTGGTTTCCGTCCTGGGGGAATTCCTGGGGAAATGCGCAGAGAAGAAGGCGGGCCCCTTGCCCACCACGACCTCACTCAGAGGCCGGGCACCCGATTCGCTCACGGCACGAGGCCGACCCGGCAGTCATGGGGGCACGCTAGCTGCCGGCCCACGGCTGACGCCACCGGGTTTCAGGACCTCGCGGCGGTACGGCCCAGCAGCTCGGTGACCCGTATGAACCCGTCCCCGCCGTGGCCGAGGCCGACCACGCGGCGGGCCAGGCCCTCGGTCGCGCGCATGACACTCGCGTCGATGCCGTGCGACTCGGAGGCCCGGACGATGTGCTCCATCGACGACACCGCCGAGGTGATCGGGTTGAGTTCGCCGGAGAAGGTGCCGCTGTCGACGTCCCGCGCGAACTCCTCGAAGAGCGGCGGGAGGATCGCGCCGATGCCCTGGGCGAAGGGGGCGAGTTCCAGGGCGGTGATGCCCTCCGCCCGGGCCATCGCCAGGGCGTGCGCGTACCCCGCCATCGCCGTCCAGAAGACGTCGAGCAGGGCGATGTCGAAGGAGGCGGCCCGGCCGATCTCCTCACCGAGGTGGGTGTGGGTGCCGCCCAGCGCCTCCAGTACGGGGCGGTGCTCCTGGTAGAGGCCGGCGGGGCCGCTGTGCAGGAACACCGCGTCGGGCGTTCCGATGGTGGTGGTCGGCGTCATGATCGCGCCGTCCAGGTAGCGGACGCCGTGGGCCGCCGCCCAACTCGCCGAGTCCCGGGCGCGGTCGGGGGTGTCGGCGGTCAGGTTCACGACCGTACGGCCCTTGAGGGCGTCGGTGACGGCGGGGTCCCGCAGGATGCCGTCGGCCGCGTCGTAGTTCACCACGCAGACGACGGTCAGCGCACTCGCGGCGACCGCCTCGGCGGCGGAGGGCGCGCCGGTCGCTCCGCCGGCGAGCAACTCCCGTTCCTTGCCGGGCGTGCGGTTCCATACGGTGGTGCGCAGACCGGCGTCGAGGAGGGCACCGGCGAGGGCCCGGCCCATCGGGCCCAGTCCGAGGACGGTGACGGCAGACTGGTCGGAGCCGGTGGACCGGTCGGAGCCGGTGGACTGGCTGCTGTGCGTGGACATGCTTCAACTCCTGTGAAGGCAACGGGGATTCCGCGAACTGGCGCGGACAATGGATGACAAAGGGGGCGCGGATGACGCGCGAGCGTGCTCAGGATCCGAACGTCTGTGGAGTGACCGCCGCGATCGCCGTGATCGACGGCAAGTGGAAGACCGTACTGCTGTGGGTGCTGGAGTCCGGCCCGCACCGCCCGGCCGAGCTGCGCCGCCGGCTGCCCGGGCTCAGCGAGAAGGTGCTGACCCAGGCGCTGCGCGAGATGGAGACGGACGGGCTGGTGCACCGGGAGGTGCACGACGTACTCCCGCTGAAGACGGTGTACTCCCTGACCGACTTCGGCCGAGAACTCTCCGAGGCCCTCGCCCCCCTCTCCGACTGGGGCCACCGCCGTCTGGAGAAAATGGCGGCCCCTTGACGGCCGACACCAGCCTCGGTCGTGCGGCGGGCGCTGCCAAGTACCCACAAATAAGTGGGTACGGCGGTCAGGCCGGCGTCAGCCGTGGGCGCCGTTGCCCGTCGGGTAGCCGATCCCGGCGATGTCCGTCGACAGGGCGTCCACGGAGGTCTCGGGGTTGAGAGCCGCCACCACCTCGCCGGTGAGCGGGCGCAGCGCGAACACGTGCCGTACGGCCGCGAGGGACACCGGGACTTCGTACTGGTCCTCGGCGAAGTCCCGGAACGCCTCCGGCGACCGGTCGACCAGCAGCCGGAACAGGTACCCGGAGCCGTCCGGATCGCCGCCGCTCCCGTCCCCGCCGGGGAACTCGATCGCCCCTGTCCGCCAAGTACCGTCCCCCGTCTCCCGCCACGCACAGGCGGTCACGACAGGCATCCCGTCCTCGTCCGTGAACGCGGGCTCCTCGACGTACGAACGAAAGACCTCGGGAACCTCGTCCACCACACCGGGCCACGGCCCGTCGTCGGTGTAGGGACTCGTGGGCGACTCGTGCGCAAAGCCACGGACGTACGCCCCGGCGGCCGAGAAGACGACGGCGAACTCGTCCCCCGATCCGTTCCGCATCGAGGCCATCTCCTCCCCGTCGGACCAGCGCGCGTCGAACGAGTGGTGCCGGTCGCCCCATTCCGGGCTGAGTATCGCTTCCAGCATCGCCATCGACCGGCAGTGGTCGCGAAGGGCGGGAATGTCGGGCAGGCGCCGAGCCACGTCGTGAATGGTCACGTGGGCATCCAACAGCAGGGGTCTGACAATTGCGGCGACGGGCCGGGGCGGGGCGGCCGGCCCCTCACCCGCGCGTGCGGCGCCGGTAGTAGTGCACGGTCACCACGCCCAGCAGCGGCCCCCAGGCGGTGCGCCGACGCGTCCGGGCGACGCTGCTGCCGCGCCCGCGACACCCGCATGGGCGGCGAGCCAGGTCCGGAGACGTGCGGCCCCGCAGCCCGTGGTTCAGGTGTCGGTCGCGGCCGATGCGGTGCGCAGGAGCGCCCTGCCCGTCCGGTTCGACGGCTTCCGCAGCGTCACCGTCCATCGGACGGCCGAGTACGAGGTGACGGGCCGGGTGAGCACGACCGGCCGCGGCGCGAGCGGGCACCGCGTTCGTGCTGGTCCTGCGGGTCCGGGACGGCTGCGTCGTCCACTGGCGCGCATACCAGGATGACCAGGATGTCGCAGCCGTCGCCCGTGCGCTCTCCGACGAGTACTGAATCCCGGTCGGTCCGTTCGGGGAGTCAGGCGTCCCGTCGTTCGGCATCCGGCTTCAGCGGCGTCCTGCGGCTTCCGGCGTCCTGCGGCTTCCGGCTTCCTGGGCCGCGTGTTCCGGTCAGCTGCGAGCGGGGTGGTTCGGTGCTCCCGCGGGGTGGGGCTCAGTGGACGGAGAACCCGCCGTCGACGAAGATCGCCTGCCCGGTGACATAGCCCGAGGCGCGGCTCGCCAGGAACACCGCCGCTCCGGCGAAGTCGTCGGCCAGGCCGTTGCGCCCGACCATCGTGCGTGCGGCCAGCGCCGCCACCTTCTCCGGGTCGGACGACAACCGCGCGTTGAGCGGGGTCATGACGAAGCCGGGCACCAGTGTGTTGCAGGTGACGCCGTGCGGCGACCATGCCTCCGCCTGAGAGCGGGCCAGCGACTCCAGCGCCCCCTTGGAGACCCCGTAGGCGCCGCTCTGGACGAACGCCCGGTGCGCCTGCTGGGAAGTGATGTGGATGATCCGCCCGAAGCCCCGCTCGGCCATGCCGGGCCCGAACCGCAGGCCCAACAGGTAGGGCGCCTCCAGGTTCACCGCCATCGTGGCGTCCCACACGTCCTCGCCCAGTTCGCTCATCGGCGGCCGTACGTTGATCCCGGCGCTGTTGACGAGAACGTCCGGCTCGCCGAACACCCCGGCCGCCTGCTCAGCCGCCGCGCGCACCCCGTCGCGGGTGCTCAGGTCGGCGCTCACCCAGGCCGCCCGGCAGCCGTCCGCCGCCAACTCGTCCACCGTGGCGGCCAGTTCCTGCTCCTTGCGCGCCACGATCACCACGCTCGCCCCCGCCCGCGCGAGAGCCCCGGCGATGGCCCGGCCGATGCCGGAGCTGCCGCCCGTCACCACGGCGACCCGGCCGTCCAGCGAGAACAGTTCGGAGAGGTAGTTGTGCGAGCTCATGACCGCACCCTAGACGGCGTGTTCACGGCGACGTTGCCAGGGCAAGTACTCCGCACCCGGGTCAGCTCCAGCGGCGGCCGAGTCCATGAGTAAGTCCATGAGTGCCGCCGGGCTGAATCCCGGGCGGCTAGGAGAAGTCGTACGCGGCCCAGTCGGTGAGCGTGCGATAGCCGAGGCGCTGGTAGAGGGCGTTGCTGGTGGGGTTGGACAGGTCCGCGAACAGCACGACATCCCTCGCGCCCGCGGCCAGCGCGGCCAAGCTCACCTCCGCCGTCACGGCGCCCGCGTAGCCGCGACCGCGTAGGTCGGCCGGGGTGTAGACGATGTCCACCTGGATCTGGCCGCCGATCAACGGGTTCATGCCCGCGATGGAGACGGGGGTGCCGTCCGGGGTCTCCCAGAGTGTGTAGCGCTTGTCGGCGAAGCGGGTGTCGGCCCACGTGTCGGCGTCGATGGAGACGTCTTCCCCGACGGCCTTGGCGAACTCGCCGCACCAGAACATGTCTTGCTCAAGGTCCTGCTCTCCCAGGACGCGGCCCCGGCCCGCCGGCATCGGCTCCGGTGGGGTGAGCGTGCCGAGGCGGTACAGACGCAGCCGCGTGTCGCGGATCTTCGGCGTCGCGCCGGTGTGCCGCTGCCAGGCCGCGGCGAAAGCGGTGGCGGTGCTGTGGTCCGCGCTGACGGAGGGAAGGGAGTGCCCGAGGGCGGCCAGGCGGGCGGCGAGGGAGTCGGCCTGCTCGGGCGTGAGCGGCGAGAGGCCGAAACCACGGGGCGGGAGACGGTAGAAGGTGGCGTGGACCTCGCCCGCTCGCTCCAGAAGGCCGAAGACGGGGGCTTCGGTGCCGAACGCCTTCGCCCCACGGGCTCGCACTCTCTCGGCCCACGTCAGCTGCATGACGTGCGGGCCGGGCCGAGAGCGCAGGAAGTCTCCGGCTCGGGCGAGAAAGTCGTCGACGTCTTCGGTGAGGTGCCAGTCATCCGGGCGCATGCTTCATGCTTCCCCATGCTGTGGGTGTGCCCCGTACTTTCCAGCCAGGGCGAGGCAGCGGAGGTTGGTCGTGCTTCCGCGCCAGGAAGGTGGCGAGCGCCCTGTATCGCCCTGTCAGCCCTGTTCGCCCCTTCGGCGGGCCCTGCAACGGGCACGGGCACAAGCGCCCGCCCGCAAGCTGAGACGGAGCGAGCTAATTGTCGCCAACTCCGAAGATCACCGACTCCCTGGAAGGGGGTGCCGTTTGTCTGGGTACATGACTGATCTACAAGGCGTCGCCGCCCCTTACGCCAGCGAGGGCGCGTCGTACAGTTCCGGGCCGTTGTGGTCCCACCGGTGCACACGGGAAGACCTGCTCATACTGGTCTCGGTGGACGCCGGCCGGGCCGGCGTGGATGTGTCTGACGGCTGGGCGGACCGGTGGACGGCGACGTGGAAGTACGCCGGAGACGAGGTGACGGGTCCGGTGCGGCATTTGGGGCATGCGCCGGTGGCGGACCGCCAGCCGATGCGGGGGTTCACCTGGCGGCGCGATCAGCGGCACCGGCCCGGTTTGGAGTCGCTGCCGGCGACGGGGCGTCTTCACGGGTTCGAGAGCCTGGAGGAGGACCGGCTGACTGCGCGGTCCGGAACGCGAGATACCGGCCGAAGGCTTCGTGGCTGTCGGGGGTGAAGCGCCACTCCAGCAGGGCCGACCGCAGCTCCGGCTCCGTCAGCCGGCCATGCCAGGCGACCTCATCGGGATCGGGGACCACGGCATCCGGCACCACGGCTTCGTGCACGCCGAGCCAGTGAGGGCTCAAACCGCTGCGGTTGATGAACGTGAACAGCAAGCGCGGCAGCACGCGAATGCCCAGCTCTTCAGCCAGCTCCCGCGCAGCGGCCTGTTCATAGGACTCACCGACATCCACGGCGCCACCGACCACGACCTCGTAGAGCCCGGGGAAGCGCGACAGCTGCTCCGACCGCCGGTGGACGAGGATCCGCCCACGCTCATCACGACACACCGTCACGGCGACCCGGTGCAGCCAACCCTCCCTGATGGCCTGCCGGCGGCTGACCACCACCCCCAGCACACGATCTTGATCGTCGACCGCTCCACCAGTTCATCCACGACGCACACCCTGGCAGAGCCCACCGACAACGCCGCTTCCCGGCGACCCGTGGAGGGCGTCCCGAGAGCACCTGCACCAGGAGGCCGGACGCGGATGACGACAGTTGTCGTGCAAATTCGATACCTATCGTGCTCAGGCTCGCAAGCCCCTCGGAGTGGCGTGACACACTTTTGCAAGCGGGTGCTTGCAAAAGTTAGCGGGGGTGGGGCAAGGTGGAGGCATGGCATCGCTCAACGTCGGCAATCTTGGTGAGTACCTGCGCGAACAGCGGCGCACCGCGCAGCTGTCGCTCAGGCAGCTCGCCGATGCCGCCGGGGTGTCCAACCCGTATCTGAGCCAGATCGAGCGCGGGCTGCGCAAGCCGAGCGCGGAGGTGTTGCAGCAGGTCGCCAAGGCGCTGCGGATCTCCGCCGAGACGCTGTACGTGCGGGCCGGGATCCTCGACGCCGAGCGGGACCGGGACGAGGTGGAGACCAGCGCGGCCATCCTCGCCGATCCCACGCTGAACGAGCGGCAGAAACAGGTGCTGCTCCAGATCTACGAGTCCTTCCGCAAGGAGAACGGCTTCGGGATCGACATAGCGGGCGAAGGGGAGGAGACGGGCGACACGGTCGGCACCGATGCCCCGAGCGACGGTGCCACGGACGCCCAGGCCGGCGAGACCGCCGTAAGAGAAACCCGCGCGGCAGGTGGGCGCAAGCCCGCCGCACGCCGTACCCGCACGACCGGCGGCAATGACGCCGACCCGCAGCAGACGGCCGGTTGAGCCGGACCAGGGCACCGGCCACCTGACTGCGGACCACAAAACCCTCAGCCGAAAGAGAATCCGGGAGGACCATCACCATGGCCATCACCGACGACCTGCGCAAGACCCTCAGCGACCCGACTCCGCTCTACTTCGCCGCCGGCACCGCCGACCTGGCCCTCCAGCAGGCCAAGAAGGTGCCCGGCCTGGTGGAGCAGCTGCGCGCCGAGGCGCCGGCGCGGATCGAGGCCGTTCGCAACACCGACCCGAAGACTGTCCAGGAGAAGGCCCAGGCGCGCGCCAAGGAGGCCGCCGACAAGGCCAAGGAGACTCAGGAGAGCCTCCAGGCCAAGGTCGGCGAGTTCCTCGGCACCCTCGACGGTGACATCAAGAAGCTCGGCAGCACCATCGACGCGGACCTGAAGAAGTTCGGCGAGACCGCCCAGGACTTCGCCCTCCGCAGCGTCGGCGTCGCCGCCGAGTACGCCGTCAAGGCCCGCGAGACCTACGAGAAGGTCGCCGAGCACGGCGAGCAGACCGTGAAGACCTGGCGCGGCGAGGCCGCCGAGGAGATCGAGGAACTGGCGATCGCCGTCGAGCCGAAGGCCGAGCCGGTGTCGGAGCCGGTCGAGGTCAAGGAGGAGCCGAAGCCCGCCGAGGCCAAGGCCGAGCCCGCGCCGGCGAAGAAGACCGCGGTCAAGAAGGCCCCGGTCCGCAAGACCACCGCCAAGAAGACCACGCCGCCCGCCAAGTAGAACGGCGGCGGTAGGCACCCGGACGGGCCGGGCACTCTCGGAGTGCCCGGCCCGTTCACCGGGTAGCGGGCTTGTGGGAACGGGTACGGTGACCGGGTAGGGACGAGCCGAGTCTGGTGGTGGACGTAGTGCTGATGCAGGGGTTCGCAGGCTTCATGTGGCTGTTGAGCATGGCCCTGATCGTGTTCAGCGGCTTCGCGCTGATCGACGCCGCCACACGCCGTGAGGACGGCTACCGGGCGGCCGACAAGAAGACGAAGCCGTTCTGGCTGATCATCCTGGGCATCGCCTTCGTGGTGAACCTGCTCTTCCCGATCCTGTCGTTCCTGCCGATCATCGGCCTCGTCGCGACGATCGTGTACATGGTCGACGTACGGCCCGCGCTCCGCAGCCTCCCCGGCGGCGGCCGCAGCCGACGCGGCGGCTCCAACAGCGACGGCCCCTACGGTCCGTACAACGGCGGACGCTGACATACCGACCGGCGCGTGAACTGACCGACCGGCCGACCGGACGCCGACCGACCGGGTGCGTGAACTGACCGACGGACGCCGACCGAAGCCCTGTGGTCAGCCGACCCGGTCCAGCAGTACGACCGCCACGTCGTCCGTCAGCTCGCCCCCGTTGAGGTTGCGGACCTCGTTGACCGCCGCCCGCAGCAGTTGCTCGCCACGCAGGCCCTCGGACAGCTGGCGGCGGACCATCCTCACCATGCCTTCCTGGCCGAGCCGCTCGCCGCTCGCGCCGACGCGGCCCTCGATCAGACCGTCGGTGTAGAGCATCAGGCTCCACTCGGCACCCAGCTCCACCTGCATCCGCGGCCAGCGGGCGCCCGGCAGCAGACCGAGGGCGGGACCGTTGTTGTCGTACGGCAGCAGCTGGGCCGGTCGGCCCGGGCGGGCGACCAGCGGGGACGGGTGGCCGGCGAGGCACAGGCCCGCGCGGCGGCCGTCGGGCGCGATGTCGACCGTGCACAGGGTCGCGAAGATCTCCTCGTCGGAGCGCTCGTGCTCCAGGACCTGCTGCAGCGTGCCGAGCAGTTCGTCGCCGCACAGGCCCGCCAGCGTCAGCGCCCGCCACGCGATGCGCAGCTCCACGCCGAGTGCCGCCTCGTCCGGGCCGTGGCCGCAGACGTCGCCGATCATGGCGTGGACCGTGCCGTCCGGGGTGCGGACGGTGTCGTAGAAGTCGCCGCCGAGCAGCGCGCGCGAGCGGCCGGGGCGGTAGCGGGCGGCGAAGCGGAGCGAGGAGCCCTCCAGGAGGGGCGTGGGCAGCAGGCCGCGTTCCAGACGGCGGTTCTCCTGCGCGCGCATCCGGCCCTCGGCAAGCCGTCGCTCGGCCGTGTCGGAACGTTTCCTCTCCACCGCGTACCGGATCGCCCGGCTCAGCAGCCGGCTGTCCAGCTCGTCGCGGAAGAGGTAGTCCTGGGCGCCCACGCGCACCGCCTCGGCGCCGCGCCCGGCGTCTCCGGTCGCGGTGAGCGCGAGGACGGCGTGCCGGGGCGCAAGCTCCAGCACGCGCTTGAGTACGGCGAGCTCGTCGTCGTCATCGGTGCGGCCGCCGGCGGACAGCGCGAGGTCGAGCAGGATGCAGTGGACGTCGTCGGTGAGCAGCCGCTCGGCCTCGGTGAGATTGCGGGCCGTACGGACGCGGATGGGCTTGCCTGCGGCGTCCAGCAGCTCGGGCACGACGGTGGAGCCGCCGGGGTCGTCCTCGATCACCAGGAGGGTGAGGGTGGTGCCGGTCGTGGCGGTGGCGGTGGCGGCGGTGGCGCCCGCGGTGCCGAGCGGGGCGGTCGCGGTGCCGGCGCCGGTCACGCCGTTCGTCTGGGCGGCAGTGGTGCGGCCGGTTTCCCCGGCCGTCGTGTTTCCGGTCGGGTCCGCCTGGCGCGGGGCCTCTTCCTTTGAGGGGCCGCCGCCTGGGGACGCGGCCTGCGCCTGACCACTCTCCGCGGCCGGGATCGCTCTCTGCCGCGGTACGGGTACGGGCATCGTTTTGGGTTCCTTCCCTCCCCCCGAGGGCACGGCAGGGCGAGGGACCTCGACCTACCGACGGGGACCATAGCGGTAGTCGGCACCGCAACGGAATGGTGTGAGGCACGCCGGGTGGACGCTCGCCGCTGTCATATGCCGCGATCCGTACCGCAGTTGGACAGGCTGGTACCGGGCCCGGAATGACGAAGGTCACGTCCGGAAGGCGTTTGGCAGGAGGTTGGTCGTGGGCCAGGTCACGTGGTGCGCGTCACCGACCGCCTGGGATGCCGGCGCGCGTCCCGTGAACGCCCACGCACCTCACGCGCCTCGCGCGCCTCCGCCAATACCCCTGAACCCCCGCCAACACCGCTGAACTCCCGTCAACACCGCTTAATTCCCGTCAACACCTATGAACTGCCGCCGACACCTATGAACCCCGCCAATACCCCTGAACTCCCCCGGATCCTCACGCATCCGGCCGCACCACGCCGAGTATCGGCATCGACCCCGCCCCCGCGAGCGTCACCGTCCGCCCCGGCCGCGGGGCGTGGATGATCGCGCCGTCGCCCACGTACATCGCCACATGGCTGGCGTCGTCGAAGTAGATGATCAGGTCGCCGGGCCGCATGTCCTCGACGGCGACCCGCGTCAACTGCTGCCACTGCTGCTGCGAGGTGCGCGGGATGGGGCTGCCGGCGCTCGCCCAGGCCTGTGAGGTCAGGCCGGAGCAGTCGTACGTCTTCGGGCCCTCGGCGCCCCATTCGTACGGTTTGCCGATCTGTGCGGTCGCGTACTCCACCGCCTTCTTGCCCTGCGCGGTCGCGCTGCCGCTGATCTCGTCGAGGACGCCGGAGTCGAGCCAGGCGGTCTGCGCCTTGAGCGCGGCCTGCTTCTCCAGCTCGGCGAGGCGCTTCTTCTCGTCCTCCGCCAGCTGGGACTCGAGCTCCTCGGCCGCCGCGATCCGCTTCTCGATCTTCTCCTTGGCCGCCGCCTTGGCCTTGCGGCCGGCCTCCAGCTTCTTCCACTGGGCGGAGGCGTCCTTGGCGTACTGCTCCAAGTCCTGCTGGGTGCGGGTCATTTCCGCGATCAGGCCCTTGGTGGCGTGCTGGCCCTGGAGCACCCGACCCGCTCCGTCGAGGAACTCCTGCGGGTTGTCGCTCAGCATCAAGTGGGCCTCGTCCGGCAGCCCGCCGCTGCGGTACTGGGCCCGGGCGGCGGCGCCGGCGCGCTCCTTCAGCTCGTCCAGCCTCTCCTTGCCCTGGACGATCTTCTTGGCCAGCTCGACGATCTGCGCGGACTGCTGCTCGGCCTTCTCCTCGGCCGCGTTGTACGCGTCCGTGGCGGTGGCCGCCTCGCGGTAGAGCTTGTCGAGCTTCTCGCGTACGGCCTCAAGGTCCTGGTTGGGCAGGGGGGTCGTGGACGCGCTCGCACTCGGTGTCGGTGTCGGTGTCGGGCTCGCGAACGCCGTGCCCGGTGCCGCCAGCACGGTGACCGCGCAGACCACGGTCACGGCCGACGCGATCAGGCCACGCTTGCCCGTCCCCATACTCCTGCCCCCAAACTGATTGACCGTCAGTAACTTACGGACGCCTGGGGGATCGTGCCACGTACCCGCGCAAAACGACAGAGGTCGCCGCACACGACGACAGAGTCAGTGCTTCCCCCATTTCCCGCCCCGTCATGACGATCTCCCCGCCTGTGTGACGAACGACTCACGGAGATCGTTCCCCGCAGGTCGCGAGGCATGGGCCGCCGCGTGCACGCCGCCTTGCGGTCAGACCGCCCGGCAGGTCGCGCGGCAGGACGCGAGGCATGGGCCGCCGTGTACGGGCCGCCTTGCGGTCAGACCGCCCGCGGCGCCAAGGCGCCCCAGGCCACCGTCACTTCCCCCTGCCGCCACCGCCCCGGCCCGTCCGTCACCGGCCAGTCGGCGGTGAGGTCCCGCACGGCCCGGATCCAGCGCTGGCGGGCGCCGTACGACGCGTAGGGCGCGGCCGCCGCCCACGCGCGGTCGAAGTCGCGCAGGAAGGCGTGCACCGGCTCGCCCGGCACATTGCGGTGGATGAGCGCCTTCGGCAGCCGTTCGGCGAGGTCCGAGGGCCGTTCCAGAGACCCCAGCCGGGTCGCGAAGGTGACCGTGCGCGGCCCTCCCGGGCCGAGCGCGACCCATACGTGCCGGCGTCCGATCTCGTCGCAGGTCCCCTCGACGAGCAGCCCGCCACGCGAGCTCCCCGTCGCGGGAGCGAGCCGCGAACACAGCCGCTCCCACACGGCGGCCACCTCGGCCTCGTCGTACTGCCGCAGGACGTTGGCGGCACGGACGAGGTGGAGCCGCCCGGGGACCGGGATCTCGAAGCCGCCGTGCCGGAAGACGAGCCCGTCGCACTCGTACGGTTTCGCCGCCGCGACCCGCGCCGGTTCGATCTCGACGCCCGCCACGCGCGCGCGTGGCGCCACGGTACGCAGGCGGTGCAGCAGCTCCACGGCCGTCCAGGGGGCGGCGCCGTAGCCGAGGTCGACGGCGACGGGGTCGTCCGCCCGGCGCAGCTCGGCGCCGTGCGTCGCCGCGATCCAGCGGTCCATGCGCCGCAGCCGGTTCGGGTTGGTCGTCCCGCGTGTCACCGTGCCCACGGGGCGGGTGGCGGCGCGGGATGTCATAGGTAAGAGGGTAGGCCGCAACCGGGCCGCCCCTGGGCCACGAGCGTCCGGTGCCCGCAGCAGGGGCACGGGGGCCGGTCTTGCCCTCTCGCCCACCGCACTCCGGACGCGCCCTGTCATCGAACGGTTGAGCGATGCCCGGTAATGCCTGGGCAAAAACCGTCCCGCCCGGAATGGGAACGCCTCCCTCCGGTGTTGCCTCCCTTGGAGGGCGCCCCACACCCTCCGTCCGGCATGCCCGCAGCGAGGAGGAACGCCACGTGAGCCAGTACGTCACCAGGCTCGGGCGGCGCTCGTCGGCCGCACCCCCCCGGCTCAGGCTGCATCGCAGGCCCCGCCGGGTCGCCATGCTCTCCGTGCACACCTCACCGCTCCACCAGCCGGGCACCGGCGACGCGGGCGGCATGAACGTGTACATCGTGGAGCTCGCGCAGCGCCTCGCCGCGATCAACATCGAGGTGGAGATCTTCACGCGGGCGACCGCCGGGGGGCTTCCCCCCTCCGTCCAGCTCGCTCCCGGCGTCCTCGTCCGGCACGTCGACGCAGGCCCCTACGAAGGCCTCGCCAAGGAGGAGCTCCCCGCCCAGCTGTGTGCCTTCACACACGGCGTGATGCAGGCCTGGGCCGGTCACCGACCCGGCTACTACGACCTCGTGCACTCCCACTACTGGCTCTCCGGCCACGTCGGCTGGCTCGCCGCCCAGCGCTGGGGCGCCCCTCTCGTCCACGCCATGCACACCATGGCCAAGGTCAAGAACGCCAACCTCGCCGACGGCGACACCCCCGAACCCGCCGCCCGCGTCATCGGCGAGACCCAGATCGTCGCCGCCGCCGACCGCCTCATCGCCAACACCGCCGAGGAACGCGAGGAACTCGTACGGCACTACGCCGCCGACCCCGCCAAGGTCGCCGTGGTCCACCCCGGCGTCAACCTCGACCGTTTCCGCCCCGCCGACGGCCGCGCCGCCGCCCGCGCCCGCCTGGACCTCCCCCAGGACGCCCTGATCCCGCTCTTCGCGGGCCGCATCCAGCCCCTCAAGGCGCCGGACGTGCTGCTGCGCGCGGTGGCCGTGCTGCTGGACGAGCGCCCCGAGCTGCGCTCCCGCCTGCTCGTGCCCGTCGTCGGCGGCCTCAGCGGCAGCGGCCTCGCCAAGCCGGAGGGCCTGCAGAAGCTGGCCGCACGCCTGGGCATCGCCGACGTCGTACGGTTCCACCCGCCCGTCGGCCAGGAGCAGCTCGCCGACTGGTTCCGGGCCGCGTCCGTGCTCGTCATGCCGTCCTACAGCGAGTCCTTCGGCCTGGTCGCCATAGAGGCCCAGGCGGCCGGCACGCCGGTGCTCGCGGCCGCGGTCGGCGGGCTGCCGGTGGCCGTCGACGACGGACGGACGGGGATCCTCGTACAAGGGCACAGTCCCGCCGACTACGCGCGCGTGCTGGCCGATTTCGCCGACGACCCGCACCGGTCCGCCCGGATGGGCGCGGCTGCCGCCCGGCACGCCGAGTCGTTCGGCTGGGACACCGCCGCGGCTGCGACGGCCGACGTCTACACGGCCGCGGCCCAGTCCTACCGGCGTCGCGTACGCTCCCACCATGGCTGACGCAGAGAAGGCGGCACAGGTCATCGAGGGCGTCCTCAAGGACGCCGAACTCGAGTGGGAGAGCCCGGCGCCCGGCAACTACGTCGTGAAGCTCCCCGGCACCCGCAAACTGTCGACGACGGTGTCCCTGCTGGTGGGCCGGCACTCCCTGTCCCTGAACGCCTTCGTCATCCGTCACCCCGACGAGAACGAGTCCGGCGTCCACCGCTGGCTCCTCGAACGCAACCTCAAGCTGTACGGCGTGAGCTACGCCGTCGACCCCCTCGGCGACGTCTACGTCACCGGCAAACTGCCCCTGCCCTCCGTCACCGCCGACGAGATCGACCGCATCCTCGGCCAGGTCCTGGAAGCGGCCGACGGCAGCTTCAACACCCTCCTGGAGCTCGGTTTCGCGAGCGCCATCCGCAAGGAGTACGAGTGGCGGGTGTCCCGGGGCGAGCCGACCCGCAACCTCGACGCGTTCGCGCATCTGACGCAGCGGCCGGCCGACTGACCCCGGGACGGCGCCCTGGGGCTCGGACTCGTCGAGCCAGGACTCGGATTCTGCCGAGCCACGACTGGGATGTCGTCGAGCCACGACTCGGATGTCGTCGAGCTGCGACTCGGGACTTGTCGTGCCACGCCTCGGAACCGCCAGGCTACGACTCGGACTTGTCGAGCTCGTCGGCGAAGGCCCGCAGGGCGTCGGCCAGTTCCTTCTTGGTGGGCAACTGGTCGACCTTCTGGTCGAGTTCGGCGATACGCCGGTTGAGTTCGTCCAGGTCGGCGGGGGGCTCGGAGGGGATCGGCGGGTCCACCGACTCCGTCGGGCTCGGCCCGGGGTCGACCGGGCCGGTCGGGCTGGGGTCGGGGTAGTCCGGGTCGACGCCGCCGGTCGAGCCGCCGCTGCTGCCCCCGCTGCCGCCCCCGGTGCCGCCGTCGTCGACGGGCACATCGGTCGTCGGCTCGCTGTACGTCGAGGTCGGGGTGGGGGTGGGCGAGGGATCGTCCTCGGAGCTCGCCGCGAGGGCGACGCCGACGCTGAGGGCCACCAGGGCTGCCGCCCCCGCGAGGGCGGTCGATACGCGTCTGGCCCGTAACGCGCGCGGGGCGGGCGAATCGTGAGGGATCTGTGTGTCCTGTGGGTTTTCCATGGAGGCGACGCTAACCGGCGACGACCGGTGGACGGACGGCTTCCGCCGATCTCTCGAACGAACGTCCGCAGGCCCGCTGTTCACCTGCCGCAGCTCCGGCTCCGCGGTCGCGCTCGCGGGAGCGCTCGCCCTGGGGCACGCGTACGTCGGCTACGGCGGCAAGTCGGCCAAACTGGAGTTCCGCAAGGCGGGCACCAGCGAAACCTGCACGTACTCCACGTACTCCACGGACGTCAGGTGACGTCGACCGTCGTTCGGCCTTCCCGGCCCCCGCTGTCGCGGTAGCGCCCCGGCGTCACGCCCACCAGCCTCTTGAAGTGGCGGGTGAGATGAGCCTGGTCGTGGAACCCCGTGACGGCGGCGACGTCGGCCGGCCCGTGCCCCGCGAGCAGCAGGCGGCGGGCCCGGTCGACGCGCCGGGCGTTCAGATACTGGTGCGGCGCGATGCCGTACGCGGCACTGAACGCCCGTACGAGATGGGCGGGGTGGGCCTGCACCAGCCCCGCGGCCTCGTCCAGCGACAGCCCTTCGGCGATCCGCTCGTCGAGGAGTTCGCGCAGTCGCCGGGCGAGGACGGGATCGCGGCGCGAGGCGGGCGCGGTGGCACCCGGCCCTTCGGCTCCCGGCCGCAGATGCGCACGCAACCGCTCGCCGACGAGCGTCAGCCTGCTCTCGGCCTCCAGCTCGTCCCCGGGCCGGGCGAGCGCGGCGTGCAACTGCCCGACCCGCAGCCGCAGTACGGGATCCCGCAGATCGGGCCCGTCGACGGCGGGACCGATGAGGTCGTCGGTGAGGTGCGAGCCGTCCAGATAGAGCACCCGCTTGCGGAAGCCCTCCGGGGTGGCGGGGGAACCGTTGTGCGGCACATGCGGCGGCAACAGGGACACCGTGTCGTGCGGGGTGCCGTGCTCGTGCCGGTCGAGGTCGTACCGTACGGCCCCGTCGTCCACGATGAGCAGCGTCCACGCCTCATGGACGTGCATCGGATACGCGTACTCCGTGAAGTGGGCGTGGAAGACCTCCACGACGCCCGGGATGTGCGGGCGCCAGGCGGAGACGTTCCGCTGGGCGGCCATGCAAAGAACGTACAAGACGGTGTCGTACGGCGGTCGGCAGTCTCGCTGCATGAGCACTGAACCCATCCGATTCGACACCAAGATCGCCGTCCTGCTGCGGGAGGACCTGGAGCCCTGGCAACGCCTCAACGTCACCGCGTTCCTGGTCAGCGGCCTGGGCACCCAGCTCCCCGAGGTGATCGGCGAACCGTACGAGGATGCCGACGGCGTGCCCTACCTGCCGATGTTCCGCCAGCCGGTCATGGTCTTCGAGGCCACGAAGGAGACGCTGACGGCGGCCCACGCGCGCGTGCTGTCCCGTGCGCTGCCGCGAGCACTGTTCACTTCCGACCTCTTCACGACGGGGAACGACCGGGACAACCGCGCCGCCGTACGGGCGGTGTCCACGGATGATCTGGATCTGGTCGGACTGGCCGTGTACGGGCCCCGGAACGCGGTGGACAAGGTGGTGAAGGGGGCGCGGATGCATCCGTGAGGTCAGCGTCTGCTCTTCTTCGGGGATCTCTTCTGCTTGAGGGAGGCGCGCAGGCGTTGGGCGTCGTGGGTCTTGCCTTGGCGGGCCAGGGTCTCGGCGAGACCGACGGTGACCTCGGCGTACAGGCGGTGTTCGGTTCCGAGAGATTCCCGGATGCGAGTCCTTGTGGAGCGGAGGAGTTCCTCGGCCTTGGCGTACTGGCCGGTATCGGTGAGTGTCTGGCTGACGTTTGCGGCGCTGTTGAGAGTGTCCTTGTGTCTGTCGCCCAGCAGCTGCCGACGTCGCGTCAGGACTTCCGTATGGACGTGCAGGGCCTCGACGTGTCTGCCGAGAGAAGACAGGGAACTGCCCAAGTAGCTCCATGCGGCGAGGGCAGTGGGGTGGTCCTCGTTCAACGCACGCCGGTGTCGGGCCAAGACGTCCGTCAGTACCTGGTGGCCTTCGTCGAGCCGGCCGAGTTGCATCAGGGTGTACCCGTAATTGGAGACGGAGCGAAGGGCATCGACGTGGTCTTCGCCCAGGGCTGACTCGCGACGTGCCGCCACATCCCGGAGTGTGGTGTGCGCCTCGGCATATCTGCCCAGCCCGCCCAGGGCAATGCCCCGATCGTGGGTCGAGCTCATCGTGTCGGGATGCTCTTCCCCGAGCACTCTGCGTCTTCTCTCCAGGAGGTCCTCAATGAGGGGCAGCGCCTCTTCGTACCTCTCCATGCCGTTCAAGGCCACGGCCACCAGGTGTGCAGCGCGCAGCGTGTCGGGATCGTCCTCGCACAGAGAGGCCTTCCACGTCTCATGCAGGGTCCCGGCGAGTCCGTGGGCTGCCTCTGGCTGCGCATTGCGTACGAGGTAATTGGCGGCCTTCAGGAACGTCGGCCGCAATTCGCCTCTGTCGATCATCGCGTCCAGTGCCGCCGTCAGATGTTGGGTGAGCGATGCCCACTCCGGCCAAGCCTCGGGCAACTCGGGGTCGCCGGGATCGACGGCGGCCAGCAACGCGGCCACGTCCTGCACCGGCCCCATGGCCTGGTCGGCGGTGACGTGGCGCACGACGGCCTGGGTGAGCCGGTGCACCTGGAACGCGTCGGGCCCGACGACCGCCAGCCCGTACTGGGCGAGTGGCTGGAGCGCGTTGCGCGGCCAGCGGATGTCGTGCGGGTCCCCGGGGATGCTGGTCAGCGCCCCGCGCGCCTCGACGAGCCACGACGTCGGAATGGGCTCGGGCCCGAGAAACGCCGCGAGGCGCAGCAGGGCCGCCGCTTCGGGACAGCCCGCGTCCAGACGGTCGGCGGCGATCGTGACCGTGGCCGCCACCGAGACCGGATAGTCGTACACCTCCCCGTCGTTGAGGAGCTCGGCGGTGTTTGTCCTGAGCAGCTGGAGGTAGTGGTCGGGCGGTGTCCCCTCGCTGAGCGCGCCCGCGGCGTGCGCCAGCGCGAGCGGCAGGTCGCCGAGGGCGTCGGCCAGCGCGTCCGCCGTCCGGTCGGTCAGCGTGGGCAGTTGGCCGTTCAGGTAGGCCAGAGACTCCGTACGGCTGAACACGCCCAGGGGGAGAGCCGGCACGATCTTCTTCCAGGCCGGGTCGCGCGCCGTGATGAGCACATGTCCGGAGCCCTCCGGCAGCCAGGTGCGCAGCTGCCGCGGATCCTCGGCGTTGTCCAGGACGATGAGCCACCGGTCGTGGGTGCGCAGGTACTCCAGGGCGTACCGGGCGTTGATCTCGGCACCGGCGTCCGGCTTGGCCACGTCGACACGGGCCGCGAGTTCCGCGTACCGGGCCGGGATCTGCTCGACCTGCTCGGCGTCGACCCACCACACCAGGTCGTACTGTCCGGCGAAGCGGTGCGCGTACTCCAGCGCGACCTGGGTCTTCCCGACGCCGCCCGGCCCGTGGAGCACCCGTACGGCGGCCCGGCGCGCGTCGAGCAGACCGCCGCGCACGGTGTCGATGACCTCGTCGCGGCCGGTGAAGTGCGGGTTGCGCCGCTGGCGTACGTCCCACACGTCGGGATCGTTGGTGGTGGACGGGAAGCGGGGCTGGAGGCTCTGCGAAGCCGACGAGCCGGTGCGCTTGGCGGCCCGGGGCGCCTTACCGGGAAAGGCCGGCGAGGCGGTGGGGATCTCCCGTCCCCGTACCGCTTCGAGCAGTGCCTTGAGAGCCGCGGCCTCGTCCAGGTCGTGCATCTGCCGGCGGATTCGTGACCGAAGGAGCGCGGGCAACTGGCCGGTCTCCAGGGGTTCGATGACCAGCGGGACGAAGCGGTCCCGGCCGGCCACGGCGGCGGTCCACTCCTCCTCGGTGTACCGGCCCGGGGCGAAGTACTGGGGGGAGAACAGGGCGACGACCGCGGACGCCCGCTCCAGCGCCGCGTTCATCTTCCTCACGAAGTCCTCGCCGGAACGCCAGTGCCAGAGGTCGAGCTCGATCTCGTACCCGGCCTCCTGGAGGTGCCAGGCCACCCATTCCGCCCACTGGCCGTCATGTCCGGCATGGCTGACGAAGATCAACTCGGATGTGTCGGTCACGCCTGTCTCCCACCCCAGCGGCCCCAACGGCCCCCGTACCGCACCTTCTTGTATACCGCGTGGGGTGTGGGCTCAGCACAGAGTCGGCGTCAGGTCGTTCGGACTTCGGGTTCCGTACCGGCGGGGGCGACGTCGGCAATTTCCGCTCCTTCCGCCGGCAGCCGCCGCATCAGGGTCCCGAACCCCACCGCGGCGACCGTCCCGACGACCGCACACAGCCCCCACAGCCACTCGGCGCCGAAGTGGTCGATGACGACACCGGACATCAGGGGGGCGATCAGGGCGGCGACGGCCCAGGACAGGGTGTACATGCCCTGGTAGCGCCCACGGCCGTGGACCGGCGACAACCGGACGACCAGACCCGTCTGCGTCGGCGCGTTGATCATCTCGCCCAGCGTCCACACGCACACCGTGAGGGCGAAGACGCCGAGCGACCCGGCGAAGGCGGTCAGGCCGAAGCCGTATCCGGCAAGCAGCGACGAGACGACCAGCAGCCGCTTGGCGTCCCGATGCTCGATGAACCGGGTGGCGGGGATCTGCAGCGCGACGATCAGCACGCCGTTGACGGCGATCGCCATGCCGTAGTCGGCCGGGGTGAACCCGGCCTGGCCCATGGCCACCGGCAGGCCGACCGCACCCTGCTGGAAGATCAGCGCGACGAGGAACGACAGCCCGACGACGCTCATGAAGCGCCCGTCGCGCAGGACGGTCCCGAGGCCGACGCCGCCGGTCGTCTCCTCCTCGTTCTTGTGCACGGTGGGCCGCGACTCCGGCAGCTTCAGGAACACCACGACCGCGCAGACGGCCGTCATACCCGCCTCGATGAGGAAGCCCGCGCGATAGCTGACCTCGGCGATGAAACCGGCCGCCATGGAGGAGATCGCGAACCCGAGGTTGATGGCCCAGTAGTTGAGCGAGAAGGCCCGCACCCGGTCCTCGGGCCGCACGATGTCCGCCATCATCGCCTGCACGGCCGGCCGCGAGGCGTTCGAGGCCATCCCGACGAGGAAGGCGACGCCGGCGATGGCGACCGGGTGCTGCACGAACCCGAGCAGCGCGACGGAGGCCGCGGTGGACACCTGGGCGACGAGGAGGGTCGGCCGCCGCCCGAGCCGGTCCGCCATCACGCCGCCACCGAGGGAGGAGAGGACCCCGCCCAGGCCGTGCAGTGAAGCGACAAGCCCGGCGTAGGAGGCGGAGTACCCGCGGTCGAGCGTGAGATAGAGGGCCATGAACGTGGCCACGAACGCACCGAGCCGGTTGACCAGGGTGCTGGTCCACAGCCACCAGAACTCGCGGGGGAGGCCGGAGACGGTCTCGCGGGTGGCACGTCTCAAGGCGGCGACGGACATGGCGGATCCCCCACGGTGTCAACGGATGTAAGAGGCTCAGTCGGCAGGCACACATTACGAATCCGGTGTGGGGGAGGGCCACTCAATTAACAGATCCCGTCAACCGTCCGTCTGTCGAGCGGACGCACGAGGCATCGAGCCCTTGGATTACGCTCATACGCATGGCCGACGCACCGTACAAGCTGATCCTCCTCCGCCACGGCGAGAGCGAATGGAACGCGAAGAACCTGTTCACCGGCTGGGTGGACGTCAACCTCAACGAGAAGGGTGAGAAGGAGGCAGTCCGCGGCGGTGAGCTGCTCAAGGACGCCGGCCTGCTCCCCGACGTGGTGCACACCTCGCTCCAGAAGCGAGCGATCCGCACCGCACAGCTCGCCCTGGAGTCCGCGGACCGCCACTGGATCCCGGTCCACCGCTCCTGGCGCCTGAACGAGCGCCACTACGGAGCCCTCCAGGGCAAGGACAAGGCCCAGACCCTCGCCGAGTTCGGCGAGGAGCAGTTCATGCTGTGGCGCCGCTCCTACGACACCCCGCCCCCGCCCCTCGAGGACGGCACGGAGTTCTCCCAGTCGAGCGACCCCCGCTACGCGACGATCCCCCCGGAGCTGCGCCCCCGCACGGA
Organism: Streptomyces sp. MMG1533; assembly: GCF_001279775.1. Lineage (GTDB taxonomy): Bacteria > Actinomycetota > Actinomycetes > Streptomycetales > Streptomycetaceae > Streptomyces. The sequence goes on along the minus strand of NZ_LGDG01000123.1, from coordinate 82,817 downwards.
GTGCCTCAAGGACGTCGTCATCCGCATGCTCCCGTACTGGTACGACGGCATCGTCCCCGACCTCCTGGCCGGCCGCACGGTCCTCGTCGCCGCCCACGGCAACTCCCTCCGCGCCCTCGTCAAGCACCTCGACGGCATCTCCGACGCCGACATCGCGGGCCTGAACATCCCGACGGGCATTCCGCTGGCGTACGAGCTCGACGCGGACTTCAAGCCGGTCAAGGCCGGCGGCACGTATCTCGACCCCGACGCTGCTGCGGCGGCCATCGAGGCGGTCAAGAACCAGGGCAAGAAGAAGTAACCTGACGCGATCAAGCCCCCTACCTGCGGTTTCTCCGCTGGTAGGGGGCTTTTGGTGACGCGGAATGTTCACGGGTTCGGGCAGCACCGGGCCTTCCTCGCGGGCCGAGTGTGGCGGGGTCTCAGCGCCAGTCATCGATCACGTAGGCGTCGGGGTGGCTGTAGCCGGGTTCGTTGGGCCTGTGCATGGCCACGCCCTGCAACCAGGTGCGGAAACCGCGGTCGACCATTCGCCGGTAGGCATCCTGGCGGGCCAGGTTCATTCCGGCGTCCAGTTGCCCCAGGCCGCGCTCGGCGGCGAGCCGCTCGCACGCGGTGAGCAGTCGTTCGAACCGGTCGGCCGCCTCCGGGCCAGGGCGCACGGCGCCGAATTTGACGAAGCACACGTCCTCTCCGGCCTCCGACCCGGCTCCGCAGTGGCAGACGGCCAGGCCATCGAGCTCGGAGCCGGCCCCGTGGAGCAGGATGGTGTCACCGAGCCCCTGCGCGTGCGTGGCCACGATCTCGTGTTCCAGGCTCAGGCCCTCGAACACGGCCCCGGTCAGTGTGCGACAGAGGCTCAGGGCGTCGGGCTGCTCGGCGGCGGGAAGCCGGCCGTACAGCACTCGGCCGGGGACTGCGGCACTGCCTGCGACCTGCTTCCTCATGATGGCTGTGAGGAATCGGGGCCAGAAACCGTACCGGCGGTAGAGCTCAAGGTGCTTCGGACTGTGCGAGAAGGTGAACAGGCCCAGGTGTCGGTTCTCCCAGGTCTCGAAGCAGTCCATGACCGGCTCCATGAGGCGCCTGCCGACGCCCTGGTCCCACAGGTCCGGACGTACGGTCAGTGGGCCGAAGTACCCGACGCTGCCCCAGTTGACGGCGAAGTTCGATGCAACGACTTCGCCCTCGACCGTCGCTGCGAAGGCCGCATGTGGAGCGGCCGCCCAGCGAGTGCGGACGTAGTCGGCGGTCCCGAAGAACGTCTTCGGCTCGGGAGCCCCGAGGAACGTCCCGAAGGCGACCCTGAAGATCTCGTCGGCCCGATCCAGGTCCGCCTCACCCAGCGGGCGGACCGACACAGGGCCCGTGCCACTCTTGCGTTCCCCTGCCGGTGGGATCATCGCTCTCTCCTTCCCGACCCCCTGTTTCATCGCACCACGGGCGTGCGCCGCAGGCGAGGCGAAAGGTCCACCGATATCCAGGGACCGAGGAGCGGCCGGTCTGCCTTGCCTGTCCGCCGGGAACTGCAGCAGTCACCAGGCCGATACCGACCGGTCGACCAACGGCTACTACGGGTACCGAGGCCCAGGAAGGCCACCCCCTGCCCGGGACGGGGAGTGTCAGTCGACGGGTGCTGTCCGTTCTCGTTCGACCTCGGCCCCGGGCGGGCGCCTCCCAGAGCGCTGAACAATCGCCGTCGTGATCCGTGAACGGAACCAGGCCAAGAAGGCCCGTGTCGAGCACCTCTACGCGATCGCCGACGGCGAGGTCATACCCGAGGCGGGCGAGTCCGAAGTCGTCTTCTGCCAGCAGGGATTCATGCCCGAGCAGACACAGGTCGGCTCGCTCGACCCTGAAACGTTATAGGTACGCCGCCAAAGGTCTGCCGAGCAAACTGGCGTTCCATCGAGCAGTGGAAGGAGTGGCAGTTGTCTCTTAAGCGAATGGCAACGGCAATCGTCGGGTTTCTCGGCGTCATGGCGGGCAGTCTCGTGATCGCCTCACCGGCATCGGCCCAACCGGATCCGCTTCAATATGCGGTTGAGGGAAATTATCAGAGTGGCGGCGGCGAAACCTGCAGTTTCACCAGGTACTACGACATGTGCTTTAAGCCGTATGGAGAAGTCTTCTGGCTTAAAGATGACGTAAAGAACGGGAAGGCGGTAGGGATACACTGGCGGGATACGACCGACGGGTACAGTGGTCAATGCGCAAACCACGAAGGGGTTGCCGCCGGGTGGACTTATTGCAACAACTCCTTCCCGGAGGGCAATAGGATCGAAATCGACGTCGTCTACTACGACGCCAACGACAAGATGCACATCAACGAACTGGCGGCAATCGTTCGAGCCTAGCCTTGAATATTCGTGACGGCCCGACGGCCCACCAGTTCATCTGACGGGCCGTTTCGGCTTGTTGAGGTGGTTCTGGTCAGGGGCCCGACTGCCACGCCGGTTGTCCGGTTTGGTAGTCGCGGGCCAGGCGGCGGTGCAGCATCGGCCGGCCGTAGGTCCGCTCCACCGCCCACCGTTTCGGGATCGGGGTGCATCCCCTGGATGAATACGACCTCGCAGGCGCGCAAGCAAGCGACGCTGATGCCCGGCAGGCTTTGCTGGAGGCGCCGATCGTCGTCGGCTGAGGCAAGCCGGTGGTTCCCGGCCCACTCTGTACGTAGAGGATTCAGTATTTTCCCCGATGTCCCCGGGTCTGCGCTTTGCAATGGTGGTGGCGCCGTCGGCCGTAGACGGGTCGGCGCTGGGGGGAGAGAGAACATGGGTTTGTCCCAAAGACGGCGTGCTGCCCCGCGACAGCGCGAGAAGGACATCGGGTTTTGCGGGGGGCACCGGACCTGCGCCGTCACGGGAGTGATCGTGCCGAGGCCCTCGTCGGCGCCTCTCACCGGCCTGGGCCCCCGGACATTGGCAACGGTATCCGGGGGGACGTCGTGAGGCTTACCGGCAAAGGCATTCGTGCAGCGAGATGGGGTACGGGCGCGGTACTCGTCCTCGGCTCACTGGCCGGGTGCGGCAGCGGGGACGGGAAGGCGTCCGCCGACGCCGGAGGCACGCCGACGGCGGCTGCCGGACCGACGAACGGGCCGGGCGACTACCGTCCGCCGACGGACCTCTGCCCGAAGCTCGACTTCGGCCCGCTGACTGCAGCCGTCGCGCCGACGGCCGAACCGCCGAAGGGGCAGCAGACCGGCTCCGATCCGGCGACCGCAGGCGGCGCCGCCTGCCTGCAGAGCTTCAGGACGGCCGGGACGAAGGCGGATGGCCGTTCCATCGTCTACTGCACCGCCTGGAAGGACGTGGCCGTCGCGATCAAGCAGTACGAGTACCGGCTGTCCTCGGCGCCGAAGGAGGCCCAAGCCCCGGTGGTGCAGGAGCCGGGTCTTGGCCGGGGGGCCTTCCGCTACGAGAACGTCAAGGATGCTGCACCGTTCCGCAACGACCTCCGGCTGTTCGTCCGGGACAGCAACCTGGAGTGCGAGGTCCAGGTGCAGAGCTTGAGCGTCCTGACGGATCAACAGGTCACGGCGGCCTGGCCGGCCATGGTGGAGACCGTCCGCGCACTGCTGCCCAAGCTGCGTTCCTGACCGGCAGCGGATCGGACGGCCCGGCCCACGGCCCGGGCCTTCGCGCCCCGATCCCCGGGGCGTTCGCGCCGCGTATTGCGCCTGCCCTCGTCCTCCTCGTCCTCCTCCTCGTCCTCCTCCTCGTCCTCCTCCTCCGGCCAGGGACACGAGCGAAAGCGGCCGCAGCAGGGAGGGCAGCCGCACGAGAACTCAGTCGTCGTTTCTGGTGTTCTCGGTCGGCAGGAACGTCTGGCGTGCCCAGAGGCTCAGCAGCGCCGTCCCACCGACCAACAGCGGCACCGGGTCACGGGCAGGGGGAGCCAACACATATCCCAGCGCCGTGACCGTGCAGACCGTCAGGGGAATGAACGCCGCCGCACCCTCTATCCCCCATCGCAACGTCGGCTGAGCAGTGCCCAGGACGCTCGCCCCGCCGGGCAACCAAGGGGCGACGGCGACCACCAGCAGGCCCGCGGTGTTGCAGGCGTCGACCAGCTGACAGGACATCGCCTCGGGGCTGTGCGGGCCGACCGTCCACAGTCGCAGGGTGTCGCCGATCAGCATGAGGGACAGCCCGACGATGCCAACCCACAGGGTGACCCTCTGGTCGCTCCGTACGAGACGGCGCAGGGCGAACAGGAAACTGAGGAACACGACCTCCGCGGTCCAGAGGACACCGACCATCCCCGTCCCCAGCCGCCAGCCGTCCGTGGCCCCCCGCAGCAGTACCCATCCCGTCATGAACACGGCCCCGGCTGTGACGACCCCGTCGAGCACGCGCCGCAGCAACACGTGCCGGCCTTTGCCGGCATCGGCCGCGACCACCAGACCGGCCATCCCCAGGCCAACCGCCAGCGTCACTCCGGTGACCACCACCGAACCGAGCAGCGATCGCTCGTCCCATCCCGAACCCGGAGGGTGAGCCGACAGCACTTTGACCGCCCCCCGGTACACACCCCCGGCTACCGCCGAACCCCCCAACAGCAGCAAACGTGTCCGCACCCGTCCACTCGTCCCCCGCGCACGGAACACCAGAGAGGCCGCCAACCCCCAGCAACCCGTGGACGGCCCGGAAGCCACCATCCGCGCCGCCAGGCTCCCGTCCACCCACGGCCCGCTGAAACTCAGCGCTGTTCCCACGAGACAGGCCACGCCCACCGCGCCCCAGGCCCACGCCCCGGTCCGATGGCAGCGGTCCGCCCGGACCCTGAGCGAGTCCGGCGACTTCCCCAACCCCGACATCAGGCGCGCCTTTCCACCGGTCCCCCCGCCCGCAGGGCCTTTCCCGCAGCCCTCGGATCCATTCAGAAACCGTAGAAGACTCGCCACCTGCCCCGAACTGAACAGTCGGCTCATTCACTCGTACTGCGTAAGGGAGGCGAGATCACCGGCCGTCGGCTCTGCGCGGCCATCACCAACAGCCTCGCCGCCACAACAGCTTCGCCGCCACAACAGCCTCGCCACCACCTGCACCCGTACCGAACCGACAGGCGACGTCCGGATGTTCCTGTCCGGCCTGCGGTGTGCTCCGCCGCGAGCACCGGACGTCCGGCAGTATGCCCCTGTGCCCCTCATCCCCGGAACCAATGACCGCGTCGTCGAACCGGCACGGATCCGTCTTGCGGCGGCCGGGGCCGCGGTGGTGACCGTCGGCGCGGGGCTGGGACTCCGGGCGGTGGCCGCGGGAAGCCTGGCCAAGTACGGCGGAGACGCGCTGTACACCGTCCTGCTTCTCGCCCTTGTCGTTCTGGTGGCGCCACGAGTGACGCCCCTGACGGCCGCCGGAAGCGCACTGGCCGTCAGTTGGGGGGTCGAGTTCCTGCAGCTCAGCGAGGTGACGGGGGAGCTCTCCCAGCGCAGCGCCGTCACCCGCCTCGTGCTCGGTTCCACCTTCAATCCACCCGACCTGTTCTGGTACGCAGTCGGTGCGGCAGCGGGCTGGCTCGTCCACACCGCGGTGTGCCCCCACGGCCAGGCGGAGGCGGCCCACTAGAGGACCGGCAGCGCCTCCCACCGCCGAGGTGCCCGGCGGCGTTCCAGCCAGAAGACGTAGCCGCGCAGGTACGGCTCCAGGCCGTCGCCGATGTGGGCGACGAAGTCGCGGTGGCCCCGGGCGGCATCGTGGTAGTGGGACCGGTACTGGGCGGAGCCGTTGAAGCCCCAGGCGGGGTGGGTATCGGCGCCCCAGTCGGCCGCGATGGTCAGGGCCCATTCGCGGACCCGGCCCCGGTCGTGCCACCAGGTGCGGACGGTGGCGGGGGTCCAGTGGTCGTCGCCGTCCCAGCCGTAGCCGTTGTACAGCTCCATGGAGACCGCAGCGACCAGCGCTTCCGTCTCCGTCGGGTTCGTCGGCCGGCGGTAGACGAACTCCGTGCCGAAGCCGCCGCCCAGGTCGTCGTCGTAGGCGATGTGGTGCGGTGCGTCCAGGCGCCCGGTCGCCATGGAGTCGGTGGCCGCGCCGTAGAAGGGGCCGGGGACGTTGCGCCGGTTCCGTTCCGCCCAGGTGCCTGAGAAGACGGCCCTTGCCGGCGTCGCGGTGGTGACGAGCCGCCGGGCGGTGGGCAGAGGGTCCCAGTAACCGCGCAGGACGGCACCTCCCCGGTCAGGGACAGACAGTCGAGATCGAGAACTCCGGACCGCGTCATCTTCCCGCACGCCCTGAGGGCCGACCGCCCCGGCCCGACGACCGCCGCAGCCCAGGACGGTGCCGGAACGTCAGATCGACAGCGGTACCCGATGGACCTCGTCCGCCCTGTGGCCCGCCCGCTCGTGAACGCGCTGGACCGCGTCCGCCGAAGGTGCCTCGGAGAGGCAGTAGACGATTCCGGACTCCGGGTCCGCCCAGGCCCGCTCGAAGTGCACGCCCTCTTCCTTTTCGATGGCGAGGTCGGCGTCGTGCGCCTCCCTCAGCTGCTCCGGTGTGATGCCCTCAAACCCGTGGTGGACGTCCATGAACTGCGTCATGGCCTCGCACCTCCTTGTCCTTCCGAGTGCGCGAGTGGTTCGCCTGCTCTCCTCTCAGGGTGCGCCTGCGCGGCAGCCCGGGCTACCCGGACCTCACAGGTCGGCGCGCCGACGTGCGCGGGATCCGCAGGCCCGGGGGAGGGGTGCGCTCGTGCGCGCGGGAGGACGGGCCGAGTCCGCCCACTGAAGAAGGGCCCCGGCACAAACGCACCGGGACCCTTCACCGTCGTACGAGACTCTCCGCGCCCTACCCCGTCACCCGCACTGGCACGGATTGCCCGACTGGCACCCGCACCCGCACCCCGATCCGCAGCCGCACGCGGCTATCAAGGTCAGGCTCTTGATCTCGGCGGGCTGCTCGGTCGGGCGTTCCTGCGTGGGGTCGGGTGTGGTGCCGGGCGTGTTGGGGGATTCGGCCATGGTCCCTCCTCAAGGCTGGTGCCTGTGACCCAGGGCTGGTGCCTGTGACCATTTGATGCCCGGTTCGCTGGGCGCATCAACGGCGCACAGAGGCTCCCTCACGCCTTGAACAGGCCCCCGCACGCCCGGAGGGTCACGCCCCCTCCACTCCCGCCACCGACTGGATCTCCTGCTGGAGATCGTCCGCGTGCTCGCCCGTCACCAGGTACACCACCCGCTTGGCGACCGCGACCGCGTGGTCGGCGTACCGCTCGTAGTAGCGGCCGAGCAGGGTGACGTCCACGGCCGTCTCGATGCCGTGCTTCCAGCGGTCGTCCATCAGGTGCTGGAAGAGGGTGCGGTGGAGGAGGTCCATCGCGTCGTCGTCCTGCTCCAGCTGGAGCGCGAGGTCGACGTCCTTGGTGATGATGACCTCGGCCGCCTTCGCCATCAGGCGCTGCGCGAGCTGGCCCATCTCCAGGATGGTCGCGTGCAGGTCGTGGGGGATGGCGCGGGCCGGGAAGCGCAGCCGGGCGAGCTTCGCCACGTGCTGGGCGAGGTCGCCCGAGCGCTCCAGGTCGGCCGACATCCGCAGCGACGTGACGACGATCCGCAGGTCCGTCGCCACCGGCTGCTGGCGGGCCAGCAGGGCTATCGCCCTGGCCTCCAGCTCGTGCTGCAGGTCGTCGACCTTCTGGTCGGCCTCGATGACGCTCTCGGCGAGCTTCAGGTCGGAGTCGAGGATCGCCGTCGTGGCGCGCCCGATCGCCGACCCGACCAGCCGGGCCATCTCCACCAGACCGTCGCCGATCGAATCCAGTTCCTCGTGGTACGCGTCCCGCATCAGGGTTCCCTCTCGTACGTGATCTTCGGGGGTCACCGGGGGCCGGGGCCCGGCGCGACTGTCGTGCAAAACCGGTGCTTCGCACCCCACGCTCCCACGTTCCGCCCTGTACGCGTCGGTTTCCGTCACCCCAAATGAACCATCACTGGCTCCAAGGTGAACTCTGGGCGACGAGTGTTCGAGCTCGCACTCGGACGGCTGTGGCCGGAGCCCGTCCCGTGCCTAACCTGGGGGCATGGACGTGAACGCGGCGGTCGCCGCAGCGGCAGCGATCGCCGGTGTGCTCACCGGCGTCATCGCCATGCTGGCGTTCCGCTGGAGCGAGCGGGAGCAGAAACGCCCCACCCGCACCTCCCTGCACACGGACCCGGTGCTTCCGCCGGGCGTGGACACGGTGCTGTCCGTTCTCCGGTCCTCGGCCGTCGTACTGGACGAGGCGGACGCCGTGGTCAAGGCCAGCTCCGCCGCGTACGCCCTCGGGCTGGTCCGCGGCGGCAAACTCTCCGTGGACCCCATGCTCCAGATGGCCCGCGACACCCGACGCGACGGGGAGATACGCCAGGTGGAACTGGACCTCCCCAGACGCGGCACCGGCCGTGGCGAGGCCCTCGCCGTCTCCGCGCGCGTCGCACCCCTCGGCTCCCGCCTGGTGCTGCTCCTCGTAGAGGATCTCACCGAGGCCCGGCGCATCGAAGCGGTGCGGCGCGACTTCGTTGCGAACGTCAGCCACGAGCTGAAGACCCCGGTCGGCGCGCTCTCCCTCCTGTCCGAGGCCGTCATGGACGCCTCGGAAGACCCGGAGGCGGTGGAGCGCTTCGCCGGCCGCATGCAGATCGAGGCAACCCGACTGACCAATCTGGTGCAGGAACTCATCGACCTCTCCAGGGTCCAGAACGACGATCCCCTCGAGGACGCCGAACCGGTCCGCGTCGACGAACTCGTCGCCGAGGCCGTCGACCGCTGCCGGCACCAGGCCGGCGCCAAGCAGATCACCATGGCCGCCGGCGGCACCGCCGAGCTGCACGTCTACGGCAACCGCGGCCAGCTCGCCGCCGCCCTCGGCAACCTCGTCGAGAACGCCGTCAACTACTCGCCCGCCCGCACCCGCGTCGGCATAGCCGCCCGCAGGGTGACCGCGCCCGGCGGGGACATGATCGAGGTCGCCGTCACCGACCAGGGGATCGGGATCTCCGACAAGGACAAGGAGCGCATCTTCGAGCGCTTCTACCGCGTCGACCCGGCCCGCTCCCGTGCCACCGGCGGCACGGGCCTGGGCCTCGCCATCGTCAAACACGTGGCCGCCTCGCACGGCGGGGAGGTCACCGTCTGGAGCTCCGAGGGACAGGGCTCCACCTTCACCCTCCGACTGCCGGAGGCGGGAGCGGCCCGCGACCGCGCGCACCAGCACCCCGACCTCGACGGTCTCGATGACGAGCCCGGCGACTCCACCCCTCAGCCATCTTCTTACGAACCGCTCCACTCCCCGGAGGTCCTTCCGTGACCCGAGTGCTCGTCGTCGAGGACGAGGAGTCCTTCTCCGACGCCCTGTCGTACATGCTCCGCAAGGAAGGCTTCGAGGTCGCCGTCGCGACCACCGGGCCCGACGGACTCGACGAGTTCGAGCGCAACGGCGCCGACCTCGTCCTCCTCGACCTGATGCTGCCCGGCCTGCCGGGCACCGAGGTGTGCCGCCAGCTGCGCGGCCGCTCCAACGTCCCGGTCATCATGGTGACCGCCAAGGACAGCGAGATCGACAAGGTCGTCGGGCTGGAAATAGGAGCCGACGACTATGTGACCAAGCCGTTCTCCTCCCGCGAGCTGGTCGCCCGCATCCGCGCCGTCCTGCGCCGCCGCGGCGAGCCCGAGGAGGTCACCCCGGCCGCCCTGGAGGCGGGCCCGGTCCGCATGGACGTGGACCGCCACGTCGTGACGGTCTCCGGCTCCAAGGTCGACCTCCCCCTCAAGGAGTTCGACCTCCTGGAGATGCTCCTGCGCAACGCCGGCCGCGTCCTGACCCGCATGCAGCTCATCGACCGCGTCTGGGGCGCCGACTACGTCGGCGACACCAAGACCCTCGACGTCCACGTCAAGCGCCTGCGCGCCAAGATCGAGCCGGACCCGGGCGCGCCGCGGTACCTGGTGACGGTCCGGGGGCTCGGCTACAAGTTCGAGCCGTAGGCCGACCGCTGACGAACTCACGACGGAAGGGCGGGACCTCTCGGCGAGGTCCCGCCCTTCCGTCGTACGACGATCTCGTACGGCTGCTCAGTGGCCGGCGGCCGCGGTGTCCGTCGACTCGCCCGCGGTCGCCGCGCCGGTCGGCGTGGCCGCGCCGGTCGGGGTGCCCGACGTCGACTCGGAGGGGGAGCCCGAGGTTCCGGCGCCCGGCTCCTCGCTCGTGCTGGGGCTCGACGTGCCGCCCGGCGCCGTCGGGATCTCGGTCGGGCCCCACTTGGAGAAGTAGTTCTTGGACGGGACGACGAACGCGCGCAGGTTCACCTCACCGGTCTTGCTGAAGGTGAAGGTGATCTTCTGGGCGTTGCCGTCCTTGACGGTCTCGCCGATCTCGTTCAGCACGGCGGAGGCGTTGTCCTTGCCACCGAGGATGATCGAGCCGCCGGCCGGGACGGTCACCTTGCCGCTGCCCTTGGCGGGCGTGAGCTCGGCGGTGCCGCCGCCGGCGACGCTCACCGAGTCCAGCGTCTGGGCGGTGCCACCGTTGTTGAAGAGGGTGGCGGAGATGACGGCCGGGCCCTCGGACTCGGCGTCCGGCTGGGTGATGATGACGACGTTCTGGAGCTTGACGTCACCGACCGTCGTGGCAGCGTTGTCCGGCTTGACCTCCAGGGTCTGAGCGTTGTTGCCGGCCGCGCACGCGGAGAGCGAGGCGATCGAGAACGCGATGGCGGCGGCGGTGAGGGCACCGCGTCGAAGGCTGCTGCTCACGGCGGCGGCAACTCCTTGACTCGAGCGAGGCGGCCCGTAAAGCCGCGCTAAGTGTCTGTCAGCGGCCTTAGGTTACCGAGCCGTTCCCGCGTGACCGCACCCGACCCTCCCCCCGAGCGCTCGTCTTCCCTCGTCTTCCCCCGACTTCCCGCCTCTTCCCCCGACTCTCCCCTCGTCTCTTCCCGCGACGGGGCGTAGCCACAGCGCCCACGAGTGACCCACCTGTCACATTGGGCCCGGCGCTCGTCCGCCATTCACATAAGTACCGCCGACCACGCGCCGGGGATTTTCCGTGAAGGAATCCTTGAACCCCGGAATTGATCACCATCCGGCTGGTCGGCCGCCCCCGTGATCAATTCCGGATTCGTCTCGTACCCGACTCCACGCATCGAACGGAGTAGCGGAAGTCGCACGCTTGGAAGCGGACATATGGGGATGTTTGGCCACCCTGAGGGGCCTCCGGATGCGTGTAACGTACGCGTTTCACCTCGCCCGGACAGTGGCTCCGACCTGCGAATACATTCTTCCGCTCGGCCTCCGCAGCACGTTCCTGTTGCTGTTGTCAAGCCCCGAGATATGCCCTGACCTGCGAAAACGCCATTCAGAACCCGCCGTTTCCGTGTTACTCTGGATAGCCACGGAAGGGGTACCTGTCACATGACGTTCAAGGTTGGCGACACCGTGGTCTATCCCCATCACGGGGCCGCGCTGATCGAGGCCATCGAAACTCGCCAGATCAAAGGCGTGGACAAGACCTACTTGGTGCTGAAGGTCGCCCAGGGTGATCTGACGGTACGTGTGCCAGCGGACAATGCGGAGTTCGTCGGCGTGCGTGATGTGGTCGGTCAGGACGGACTGGACCGGGTCTTCGAGGTGCTGCGCGCGCCGTACGCCGAGGAGCCCACGAACTGGTCGCGTCGCTACAAGGCAAACCTGGAGAAGCTCGCCTCCGGCGATGTCATCAAGGTCGCGGAAGTCGTGCGTGACCTGTGGCGTCGTGAGCGCGAGCGTGGACTCTCCGCCGGTGAGAAGCGCATGCTCGCCAAGGCCCGCCAGATCCTGGTGAGTGAGCTCGCGCTCGCGGAGAACACGAACGAGGACAAGGCGGAGGCTCTGCTCGACGAGGTTCTCGCGTCCTGACACCGGCGCAAGCCAGCCTCAGCACATTTGAAATGCCGCGGTGCCCGATGACGTATTCCCCGTCGCCGGGCGCTGCGGCATGTTCGCACTCGGGCGCCGTACGCGTGTTCATCCGCGTGTTCATCTCGGGGGAAGCCCCCGATACTTTGTGTGCCGGGTCCGGGCAGCGGGCTCGACCAGGGTCACGGAAGGGTTCTGGTCAAGCTGTCGTACCCGGCACGCTGAGGCCATACCCACGTAGGCCGAGCATACAAACCTGACAGGAACCGATGTCTGACGTTTCGCCTCCTTCGCCCACGCCTGCACGCACGGCTGCGGTGATCCCGGCCGCCGGCCGCGGCGTACGCCTCGGCCCGGGCGCCCCCAAGGCGCTCCGCGCGCTGAACGGCACCCCCATGCTCATCCACGCGCTCCGCGCACTGGCCGCGTCCCGGGCCGTCTCCCTCGTGGTCGTCGTGGCCCCGCCCGACGGCGCCGCCGAGGTCAAGTCCCTGCTCGACGCGCACGCCCTGCCCGAGCGCACCGACTTCCTCGTCGTCCCCGGCGGCGAGAGCCGGCAGGAGTCCGTGAAGCTCGGCCTGGACGCCCTGCCGCCCGAGTACGACATCGTGCTGGTGCACGACGCCGCCCGTCCCCTCGTCCCGGTCGACACGGTGGACGCCGTCATCGAGGCCGTACGGGAAGGAGCCGTGGCCGTCGTTCCGGCGCTGCCCCTCGCGGACACCGTGAAGGAGGTCGAGCCGGCCGCGAACCCGGGCGAGCCGGAGCCGGTGGTGGCCACCCCCGAGCGGTCCCGCCTCCGCGCCGTCCAGACCCCGCAGGGCTTCGACCGCGCCACCCTGATCCGCGCCCACGAGACGGTCACCGACAACGTCACCGACGACGCGAGCATGGTCGAGCAGCTCGGCGAGACGGTCGTGACCGTCCCCGGCCACGAGGAGGCCTTCAAGGTCACCCGCCCCCTGGACCTGGTCCTCGCGGAGGCGGTCCTGGCCCGCAGGAGGCTCAACGATGGCTTCTGAGGCACCTCTGCTTCCCCAGGTCGGCATCGGCACCGACATCCACGCCTTCGAGGAGGGCCGCGAGCTGTGGTGCGCCGGCCTCAAGTGGGAGGGCGAGGGCACGGGCCTCGCCGGTCACTCCGACGCGGACGTCGTCGCCCACGCCGCCTGCAACGCGCTGTTCTCGGCGGCCGGGCTGGGTGACCTCGGTCAGCACTTCGGCACCGGGCGCCCCGAGTGGTCCGGTGCCTCAGGGGTGACCCTGCTGACGGAGGCCGCCCGGATCGTCCGCGAGGCCGGCTTCGTCATCGGCAACATCGCCGTACAGGTCGTCGGCCCCCGCCCGAAGATCGGCAAGCGCCGCGACGAGGCCCAGAAGCTTCTGTCGGAGGCGGCCGGCGCCCCGGTGTCGGTGTCCGGCGCGACCACCGACGGCCTCGGCTTCCCCGGCCGCGGCGAGGGCCTCATGGCGGTGGCCACGGCGCTGGTGGTGCGCAGCGGCTGACAAAGCCGACCGACGTCACGAATGTGTGGACCTTGGCGGGAACGGGCGCAAGGCATTGCCCTGCGCCTACTACCCTGGACTCGTGACTATTCGCCTGTACGACACCAGCGCCCGGCAGATCCGTGACTTCGCCCCGCTCCAGCCGGGTTGTGTCTCGATCTACCTGTGTGGCGCCACCGTGCAGGCCGCACCGCACATCGGGCACATCCGCTCGGGCCTGAACTTCGACATCATGCGCCGCTGGTTCGAGTACCGCGGCTACGAGGTCACGTTCATCCGCAACGTCACCGACATCGACGACAAGATCATCACCAAGTCGGCCGACCAGGGCCGCCCCTGGTGGTCGATCGGCTACGAGAACGAGCGCGCCTTCAACGACGGCTACACCGCACTCGGCTGCCTGCCCCCGACGTACGAACCGCGCGCCACCGGCCATGTCACCGAGATGGTCGAGATGATGCGCGGGCTCATCGAGCGCGGCCACGCCTACGAGGTCGACGGCAACGTCTACTTCGACGTGAAGTCCTTCCCGGAGTACCTGCGCCTGTCCAACCAGGAGCTGGACAACCTGCTCCAGCCCTCCGGCGAGGGCGAGACCGGCAAGCGGGACTCCCGCGACTTCGCCATGTGGAAGGCGGCCAAGCCGGGCGAGCCGAGCTGGGAGACGCCGTGGGGCCGCGGCCGCCCCGGCTGGCACCTGGAGTGCTCGGCGATGGCCCACAAGTACCTGGGTTCCGTCTTCGACATCCACGGCGGCGGCCTCGACCTGATCTTCCCGCACCACGAGAACGAGATCGCCCAGGCCAAGGCCTACGGCGACGAGTTCGCCCGGTACTGGGTGCACAACGCCTGGGTCACGATGAGCGGCGAGAAGATGTCCAAGTCGCTCGGCAACTCCGTCCTCGTCTCCGAGATGGTCCAGCGCTGGCGCCCGATCGTGCTGCGCTACTACCTCGGCACCCCGCACTACCGCTCGATGATCGAGTACAGCGAGGAGGCCCTGCGCGAGGCCGAGTCCGCGTTCGCGCGGATCGAGGGCTTCGTGCAGCGCGTCGTGGAGAAGGCCGGGGGAGTCGTCGAGCCCTCCGCCGAGGTCCCGCCCGCGTTCGCCGAGGCGATGGACGACGACCTGGGCGTCCCGCAGGCCCTCGCCGTCGTGCACACCACCGTCCGGCAGGGCAACTCCGCGCTGGCCGCCGACGACAAGGAAGCCGCCGTGGCCCGCCTCGCCGAGGTCCGCGCCATGCTCGGTGTCCTCGGCCTCGACCCGCTCGACCCGCACTGGGCCGGCGAGGCCGACCACGGGGACGATCTCCACGGCGTCGTCGACAGCCTCGTACGACTGGTCCTCGACCAGCGCGAGGCGGCCCGCTCCCGCAAGGACTGGGCCACCGCGGACGCCATCCGAGACCAGCTCAACCAGTCCGGGCTCGTCATCGAGGACGGCCCGCAGGGCCCGCGCTGGAGCCTCGGCCCGCGCTGACCCTTTCTTGATCGATTGTGCCGCCCGGCCCTCCGGGCGGCACACTGCATATACGTACACACGCACGCTTCGGCTTCGCAGAGAACAGACAGGTAGGTCATGGCAGCCAACAACCGCCGCATGTCCGGCAAGAAGGGCGCGCAGGTCGGCAGTGGCGGCCAGCGGCGCAAGGGCCTGGAGGGCAAGGGTCCGACCCCGCCCGCCGAGGCGCGCAAGGGACACAAGAAGAACCGCATCTCCAACGCCAAGGCGAAGCAGGCGGTGCGCCGTCCCACAGCGCGCGGCCGGGGCGGCAAGGGCACCTCGGAGATGGTCGTCGGCCGTAACCCCGTCGTCGAGGCGCTGCGCGAGGGCGTGCCCGCGGTGACGCTCTACGTCCAGCAGTTCATCGACAACGACGAGCGGGTCCGCGAGGCGCTCCAGCTCGTCGCCGAGCGCGGCGGCATCCACCTCATGGAGGCCCCCCGCCCCGAGCTCGACCGCATGACCAACGGCCTCAACCACCAGGGCCTCGTCCTCCAGGTCCCGCCGTACGAGTACGCGCACCCCGAGGACCTCGCGAACGCCGCCTACGACAACGGCGAGGACCCGCTCATCGTCGTCCTCGACGGCGTCACCGACCCGCGCAACCTCGGCGCCGTCGTCCGGTCCGCCTCCGCCTTCGGCGGCCACGGCGTCGTCGTCCCCGAGCGGCGCGCGGCCGGCATGACAGCCGGCGCCTGGAAGACGTCCGCCGGTGCGGCCGCCCGGACGCCCGTCGCCCGCGCCACCAACCTGACGCGCGCCCTGGAGGCGTACAAGAAGGCCGGCATCACGGTCGTCGGCCTCGCCGCCGACGGCGAGTCCGAACTCGGTGACCTGGAGGCCCTGTCGGGTCCCGTCGTCATCGTCGTCGGCAGCGAGGGCAAGGGGCTGTCCCGACTGGTCGGCGAGACCTGCGACCACCGGGTGCGGATCCCGATGCCGGGCGGCGCCGAATCGCTCAACGCCGGTGTCGCGGCGGGCATCGTGCTCTACGAGACGGCGCGACGACGCGCCTGAGCGATTGTTCGACGTAGTCACCCACACGGGGTGTTCCTGGCGTTGAGGACAACCTTGACGGGGTCCGGACAGATCCGCCCGGTCAAAGCAGTGTCCTAACCAACCGTCACTCGGTTAGATGAGTGTGGACACCAGAACACCCCGCACACCCACGGGGGACGGCCCGTCGGGATTCGACGACGCTCCCGCGCTGAGCATGGTGAAGGTGCCGAGCGATCCGGCGCAGGTCATCGTCAATCATGCGAGCTTCCGCGTGCAGTTGGGCGCTTCGACGCGGCGCACCCAATCCCCTCGGATCGCACGGCACTTGAGCGCCACCGAGGACTCCGCCCGGATGGCCGCGGCCGGCAGACAGGGCGTGAACGCGGGCGCCCGCCGCCG
This sequence comes from Streptomyces sp. MMG1533, assembly GCF_001279775.1. Lineage (GTDB taxonomy): Bacteria > Actinomycetota > Actinomycetes > Streptomycetales > Streptomycetaceae > Streptomyces. The sequence goes on along the minus strand of NZ_LGDG01000123.1, from coordinate 66,533 downwards.
GCCCGTCGTCTGGAGCGGCAAGTCCGACCCCGACGACACCGGCGCCCACCGCCTGCTCCAGGCCGTGCGGGGCGGCAGCGTCGGCCACGGCGACGAACCCGCCCCGTCCGTCGACGCCGGAGCCACCCAGGTCATCCCCCGGGTCGACGTCAACGGCGGCTACGGCGGCGGCCGTTACGCCGCCGACGGCTACGACGACCTCACCCGGACCGTCGAGACCCCGGTCGTCGGTGCCCAGCGCACACACGACCCGGACGGCACCCGACTCCTGCCGAACATGCGGACCGCGGGCAGCGTCGACGACGAACCCGCCTACGCCGAAGAGCAGTTCGAGGAGCACGGGGAGTACGCGGACCACGGGGAGTACGCGGACCACGGGGCGTACGCGGATCACGAGGAGTACGAGGAGAGCGGCGCCGACCGGAACCGGTCCGCCAAGCGCCACGGCGAAGACCCCGCCCGGCACGCCTACTACCCGGGCCGCCGCATGAACCTGGGCGGCGTCCTCCTCCCGCTCCGGATCTTCCTCGGCTTCATCTCCATCTACGCCGGCATGGGCAAGCTCTGCGACCCCGTCTACTTCGACGGCGGCGAACGCGGCTCCATGGTCAAGTGGCTCAACACCCTGCACCCCTGGGAAGTCGCCGAGCCACTGCGGCAGTTCGCCCTCGAGCACCCCGTCGGTGCCGGCCTCGTCATCGCCTTCTTCCAGGTCATCGTGGGCGTCCTCACGGTCCTGGGCTGCTGGCAGCGGGTCGCCGCGGTCGTCGGCGCCGGCCTCTCCGCCGCGCTCCTCGTCACCGTCAGCTGGAAGAGCGTCCCCGCCTACGACACCCCCGACATCATCTACCTCGCCGCATGGTCCCCGCTGATCATCGCCGGCGCCCCCGTCTACTCCATCGACGGCCGCCTCGCCGGTGCCGCCTGGCGCCGCCTCGGACCTCGCGCCGACCTCTGGGACCTGCGTAGCTTCGTCCTGCGCCGCGGCGCCGTCATCACCGCCATCGTCACCGGGCTCACCCTGCTCGTCGGCTCGCTGCTCGGCGGCGCCGTCCGCGACGCCGACCGCGTCGTCGTCCCCGGACCGGGCGAGGCCCCGCGCAACGAACTGCCCGGCTCCCCGCTCCCCGAGGACCCCGCCGAGCAGGAGCAGAAGGAGAAGGAGACCCCGTCGGCCTCCAGCTCGCCCACCCAGGGCGCCACGGCCACTCCCTCCGCCGGCACGGCCGCCACCTCCGACACCACCCACGACACCGGCACCGCCACCACCGGCTCGCCCAGCCAGACGCAGGGCACCGGCGGCCAGGCCCCGCCGCAGCAGTCCTCCCCGGTCCAGCAGGCCCCCAGCACCAGCTCAGGCCCCACCTCCGGCGGCAGCGCCAGCGGTGGCTCGTCAGGCGGCTCCGACAGCGGAGGTTCCTCCTCCCAGCCGGGCCTGGTGGGCGGCCTGTTGGGGTAACGAAGCCGGTGGGCGGGATCCTGGGCACGCCCGCCGGCTGAACACTTCGGCCCATACGACGAAGGGCCCCGCACTTCAGCAGTGCGGGGCCCTGTAGTCATGCGGGGGCGACGTCCTCAAGGGCCGACGTCCTCAAGGGCCGACGTCCTCAACGGCCGACGTCCTGAAGGGGCCCGGAGCCGTGACAGCATGCGGCTCGGTCGCGTGGGCGCGACCAGCCACAACGGGCCGGCACTTCGCACACGACCGTCACAGGCCCTCAGCGCCCCAACGCGGCGAGCTCCTTGGCCGCCTCCGCCAGATCCTTCGCCGTGTCGATGGCACGCCAATACGCGCCCTGCGGAATCGGGAAGCCGGCCAACCGCCGCTCACGGGCAAGGTGGGGGAACGTCGTGCGCTCATGATCGCCACGCTCGGGCAGCAACCCGGCGAACTCCGGCGAGAAAACGTACACGCCCGCATTGATCTCGTACGTCGTCGGAGGGGACTCGATGAAGTCCGTGACGCGCCCGAAGCCGTCCGTCTTCACCGCCCCCCACGGAATGCGCGGGCGGGCCAGCGCGAGGGTCGCCACCGCGTCGCGCTCGGTGTGGAAGTCCGCCATGTCGCGCAGCGAGAAGCGGGTCCAGATGTCGCCGTTGGTGGCGTACCAGGCCCGGTCCGGGTGCGGGAGATGCGCGGCGGCGTACTTCAGACCGCCGCCGCGGCCGAGCGGCTCCGTCTCCACGACCGTCGTGACGTTCACCGGCAGATCGGCGGTCTCCAGCCACTCCTGCAGGACGTCGGCGAGGTGACCGCAGCTGACCACGACGTCCGTCACGCCCTCCTCCGCCAGCCAGACAAGCTGATGGCCGATGATCGGAGTCCCCGTACCGGGGATCTCGACCATCGGCTTGGGCCGGTCGTCGGTGTAGGGGCGCAGCCGGGAGCCCTGGCCGCCTGCCAGAACGACGGCTTGAACGGGGCGGGACGCGGCGTTCGGATCGGTCATGACCGAACTGTACGTGGCGTCCCGCCCGCGGCCGGGGACGGCAACCGTTCCTTGATCAGCCGTTACCACCTTCCCCCCGGGTCCGCCCTCAGCTGTGTGCCGCCGCGACGCCCGTGGCGAAGGACGTGTCGCAGACCGGGCGGGCGTAGGACTGTGCGCCTGTGGGCCCGTACACACGGACCGCTGCACGGCCCAGGGCACGCGCGATGGACACACAGTGCTTCGCCAGCGACGGACGGTCGTTGACCGCCTCCTGGAGGTGCGTGAGCGCGACGCCCGGGTTCTTCTCCTGGAGTTCGGTCAGGAGCTGGTCGCGCAGCACGTCCTGCGCAGTGCGGGCTGCGGGCGCCTTGGCGTCCGACAGTGTGGCGTCCGACGCGGCGAGCACCGAGTTGGAGGGATTCCCCGACCAGTTGACTCGGGTGACCGCGAGGGTCCCGGAGAGCACCAGGACGACGGGCAGGACGAGGGCGAGGGAGCGGCCGATCCGGCGGGCGGGGCCCCGGCCGCCTCGCGTCTGTTGGTTAGTGGAGTGCTTCACGCGTGTGAGGGTAGCGTGGGGTGATGATTTGGCGACATTTAGTCACCGGTTCGGGGGACGGAATGGTGCCTCTATTTGGGTAGCGCGTTGACGCACACTGCTCGAAATGACCGTTCTGCCGGGGTATTTGGCGACAGCGAAGAGGGCCCCGCAGCAGGCTGCGGGGCCCTCTTCGTCAACCTGGGTGCATTTGCCCGGGTTGGCCGTTCTTTATGCCTCAGTCGGTGAGGCGCTCGCCCGTGGAGGACGAGAACACGTGGGTCTCGCCCGGCCGCGGCACGACGTGCAGCGTGGCGCCCTTGTCCGGGACCGCGCGGCCGCTCACGCGGACGACCAGGTCCTTGAGGTCGTCGCCGACCTTGGCGCTGCCGTAGACGTAACCGTCGGCGCCGAGCTCCTCGACGACGTTCACGGAGACCGCGAGACCGGCCGGGGCGTCCTCGGTGTCCTTCGACAGGGCGGCGGCGGCGGCACCGTTGTGCTCGACGATGTCGAAGTGCTCGGGACGGACGCCGACGGTGACCGTGGTGTCACCCTTGTCGGAGGCGGCCTTCAGCGCCTCACGGTTGACCGGGACGACACTGTTGCCGAACTTCACGCCGCCGTCGGTGATCGGGACCTCGACCAGGTTCATCGCGGGGGAGCCGATGAAGCCGGCGACGAAGAGGTTGGCGGGCCGGTCGTACATGTTCCGCGGCGAGTCGACCTGCTGGAGCAGACCGTCCTTCAGCACGGCCACCCGGTCGCCCATCGTCATGGCCTCGACCTGGTCGTGGGTGACGTAGACGGTCGTGATGCCGAGACGGCGCTGCAGCGACGCGATCTGCGTACGCGTCGACACACGGAGCTTGGCGTCCAGGTTGGACAGCGGCTCGTCCATGAGGAACACCTGCGGCTCACGGACGATCGCGCGACCCATCGCGACACGCTGACGCTGACCACCGGAGAGCGCCTTCGGCTTGCGGTCCAGGTAGTCCGTCAGGTCGAGGATCTTCGCGGCCTCCTCGACCTTCTGCCGGATCTCCGCCTTGTTGACGCCGGCGATCTTGAGCGCGAAGCCCATGTTGTCGGCGACCGACATGTGCGGGTACAGCGCGTAGTTCTGGAACACCATGGCGATGTCCCGGTCCTTCGGCGGCAGGTGCGTGACGTCGCGGTCACCGATGCGGATGGATCCGCCGTTCACGTCCTCGAGCCCTGCGAGCATCCGGAGCGAGGTGGACTTGCCGCAACCCGACGGACCGACCAGGACGAGGAACTCTCCGTCCTCGATGTCGATCTCAAGAGCGTCGACGGCGGGCTTGGTGGAACCCGGGTAGATCCGGGTCGCCTTGTCGAACGAGACAGTGGCCATGGTGAAGGGCCCCCTTCTACCGGCAGGAACGTGCCGGACGATCCGTTGTAGGAAGGTGGTGAGCCGCCCCGGGCGGTGCCGGGGTGGTGTAGTCCACGCGTGTGAACTGGGTCAGGACGGTACCTGGCGTTCACGTCTTCTGTCAGTACCTGGGGGACTGTGAACTTCGCCGAAATTTTCGACAGGGGCACCCTGTGGCCTGGGTACACTGCACGGGCACGCACGCGTCCCACGCGTGCGCAGGCCTCCTTAGCTCAGTTGGCCAGAGCAACGCACTTGTAATGCGTAGGTCGTCGGTTCGAATCCGACAGGGGGCTCCCGGCAACGAAAGGCCCAGGTCAGCGTCTATCTGACCTGGGCTTCTTCATGCTCGCGCACCCAGCGTCCGCAGCGCCCCGTCCGTCAGCCGGTACACCGTCCACTCGTCCTGAGGGCGGGCACCGAGTGCCTCGTAGAAGGCGATCGACGGGGTGTTCCAGTTCAGGACGGACCACTCCAGGCGCTCGTAGCCGCGCTCCACGCAGATGCGGGCCAGCTCGGTGAGCAGGGCCTTGCCGTGGCCTCCGCCTCGGGAGGTGGGGCGGACGTAGAGGTCCTCGAGGTAGATGCCGTGGACGCCCCGCCAGGTGGAGAAGTTCAGGAACCACAGGGCGAAGCCGACCGGTTCCCCGGTCGTGTCGTCGCAGGCGATGTGGGCGAAGGCGGCCGGGTGCTCACCGAAGAGGGCCTCGTGGAGTTGGTCCGGGCTCGCCTTGGCCTCGGCGGGTGCCTTCTCGTACTCGGCGAGTTCGCGGACGAGGGTGTGGATGACAGGGATGTCGGCCGGGGTCGCGGTGCGGATCATGCGGGGGAGGCTAGCCCGGGGCGCTCCTGAGGCGCCTCGCGATTTCCAGTTGCTGTGGGTCCGGCGGGCGGTCGTCCTCGATGTCCCACAGGGCGTTCTGGAGGAGTCGGCCGAGTGTCCAGGCACGCGCGCGTGCGCGGTCCAGGCCGAGGACGTCCGTCATGGCGTCGAAGCGCCGGCGGATCTCGTCGGCGTCGAAGCGGTTGGCGAGGGCGGGCCAGAGTTCGAACCCTGGGTCACCGGCGAGCGGTTTGGGGTCGATGGCGAGCCAGGGGGCACGGTCGGAGGCGAGGACGTTCTCGTAGTGGAGGTCCCAGTGGAGGAGGCGGTCGCCGGGTTCGTCGACGACCTCGCGTACGGCGGCGGCGCAGTCGGTGACCAGGCGGCGGGTGTCCGGGTCCGGGATGCGTTCCAGCGCCCACGGGGTCCGGTCGAGCATGGCGTGTGCGATGTCGCCGAGGCGGCGCAGGCCCGGCGGGGCGGGCACGGCGGTGAGGTGCGACAGGAGGCGGGCGATGACCAGGACGGCTTCGCGGGTGTCGGGCAGGTGGGACAGCATGCGGGTGGGGTCGAGGCGTTCGAGGAGCATGGTGCCGGTTATCTCGTCGTGGTCGAGGAGTCGTACCGCCCGGTCGCCGTTCCAGATGCGCAGGGCGACCGGCTCGCCCTCGCTCTCCTCGTCCAGGAGTTGGAGCTTCAGTACGGCCCGGGTGTCGTCCGCGCGGATGACCGGCAGCACCAGTGCGGCGACCCCGTGCATCGGCTGTCCGTCGACGGTCAGTTCCCAGCGCTCCAGGAAGTCGGCCGTCAGATCCGGTAGCGCGGCGATGAAAGCGCGGCCCGCTGCTCCGTTGAACCTCTCCTGTGATGCGGCCAGCTCGTCCGGAATGTCGATCACGATGCGGACACTACCGGCGTGGGTGAATCGCCTCATGCGAATTGACCGGGGCATCCACAGGGTGTGGACATACGTCCGCAGCGCCCCCGGCACCTATGTCTGGCTGACCGTTCTGTTCGTCACCACGGTGGCCATGCACCGCATGTCCCCTCAGTTCGAGGACGAGTTTCTGCGGCAGCGCTCCACCAATATCCATGAACTGTCGAGCAATCCGGTCCGGGTGCTGTTCGCCAGCGCGATGTGGATCGACGGCGGCCGCTGGCTGCCGTACGCCGTGCTCTACTCCGTTTTCCATGCCCCGGCCGAACGCCGGCTCGGGACCGCGCGCTGGCTCGCGGTGTGCGTGGCCGCGCACGTGCTGGCCTCGCTGATCAGCGAGGGGGCGCTGTTGTGGGGGATCCGGCACGGGATGGCTCCGCGGTCGGCGCTCGACACGCTGGACATCGGCGTGAGTTACGCGCTGGCGGGCGTGGTCGCCGTCCTCGCGTATCTGATCCCGAGCCCTTGGCGTTACGGGTACGCGGTCGCCGTGCTTCTCGTCTACGGGGTGCCGTTGGTCGCCGGTCGCACCTTCACCGATCTGGGGCATTTCGCTTCCATGCTGATCGGATTCGGGTGTTATTCGCTGGTCAGAGGGCGGGTGAAAGCGCGAAATCCGAAGGAGACAGTGCCCGCCGTGAGGGGTTGACGTCTGGTCAGGAGCAGCTCGGATCGGGTGGCGCGGCGGCACTGGGCGTGGCCGTGGGCGTTCTCAGGCCACCGACTCCGGTACCGCGTCCTGCGCCGGGACGCCCCGCTTCGGCGGCTTCGTCGTCACCATCAGGCCCGCGACCAGGCCGGCCAGCAGCATGATGCCGGCGGCCCACCAGATGGCGACCGTGTAGCCGTGGACGACGGCCTCCTTGGCGATCAGGGCCTGCGGGCCGCCGTCGCCGAGGTGGGCGGTGACGTAGGCCGTGGTGCTGGTCGTGGCGATCGTGTTCAGGAGGGCCGTGCCGATGGAACCGCCGACCTGCTGCGAGGTGTTGAGGGTCGCCGAGGTGACGCCCGAGTCCTGCGGGGCGACGCCCGCGGTCGCGGTGGAGAACACCGGCATGAAGGTCAGGCCCATGCCGAGGCCCATCAGGATCAGCGCGGGGAGGATGTCGGTGGCGTACCCGCTGTCCACGGTCAGCTGCGTGAGGATCACCATGCCGCTCGCCGCGAGGAGCATGCCGGGGACCATCAGCATGCGCGGCGGTACGCGGTTTATCAGCCGGGCGGAGATCTGCGTGGAGCCGGTGATGATGGAGGCGGTCAGCGGCAGGAAGGCGAGGCCGGTCTTGACCGGCGAGTACTCGAGGACGACCTGCAGGTAGTACGTCATGAACAGGAACAGGCCGAACATGCCGATGACGGCGAGGCCCATGGTCAGGAAGCAGCCGGCGCGGTTGCGGTCCTTGATGACGTGGAGGGGCAGCAGGGGCATCGGGGCCCGGGACTGCCACCACACGAACGCCGCGAGGAGTACGACTCCTGCCGCCAAGAGCGTGAGGACCAGGGGGTCGGTCCAGCCCCGGGGCTCGGCCTCGCTGAAGCCGTAGACGATCGAGACCAGGCCGCCGCAGCCGAGCAGGACGCCGGGGACGTCGAGGCGGGCGCCGGTGCGGCCGGGGCGGTCGTGCAGCAGGGCGAGGGCGCCGAAGACGGCCGCGACGGCGATGGGGACGTTGACGTAGAGACACCAGCGCCAGTCCAGGTACTCGGTGAGCAGACCGCCGACGATGAAGCCGATCGCGGCGCCGCTGCCGGCGAGGGCGCCGTAGATGCCGAAGGCCTTTCCGCGTTCCTTGGGGTCGGTGAAGGTCGTCGTCAGCAGGGAGAGCGCGGAGGGGGCCAGCAGGGCGGCGAAGGCGCCCTGGAGGGCGCGGGCGCCGAAGAGCATGGCGGGGGTGGTGGCGGCGCCGCCGAGTGCGGAGGCGGCGGCGAAGCCGACGAGGCCGATGACGAAGGTGCGTTTGCGACCCACCAGGTCGGCGATCCGGCCGCCGAGCAGGAGGAGGCCGCCGAAGGCGAGCGTGTAGGCGGTGATGACCCATTGCCGGTTGCCGTCGGAGATGCCCAGGTCGCGCTGTGCGGAAGGGAGCGCGATGTTCACGATGGTCGCGTCGAGGACGACCATCAGCTGCGCGAGGGCGATGATCACCAGGCCCCACCAGCGGCGGGGGTCGGCGTTCACGTGATCACCTGGCGGAGCGACGCTCACCCGGTCAGCAGACCACGGATCGGGGCCTGTCGCATTCGCAGAGGTCATGGTTCCAGGACTACCTTTCCGGTCGTTCCGCGGGTCTCCAGGGCCCGGTGCGCGGCGGCCGCCTCGGAGAGTGGGAAGCGCTGTACGGCGGGGGTGAGGCGGCCCTCGGCGGCCTGGGTGAGGGCGCGCAGTTCGAGGGTGCGTACGGGGTTGGGGCCGCCGGCCCTCTGCATCATCACGGGGCCGAGGACCTGCTCGGACACTCCGTCGACGAGGTAGGGCTTGCCGTCGTGGATGCCGGCCCCGGACCAGCCGAAGACGAGGTGCTTGCCGCCGGGGCCGAGGAGGGCGACGGTCTCGCGGGCGACGTCGCCGCCGACGCCGTCGAAGACGACGGTGGCGGTACGGCCGCCGAGGTAGGCGCGGATCTTGTCCGGCCAGGCGGGGTCCGTGTAGTCGACGGCGAGGTCGGCGCCGTTCGCCTGGACGCGGGCGGCCTTCTCCGGGCCGCCGGCGAGGCCGATGACGGTGGCGCCGGCGTGCTTGGCGTACTGGACGAGGAGGGTGCCGATGCCTCCGGCGGCGGCCGGGATCACGGCGACCGCGTCGGGGCCCAGCTCGGCGAACTGCAGGATCCCCATCGTCGTACGGCCCGTGCCGATCATGGCGACGGCCTGGGCGAAGTCCAGGTTCGCGGGGATCTCGTGGACGCGTTCGACCTCGGTGACGGCGAGTTCGGCGTAGCCGCCCGGGGCGAACCCGAGGTGGGCGACCACGCGCTTGCCGAGCCACGGCACGGAGACGCCCTCGCCGAGGGACTCGACGACGCCGGCGACCTCGCGGCCGGGGATCGTGGGCAGGGTGGGCAGCGCGGGGAGGGGGCCCTGCACGCCCTCGCGCAGGGCGGTGTCCAGGAGGTGGACGCCGGCCGCTTCCACGGCGATACGGACCTGGCCGGGGCCGGGCCGGGGGTCGTCGACCTGCTCGTGGGTGAGGTTGTCGGCCGGGCCGAAGGCGTGCAGGCGGATGGCGTGCATGTGAGGTCCCCCATCGGTTGCTGGTGCTGTGGTCAGGACGCCACTCTTCAACCTCAAGCGTGCTTGAGGTCAAGAGCGCTCCGGCCGAGGGCGAGCGAGACCGCGGTCAGGGCGCTGTTGAAGGAGACCTCGGACAGGACGCCGGGGGCGGCGACCTGGTCGCCGGCGAGGTAGACGCCGTCGCCGCGGTCGACGGCGGGCCGGTCGCGCCAGCTGGTCCCCGGCAGGTCGACGGCGCCGGTGCGGCCGTTCGCGACGGCCTCGGACCGCCAGGTGACGCGCCCGCGCCAGCCCTCGAAGGCGAGGTCGAGAAGCTGCTCGGCGCGGGCGATGCCGTCGGCCTTCGTCTCGTGCGGGGCGATCGGGATCTGGCCCTGGATGAGCTGCTCGCCGGCGGGGGCGAGGGAGCGGTCCTGGGCGGTGAACCGTTCCATCCAGCCGGGGGAGTCGAGGTCGGAGACGGCGAAGGCGTCGCCGCGCCGGGTGCGTACGCCGAGGTCGATGAGGGTGGTACGGCCGCCGGTCCAGGTCAGGGAGTCGTCGCGGAGGAGGCGGCGGGCGGCGTCGAGTGACGTGGCGACCACCACGGGAGTGTCGGTGGGCAGGGTGTCGACCCGGGACAGCGTCTCCATCCGGACGCCCAGATTCCAGGCCCGGGCGGCCATCCGGTCGATGACGGTGGCCCAGCCGCCGCGCGGGTAGTGGGCCTCGGGCGGGAGCTTGGTGGCACGGCGCAGGCGTTCCTGCACGAACGCGGCGGACAGGGAGCCGGGGTCGTGGTGGAAGAGGGCGACGGCGGAGTAGTGCGCGGCGGCGCGGGCCCCCTCCTCGCCGGCCTGTTCGGTCGCCCAGGTCATGAAGTCGACGTCGACGGGCGCCTGTCGGGCGCCCGGGCGCAGCAGCTTGAGCATCGCGAAGGGTGGGGTGCGGCGCAGCACGCCCTTGTGCCGCAACCGCATCCGGGCCGCCTCCAGGGGCGGGATCGGCGCGAGCGGGCCGATGAGGTCGCGCTGCTGGAGCCAGGTCCAGTGCGGGCCGCCTTTGTAGAGGGCGTGCGGTCCTTCGTTCGTGCGGTACGGCCCCTCGGCGGTCCGCGCCCGCCCGCCGAGGGTGTGGTGCGCTTCGTGGATGGTGACCTTGGCGCCCGCCTCGGCGGCGGTGACGGCGGCGGTGAGTCCGGCGAAGCCGCCGCCGATGACGGTGATGCGGTGCATGGCTGGGGTCTCCCTCTGGTCGGGTCGCCTTGCTGTTCCTGAGTGCTGTTTCTGGGTGCTGTTCCTGGGGCGGTGTTCCTGGGCCGCTGTTTTGTGAGTCGCTGTCTTGTGAGTACGACTGATGGAGGCCTCGAAATGTGACATCGGGGGAGTCTTCGCAGGTCAGGGTGATTGTCAGTGGTGGGGTGCAGCATGGGGGCATGGCGAGGAGAGCGGTGGGTGGGACGGGTGGGGCCGGCGGGGCCGGGATGAAGGCGGCTCGGCGGCCGGAGGTGCGGCTGCCGCCGCTGGAGCCGTACGGCGGTGGGGGGTTGGAGCCGGACGGGGACTACGACGGGCTGGAGTTCGCGGAGGCGGACTTCGCCGGGCAGGACGGGCGGGGCGCCCGTTTCATGGACTGCGCGCTGACGGGGTGCGCGCTGGACGAGACCCGGCTGCACCATGCGCGCGTCCTGGACTCGGTCCTCACCGGCGTCCGGGGTGTGGGCACCGACCTGGCCGAGTCGACCCTGCGTGACGTCGAGTTGGTCGACGCCCGGCTCGGCGGGGTGCAGTTGCACGGAGCCGTCCTGGAGCGCGTCCTGGTCCGCGGCGGCAAGATCGACTACCTGAACCTGCGCACCGCCCGCCTCAAGGACGTCGTCTTCCAGGGCTGCGTCCTGGTCGAGCCGGACTTCGGGGGTGCCCGGCTGGAGCGGGTCGAGTTCGTGGACTGCGAGCTGAAGGGGGTCGATCTCAGCGCGGCCACGCTCAAGGACGTCGACCTGCGCGGGGTCGCTTCGCTGGAGATCGCACGCGGCGTGGACCGGCTGGCGGGGGCGGTGATCAGTCCGGCCCAACTGCTGGATCTGGCGCCGGTGTTGGCGGCTGAGCTGGGGATTCGGGTGGAGGGCTGAGCGGGTGGGGACGTTCTACGGCAACGTGCTGGTGGCGCGGACGTGCAGTGAGGTGGTGCCGTTGCTCGACGGGGGGACCGGGGCGGCCGGGGTGCCCGGATCGGGCGGTGAGGCGATACGGGGGTACGCCATGGCCGTGGGGCCTCGTCACACGGTGATCTGCCCGGACGAAGGGACCGACGTGGTCAGACTGGCCGGCCCGCTGAGCCGACTGCTCGGGGCGCCGACACTGAGCGCGTACGTCTACGACTCGGACGTGCTGGACATGCGGGTGTTCCAGGACGGGGAGCTGAGGCACTGCTACGACTCGTTTCCGGGGTACTTCGACGAGGTCGAGACCGACGAGGACGGGAACCCGGTGGGGGGAGCGGACGGCGCGTATCCCGAGCCCGTCGGCGCCGATCCCGAGCCGTTCCTCCCGCTGGCGGCAGGTCCGGTGGATCGCGCGATGCTGGGATCGGTCCTGCGCCGCACACCCCTGGACCCGGAGGACGGTGAGGGCGGGCGGTATGTGTTCGCCGACGACCAGCACTACGACGTCGTGTCGTTGTTGGGGCTGGACACCGCCCGGCTGACCACCGGCTACGAGTACATGTCCCGGGGCCATCTGCCGGCCGGGACGCAGCTGGGCGACCTGATCATGTTGGGAGGTGCCCGGCCTCCCGCCCCGTCCGGCGACTGAGGCGGCGCGTGCCCTGCGCTCACCCCACCCGCGGGAAACGCGACTGGAGCGTCCAGATCGCCGGGTTCTCGCCCAGGTCGTCATGCAGGTCGACCAGGTCGGCGATCAGGTCGTGCAGGAAGTCCCTGGCCTCCTTGCGGAGTTCGGTGTGGGAGAAGCTCAGCGGGGGCTCCTCGGCCGGCATCCAGTCGGCCTCGATGTCCACCCAGCCGAAGCGGCGCTCGAAGAGCATGCGGTCGGTGGACTCGGTGAAGTCGAGTTCCGCGTGCTGGGGGCGGGAGGCGCGGGAGCCCGCCGGGTCGCGGTCGATCCGCTCGACGATGTCGCACAGGGCCCACGCGAAGTCGAGCACCGGGACCCATCCCCAGGCCGTGGACAGTTCCCGGTCGGCCTTGGTGTCGGCGAGGTAGACGTCCCCGCAGAACAGGTCGTGGCGCAGGGCGTGGACGTCCGCGCGGCGGTAGTCGGTCTGCGGGGGGTCCGGGAAGCGGTTGGAGAGGGCGTAGCCGATGTCGAGCACGTACGTGATGGTGTCACGCGTCTCCTCATAGGATCACCGGCGTGTCCCGATCCGTACCGGTTGTCCCGACCTGCACGTCCCTGCTCCTCGCCCTCGCCCTGACCGCCTGCGGCGGTGGCGGCGGCGTGCACGGCAGCCCCGGCGGCTCCGGTGCGGGCGACCCGTACTTCCCGAGGGCGGGCAACGGGGGGTACGACGTCACGCACTACGACCTGGACCTCGCCTACGAGCCCGACACCGACCACCTCACCGGCACGGCGACGATCAGCGCCCGAGCCACCCGGGACCTCTCCGCCTTCGACCTCGACCTCAAGGGGCTTGACGTCGGCGGAGTCACCGTGGACGGGAAGGGCGCCCGCTGGAACCGTGCCGGGCAGGAGCTGACCGTGTGTCCGCACGACGTTCTCGACGAGGGCGAGACCTTCCGCGTGACCGTCCGCTACTCCGGCACGCCTGGGACGATCACCGACCCGGACGGCTCCGAGGAAGGCTGGCTGCGCACCGCGGACGGGGCGCTCGCCCTCGGGGAGCCGACGGGTTCGATGGCGTGGTTTCCCGGCAACCACCACCCCTCCGACAAGGCGTCGTACGAGGTCAAGGTGACCGTGCCAAAGGGCCTGCGGGCCGTGTCCAACGGCGAGTTGGTGAGCGAGCGGAGCACCGGGGGCCGTACGGCGTTCACCTGGCGCACCGCCGAACCCATGGCGAGTCACGTCGCCACGGTCGCCGTCGGTGACTACGACATCCGCCGCTCCACCACCGCCGACGGCCTGCCCGTGTACGTCGCCGTCGACCCCGCCCTGGCCGGGGCGGGCCGGACGGTGCAGGCAAGGATCCCCGAGGTCATGGAGTGGGCCGCGGACACCTTCGGGCCGTACCCCTTCTCCTCCACCGGAGCGATCGTCGAGCGCGACGGCGACGCGGGCTACGCCCTGGAGACCCAGAACCGGCCCGTCTTCCCCGGCGTTCCCGACACCGAGCTCCTCGTCCACGAACTCGCCCACCAGTGGTACGGCAACTCGGTCACGCCGAAGACCTGGCGGGACATGTGGCTCAACGAGGGCTTCGCGACGTACGCGGAGTGGCTGTGGCAGGAGGAGCACGGCGGCGACAGCGCCCAGGAGACCTTCGACGCGCTGTACGACCACGGCGACCGGACCGACGAGGACCTGTGGTCCTTCCCGCCCGCGAAGCCGCCGAGCGCCGCGCACATCTCCGGCACCCCCGTCTACCAGCGCGGCGCGATGGTCCTCCACAAGATCCGTCAGACGGTCGGCGACACCGCCTTCCGCGCCCTCCTCCGCGGCTGGGCCGCCGCCCACCGCCACGGCAACGCGGACACGGCCGACTTCACGGCCTACGTGGAGAAGCAGGCGCCAGGGAAGGACTTCGACGCGGTCTGGGCGGACTGGCTGTACGGGGACGGGAAGCCGGCGCCCGCCCAGGACTGACGGCCGGTCGGTCGATGGCCTTCACTGGATGGCCTTCACTGGATGGTCTTCACTGGGTCGTCTGCACTCGGCGGCATTCACTCGGCGGACTTCATGAAGTCCAGCATCCGGCGGTTGATCTCCTCCGGGTGGTCGATCTGCGGTCCGTGGCCCGTGCCGGAGATGATCTCCGCGCGGGCGCCGGGTACCAGACGGGGGACGCGCTCCGCCTGTCGCTGCGGGTGCACGAGCAGGCTGCGCTTGCCGAGCACCAGGTAGAGCGGGGTGCGGATGGTGGACAGTTCGTCCTCCGACAGGGGGAGGGGGGACGGCCGACGTATGCGGTAGGCGCGGACGGCCGTCCTGATCATGGCGCGCAGTTCCGGTACGACGAGGACCGGCTGCTCCAGCCAGGCCGCGAGGCGTGGGCGCAGTGCCTTGGGCGCGAAGGTCGCGAAGAGGCCGGCGAAGATCCAGACGAAGAAGCGCAGTCCCACCTTCTCCAGGCCGCCGGGGTCGAGCAGCGTGACCGAGGCGAGGCGGTCGGGCCTGCGGTGCGCCTGGTTCAGGGCGAGCCAGCCGCCGTAGGAGGAGCCGGCGAGGTGGACGCGGTCGAGCCCGAGCCCGGCGAGGGTCTCGTCCAGCCACTGGGCGGCGTGTTCGGGCTGGTGGACGGGTTCGCGCTGCACGCTGCGTCCGGGGTCGCCCGGGGTGTCGATCGCGTAGACGGTGCGGTCGGCGCTGAGGTCGCGGGTGTTCGGGTACCACATGGCGGAGCAGGAGCCCGCTCCATGGACCAGGACGACGGGGGCGCGGGAGTCGCCGGCCGGGTCGGCGGGGCCGTAGCGGTAGACGTGGGTGGTGCCGAAGGAGGTCTCCACGTCCTGTTCCGCGAGCGCGGGCGCCCCGAGCGCGTAGAGGGCGTCGCAGGCCGCGAAGTGGCGGTCGCGCCAGGCGTCGCTCACATAGCGGCCGACGTCGGACCGGTTGCGGGCAGCGGTGTCGGACACGGGCACCTCCGGGATTCAGGGGCTTTGTGATACGAACGTACCATGATGGTGGTACCGCTGTATCATCAAGACGCCCCGGCAGGGGTCGTACCGGCGGAGACGACGAGCGGAGACACGGCGATGCCCAAGCGCGTGGACCATGCGGAACGGCGTACCGAGATCGCCGAGGCGCTCGTCCGGGTCGCCGGGCGGCGCGGGCTGCATGCCGTCGGGATGCGGGACGTGGCGGCGGAAGCAGGCGTGTCGCTGCGGCTGGTGCAGTACTACTTCGAGACCAAGGAGAAGCTGCTGCTCTTCGGGCTGCGGCACCTGGCGGAGCGGTTCGGCGAGCGGGTCGCCGCCCGGCTGCGGGACGCCGGGGACGGCCCCGGACCGCGGGCGCGCATCGAGGCGTTGCTGATGGCGGCGCTGCCGACCGACGAGGAGAGCCGCACCTTCCACCACGTGTACACCTCGTACGCCGTCCTCGCCGTGAACGACCCCGCGCTCGCCGCCCAGCCCTTCATCAAGGACCCCGACGCCGCCGAGGACGCCGTGGCCGGACTCCTCGGGGAGGCGCGGGAGGCGGGCCTGCTCCGGACCGGCGTGGACCCGCGGCCGACGGCGGCCGGGCTGCTCGCCATGTCCGCGGGACTCGGCACGGGGATCCTGGTCGGGCAGCGAAGCGCGGAATCGGCGGCCGCGGTGCTGGAGCATCACCTGGACGGGATCTTCCGAAGCCCCCGCTGAGCGGCTGCTCAGCCCAACTCGTCCAGCAGTCGCGCCAGTTCGGGCGGCCACACCGGCTCCGGGGGCTCGGCGAGCTCCTGCCGGGGCCACCAGCGCCAGGCGAGGATGCCCTCCTCGATGTGTGAGGCGGCCAGGTCCGCGCCGGTCGGGGGCCGGTGCGGGCCGTGGGTGACGTAGATGTGCTCGTGCTGGCGGACGGGGATGCCGGCGCGGGTGAAGTCGTGCTCCCACGTGCACAGCAGGGGGCCCGGTTCGAGGTCCGTCCAGCCGGTCTCCTCGGCGAGTTCGCGCAGGGCGCCCTCGCGGGGGCTCTCGCCCGGTTCCAGGCCGCCGCCGGGGAGCGCCCAGTGCTTGCCGACCTCGTCGTTGTCGTAGCGGAGGAGGAAGACCGCGCCGTCGGGGGCCAGTACGGCGATCCGGGCCGCGCGGCGCGCGGTGCGCAGCGGCTTGCGCAGTACCGCGCAGGGGCGGCCGCGTTCGCGGTCCGCGCGGTGGTCGATCACCTCGTAGCCGAGGGCCGTCCAGAAGGCGAGGCCCTTCTGGTTGGCGTCGAGGACGGCCAGGCGTACGGCGGTGCGGCCCGCGGCGCGGAAGCGGTCCTCGAGGAGTGTGGCCAACCGGCTTCCGTACCCACGGCGTTGGACGTCCGCCGCCACCATCAGGAGGCCGATCCACGGGTCCGGGTCGGCCGGGTCGGGGTGCCGGTCGAGGGTGATCGCGATCCCGACCAGCCGCCCCTCGCCGTGGGCCAGCAGCACCTCCGCCCCCGGGGTCACCGCCTCCTCGGCCAGCGCGGCCGCCACCTGCTCCGGGCGGATGTCGTCCGGGTCCGGGAAGTCGCCGCTGAGCGCGTGGAATTCGTGGTTGGCGGCGTGGAGCGCGGTGAGTTCGGTGAGCAGCGGGCCCGGGATGTCGCGGTCGGGGGCGAGGGGGAGGGAGGTGAGGATCACGCGGGCAACCTATCGGCCGACCGGCGGTGGGGCGGGAACGCCGGAGCCCCCGGGCCGTCAGGACGGTCGGGGGCTCCGGCAGGCTGCGGGGGACGTCGGATCAGACGTTCACACCGAAGTCCTGGGCGATGCCCACCAGGCCCGAGGCGTAGCCCTGGCCGACGGCCCGGAACTTCCACTCCGCGCCGTTTCGGTACAGCTCGCCGAAGACCATGGCCGTCTCCGTGGCCGCGTCCTCGGACAGGTCGTAGCGCGCGATCTCGGCGCCGCCGGCCTGGTTGAGGATGCGGATGTAGGCGTTGCGGACCTGGCCGAAGTTCTGCGAGCGGTTCTCGGCGTCGTAGATCGAGACCGGGAAGACGATCTTGTCGACGTCGGCGGGCAGGCCCGCCAGGTTGACGTTGATCGCCTCGTCGTCGCCCGCGCCCTCGCCGGTGCGGTTGTCACCGGTGTGGACGATGGTCTGGTCCGGGGTCTGCTTGTTGTTGAAGAACACGAAGTGGGCGTCCGAGTAGACCTTGCCCTGCGTGTTGACCGCGATCGCGGAGGCGTCGAGGTCGAAGTCCGTGCCGGTGGTGGTGCGGACGTCCCAGCCGAGGCCTACGGTGACGGCGGTCAGGCCCGGAGCCTCCTTGGTGAGCGAGACGTTGCCACCCTTGGACAGGCTTACAGCCATTGTTGGGAGTCCTTCCCTCGTTAGACGTACGGCATGAAGCTACAGCTACCCGTATGAACGTGGAGAGAGGTACCAGAGGTTCCTGCTCTCTTTACTTTCTTTACCCGAGATATTCGGGTGACGTGGACCGGACGGACCAGGGAACATGGACGCCATGTCCGGTCCTCACGTCATCCGCGGCTCCGTCTCGCTTCCCGAGGCCGAGCTCATGTGGCGTTTCTCCCGCTCCTCCGGGCCCGGCGGACAGCACGTCAACACCAGCGACTCGCAGGTGGAGCTCCGCTTCGACCTGGCCCGCACCGAGGCCCTGCCCGAGGTGTGGAAGCAGCGCGCCCTGGCCAAGCTGGCCGGGCGGCTCGTCGACGGCGTCGTCACCGTCCGCTCCTCCGAGCACCGCTCCCAGTGGCGCAACCGCGAGACCGCCGCCGTACGCCTGGCCGCTCTCCTCGCCGAGGCGACGGCCCCGCCGCCCAAGCCGCGCCGGGCCACCCGGATCCCACGGGGCATCAACGAACGCCGCCTGCGGGAGAAGAAGCAGCGTTCGGACACCAAGCGGGGACGGCAGGGCCGCGACTGGGGGTGACGCCGGCCGCGGTGTCGTCTACGACAGTTCCAGCACCCCGACGATCTCCCCCGCGCTCAGCTCGCCGTTGGGCCGGAAGCCGAGCCCCAGGTAGAAGTCCTCGGGTCCGTCCGGACCGGCATGCCAGGTGACGTACAGCTCCTTGCCGCCCCGGCGGCGGATCTCGGCCGCCACGGACTCCACGGCGAACCGGCCGTATCCCCGGCGCTGTTCCCCGGCGGCGATGTTCAGACGCCACAGGCCGGAGCGGAAGAGCGTGCCGTCTGCCTTCCAGTCGATGTCGAAGAAGGCCATGAGGAAGCCGACGGGACGGTCGCCGTCCACGATCAGGCGGGGCCAGGCGACTCCGGCGGGGTGGACATACGCCTCGGCGAGTGACTGCATCACCGGGGAGACCGCGAATTCCTGTTCCGGGCGGACCTTTATGCCGGTGGCGGCCTCGAAGTTGCGGGGTGTGACCTCTTCGAGGCGGGGCGTGGAAGTCGTCATGCGCGCACCCTAGGCAGGCGGGCCACGGAGAGGCGATCGAATTCCGGCTCACCCCAACTGCCGGTAGCGCCCCCGGAAATACGTCAGCGGCCCGCCGTCCGCGCTCGGCAGCGTCGCCGTCAGGACCCGGCCGATCACCAGGACGTGGTCACCGGCCGGCACACGCTGCTGCGTGCGGCACTCCAGGGTGGCCAGGGCGCCGCCCACCAGCGGAGCGCCGGACGCCTCGCCGCGGACGTACGGGATGTCCTCGAAGAGGAGACGGTCGCTGATGCGGCCCTTCATGGCGAAGCGGCCGGCGATGTGCCGCTGGCTCTCGGAGAGGACCGACACCGCCCACAGGGGCTGCTCGTCGAGCAGGTCGTCCATGCGGGAGCCCTCGCGCAGGCTGACCAGCACCAGGGGCGGGTCGAGGGAGACCGACATGAACGCCGTCGCCGTCATGCCGACGTCCTCGCCCCCCGGCGCCTGCGGGTCGTCGGGGTCGAGCGGTGGCTCCTGCGCGGTCACCAGGACCACGCCGGCGGCCAGCCGTGACAGGGCGGCGCGGAACTCGTCGTTGCTCACCCCCTCAGCATGCCCGGGGGCGGGAGCGGCGAGGGTGGCGGACGTGGTGTGGGGAGTGTTCGGCACGCCCGAAACGCTAATCTCCGGTCCGTGCGCGCCGCATCGGGCCTCGGGCCGAGACCGGTCCTAGGACTCGGGGACGAGTTTCCCTCTGTACTGTCTGTGTCCTGCCCGTGTCCCGTCCGCACGACCTCCCCATTCGTACAAACTTTGCGTTCAGTAAACGCACAGGGAAAACACAGAAACCCCACTCAATTGTTCATCTTTCGCTGTGACTTGAGTCACAAGGGGCAGTAATTGTTGACCCTGTGTACCGAGTGAGCAGCGCGCTGTGATTCAGTGGCGGGGAAGCTGCCAGGACGATACGCCGATGAGAACCCTTGATTCGCTGCGAGGTCTCGGGGGGAGGGCGAGCATGGAGACCGAGTCGGAGCCCTACGTCCGCCTTGCGTCCCTGCGACAGCTGCACCAGGTCATGGCCGACATGAACACGGCCCGCAGCCTCGCGGACACACTGCAGACCGTGGCCGACGGCGTGGTCCACGCCCTCGGGTACGAGCTGGCGTGCGTGAACCTCGTACGCCCCGACGGCGACCTCGTCGTCGCCGCCTTCGCGGGCAACGCGGCGGCCGAGGCGCTGATCACCGGCCGCGTCGGCTCCCGCGAGTCCTGGGAGCGCCGGCTGGGCATGGGCGAGCACTGGGGCGACCTGGTCTTCATACCGCACACCGAGGGCTGGGTCCTCGACGACGACGACGTCCCGCAGTGGTACACCGACGGACCCGCGCCCCGCTTCGAGGACGAGTGGCACCCCTCCGACCGGCTCTTCGCCCCCATGTACACCCCCGCCCCGTCGGGCGGCGGCTCGTCGGGCGAGCTGATCGGCGTGCTGTCCGTGGACCGGCCGCGCAACGGCCGCCGTCCGGGCGCATGGGGGCGTGAAGCGCTCCAGATGTACGCCTTCCAGGCCGCCATCGCGATCAGCAACGCGCGGCTACGCGCCAATATGCAGCGCGCACTGGTCAGGCTCGAAAGGGAGCAGCAGGCCCTGCGCGCCAGCGAGGAAAGCTTCAGGCAGGCCTTCGAGTACGCCCCCTCCGGCATGGCCATCGCCGAGATGGGCGGCGACCAGCACGGCCGGATCCTGCGGACCAACGACGCCCTGTGCCGGCTGCTGGGCCGCCCCGCCTCCGCGATGCGCCGCTACTCCTTCTCCGACCTCGTCCACCCCGAGGACATAAGCACCCTGCTCCGCACCTCCGCCGAGGGCGGCCGCGCGGAACTCCGCCTCGGCCGCCGCGACGGCACGTACGTCTGGGTCCATCTGCGCAACTCCGTCGTCGCCGACGCGGCCGACGGCCCCCGGTTTCTCCTCACGCACGTCGAGGACATCGAGGATCGCAAGCGCCGCGAACTGCAGCTCGCCCACCGCGCCTCGCACGACGCGCTCACCGGCCTGCCGAACTCCGCCGAACTGCGCTCCCGGCTCTCCTCCCGCCTGTGCCGGCGCGCCGGTCACGCGGGCGCCCTCGAGCCGGTGGACAGCGCGTACGACCACCCCGCCTTCGACGCGAACGGCCACGGCTTCGACTTCCCGTCGAGCGGTGTCGCGGTGTACGACGGCTACGACCACCACGTGCACACCGTCGCCCCTGAGGGTGAACGTGACGACGGCGCCAAGGGGCTCGCGGTCCTCTTCTGCGACCTCGACGGCTTCAAGTCGATCAACGACCGGTTCGGGCACAACGCGGGTGACGCGGTTCTCATCGAGGTCGCCCGGCGGCTGTCCGGGGGCGTCCGCGACGGCGACACGGTGGCCCGGCTCGGCGGCGACGAGTTCGTGGTCCTGGCCGACGGGCTGGGCCGTGCCGACGCCCAGGACCTCGCCGTACGCCTGCGCAACGAGATCATCCAGCCCATCCGGGTCGACGGCCGGGCCATGCGGGTCGGCGCCAGTTTCGGCATCGGCTGGGCGTCCTGCGGGATGACCGCGGACGAGGTGTTGAAGTCGGCCGACGAGCGGATGTACGTAGAGAAACGATCTCGTCCCAAACAACACAGACGCGCGGGATGAGCCCCAGGTCAGCGAGCTGATGCGATCCGAGTCACCCGTTTGGGGCACCAGGAGCGGGTAGGCTCGCCCTTCTCACCACACGAATCGCACCCGCACCCGCTGAGGAGACCAAGGGATGACGGCCGGCAACAACGGCGCGAGCACGCCCGAGGACGACGACCCGTTCGGCTATCTCTACGCCGACGGGCAGGCCAACGGCGCCCAGCCGCCCTCCGGTGGCGGTGGCTACGGCTACCCGGGCTCCGTCAACCGGGTGCGGGCTGTCGGTCAGCGGCAGTACGGCCAGCAGGCCCCGGCCGCGGCGACCGCGCCGTACGGCCAGGTTCCACAGCAGCAGGGCGGCCACGCCCAGCCGAACGCGCACTACGCCGCGCCCGAGACCTTCCCGGGCGGCGCCCCCACCACCCAGCAGCCGCAGCCGTCCTACGGCGATGGCGGCGGCCGCCGCGGCCCCAACACCAAGGGGCTGCTGATCGGCGCGATCGCGGTCGTCGCGGCGGTCGTCATCGGCATCGGGGTGGCGATGATGGGCGGCGACGGGGAGGAGAACGCGGGCGGCAACGGGGCGTCGACCTCGCCGACGACTTCGCAGAGCAGCAAGCCGAGCGCGTCGTCCTCGCAGTCGGCGGCCGCCGGTGAGCTCCCGAAGACCGACGCGAAGACCCTGCGTCTGGAGGGCGGCACGAGCATCGCCTCCGACGTGAAGGGCGCCCAGGCCGAGGGTGGCCTGTATGTGCAGGGCTTCAACCAGGTCGGCGCCAAGGTCACCTGGACCGTCAACGGCATCGAGAAGGCCGGCACCTACCGGCTCTACGTCCGTTACGACATCCCCGGTGTCGATGCCAACGCGACGCTGACGGTCAACGGCAAGGCCAACACGCAGCCGCTGAACATGAAGAACTTCGCCAACCAGCCCAAGGGTGACTGGGAGAAGGGCTGGCAGACCACCTGGGGTCAGGTCACCCTGAACAAGGGCACCAACACGATCGAGCTCTCGTGCCAGCAGGGCAACCAGTGCGACGCCTACCTCGATCAGTTCTCCCTGACGGAAAACGTCGATCAGTAGAGTTCACGCCGCGCTGACCTCCCCCGTGACCGTCACCCGCCCCACCAACTCCTGATACGCCCCCGGGTCGAACTCCCCCGCCACCGGCGCCACCACCGTCGCCGCGGACAGGGCGACCGCGCGGGCCAGCCGGTCCGGCCACGGGAGTTGATCGACCAGGCCCGACAGCAGGCCCGCGACCGCCGAGTCGCCGGCGCCCGTGGGGTTGCCGTGGACTCGGGTGGGCGGAGTGGCCTGCCAGCAGCCCTCGGGGGTGAGAGCGAGCAGGCCCTCGGCGCCCAGGGAGGCGACGACGGACCGGGCGCCGCGCCGGCGGGCGTCCTGGGTGGCGCGCAACGGCTCGTGGGATCCCGTCAGTTCGGCCAGTTCGTCGGCGTTCGGCTTCACGATGTCGGGGCGGGCGGCGACTCCACGCCGCAGCGCCTCTCCGCTGGTGTCGAGGAGGACGGGGACGCCGGCCGCCTTCGCGGTCCGTACGAGTCCCGCGTACGCCCCCACCGGCACCCCCGGCGGCAGACTGCCGCACAGGGCCACCGCGGACGCCGACGGGACGAGATCCTCGTACGCCTCCTGGAAGGCGGACCACTCGGCCGGCGTGACCGTCGGGCCGGGTTCGTTGAGCTGGGTCGTGTCGCCGGTCCGTTCGTCGACGACGGCGATCGTGCGGCGGGTGGCGCCGGTCACCGGGACCAGGGAGTCCACCAGGCCTGGAGTGGTGGTGAGTTGCCGCTGGACGACCTGCCCGGTCGCGCCGCCGACGAAGCCCGTGACCGTCACCTCGTGCCCGAGGGCCGCCAGCACCCGGGCCACGTTCACGCCCTTGCCGCCCGGCCGTTCGGTCACGCCCGTGACGCGGTGGGAGGTGTACGGGCGCAGGGAACGTACGCGATGGGTGATGTCGAGAGCGGTGTTCAGCGTGACCGTGAGGATCACCTGGCTCGACCTCCCCCGAGGAAAACGCGGAACGCGCTTGCCGTCTGTCTGTCCGGACGGCTGATCATGCCAAACGGACGGCGGTCCTCCCAGTTTGACAGGACAACCGCCGCCCTCAACAGACGGACAGATCACCCCAGTTGTGGATCGACCACCCATTCGCCCCGGCGCATCACGCCCTTGAGGCCGAAGTCGGCGTCCAGGAGGACCAGGTCGGCGTCCTTGCCGGGCTCCAGGGAGCCGACGGTGTCGTACATGCCGAGCAGACGGGCCGGGTTGGCGCAGAGGGCGGCCACCGTGTCCTCGACCGACAGCCCGTCGAGCGTCACCGCCCGCTTGAACGCGCGGTCCAGGGTGAGGGTGGAGCCCGCGATCGAGCCGCCCTCCACGAGCCGCGCCACGCCGTCGGCCACCTCCACCTCCAGCGGGCCGAGCATGTAACGCCCGTCGCCGAAGCCGGCCGCGTCCATCGCGTCCGTGATGAACGCGACGCGGGCCGCGCCCGCGTGATGGAACGCCAGCTGGAGGGAGGCCGGGTGGAGGTGCGTGCCGTCGTTGATCAGCTCCACCGTGATCCGCTCGTCCTCCAGGAGGGCGGCGATCGGGCCGGGGGCGCGGTGACCGAGGGCCGGCATCGCGTTGAAGAGGTGGGTGGCGACCGTGGCGCCGGCCTCGATGGCCTCCACCGTCTGCTCGTACGTCGCGTCCGTGTGCCCGATCGCCGCGATCACGTCGTGCTCCGCGAGCAGCCGTACGGAGTCGATGCCGCCGGGCAGCTCGGTGGCGAGGGTCACCATCTTCGCCTTCCCCCGCGCCGCGTCGATCAGCTTGCGGACGTCCGCCGGGTCCGGGTCGCGCAGCAGCTCCTCGGAGTGCGCGCCCTTGCGGCACGGGGAGATGAACGGCCCCTCGAAGTGGATCCCGGCGATCTCGCCCTGCTCGGCCAGCTCGGACAGCAGCCCGGCCCGCTGGGCCAGGAAGTCCATGTCGCCGGTGACCGTGGAGGCGACGAGGGTCGTGGTGCCGTGCAGACGGTGGGTGTGGATGCCCTTGAGGACCTCGTCGACCGTCCCGGAGGTGAAGGAGGCGCCGCCGCCGCCGTGGTTGTGGATGTCGACGAAGCCGGGCACCAGCCAGTGGCCGGTTACGTCGATGAGGTGGGCGTTCTCCGGGGTGGCACCGGCGATCCGGGTGCCCTCGACGACGACCTGGCCGCCTCCAACGGTCCCTGTGGGCATGACCACGTTGGCACCGGTGAGGATCACGGGTCCTTCGCCGGTCGCGGGCTGCGGGTGGTGGGGGGCTGGTCGCGCAGTTCCCCGCGCCCCTGGGACGTTGGCCATCAGGCGGTTACCTCCGTACGGTCCGTGTTGTCGAGGAGATCCCAGGCCAGCAGGCCCGCACCCAGGCAGCCGGCCGTGTCCCCCAGGGCCGCCGGGACGATCGACGGCAGTTTCTGGAACGTGACCCGTTGCCGGACGGCGTCCCGCAGTGGTGTGAACAAGGTTTCCCCCGCCTCGGCGAGCCCGCCACCGATGATGAGCGTGCGCGGGTCCAGCAGGGTGAGCGCGGTGACCAGCCCGTCGGCGAGCGCGTCGACGGCGTCCTGCCAGATCCGTACGGCGTTCGGGTCGCCGGACACGACGGCCTTCGCGCAGTCGGCCGCGTCCGCCCCGGGGTCCCCGGAGGCCGCCGCCCACGCCTGGCTGACGGCCGCCGCGGACGCGTACCGCTCCAGACAGCCGCGCTGCCCGCACGGACAGGCGGTCCCTCCGGGCCGTACGACGATGTGACCGATCTCTCCCGCGAAGCCGTGGGCGCCCGACTCCACCCGGCCGCCGATGCCGATGGCGCCCGCGATGCCGGTGCCCAGCGGCACGAACAGGAAACGGTCGGCGCCCTTGCCCGCGCCGATCCGCCCCTCCGCGAGGCCACCGGTGCGGACGTCGTGGCCGAGGGCGACGGGGACACCGTCGAGCTTCGCGCCGAGCAGCTCGCGCAGGGGTACGTCACGCCAGCCCAGGTTGGCCGAGTAGGAGGCGATGCCGCGGGCCTCGTCGACGATGCCGGGGACGGCGACGCCGGCGGCGGCCGCGGGCTCGCCGAGGTGCTCGATGCCGTACGCGCGCAGCTCGGCGGCGAAGTCGAGGATGCCCTCGACGACCGCGTCCGGCCCGCGTTCGCGGCCGGTGGCGCGGCGGGCCCGGTGCAGCAGCTCGCCGTTCGCCCCGGCCAGGGCGGCCTTCATCCCGGTGCCGCCCACATCGAGGGCGATGACGTGTCTCACGGGGGATAGTGTGGCCCGCGTACCCTCAAGAGGTCTAGTCCACTCACGTGGTGTAGACCTTATGGGAGCAATATGTATGACCTTTCGAGAGTTTCGATGATCGGCGATGTTGGGGCGATGGCAGTGCAGCGGGCTAGGGCGGGAACGATCGCGGCGGTGTCCGCACTGGGCCTGACGGCGGTCCTCGGGGGATGCGGTCTCACCGCCGACTCCGGCGAGGTGACGCTGAAGCTGGTCGCCGCCGACTACGGCGACAGCTCGGCCAACAGCTCCCAGAAGTACTGGAACGCCCTGGTCAAGGAGTACGAGGCCGAGCACGACGGCGTGCGGGTCGACGTGAGCGTCTACTCCTGGAACGACGTCGACCGCAAGGTCAAGGAGCTGGTCGACGCCGGCAAGGCGCCCGACATGGCGCAGATCGGCGCGTACGCCGACTACGCGGACGCCGGCCGGCTCTACAAGGCCGACGACCTGGTCTCCATACCCGTCCAGGCCGACTGGATATCCCAGCTCTCCGACGCGGGCGAGGTCAAGGGGGTCCAGTACGGCATGCCGTTCGCCGCCTCGACCCGGCTGCTCTTCTACAACAAGACCCTCTTCACCGAGGCCGGTCTCACTCCGCCGACGACCTGGGACGAGCTGGCCGCGGACGCCGAGGCGCTGAAGGCGGACGGCGTGAAGTACCCGTACGCGCTGCCCCTCGGGCCGGAGGAGGCGCAGGCCGAGACCATGCAGTGGCTGCTCAGCGGCGGGGGCGGTTACACCGACACGCTCGGCACGTACAGCATCGACTCCTCGGAGAACACCGACACCTTCACCTGGCTGAAGGACGACCTCGTCGGCAAGGGGCTGACCGGGCCGGTCGCGCCCGGGAAGCTCGACCGGGCCGATGCGTTCGCCGCGTTCGCGAACGGGGACGTCGGCATGCTCAACGGGCACCCCTCGCTGATGAAGATGGCCGCCAAGAAGGGCGTGAGGTTCGGCATGGTGCCGATGCCCGGCGCGGACGGCCAGAGCAAGACCTCCATGGGCGTCGCCGACTGGATGACCGCCTTCAGAAAGAACGGGCACGCCGAGCAGATCGGCGACTTCCTCGACTTCGTCTACAGCGAGAAGAACGTCCTCGCCTTCTCCCGTGAGTACGACCTGCTGCCGGTCACCAACTCCGCGTCCGAGGTCATGAGCACGGCGAAGCAGGACGCCGACCTCAAGCCCTTCCTCGACGAGCTGCCGCTGTCCGAGACGTATCCGGTGGGGGAGACGTCCTGGGCGCAGGTCAGCGCGGCCGTGAAGAAGCGGATCGGGCAGGCCGTGGCATCGGGCGGAAGCCCGGCTTCCGTACTGAGCCGGCTTCAGACGACGGCTGCGTCGGCGCAGACCGCGCAGTAGGCGGCTGCCGGTGTCGGTGCCGGTTGTTAGCGTGCGGGGATGGACGAGGAGCAGGCTCAGGAACTGGGCCGCCGGGAGCGCGAGATCCTCGCGCTGGAGCGGCGGGGGTTCAGCGGGCCCGGCGTGAAGGAGCGGGCGATACGGGAGGAGCTGGGGTTGGCGCCGGTGCGCTACTACCAGCTGCTCAACGCGCTGCTGGACGACGAGCGGGCGTTGGCGTTCGACCCGGTGACGGTCAACCGGCTGAGACGGGTACGGGACGCGCGGCGAGCGGAACGGTAGGGGTTTCTCGCCCCCGCCGCCCCTACCCGACCCGTCCCCAGGGGCTACGCCCCTTTCAACCCCACGAGGGCCCTACGCCCCGCACCTGGCGGGGCTTCTCTCCTTCGGCCCCACCAGGGGCTCCGCTCCTGCACCCAGGCGGGGGCTGCGTGCCCTGGATCCCTTGCGGGGCACGGCTGGTTCGGGCTCGCGAGGGGTTCTGGGCCGGGGCTGGGCGGGGCTGTGTGTCCTGGATCCTTTGCGGGGCACGGCTGGTTCGGGCTCGCGCGGGGTTCTGGGCCGGGGCTGGGCGGGGGCTGTGTGTCCTGGACTCCTTGTGGGGCTGCGCCCCTGCGCTCCAGATTCCGCTTCGGTCCGGAGGGGCTCGGCCTCGAACGCCGGATGGGCTGGATGTGGCCGGCCGTTCATCCGACCGAGACGGGTGGTGGGTGGGCACAGGACGGGGGTTTGGGGGCGGAGCCCCCAGGGGTGCCGGGAGTGTGCGGCCCTTCGCGGATAGGGTCGAGCCATGGGCAGCCACACGGAATCCACGGACCCGAACGTCACTGACCCTCTGCCGATGCCGACGACCCCGGCAGGGCGGGACGGGCTCGACGCTCTCCTCGGTCGACCGGAGCGGGCGGTGGTCGCGCTCGACTTCGACGGGACGCTAGCGCCGATCGTGGCGGATCCGGAGCAGGCCCGGGCGCATCCGGAGGCGGTGCCCGCGCTCGCCGCGCTCGCTCCGAAGGTCGCCGCCGTCGCCGTGGTCACCGGGCGTCCGGCGGCGGTGGCCGTCCGGCACGGCGGCTTCGCCGGGGTTCCCGGTCTCGAACACCTCGTCGTCCTCGGGCATTACGGTGCCGAGCGCTGGGACGCCCGTACCGGAACCCTCAGCGCACCCGCCCCGCACCCCGGTGTCGCCGCAGTGCGGGCCGAGTTGCCGGGGGTGCTCGACGGGGCCGGTGTCCGGGAAGGGGCGTGGATCGAGGAGAAGGGGCGCGCGGTCGCCGTACACACCCGCAGGGCCGCCGATCCGCAGGCCGCCTTCGAGGTCCTGCGAGCTCCGCTCACCGAGCTGGCAGCCCGCCACGGTCTGATCGTCGAACCCGGCCGACTCGTTCTCGAACTCCGCCCGCCGGGCATGGACAAGGGTGTCGCGCTCCTGGAGTACGTCCGGGAGATCGACGCCACGTCCGTCCTCTACGCCGGTGACGACCTCGGCGACCTCCCCGCCTTCGGCGCCGTCGACGAACTCCGCTCCGACGGCACACCGGGCCTGCTCGTCTGCAGCGGCAGCGACGAGGTCACCGAGCTGAGGGAGCGGGCGGATGTGGTCGTGGACGGCCCGGAAGGGGTCGTACGACTGCTGCGGGCCCTCGCGGCACGGATCGGGCGGCTCGGCTAGCCCAGCCGCCGCAGCGCATCCAGCTGCTCCAGGAACCACTGAGCCGGCGGCAGGGCGGTCGCCGCCGCGTTGAGCCGCTTCGCTCGCTCGGCCCGTTCGCCCGCCGGCATGGTGAGCGCCTCGTGCAGGGCCTTGGCCGTCCCGATCACGTCATAGGGGTTGACGGCGATCGCGTCCTCGCCGAGTTCCTCGAACGCCCCCGCCTCCCGCGACAGCACCAGCACGCACCCCTCGTCGGAGACCAGCGGCACCTCCTTCGCGACGAGGTTCATGCCGTCCCGGATGGGGTTGACGAGGGCCACGTCGGCGAGACGGTACGCGGCCAGGGAGCGGGCGAAGTCGTCCTTCAAGTGCAGCAGGACCGGGGTCCAACCCGGCGTGCCGTATCCCGCGTTGATCTCGTCCGTCAGCCGCTGCACCTCGGCCATGTACTCCCGGTACACGACGAGGTCCTGGCGGGACGGGTAGGCGAACGCCACGTGCACCACCCGCTCACGCCACTCGGGGTGGTCGTCGAGCAGCTGCCGGTAGGAGAGCAGGCCCCGCACGATGTTCTTCGACAGCTCGGTGCGGTCGACCCGCACGATCGCCTTGCGGCCCTCGCCGATCTCCGTCCGCAGCGCCGCCATCCGTTCGTCGACATCGGCCTCGTGCGACCGCTTCCGCAGGAAGTCCGCGTCCGTGCCCAGCCCGTGCACGCCGACCTGCGTCTCCCCGAGCCCCCCGGCGAACTCCGTACAGCACGCGGTGAACGCGTCCGCCCAGCGGCTGGTGAGGAAGCCCAGCCGGTCGGCTCCGAGCATGCCCCGCAGCAGCTGTGCGCGGATGTCATCGGGGAGCATCCGGAAGTAGTCCGGCGGCGCCCACGGCGTGTGCGAGAAGTGGCCGATCCGGAGGTCCGGGCGCAGCTCCCGCAGCATTCCCGGCACCAGGCACAGGTGGTAGTCCTGCACCACGACCGCCGCGCCCTCGGCGGCCTCCTCGGCCAGCGCCTCGGCGAACGCGCGGTTGTACGTCTCGTACGACGTCCACTGCCGACGGAACTCCGCGTCGAAGACCGGCTCCAGCGGGGTCTGGTACAGCATGTGGTGGATGAACCACAGCACGGAGTTGGCGATGCCGTTGTACGCGTCGGCGTGCACGTCGGCCGGGATGTCGAGCATCCGCACGCCGTCCTCGCCGATTCCGCGCCGGACCGCCTCGCGGTCGCCGTCGGACAGCGCCGAGCACACCCACAGCGCGCCCGCGTCGGGCCCGATGGCGGACAGGCCCGAGACCAGCCCGCCGCCACCCCGTTTGGCGTGGAGCGAGCCGTCCGTACCGTCTGGGCGTAGCTCGTACGAAACCGGGCCGCGGTTGGACGCGACCAGTACCTCGGCACTGCGAGCACCCTGCGTTGAAGCCATACGCCTCAACCTAGCCCAGCCCGGAAACACTCAAACGTTCGGACGGGTCCGGGGGCCGTATACGGCCCCCGGATGCCGAAACACGCCCGGTCAGGCAACCTTTCGCTGCGCGTACTCCGCGATCTCCACCATCGGCGGCCGCTCCTCCGTGTCCACGGAGTAGGTGCGCGGCTCGAAGCCGTCCTCGCCCCGTTCGAACTGGGTGAGGGAAGGACGGATGAGGTGCCCGCGGGCCAGCCGGAGCTGAGCCGTGCGATAGATCGCGGCGGACATGCGGCCCAGTGCCTGGCCGTCCTGGTGGCGGTGCTTGCGCACCCCGACGTCGACCTGGGCAAGCGCGTCGAGGCCCACCAGGTGCAGGGCGTCGACCAGCATGCCCAGCTCCACGCCGTAGCCCACCGGGAAAGGGAGCTGTTCCAGGAGCGAGCGGCGGGCCGCGTACTCGCCGCCGAGCGGCTGTACGAAACCGGCCAGCTGCGGCCAGTGCATGTTCAGCAGCGGGCGGGCCATCAGCTCGGTGACCCGGCCGCCCTGGCCGGCAGCGCCGCCCAGGGGACGGTCGTACATCCCCTTGACCAGCTGGACGCCGGGTTCGGTGAGCAGGGGGCCCACGATCCCGGACACGAAGTCGGAGGAGAACTCCTTCAGGTCGGCGTCGATGAAGCAGACGATGTCGCCGCTGGTGGCGAGAAGCGAGCGCCAGAGCACCTCGCCCTTGCCGGGAGCGACCGGGACGCGGGGGAGGATGTCGTCGCGGTGGACGACCCGGGCCCCCGCGGCGGCGGCCACTTCGGACGTGCGGTCGGTGGATCCCGAGTCCACGACGACGATCTCGTCGACGAGCGGGACCTGTTGCATGAGGTCGTGACGGATCACGGCGACGATGTCACCGACCGTCTCCTCCTCGTTGAGTGCGGGCAGCACGACGCTGACCGACTGTCCCGTGGCGCGTTTCGCTGCCAGGATCTTGTGGAGCGGGCGATCGGTCTTCGACCAGGAGCGAGTGCTCAGCCAACGCTCGACCTCATTCAGCACAGTGCGCGGCTCCTCTGCGTTCTCTCGGCGAGCGCGTGATCCATGGTCTCTTGGCGGACCATGTGATCCATCTCGCGGTTCGGACGGCTATCTCAACTGTCCTGGCCTTCGGTTACAGTCTTGAACAACGCTGATGACCATCGCATGTCAGGGTCGGCGTTCCGTTTCAACGATCAACAACTACATACCGCTCATCCAGAGGGGCAGAGGGATACGGCCCGATGAAGCCCCGGCAACCCTCCAGCCGGTCTCGTAGCGATCACTGACGATCGTTTTAGCGAGGCTCCCCGGCTCGGGAAGGTGCCAAATCCGTCTCACGGCGAGATGCGTCGTGAGGAAGATGAGGAGAAAGGGCCTCGCCTCACATGGCTGCGCAGACTGTTGCAAGCACCACGGACACCACCGCGAACGTCCCCGCGAACCCCACCGTAGACCTCGGCCCCGCCGCCGCGCTGAGCTGCCGCGAATGCGGTCACCGCGTGCCCCTCGGCCCGGTCTTCGCCTGCGAGGAGTGTTTCGGCCCGCTCGAGATCGCGTACGACTTCTCCGCCTATGACACGGAGGAGCTCCGCAAGCAGATCGAGGCGGGACCCGCGAACATCTGGCGCTACGCGCCGCTGCTGCCCGTCCCGGCCGACGTGGCGGACAAGCCCAACATCAACCCCGGCTGGACCAAGCTCGTCAAGGCCGACAACCTCGCCCGCGAGCTGGGTGTCGACGCCGGCAAGCTCTTCGTCAAGGACGACTCCGGCAACCCGACGCACTCCTTCAAGGACCGCGTCGTCGCCCAGGCCATCGAGGCCGCCCGCGCGTTCGACTTCACCACCCTCTCCTGCTCCTCCACGGGCAACCTGGCCGGTGCCGTCGGCGCCGCCGCCGCCCGCGCCGGCTTCCGCTCCTGCGTGTTCATCCCGCACGACCTGGAGCAGGGCAAGGTCGTCATGGCCGCCATCTACGGCGGTGAGCTCGTCGGCATCGAGGGCAACTACGACGACGTGAACCGCTTCTGCTCCGAGCTGATCGGCGACCCGGCCGGCGAGGGCTGGGGCTTCGTCAACGTCAACCTGCGGCCGTACTACGCCGAGGGCTCCAAGACCCTGGCGTACGAGATCTGCGAGCAGCTCGGCTGGCAGCTCCCGGACCAGCTGGTCGTGCCGATCGCCTCCGGCTCGCAGCTCACGAAGATCGACAAGGGCCTGCAGGAGCTGATCAAGCTCGGTCTCGTCGAGGACAAGCCGTACAAGATCTTCGGTGCGCAGGCCGAGGGCTGTTCGCCGGTGTCCGTCGCCTACAAGGCCGGCCACGACGTCGTGCGGCCGCAGAAGCCGAACACCATCGCCAAGTCGCTGGCCATCGGCAACCCGGCCGACGGGCCGTACGTCCTGGACATCGCGCGCCGCACGGGTGGTGCGGTGGAGGACGTCGACGACGAGCAGGTCGTGGACGCGATCAAGCTGCTGGCCCGCACGGAGGGCATCTTCGCGGAGACCGCCGGTGGTGTGACCGTGGGTGTGGCGAAGAAGCTGATCGAGAATGGTCTCCTCGACCCGACGAAGACCACGGTCGTGCTGAACACCGGTGACGGCCTCAAGACCCTCGACGCGGTGGCCGGCACCGGCCTCACCGCCACCATCCGCCCGAACCTGGACTCCTTCCGAGAGGCTGGCCTCGCATGAGCGTGACCGTCCGCATCCCCACCATCCTGCGCACCTACACCGGTGGCAAGGCCGAGGTCGCCGCCGAGGGGGCCACCCTCGCCGAGGTCATCACCGACCTGGAGAAGAACCACACGGGTATCGCCGCCCGTGTGCTCGACGACCAGGGCAAGCTGCGCCGGTTCGTCAACGTGTACGTGAACGACGACGACGTCCGCTTCGAGCAGGGCCTGGAGACCGCGACCCCGGACGGCGCCGGTGTCTCCATCATTCCGGCCGTTGCCGGCGGCTGATTATTACCGTCGGTAACCTCGGTTACCGAGAGTTCACTGAATTGCCCCCTCCGTGAGAGAAGCGGAGGGGGCAATTCAATGTGGTTGAGCGCGGTACAGTTGGGGAACGCGGTGCCGACCTACGGGTCGGAAGCCCTTGATTTCTACCTTGCACCCGACAAGAAGTAGCCAAAGTGTGCGCTTCTTTTGCGGCTTTTGTGCATTTTATGGGGCCCGACTTGCCCCGAATTCAGGCGAATTCTCGCCACATTCCGGACCGTGCGCGTCCAGAATTCTCGTCCGATTGACCTGTTGCAGACGGCAGTTGGACAGATACATTCAGCCGCGGTCGACGCGTTCCGGCGCACGCCCCCAACCATGTGGGGGGTGAGGTCTGACCCGGATCCGCGAAGTGCGGATCTGTGCAAGGGCCAGTAATAGGGGAGTTAGGCATGGCTCAGGGCACCGTCAAGTGGTTCAACGCGGAGAAGGGGTACGGCTTCATCGCGGTCGACGGTGGTGCGGATGTTTTCGTCCACTACA
The DNA here is from genome assembly GCF_001279775.1 of Streptomyces sp. MMG1533. GTDB lineage: Bacteria > Actinomycetota > Actinomycetes > Streptomycetales > Streptomycetaceae > Streptomyces. The sequence goes on along the minus strand of NZ_LGDG01000123.1, from coordinate 33,101 downwards.
GCGCGATTCAGATGGACGGCTACCGCACCCTGGAGGAAGGTCAGCGGGTCGATTTCGAGATCTCGCAGGGCCAGAAGGGGCCGCAGGCGGACATGGTCCGACTGGCGACCGGCTGAAGCACGCGCCGACTGACAGCGTCGTTCTTCTGTTCTTTTTCGAAGGGCTCGCACCCCATGGGGAGTCATGGGATGCGAGCCCTTCGGCATGTCCGGGGGCGGTCGCGGTCGGCCGCGCGGACCGGACCGGTCGGCCGGAGGCGCTTGCACTCGGCAGGGGCGAGTGCTAATCATTGGCGTTAGCACTCTGAAGGTGAGAGTGACAACGAGGACCGGGTCGGTGAGGCCCGCAGGCCGGGTGGGGCAAGGAACCACGAGGCAGGCAGGCCGTCCGTCGCGGGCGCCAGCGCGGTCCGGAGAAATCCACCCCCTGTCCGGGAGGACCACTTCACATGGCCAAGATCATCGCGTTCGACGAGGAGGCACGGCGCGGTCTCGAGCGCGGGATGAACCAGCTCGCCGACGCCGTCAAGGTCACCCTTGGCCCCAAGGGCCGCAACGTCGTCCTCGAGAAGAAGTGGGGCGCGCCCACGATCACCAACGATGGTGTTTCCATCGCCAAGGAGATCGAGCTCGAGGACCCGTACGAGAAGATCGGCGCCGAGCTGGTCAAGGAAGTCGCCAAGAAGACGGACGACGTCGCCGGCGACGGAACGACCACCGCGACCGTGCTCGCCCAGGCGCTGGTGCGCGAGGGTCTGCGCAACGTAGCCGCCGGCGCCAACCCGATGGCCCTCAAGCGCGGTATCGAGAAGGCCGTCGAGGCCGTCTCCGGTGCCCTGCTCGAGCAGGCCAAGGACGTCGAGACCAAGGAGCAGATCGCCTCCACGGCCTCCATCTCCGCCGCCGACACCCAGATCGGCGAGCTCATCGCCGAGGCGATGGACAAGGTCGGCAAGGAAGGCGTCATCACCGTCGAGGAGTCCCAGACCTTCGGTCTTGAGCTTGAGCTCACCGAGGGTATGCGCTTCGACAAGGGCTACATCTCGGCGTACTTCGCCACCGACATGGAGCGTATGGAGGCGTCGCTCGACGACCCGTACATCCTGATCGCCAACTCCAAGATCGGTTCCGTCAAGGACCTGCTCCCGCTCCTCGAGAAGGTCATGCAGTCGGGCAAGCCGCTGCTGATCATCGCCGAGGACGTCGAGGGCGAGGCCCTGTCGACCCTGGTCGTCAACAAGATCCGCGGCACCTTCAAGTCCGTCGCCGTCAAGGCCCCGGGCTTCGGTGACCGCCGCAAGGCGATGCTGAACGACATCGCCATCCTCACCGGCGGCGAGGTCATCTCCGAGGAGGTCGGCCTCAAGCTGGAGAACACCTCCATCGACCTCCTGGGCCGTGCCCGCAAGGTCGTCATCACCAAGGACGAGACCACCATCGTCGACGGTGCCGGCTCCTCCGAGCAGGTTCAGGGCCGGGTCAACCAGATCCGCGCCGAGATCGAGAACAGCGACTCCGACTACGACCGCGAGAAGCTCCAGGAGCGCCTGGCGAAGCTCGCGGGCGGCGTGGCCGTCATCAAGGCCGGCGCCGCGACCGAGGTCGAGCTCAAGGAGCGCAAGCACCGCATCGAGGACGCCGTTCGCAACGCGAAGGCGGCCGTCGAGGAGGGCATCGTCGCCGGTGGTGGCGTGGCCCTCATCCAGGCCTCCTCGGTCTTCGAGAAGCTGGACCTGGAGGGTGACGAGCTGACCGGCGCCAACGCCGTGAAGCTCGCCCTGGAGGCCCCGCTCAAGCAGATCGCCGTCAACGGTGGTCTCGAGGGTGGCGTCATCGTCGAGAAGGTGCGCAACCTGCCCGTCGGCCACGGCCTGAACGCCGCGACCGGTGAGTACGTCGACATGATCGCCGAAGGCATCATCGACCCGGCGAAGGTCACGCGCTCTGCCCTGCAGAACGCCGCCTCCATCGCCGCGCTGTTCCTCACCACCGAGGCCGTCATCGCCGACAAGCCGGAGAAGGCGGGCGCTGCCCCGGCCGGCGGCGGCATGCCGGGCGGTGACATGGACTTCTGATCGACCCGAGGGTTGATCAACCGTCCTGACCGAGGGCGGCACTTCCTGGAGACAGGGGGTGCCGCCCTTCGGCGTGTCCGGGATCACAGCGGATCCCGGCCCGCCCGCCGGAATGCCCAGGTGGGTGGGGCGGTTGAGCAAGGGGGCAGTTGATGCGTATGCACATACCGTTTGGAATGTCAGACTGTCCGACGACCGCTCGAAGTCCCCGACCTCTCCGAGGAGTCCCCACGTGACCGCCACCACCGCCGAGTCCACCTCCCGCGCGGCCCGCATCCTCTCCCGCCCGACCGCGATCAACGGCCTCACCGTCCCGAACCGCATCGCGATGGCGCCCATGACCCGCCAGTTCTCCCCGGGCGGCGTCCCCGGCGCGGACGTGGCGTCGTACTACGCGCGCCGCGCGGCCGCGGGCGTCGGCCTGATCGTCACCGAGGGCACCTACGTCGGCCACGAGTCGGCCGGGCAGAGCGACGACATCCCGCGCTTCCACGGCGAGGAGCAGCTCGCGGGCTGGGCCAAGGTCGCAGCGGACGTGCACGCGGCGGGCGGCACCATCGTGCCGCAGCTGTGGCACATCGGCATGGTGCGCGAGCAGGGCCAGCCGCCCTACGCCGACGCCCCCGCCGTCGGCCCCTCCGGCCTGCGCCTCGGCGCCGACGAGGCGACCGGCAAGGCGATGACCCAGCGCGACCTGGACGACGTCATCGGCGCGTTCGCCGAGGCCGCCGCGGCCGCCGAGCGCATCGGCTTCGACGGCGTGGAGATCCACGGCGCCCACGGCTACCTCGTCGACCAGTTCCTGTGGGCGGGCACCAACCGCCGTACCGACGCCTACGGCGGCGACCCGGTGGCCCGTGCCAGGTTCGCCGAGGAGATCGTGGCGGCGGTCCGCGAGACCGTCTCGCCCGACTTCCCGGTCATCTTCCGCTACTCCCAGTGGAAGCAGGAGGCCTACCGCGCCCGTCTCGCCGAGACCCCCGAGGAGCTGGAGTCCATCCTCGCCCCGCTCGCCGCGGCCGGCGTCGACGCCTTCCACGCCTCCACCCGCCGCTACTGGCTCCCCGAGTTCGACGGCTCGGACCTCAACCTGGCCGGCTGGACCAAGAAGCTCACCGGCAAGCCCGTCATCACCGTCGGCTCGGTCGGCCTCGACGGCGACTTCCTCAAGGGCTTCATGGGCGAGGGCGCCCCGGTCAAGGGCATCGACGACCTGCTCGACCGGCTGGAGGCCGAGGAGTTCGACCTGATCGCCGTGGGCCGCGCCCTGCTCCAGGACCCGGAGTGGGCGGCGAAGGTCCTCGCCGACCGCTTCGACGAGCTCAAGCCCTACGACGCGGCTGCGCTGAAGACGCTGTCCTGAGCTGCAACTCCCGTATAGCGTCCGAGAGATGCGGATACTGCATCTCTCGGACACCCACCTCGACCGGACCGCCACCCCCAACAAGTACGGCGTCGACGCCACCGAGTCCCTCCGCCTGATGCTCGCCGAACTCCGGCATCAGCAGGGCGTCGACGCGATCGTCGTGACCGGTGACCTCGCCGACGCGGGGGAGACGGAGGCGTACGCGGCGCTCCGTGACCTGGTCGGGGAGTTCGCGAGGCGCACGGGCGCGCCGGTCTTCCTCACCACCGGCAACCACGACGAACGTACGGCCTTCACCAAGGTGCTCGGCAGCGGCCACCTGACGGCGGAGGGCACCGAACGCGCCGAGACGGTCCTGGAGTCGGCGACCGGCGAGCGGGCGGCGGTGAGCACGGTCGACGGCTGGCGTTTCGTCACGCTGGACTCGCTGGTGCCGGGTCGCGTCCACGGCCGGCTGAGCCGCACCCAACTGGACTGGCTGCGGGAGGTGCTGAGGGAACCCGCGGCACAGGGCACGATCCTCGCCTTCCACCACCCGCCGATCACGCTCGACGTCGAGACGCAGCGCGTCTTCGGCCTGCGCGACCCGCAGGACCTGGCGGCGGTCATCCGGGGCACCGATGTCCGGGCCGTCCTCACCGGCCACTTCCACCTCCAGCTCTTCGGCTTCCTGGCGTCCGTGCCGGTGTGGGTCACCCCCGGCGTGGTCAACCGCATCGACCTGACGACCCCGCCCGGCACCGAACGGGCGGTGCGCGGGGCGTCGGCCTCCCTGGTGGAGCTGGGCGGACCGACCGGCCCGCTGTTCCACACCTTCCACGCACGGGACCCGCGGGCGCACGAGACGGTGTACGAGCTGGGGGAGGAGCGGGTGCGATCGCTTGTCGAGAATCATGGTTGAGGGCAATGATTCAGAGCAGCAACGATCAGCGAGGAGTGCCGACGAATGACGACGACCGAGCCCCGAGGCCCCATGGCGGACTCCGCCCCGCCCGTGGTCCGTACCGAGGCCGGTGCGGTGCGCGGGCGCCGGGAGGACGGGCTGACCGTCTTCCGCGGCATCCCGTTCGCCGCCCCGCCGGTCGGCAAGGCGCGGTTCCAGGCGCCGCGCCCGGCCCCGGCGTGGGAAGGCGTACGCGACGCGTACGCCTTCGGCCCGCCGCCCCCGCAGGAGGCGGCGTTCCTGGGCCGTGGCGGTGACGCACCGGACGTACCCGCGGGCGACGACTGGCTGACGGTCAACGTCTGGACGCCCGACCCGGACCCGGCCGCCCACCGCCCGGTCATGGTGTGGATCTACGGCGGCGCCTACAAGCTCGGCCAGGCCGGCAGCCCCGGCTACGACGCCCGGCACATCGCGCACGACGGTGACGTCGTGGTCGTCTCCCTGAACTACCGCGTCGGCATCGAGGGTTTCGTCCACATCGAGGGTGCGCCCGCCAACCGCGGCCTGCTCGACCAGGTCGCCGCGCTCGAGTGGGTACGGGACAACATCACGGCGTTCGGCGGCGACCCCGGCCAGGTGACCGTCTTCGGCGAGTCGGCCGGCGCCGGATCGGTGGCGGCCCTGCTGGCCATGCCGAGCGCGTCCGGCCTGTTCCGGCGGGCCATCGCCCAGAGCGTGCCCGGCACGTACTTCTCCGACGCCCTGGCCCGTGACATCGCGACGGCGATCGCGGCGGAGGCGGGGCTGCGGCCTACGGTGGGGGACCTGGCGACGGTCGACCCGCGCCAACTGCCGTCCGCGGGGGAGGCGTTGGGGCAGAAGATGCTCCAGTACCTGGACAGGTGGGGCCAGGCCGCCCCGACTCTGACCCCCTTCTCCCCGGTGGTCGACGGAGAGGTCCTGCCGGTCACGCCCTGGCAGGCGCTGGCGGCCGGGGCGGGCCGGGACGTGGAGCTGATCGTCGGCCACAACCGGGACGAGTTCCGGCTGTTCCTGGCGATGGGCGGGCAGCTGGGGCAGATCACGGAGGAGCAGGCGCGGGGGGCGCTGCGCATGTTCGCGCCGAGCGCCGCCGGTGAGGACGGCTACCGTGCCGCGTTCCCCGACGCCTCGCCGGGCGAGCTGTTCGAACGCGTCCAGACCGACTGGCTGTTCAACATGCCGAGCCACCATCTGGCCGAGGCGCAGCTCGCGGGCGGCGGCCGCGCCCACGTCTACGAACTGACCTGGCCGGCGCCGGCCGGCGGAGGCGCCCTCGGCGCCTGCCACGCGCTGGACATCCCGCTGCTCTTCGGTACGTTCGCCGCCGATCTCGGCATCATGCTGTTCCCCGGCGGGGAGGTCCCGCCGGAGGCCGAGGCGCTGTCGGCCCGGTTCCGGGCTTCCTGGACGGCGTTCGCGAGGACGGGCGACCCGGGCTGGCCGGCGTACGACACGCAGCGGCGGCTGGTGCAGGTGCTGGATGCGGAGCCGCAGGTCAGGGCGTATCCGGAGGAGGTGTCGAGGCGGATGTGGGAAGGGTACGAGTTCGCGCCGATGCCGCTGCTGGGCTGACGCTGTGGGCTTCTGGCCGGAGGCTTCTACAGGTTCCCGAGCGGCTCGATGTCGACGCGCACCGGGGTGCCCCAGACGCGCAGCACCTCGTAGTCGGTGAACTCGTGCACGAGCCGGTAGGCCATGGCGGCCCGGGGCCCGCGCCGCTGGGCGGCGAGATAGAGCTCGGCCTCGTGCCGGTCCCGGCGCGGGGTCCCGCACAACTGCCACGCCTGGCCGTTCCACAGCTCCGGCAGCCACCGCTGCTGGGGCTGCGGCCGGTCCTCGCGCACGCCGTACCGGGAGGGCGTGGGCTCGGCGGGCCGGGAGTGCCCGGAGGGCCCGTTGATCTCGGAACGCCGGGCGGCCCGCCGACGGGTCTCGCACAGCAGACACAGGTCGGGGGCGTTCTCGTCGACCGGCCCGCCTGGATGCTCGGGGCAGCGCGTGGAGGGCGCGGCCGCGGTGACGCTGTCCTCCAGCAGATCCAGGGCCCGCTTGAGATCGGCCTTGACCTCGTGCAGCCGGGCGTCGGGGGTGTCACCGGTGAGGGCCTCGCCGTGCTCCCCGAGGAGACGCAGGGCGCGGCCGAGGGCGGTGAGCTGGGCGTGGTTCATGGGGTGCGGCTCCGGTCTTCGGCGTCCAGCTGGGCAAGGAACTCGTCGTGGGACATCGATGGGCCGGACGGAGCCGCCTCACATGCACGAGCTTCGGCGATGTCGGCCTCGTCGCGCTGCCGCTGGAGTTCGTCCCGAGTCTGCGATGGCTGCACGGGGTGTCTCGTCTCCATCCTTGTGAGGCCGTCAGTCGGCGTAGTCCTTGAGCTTTTCGGTGTCGAGGGTGATGTCGACGGGGGAGGGGATCTCGACGGTAGCGCCCCACGGGTAGGACGGGGACTGCTGGTAGCGGCCGTCCTTCGGTTCGCTGAAGACGGTGACCGTGTTGTTGTCGCGGTCGATTAGGAGGTAGACGGGGATGTCGGCCTCCGCGTAGCCGATGGGCTTGTCGATGCGGTCGCGCTGGTCGGTGTCACGGTCGTGTGAGGTGATCTCTACGGCCATGAGCGCGCCATCCGTTTCGGACCACTCGCCTCGGAGCCCTGCGAACGAGTTCGTCGAAGTCTTCGACATCCATCTGCGGGCGGTCGGTCGTGTCTGGGGTCATGGCGTCGCCTCCTTCCTCCCATCGTGCCTCGGAGTGGTCTCGTCGGACCGTAGGAGCTGTCATGCGGGGGCCTTCTCTCGGCGTCGTTGGGACATCGCCGAGCGGATCTCGGCCGCGCGGGCGTGGATCGTGGGTGCGGGCAAGGGCGCAGTGGGTTGGGCAGGCGCGCGTTCGCCCCGGCACGCGCTGCAGTGGCCACCCGGCAGAGCCTCCGGGCGGCCCGGGGTGCCGCAGTCGGCGCACTCCAGGATGCGGAGGGGTGCGCGCGGGGCCGGTGCGGGTTCGGGCGGGAGCTTGGTGGTCAGGCGTTTTTGGAGGAAGGCGGCCGGGCTGTGGACCGGGACGGGGAGGCCGGCGGTCAGGGCGTGGCGTACGGCAGTGTCGGTGGCGCCACGGGCGTACCACTCGGTGACGAGGGGAGCGAGGGCCGCGCAGTCGGCGGCGGAGAGGGAGAGCGCGGGGGTCTCGCGACCGAGGGCCGCGAGGAGGATGTAGGCGCGGGAGCGGGTCTGCGGGGACGGCCGGGCTTCCTCCGGCACGTCACCTCGTGTGAAGGCCGCCCACCAGTCGTCGTCGCGCGCGGTACGGGACCACCACGATCGGGTGATCCATCGGGAGCCGGAGGACTCGATGGTCAGATGTTCGCGCCCTCGCCGCAAGTGGCCTGCCTGCTGGAGGCGGTTGAGGGCGGTGCGGAGGGCGCACTGTCCGTACGGCAGCACCTTGGCCAGCGTCTTTACGGAGATGTCGGCGCCGTCGGAGAGACGGTCGATGAACGCGGCGATGGCGGCTTCGCGGGGCGGGAGGTCGGCGAAGTCATGAGCCGTGCGGGCGTGTTGGCCGGGGGCGGAGCGTTTTCCGTAACCCGGACTGGCCATTGGGTGGGAGAGGGCGTGCGCGGGCAGGGAGGCAGCACTAAACTGGGCGTCAGCCATGGGATCGAACTTTTCCTTCGATCTCGTAGGTCAGGCCCCCGCAGGTGTTGCTAGCACCTGGCGGGGGCTGTTCGTTATCCGGGCACGCTAGACGATCGTTACGGTGCGTGGCAAGCCGAACGCGTCAAGTCAACACGCGGGGTGGGAGGGCGGGTTGGGGCCCGCCACCCGTTCCTCAGAAAGAGGGCTCGGAGCTGGACGCTTGAGCTTCGGGACCGGTCAGCCCATGCTCTTGGCGCCGTCCAGGGACTCGCGGATGATGTCGGCGTGGCCGGCGTGCTGGGCGGTCTCGGCGGCGATGTGCAGCAGCACCCTGCGGGCCGACCATCGCCCCCCGGGCTCGTTCCATGGAGCCTTGGGCAGCGGATGGGTGGCGTTCAGGTCGGGCAGGGTCGTGACGAGTTCGTCGGTCCGGCGGGCCGTCTCGTCGTAGTCGGCCAGCACACCGGCCAGTGTTTCGCCGGGCAGCATTCGGAACTCGTCGGCCCGCCGGGTGAAGTCGGCCTCGGTCATGGCGGTGAAGTCGGGCATGGCCGACGGGCCGTTGAGGATGAAGTCCGCCCAGCTCCGCTCCACCGCCGTGACGTGTTTGATCAGGCCGCCAAGGCACAGCTCGCTGACAGTGGTCCGCCGCCCGGCCTGCTCGTCGGTGAGGTCGCGGGTGGTGAAGCGCAGGAACTGCCGGCTGTGGGCCAGCGTTTCCAGCACATCTGTGCGCTCGTCGGTGGTGATGTTGGCGTGTGTGGTGTCGGTCATGGGGTCACGCTAGGAGTCATAGAGGTCAGATCCTGACCTCTATGACCGCCTCTACGAATGCCGACCAGGTTTGCGCCCGGAACACGAGCTTCGGGCCGTGGGGGTGCTTGGAGTCGCGGACCGGGATGAGGGCGGGGAGGTGGTCGTGGGTCACTTCCAGGCAGTTGTCACCGCTGCCACCGCTGTAGCTCGACTTGTGCCAGGTCGTTGCGTCCAGGTCGTACTCAGGGATGCTCCTCATGGGCGTAATCCTGCGCCATCGCCCCGATCAAGGCCAGGGACTTCCCGGGCGAGAGGGCTGAGGCCGTGAGGAGTTCGTAGTAGTGCCGGTAGCGCGACACGGTGGCGGGGTCGTCCTCCAGTCGTCCGGTGCCGACACCTTCGAGGTAGACCAGTGCAGGCGCGTCGTCGCAGTCCATCAGCTTGACGCACCCCTGCATCGCCGGGTGCGCCCCCGCGTCGAACGGCAGCACTTGGACGATGGCCCGGTTCCGGCGCATCAGGCCGGCGATGTGGTGCAGTACCCCCGCCATCACGGCGCGTTCACCCGTCATTCGACGCAAGGCGGCTTCGTCAATCACCGCCCACAACAACGGCCTTGTTGGATCATCGAGGATGCGGGCCCGCTCCATCCGGGCCACGACCAGTTCCTCGATCGCCTCCTCCGGCGCTGTCGGCTGGTATGCGCGGCACACGGCCCGTGCGTAGGCGGGAGTCTGGAGCAGGCCGGGGATCAGCATCGACGCGTACTCCCTGATCGTCGTAGCCCCCTCCTCTGCCTCCGCCGCCTCGGCAAAGTGCTCCGGATACTTCGACTTGGCCGACGCCCCGCAGTTCCTGGCGAAGAAGTCCTCCGTCCCCAGCACCTCGTCCAGCATTCGCGCGTACTCGGGTTGCATCCGCCGCGTACCCGCCTCCAACTGCCCGATGAACGAGCCGCTGCTGAAGAGGCGTAGGCCGAGGTCCTCCTGACTCAGGCCCGCCTTCTCTCTCGCGTGGCGGATTTCGGCGCCGAGCAGGGCGCGGGGTGACGAGGAGGGGTCGAGGTCCTTCGGTCCTGGCATGTCTGGCGACTCCCTGTCCCACAGCAGAGGTTGTTGGAGCATCCGGTATGGCCAGGTTAGAAGCGTGACGGCCACGCTGTGTTGCGAACCGGAAACTCAGCGTGGAGGTAGCGAGATGACCGTGCGGTCGACCGAAGAAGTCGTGGAGTCGGTGCGGGAGGCCCTCGTCGGCGTCGGCATCATCCTGCCGTCCCTGCGCGTCGACCCCGTGACCGGCGCGAGCGACGAGCCGTTCGCCCTCGTCGAGCTCGGGCGGTGCAACGTCCGTACGGCCGAGCGGCTGGCCTCCGTGCTGCGCGGGGAGCGGCCCGCGATCGGTACGCATGTCGTGGACGTGCGGGACGGGCGGCTCGGGGAGGTGATGGGGCACGTCGGTGGGCGGGTGCAGTTGCGGCCCGTCGCCGGTGGGCGGGAGTGGGACTGTCCGCCGGAGTCGACAGGGCCCGCGCCGCGGGAGGAGGTGCTGCGGGCGCGGGTCCGCAGGGTCAACAAGGAGGGGCGGCTGCCCTGTTGAGGCGGTCGTACTGGTCCCGGGTCAGCCGAATGTCAGCCGCCGCCACGTTCTCCTCCAGGTGACCGATGCTCGCCGTCCCCGGAATCGGCACCGTCACCGGCGAGTGGGCGAGCAGCCAGGCCAGGGCCACCTGGGTCGGGGTCGCCTCCAGCTCGGATGCCACCGCCGTGATCTCGGGTTCCTTGTCCGCCGCGCCGGGTGCCACGGGCCGCCACGGCAGGAAGGCGATGTCCGCCGCCTCGCATGCCTTGAGCACCGGCTCGTACTCGCGGTCGAGCACGTTGTACCGGTTCTGGACGCTGGCGATGTCGACGATCGTGCGGGCCTCTGCCAACTCCGCGACCGTCACCTCGGACAGGCCGATCCGGCCGATCTTGCCCTCCGAGCGGAGTTCGCCCAGTGCTCCCAGCTGGTCGGCGAGCGAGGTGTCCGGGTCGATGCGGTGGAGTTGGAGGAGTTCGATGCGGTCGGTGCGGAGGCGGCGCAGGGCTTCGTCGACCTGGGTGCGGAGGGAGGCGGGGCGGGCGTCGTAGGACCAGTCGCCCGACTCGGTCCGTACGACGCCGACCTTGGTGGTGACGAGGAGATCGGTGGGGTAGGGGTGCAGGGCCTCGGCGACGAGCTCCTCGTTGGCTCCCCAGCCGTACAGGTGCGCCGTGTCGATGAGCGTGACGCCCAGTTCGACCGCCCGCCGGAGCAGCGCGACGGACGCGGCGCGGGCGTCCGCCGGTTCGGTCGGCAGTCGCATCGCCCCGAATCCGAGCCGCCGTACCTCCAGGTCTCCGCCGATACGGAACGTGGTTGTGGGCGTCATGCAGGTTCCTCCCCCTGGTCGAACACCCACGCTAACAAGGCCGGTTGGCGAGTCAGCGGGCCGCCGCCAGCGCGGCGCGCAGGTGACCGTCGGAGTCCGCCAGAAGGCGGGCCGCCGTGGGGCCGTCCACGCCCGCCAGGATCGTGAGGATCGCGTTCTTCACCTCGCCGTCGGTGGCCGAGAGGGCCCGCTCGATCTCCTCGTCCTCCGCGCCCGTCGCCAGCGCGACGATACGGCGGGAGCGGGCTCGCAGCTTCTCGTTCGAGGCGCGTACGTCGACCATCAGGTTCCCGTACGTCTTGCCCAGGCGGATCATCGTGATCGTCGAGAGCATGTTGAGGACGAGCTTCTGGGCCGTGCCCGCCTTCAGGCGGGTGGAGCCGGTGAGCAGTTCGGGGCCGACGACGATCTCGATGCCGTGCTCGGCGGCCGCCGCGAGCGCGCTGTCCGCGTTGCAGGCCAGGCCGATGGTCAACGCGCCCTGCTCCCGGGCGTGTTCGACCGCGCCGATGGCGTACGGGGTGCGGCCGGAGGCGGAGATCCCGACCACCGTGTCGGCCGGGGTCAGCGCGAGGGCGTCGAGGTCGGCGCGGGCCAGCCCCGCCGAGTCCTCGGCCCCTTCGACCGAGGTGACCATGGCCTCCCGGCCGCCCGCGATCAGACCGACGACCTGGGCGGGATCCGTGTTGAAGGTGGGCGGGCACTCGGACGCGTCCAGCACCCCGAGCCGTCCGGCGGTACCGGCACCGGCGTAGATCAGCCTGCCGCCGCGGCTCATCCGTTCGGCTACGGCATCGATGGCGGCGGCGATCTGAGGAAGTCGCTGTGCGACCGCGTCCGGCACGGAGGCGTCCTCGCCGTTCATGAGACGGGCGATGTCGAGGGTGGGCAGCCGGTCGATGTCGGCGAGCTCGGGGCGGAAGGCCTCGGTGGTGAGGGATTCCAACTGGGCCTGGAGATCACCGGGATTGGAGGTCGAGGTCATGGTGAGAGTCGGCTCTTTCGATGTGCGGTGTGATCGGGTCTATCGCCGGTGCCGATGCGCCAACGCCTCGTAGGACGCCGCCAGCGCCGGCCCCGCCGTCTCATACGTTCGCTGTGCCACCCCCACCAGCAGACAGTCCACCACCAGCAGCTGACTGGTCCGCGACGACATCGCCGCCGGCCGAAGTTCACTCTCCCGAGCCGTGGACGTGGTCAGCACATGATCGGCGTACTGGGTCACCGCCCCGTCCGGCCGACCGGTGATCGCCACGGTCGTCGCCCCGTGCTCGAACGCGACCCGCAACGGCTCGATGACATCGCCCGTCGACCCTGAGTGGGTGATCGCTATCGCCACGTCCCCCGCCCGCAGCTGCACCGCGTTCGTGACGGCGAGGTGCGGATCGCTGTGGGCGTGGGCTATCAGCCCTATCCGCAGCAGTTTCTGGGTCAGGTCCTGGGCGACCAGCCCGCTGGCGCCGACGCCGTACACATCCGTCCGCCGCGCCCCCGCCAGCGCGGACACCGCCGCCCCGAGCTGCACGGTGTCCAGGCCGGCCGCCGTGTCGGCGAGGGTCTGCTGCTCGTCGTACGCGAGCTTCGCCACGACGTCGGCGATCGGGTCGTCCACCGCGATGTCCGTCGTGATCGCGGGCGCGCGGCCCGACTGCTGCTGGGCGGCGAGACCCGCGAGGGCGAGGCGCAGGTCGCGGTAGCCGGGGTAGCCGAGGATGCGGGCGGTGCGCACGACCGTCGCCTCGCTGGTGCCGGTGAGTTCGGCGAGGCCGGTGACCGTGAGGGCGGCGCAGCCGGCGGGGTCGTTCGCGACGGCCTCGGCGACGCGGTGCATGGAGCGGGTCATCGAGGGGGCGAGGGTGCGTACCTTGGAGGCCAGACCGTTGCCGAAAATTTCCTTCACTTCCTGGGTCACCCATGAAAGATATTTTCGGTTCCGTGGTGTGGTCAAGAGTGCGCACAATGGATGCATGGACCCCATCAGCCCCCTGGAGCAGGCGTTGCACGCGGCACGCGCCCTCGTGCTCGCCGACCTGGCCGCGGGCGAGGTGGCCGCCGCGGACGTGGTGTCCTTGGTCGAGGACTCCGTCGTGCAGCGCCGCTGGTGGGTCGAGCAGTGGCCGGACGGCGTGGCCTTCGTGGCCGGGCTGGTCGCACAGGACGTACAGGACTCGCTGCTCGAGCGGTACGGCCGCTGGCCCCTGTGCCCGGTGTGCGGCACCGGCGACCCGCACGCGCTGGACGTCGAACCGGAGCTCGGTCCCGACCCGCACTGGGTGTGCCACAAGGCGGGCGTGAAGGTCGCCGCGGTGGGCGCGCTCGGGTCGGCGACCGGTGGGACGCCGTCCTCGTGACGGTGTACATCGACCCGCCCGACTGGCCGGGCCACGGGCGCATGTGGTCCCACCTCGTCAGCGACGTCTCGTACGCCGAACTGCACACGTTCGCCGAGCGGCTGGGCGTGCCCCGGCGGGCCTTCGAGCGCGACCACTACGACATTCCGTCGCACCGGTACGCGGACGCGGTGGCCGCGGGGGCGGTCGAGGTCAGCAGCCGGGAAGTGGTGCGGCTCCTGTACGGGGCGGGGCTTCGGAGGCCGAAGGGGCGGGCTCAGCCGCGCAGTTCGTAGGCGTGCAGCCCCTCTTCGCCGAAGTTCTCGCTCACCTGCACGAACCCGGCGCGGGCGATCACCGCCCGGGACGGGGCGTTGTCCGACTCGACGGTCGCGAACAGGGACCGTACGTCGTCCCGGGCCAGCGCCCACTCGCACAGCGTGCGCAGCGCCTCGGTCGCGTAGCCGTTGCCGCGGGCGCTCTCCACCAGGTCGTAGCCGACCTCCGCCGTGCCCTCCTCGTCCGGGGCGCCGTGGAAGCCCATGCCGCCGACCGCGCGGCCGTCCCCCCGCCGTACGAGGGCGAACAGGCCGAACTCCGGGCGGTGCACCCCGGCCTCGTAGGCCTTCAGCAGCATCCCGGCGGCCTCCAGGGTGCCCTGGAAGGGGCCGCCCTCCAGCCAGTCGAAGCCTCCGTCGCCGCCCGTGAGCAGGTCGGCGGCGGCCGCGGGCGTGACGCCCTGCAGGGTGAGCCGGTCGCCGGGGATGACGAGGTTGTTGCGCCAGCGCCACTCGGTGACGGGGGCGCGGCCGGGCAGATCGCCGCGGCCGGTGGCCCACAGCAGGGTGCGCCAGTGGCCGGGGCCGGGCTGGACGTGCGGGAAGAGCCTGGTGAGGACGTACTCGGCGAGTGCGGCGGACGGCTCGTACGCCAGGCCCAGCCCCTCGGCGATGTCGTGCGTGTGCAGCAGCACCTCGGCGACGCCCATCGCTGCGAAGCCCTCGCGGTTCGCGCTGCGGAAGGGGTATGGGTGGAAGGCGCGCGCCTCGCGGGGCGCGGTGCGGACGGCGGCGGCGAGCAGCGCCCCGGTCGCCTCGACGACGTCCAGCAGGCCGTCGTGGTCGGTGCCCTCGTCGAGGGTGATCTCGAAGGGGACGTACCCGCTCTGCGCCCGCCCCGCCAACTGCCCCGCGTACGCGATGAGATCGCTCGCGATGTGCACGCCGGTCCGCAGGCAGCTCCACTCCAGCCGGCCGGCCTTCACCTCGTCCCAGTCCCGCCCCGTCGCCGTCCGCAGCAGCGCCACGGCGCCCGCGACGGCCTCTTCCACCCGGTCCCCACCCATGTCCTGCATGGGTGCAGGGTAGAGGGGCCGGTGCCTCAGGTCGACAGCATTTCGAGCTCGGCGGCGAGGTTGTAGCGGGCCGTGGCCTCCCACTCCGCCTGCCCGTACGGCGTCCTGAACAGCCTTGGCAGGGCGAGGAGTTGGCGGAGGATCGCGGCGCGGCCCGCGCGGAAGGCGTCGGACGGGACGAAGCCGTACTCCTCGCGGACCGCGGCCGTGTACGCGGCGTACGCCGACGGGGGCGCGGCGAGGATCGCCAGGTCGGCGTCGCTAAGGACCTGGCCGTCCGGGTCGTCGTCGGCCGGGTCGTGGGTGGTGGTGAGGCGGACCAGGCGGGCGACCTCGGCGGCCTGGTCCGCCGCGAGCCCGGCCTCGGGGAGGGCGCGCTCGGCGAGGCGGGCCGAGCGTTCCTCGTTCTCGGAGCGGTCGGGGAGGTAGACCGCGTCGTGGAACCAGGCCGCGAGGCGTACGAGGTCCGGGTCGGTGGCGTACTTCTCCAGTACGTCGACGTGGTCGAGGACCGCGGTGAGGTGGGTCAGCGTGTGGTAGCGGCGCTGCGGCTCCTGCCAGCGGGCCAGCAGGTTGTCGGCGTACGGGGCCGGGTCGGGGCCGACGGCCTCGGGGCCCCGGGCTCCTTCCAGGGCACGGACGAAACGGGTGCGCAGGGCGTCGGGATCGGCCATGTGCTCATTCTCCCCTCGGCCTGGGCCGGGCCCCTAGCTTGGTGCCATGACTTCTGCCGACGAACGTGACCCCGAACTGCCCGGCCGGCTGCTGACCACCGAGCGGGACGCCCTCGTCCCGCTGCTGCGCGCCAGGCCCGACGAGGACTTCGCCCTGCCGGCCACCGCGTGTCCGGGCTGGACCGTGCGGGACGTGCTCGCGCACTGTTCGGCCGCGCTGATGCGGGTGGTGGAGAGCAGGTACGAGAAGGACGTCTTCTCGCCCGAGTCGAACGACCGGGACATCGCCGAGCGGGCCGATTGGCCGAACCGGCAGGTCGTGGACGAACTGGAGCGGGGGATGACGGAGGCGGGCCTCGTGATCGCCAGGGCGGGCGGGGTGCTGGACGGGATCGCGCTGGGCGAGTGGGTCCATGCCGGTGACGTGCGTGAGGCGCTCGGGGAGCCGGGGGCGTACGCGGGCGCGGGACTGCCGGACGCGCTGACGCTGCTGGTCCGGATCACCCGGGAGCGGGACCACGTGCCGCTCCACGCGGACCTCGACGACCTCGACGAGCCGCTGCGGCTGGGCGGGGTTCCCGGTGAGCGGCCTCCGGCGCGGTACATCGGCGACGCCGCCACTCTCGTACGGCTGTACGCGGGGCGTTCGGCGGCGGGGGCGCAGTACGAACTGGCGGGGGCGAAGGCGGAGGAGCTGAACATCTACGGCTGAGCGTCTTCGGGTGTGCGTCTTCGGGTGAGCAGGGCCCCGCACCGGCGTGGTCGTACAGGCGTAGGCTTGGATTGGACTAGACCTGTAGTCAGGTCTGGCCAGACCTGACTGCCAGACCTGTAGCCGCCCGACGAATGGGGTCCCATGAGCAAGCGTGCAGTCCTGGAGGTGATCGCCCTCGACGTCGAGGACGCGGTCGCCGCCCAGGCCGGAGGCGCGGACCGGCTTGAGCTGGTCACCGACATCGCGGCCGACGGGCTGACCCCGTCGGCCGGCACGGTCGCCGGGATCCGGGCCGCCGTCGACATCTCGCTGCGCGTGATGCTGAGGCCGGCGGACGGGTTCGCGGCGGGAGCCGCCGAGGACGTCGACCGGCTGGTGCGGGTCGCCGGGGAGATGCGGGCCGTGGGCGCCGAGGAGTTCGTGCTCGGGTTCCTCGACACGGACGGCGGAGTGGACCTCGCGGCCGTGGAGCGCGTGGCCGGCGAGCTGGACGGCTGCCGGTGGACCTTCCACCGCGCGATCGACCACTCCGCCGACCGGGACGCCCTGCGCAAGCAGCTGGACGGCCTGCCCGGCCTCGACACCTTCCTCACCGCCGGTTCCGCGTCCGGCGTGGACGACGGGCTCCCCACGCTGCTCGCCGAGGCGGCGCGGAGGCGGGGCGGGGAGCCCGGGTACGAGCAGCGGATCCTGGTCGGCGGAGGGCTGCGGCTGGACCATGTGCCGACGCTTCGGGCCGCCGGGATCGACGCCTTTCACATCGGCGGGGCCGCGCGGCCCGAGGGCTGGGGGCGGCCGGTGTCGGCGGCGGCGGTCGCCCAGTGGCGGCGGGTGCTGGATGGGGCTGCCGACCTCAGGTGAGCTGCGGCGGCAGCGGTGCGGCATGCGTCACGATCAGGCCCGACACCGCCCGGGTCAGGGCGACGTACAGGCGGCGCAGGCCGGTGCGCTCGTCGGGTTCGGCGTCGACCACGGCCCGGGGTTCGTCGAGCACCACGTAGTCGTACTCCAGGCCCTTGGCCAGGGAGGCCGGGACCAGGGTCAGACGGGTCTCGTACGTGGTCTCCTCGCCCGGCGCGAGATGGCCGAGGCCCGCCGCGGTGAGCGCCTCCGCCAGGGCGGGGACGCGGGCGTCGGCGGCGATCAGGCCGGTGGAGCCCTCGTGCCGCAGCAGCTCCTCGCAGGCGGCGACCACGTCGGCGGTGCCGGAGACCGGGCGCAGGTCGAAGAAGCCGGGGTTCTCACGGACCGAGGCGACCGGGGCCAGGCCCGGGGCGATGTGCGGGAGGAGGCGGGAGGCGTAGGTGATGACGTCGGTCGGTACGCGGAAACCGGCCGTCAGTTCCTCGATCACGCCGTCCGTCTTGCCGAGGTGGGCGAGCGCCTCGTCCCAACTCCGGGTCGCCCAGGGGGTGGTGCCCTGCGCGAGGTCGCCGAGGACGGTCGCCGAGCCGGTGGTGCAGCGGCGGCCGACGGCCCGGTACTGCATGGGGGACAGGTCCTGTGCCTCGTCCAGGACGACATGGCCCAGGGAGGGCGTGCGCTGGACGAGGTCGTTGGCCTCGTCGATCAACACCGCGTCCGCGGGTGCCCACTTGGCGGACTTCACACTGCGGACGGGCTTCGCCCAGAGAATCGTCTTCTGCTCGTCCTCGGTCAGGATTCCGTCCGCGTGCACGGCGAGGAAGTCCGCGTCCGTGAGCAGTCGCAGGACGAGTTTCGCCGGGTCGACGGGCGGCCAGACCTGCTTGACGGCCGCCTTCACCGCCGCGTTGCGGGCCACCGCGTCCTGCACCCGGTCGTCCGGGGCCTCGCCGGACCGCTCCATCTGCACCAGCACCGCGTGCGCGATGCGCTGCGGGAGGGCCTCGCGGGCGGCGCCGTAGCGGATGTCGCGGTCGAGCAACTCACGGACGATGTCCTCGAGTTCGTACGCCGCGACCCGCCAGCGGCGCGAGCCGCGCACGACGACGACCGGCTCGGTCGGCATGGTCACGTGCGAGTGGACGGCCCTGCGCAGTACCTCCGCCATCCTCGCGTCGCCCTTGACGACCGCGGCCGCCGCCTCGTCCGTGCCGAGCACGTCGACATGCGCCACCAGGTCGTCGACGGTGGCCTGCTTCACCGTCAACTCGCCGAGCGCGGGCAGGACTTGCTCGATGTAGTGCAGGAAGGACTTGTTCGGTCCGATGACGAGGGTGCCGGTACGGGCGAGCCGCTCGCGGTGGGCGTAGAGGAGATAGGCGACGCGGTGCAGGCCGACGGCCGTCTTTCCGGTCCCCGGGCCGCCCTGCACGCACACCGTCCCGCCGAGCCCGGACCGTACGATCTCGTCCTGCTCGGGCTGGATGGTCGCCACGATGTCGCGCATCGGGCCCACGCGCGGGCGCTCGATCTCCTGCTGGAGCAGCTTGCTGGTGGCCGCCGCCTCCGCCGGGTCGGAGAGGTGCTCGTCCTCGTACGCCGTGAGGTCGCCGCCCGTGTAACCGAAGCGGCGGCGCAGCGCGATGTCCATCGGGGCCTTCCTGGACGCCCGGTAGAACGGCTGCGAGACCGGCGCACGCCAGTCGATGACCATCGGGTCGCCGTCGTGGTCGTGGACGTGCCGGCGCCCGATGTAGAACCGCTCGCCCTCCGCGCCCTCGGCCTGCTCGGCGCCGGGCGAGTGCAGGTAGTCGAGCCGGCCGAAGAACAGCGGGGTGTGGCTGAGGTCGGCGAGTGCCTTGATGCGCTCGCCGATCTGGCGCTCCAGGATCTGGGCGTTGACCCAGTTCGCGGTGACGTCGCGGATGTCGAGGGACTCGGCGTCCTCGCGCATGGCACGCAGGGCGGCGCGGGATTCGGCGAGGTGGGAGCGCTCGCGGGCGAGGGGGTCGTCGACGGGCGGGGGCGGGGTGGACAAGGGGGTGCCTCCGAGGGACCTGCTGGACAGGTGGATGAGCGGCTGTGAGATACCGACCGGTTTCCGTCCGGGCGGCGGCACTCCCTGGGGAGGCGGGCAAGAGCGGAGATTGTAAGTGGACGGCACGGCCGGGAGCGAATGATTTTCCCGCCCCCTAGGGGACGTCCCCTCCACCCTGAGGGTGGCTGCTCGCTCCGAAGTACTACACGGTGACCACCCGGGTTCGCCCCGCAGACCGATGCCGTCCTTATGTCCGGAACGCCACCATGGAGACATGAGCGCAGCAACCATCACCCCAGTCCCGTGCCCGCCCCGCACGGCCGGCGCCACACCCGTCCTCGGCAGCCACCGTCACGTCTTCGGCGAAGCCCTGCGTGCCGTGAAGGTGTTCGCGGGCGCCGCCTTCGACGTCGTCGTCCTCGGGGAGTACGGCGAGGAGGCGGGCGTCCGCCGCAGGTGACGTGCGGTTGAGTACGACGCACAAGCCACCTGAGTACCCGCACCGGTGACCGGCCCCCGGCCGGATTGCTTGACTGCACGCATGACGACGCCGACACCGCAGGACGGGCCGTACTCCCGGCCGAGACCGCAGCACGGGCCGTACCTTCCGCCGGCACCGCAGGACGGGCCGTACTCCCCGCCGAGCCCGCCGTACTACGTTCCGTACGCGATCCCCGGTCCCGACGACCACGACCCCCGGCCCATGTCGGCACCTCTGGTCGCCACGCTTCTCCTGGCGGTCATCGGTCCAGCCGCACTCTTCCTCGGCGGCCTGTCCGTGATGGCCACCGACAGCTGCGGCAGCCGCTGCCCGACGGCGCTCACGACGTGGCTGTACCTGATCTACGGCACGATCCTCTTCGGCGGAGTGCTCTCACTCGCCGCGCTCGTCACCGCCTGGTCGCTGCCCCGCAAGGTCCGCTATGCGAAACTGCGCTGCTGGGCCTCCACCGTCGCCGTCGCCCCGTCGGTACTCGTGATCGTCCTGGTGTTCACGATCCCCTCGCCGTGACGCCGACGGGCCGACCGTCAGCCGGCCGGCGCCGCAGGCCAGCCCCGGTCAGGCGTCCTCCGCGAGCAGCTCGTCCGCGTCCATGATCCGGTAGGCGTACCCCTGTTCCGCCAGGAACCGCTGCCGATGCGCGGCGAAGTCCTGGTCGATGGTGTCCCGGGCGACCACGGAGTAGAAGTGGGCCTGGTGACCGTCGGCCTTCGGCCGCAGCACCCGTCCCAGCCGCTGTGCCTCCTCCTGCCGTGACCCGAAGGTCCCCGACACCTGGATGGCGACCGTCGCCTCGGGCAGGTCGATGGAGAAGTTCGCCACCTTCGACACCACCAGCACGCTGATCTCGCCCTGCCGGAAGGCCTCGAAGAGCTTCTCGCGCTGCGCGTTGGAGGTCTCGCCCTTGATCACGGGCGCGTCGAGGTGCTCTCCCAGTTCGTCGAGCTGGTCGATGTACTGCCCGATGACGAGGATCTGCTGCCCCGCGAACCGGCGGACGATCGCCTCCGTCACCTTCCGCTTGGTCGCGGTCGTGGCGCAGAAGCGGTACTTCTCCTCGGTCTCCGCGGTGGCGTACGCGAGCCGCTCGGAGTCGGTGAGGTTCACCCGCACCTCCACACAGTCCGCGGGCGCGATGTACCCCTGCGCCTCGATCTCCTTCCACGGCGCGTCGAACC
This sequence comes from Streptomyces sp. MMG1533, assembly GCF_001279775.1. Classification (GTDB taxonomy): domain Bacteria; phylum Actinomycetota; class Actinomycetes; order Streptomycetales; family Streptomycetaceae; genus Streptomyces. The sequence continues at coordinate 12,280 of NZ_LGDG01000123.1, read as the reverse complement.
GCTTCGGCCCGATGAGCGAGAACACGTCGGACTCCCGCCCGTCCTCGCGCACGAGCGTCGCGGTCAGTCCCAGCCGCCGCCGGGCCTGCAGATCAGCCGTGAACTTGAAGACCGGCGCCGGCAGCAGGTGCACCTCGTCGTAGAGGATCAGCCCCCAGTCCCGGGAGTCGAACAGCTCCAGGTGCGGGTAGACGCCCTTCCGCCTGGTCGTCAGCACCTGGTACGTGGCGATGGTGACGGGCCGGATCTCCTTCTTCGTCCCGCTGTACTCGCCGATCTCCTCCTCGGTCAGCGAGGTCCGCTTCACCAGCTCGTGCTTCCACTGCCGCGCGGAGACGGTGTTCGTCACGAGGATCAGGGTCGTCGACTTCGCCTGGGCCATGGAACCGGCCCCGACCAGCGTCTTTCCGGCACCACAGGGGAGCACGACGACGCCCGACCCGCCGTGCCAGAAGTTCTCCACGGCCTGCTTCTGATACGGCCGCAGCGCCCACCCGTCCTCGTTCAGCTCGATCGGGTGCGCCTCGCCGTCGACGTACCCGGCGAGGTCCTCGGCCGGCCATCCGAGCTTCAGCAGCGTCTGCTTGATCTGCCCGCGCTCGGAGGGGTGCACGGCGACGGTGTCGGGGTCGATGCGGTTGCCGACCAGGGGGGCGATCCGCTTCGAACGCAGGACCTCCTCCAGGACCGGACGGTCGGTGGAGGTGAGGACCAGCCCGTGGGCCGGGTGCTTGGACAGCGTCAGACGGCCGTAGCGGTCCATCGTCTCCGCGATGTCCACGAGGAGCGCGTGCGGCACGGGATACCTGCTGAACTCCACCAGCGCGTCCACGACCTGCTCGGCGTCATGCCCGGCAGCCCGCGCGTTCCACAGACCCAGCGGCGTCACCCGGTAGGTGTGGATGTGCTCCGGCGCCCGCTCCAGCTCGGCGAACGGCGCGATGACCCGACGGCACTCGTCCGCCCGCTCGTGGTCGACTTCGAGCAGCAGAGTCTTGTCCGACTGGACGATGAGTGGACCATTCACGCGCGGCACCCTTTCCGGAAGGCCAGAGGTGTGGCCAAACGTCCAGTGTGCCTCACGGGCTGCGGTTGGGGTGGGGCGCGCGTCACACCGGGACGGCGCGGGCGGTGGTGTCGGCGGCGCCGAATCCTCGGTCAGCCGGTGTCCTCCGCCAGCTCCGCGACCCCCGTCACCCGGTGCAGCGGATACGTCCGCACCTCGTCCGCCGTGTGGTCGTACGCCGTCACGAAGCCGCCCTCGACGCGGATCGGGGCGATGACGCGCTGGCTGGCGGCGCCCTCGGCGTTGACGTAGCCGATCCACAGGGTCTCGCCGGTGAGGACGGCGGCCTGCATGGTGGCGAGGGTCTCGGCGGGGCTGGTGCGGGGGAGTTCGCCCCCGGTGACGGGAGTGGCGGCCGTCGGCTTGCGGGGGGTCGTGGACGCCAGGTCGCCGGCGCGGATGGCGCGGATCGCGGCCGACAGGAGGGTCGCGTCGGGGACCGGGGGACCGTCCGGGACGGGTTCGGGGGCCGTGCGCGGCGGGGTGCGGTGGGCATGGGCGCGGGCGATCAGGACGTCGCCCTCGGCGGACTCGGCGGCCGGTGCGAAGCCCATCGCGCGCAGGCCGTCGAGCAGCGCGGCCGGGTCGGCCTGGGTGGCCAGGACGGTGGGGGCCAGGCGCCGCAGGCTCAGGCCTGCCGCCCGCTTGTCGGCCATGATCTCGTTGAGCAGCGCGTCGTCGTCGCAGCGGACATAGGCACAGGCGGCACCGACCCGCAGATGGCCGTGTCTGCGCGCCACGTCGTCGATCAGGTACGTCAGCGGCTGCGGAACCGGCGTACGGGAGTGCTCGGCGAGAAACGCGTGCAGGTCGGAGGCGGTCCGGCCGGCGTCCAGCGCGCGGCGCACCGAGCCTGGCGTGAAGCGGTAGACGGTCGCCCCGCCCTTCGACTCCACGTCCGCGAGCACGCCCAGCATGTCCGCCAGCGGCCGCTGGAGCGGCCCCGGCGCCACCGCCGTCAGGTCCGCCTGGAGCAGGACGTGGTCCAGCGGCTCGGGGAGGAGCGGCGCGAGGAGGCGGGCGGCCGCCGCGGAGGCGGTGGCCTGCTCGGCGGGGGACAGGGGCTCGACGACCGGCGGGGTGTGGTGGTGGACGGGGAGCTTGTCGCCGGGCCCCACCGGTTCTTCCGCTGCCGCTTTCGGCGCGGGCGCGCCCAGCAGCGCCCGTCCCTGCGTCGACAGCGCGCCCCGGCCCGTCACCCCCAGCAGCTCCGCCTCCGACAGCGACCACCGGGCGAGCCGGGCCCGCAGGTCGTCGTCCCGCTGGGCCCCGCGCAGGGGACGCTCCCAGCTCAGGCGGGCCAGCACCGACTCGGCGGACGGCGAGGTGCCCTCCGGCAGCCCGGCCAGCAGGGTCAGCACCCGGTGCCGTACCTCGGGCGCGGCCGAGCGGTCGAGCCCCGGCCCCAGCGCCGACAACGTACGTTCCTTCGCGTCCCGCCCGCCCACCAGCCCGGACGTCCGCGTCGCCGTCAGCCACGCCTGGGCGAGCAGAGCCCAGCGCAGGCCCGCGGGCTGCTCCAGCCACTCGTCGTGGGCCGGCGTCGCCGCATACCGCTCGTCGGCCTCGCCGTCGGAGGCCAACAGTCCCGCCGCGTAGGCGAGTTCGACCCAGAAGGCCGCGATCGGCTCGGACACGTCGAGGGCGACGGCGGTCCGCTTCAGATCACGGACGCTGAGCCCGCCCGCCCGCATCACGGCCGGCCCGCCCTCGTGCCAGTCCTTCAGCAGCTCCTCGACGGTCGCCAGCGCGGTGTACGCCTGCCCGGCCGCCGTCTCGTCCACAACCTGTGGACGATGCGTGGCGGCGGCCTCCACGGTCGGCGGCAGCGGCTCGGCGACCCGGTGCGCCCGGCCGCCGCGCAGATGCAGGGCCACCTCCCGGGGGAGTACGACCGTTCCCGGCGCCGTCGGCAGCAGCAGCCCCCGGTCGAGAAGCCAGCGCAGACGGGCCGCGGGATCGGCGGTGACCTGGCCGTACGGCGGCCCCCAGACCAGCCGGGCCAGCACCTCCCGCGACTCCTCCGGGGCACCGCCCAGCAGCGCCCCCATCCGCCTGCGGTTCGTGAAGAGCGCGGTCAGCGAGGTCACCGCCGACACCGCGTCGTGGGTCGAGGGGAGCCCCGCAGCCGTGACGATCTCCTGGATACGACCCGGCGACATGCCCGCCGTCGCCTCCTGCACCGTCGGCCCCAGCCCCGTCGGTGACGGGTGCTGCGGCGCGGGTGCCAGCAGCTCCCGGGCGGTACGCACGAGCCGCAGCCGGTCGTCGGCGCCCCACACCAGGGCCTGCATGCGCAGCGTGCCGAGCGCCCGCGGCAGCGCGGCCGTGACCGCCGGGTCGGCCTCGTCGCCCGCCATCAGACCCAGCAGCTCCTCGTACGAGGCCGGGTCCGCCGCCACGGCCAGCGCCTCCGCCGTCTGCAACGCGAACCGGTCGAGGCGCTCCAGGGCCCGCACCACGGAGGCGCGGGTACCGGCGCGGGTCGCGAGCTGGGTGAGGTCGGTGGGGACGGGGGTGATGAGGTCGGGGCGGGCGCGCAGGAGTGCGGCCAGGGAGGCGTCGTCCCTGGCGCGGAGCGCCTCGGCGAGGGAGCGCGGCGGTGTGGCCTGGTGGCTCATCCGACCCACGGTAGCGGGTGGGTACGACGGTGTGTCTCCGCGCTGCCCGCCCAGCTGGGCAGTCGTGCCGCCGGGGCGGCAAGGGTGGCGCAGCGGCACCCCGCAGCGCCGGGCTGCGCAAACGCCCCGGCGGCACGCCTCCCCACGGCTACGGCAGAGGTGCCTGCCCGCGATACCGTCGTCCGACGAGGTATTCAACGCGCCAACCCCGGAGGGGACTTCGTGGGTATCGAGAGCGACCAGGTCGTCTACGAGTATCTGAGCCGCGTCGGCGACGTGGCTCAGCAGCGGCAGTTGGCGTCGGGCGACCGGATGCGCCTGGTGTCGGAGCTGCGGAACGAGATCGACCGGCGCCGCGCCAAGGTCACCGTCGACAGCCCCGCCGCCGTCCGCCGCATCATCGCCGACCTGGGCAGCCCCGACGAGGTCGTCCGGGCCGCGGGCGGCACCGGAACCGGCGCCACACCGCAGGAGCCGCCCGCCTCCGTGCCCGTACAGCGGGACCGGCAACCGGAGAAGGGCGGCGGCCCTCGGCCGAAGGGCCTGCGGCGGGTCGTACCGCGTCCGCGCCCGGCGCAGGCGTCCCCCGACCCCGACCCGTCCGACGTGCCTTCCCCGCCGCACCTCGCGAGCACGCACGAGCTCGGGGACAGCGCGGCGCAGCCGGACTGGTGGCGGGTGGACAGCAGCGCGTTCGGCGTGGGGGACAGCGTGCCCGGCTTCGTCGGCGGCGTGGAGATCCCGGAACTGCTCAAGCCCCCGCCGCCGAAGGCGGATCCGGCGGTCCGGATGGAGAAGGAGACCGCCGAGCGGACGCCCGCGCCCACGGTCGACAAGGGGAAGGCCGGCCCGCTCGGAAAGCTGGTCCGGCTCGGCAAGCCCGCGCCGGCGCCCGCACCGGCCCCGGCCGCCGAAGCCGTCGTCCAGGCCCCCGCGGCCCGCCGCCGCTTCCGGCTCCTCGGTGCCCAAGGCGCCGGCGGCTGGAGCAACCCCTTCCTCCTTCTCGCCGCCGGACTCCTCGTCGGCGGTGCCGTCCTCGGCAACTGGATCGCCCTCGTGCTGGGCTGGGGCATCGCCTATGCCTCGCGACGGCTCAGCGACGCCGAGACCAAGTGGGCGGTCGTGATCCTGCCCGGCCTGTCCCTCACGGCCGGTGCGGTGTGGCTGTGGGGGAGGACCGAGGGCCGCTGGGGCGATCCCGTCGCCGAGGGCCACATGAACGACGCGATCGCCCAGACCTGGCCGTGGGTGGTGCGGGGCGCGGCCGTCGCGTCGGCGCTGTTCCTGGTGTGGCGGTCGCAGCGGCGGAGGTAGGTCACAGCCGCGCGGAAGTAGGTCACAGCCGCGCGGACGCCTGTCCGTCACGGACGCTGGGCACAATGGCCCATATGGCCTCTACAACTTCTTCCGCGCCGACCGTCGGCTTCGACCTCGACATGACCCTCATCGACTCCCGGCCCGGCATCCGCGCCTGCTACCTGGCGCTGTCGGAGCGGACGGGGACGTACATCGACGCCGACCTGGCCATCACGCGGCTCGGGCCGCCGCTGGCCGATGAGCTGGTCCACTGGTTCCCGGCGGAGCGGGTCGAGCCCGTGGCCGACCTCTACCGGTCGATGTACCCGACCATCGCCATCGTGCCGACGCCCGCGATGCCCGGCGCCCGGGAGGCGATCGCGGCGGTGCGGGCGGCCGGCGGGCGGGCGATCGTCGTCACCGCCAAGCACGAGCCCAACGCCGAGCTGCACCTGGAGCACCTGGGCATCGAACCGGACGCGGTGATCGGCGACCTGTGGGCGGAGCAGAAGGCGGACGCCCTGCGCGAGCACGGCGCGGGCGTCTACGTCGGCGACCACGTGGGGGACGTCCGCGGCGCGCGGAAGGCCGGCGCGCTGTCGGTCGCGGTGGCCACCGGCCCGTGCGACGCGGACGAGCTGAGCGCGGCCGGCGCGGACGTGGTCCTCAAGGACCTCACCGCGTTCCCGGACTGGCTGACGGACTACCGCCCGGCCCGAGCCTGACGGCGCCCCGCCGCGATCGACTGGAGCACTCCCGCACCGGCCAGCAGGAAGCCGACTCCCATGAGCATGCTCAAGCCGAACATGTACGTCGGAAAAGGCGTCGTACCGAGAAGGAACGGGGCCACGGTGACCAGAGTGGCCACTGCACCGATGAAGAACACGAGCGCACCGGCGCGGATCAGTCGGTCACCGGGCTCGGCGGAATTCGTTTGGGTTTTGTCACGCACCGGACCAGGGTAGTTCCCTGCGGCGAGGAACAACCGGGTGACGTCTTGTCACCGGCGTGAAGACCATTAGCCTTGGTACCGGCGGGTCCCGACGACCCGCCCCAGTGCTATCAAGAGCCGTTTCAGAAGCAGTTTTCCGACGAGTACGAGGACGAGGACAGACGTGCCTACCGGCAAGGTCAAGTGGTTCAACAGCGAGAAGGGCTTCGGCTTTCTCTCCCGCGACGACGGCGGTGACGTCTTCGTCCATTCCTCCGTCCTCCCCGCCGGAGTCGAGATGCTCAAGCCGGGTCAGCGAGTTGAGTTCGGCGTCGTCGCCGGCCAGCGCGGCGACCAGGCCCTTTCGGTCACCATCCTCGACCCGACCCCCTCGGTCGCGGCCGCCACCCGCAAGAAGCCCGACGAACTGGCCTCCATCGTCCAGGATCTGACGACCCTCCTCGAAAACATCACACCGATGCTCGAAAGGGGCCGGTACCCCGACAAGGCCGCCGGCGGCAAGATCGCCGGCCTGCTCCGCGCGGTCGCCGACCAGCTCGACGTATAACCCCGCCGCAGAGGAAATCCAGCGCGTCCGGGCCGAGGGGCGGTACCAGCCCCTCGGCCTCCGCACGTGTGGGCAGCTGTGGACGGCTGCGCCGGGCTCCGCCCGTCGGCTGTTCTCAGGGAAATGCGAGCGCGTCCGGCCCGAGCGCGGGCACCAGCCCCTCCGCCGCCGCACGGGTGAGAAGGCCCCGAACCGCCGCGTAACCGTCCTCGCCCAGTTCTGCCGTGAATTCGTTGACGTACAGCCCGATGTGCTGGTCGGCGACGGCCGGATCCATTTCCTGGGCGTGCTCCATCACGTATGGGCGGGAAACCTCGGGATCGTCCCAGGCCGCGCGGACGGACGTACGAATCGAGTCGGCGAGCCGCGTCAAGGTCTCCGCGCCCAGCGACCGCTTGGCGATGATCGCGCCCAGCGGGATCGGCAGCCCGGTCGTGTTCTCCCAGTGCTCGCCCATGTCCGCGAGCTTGTGCAGCCCGTAGGTCCGGTACGTGAAACGCGCCTCGTGGATGACGAGTCCCGCGTCCACCTTCCCGTCCCGCACCGCGGGCATGATCTCGTGGAACGGCATGACCACGATCTCGCCCACGCCCCCCGGGAGCGTGTCCGCCGCCCACAGCCGGAACAGCAGATACGCCGTCGACCTCTCGCTCGGCACGGCGACCGTACGGCCCGTCAGGTCGACGCCCGCCTCCCGCGTCAGCACCAACGGCCCGCAGCCCCGCCCGAGCGCGCCGCCGCAGGGCAGCAGCGCGTACTCGTCGAGGACGTACGGCAGCACGGCGTACGACACCTTCAGCACGTCGAACTCGCCGCGCTCGGCCATGCCGTTGGTGATGTCGATGTCCGCGAACGTCACGTCCAGCGCCGGGGCGCCGGGGACGCGGCCGTGGGCGAGGGCGTCGAAGGTGAAGGTGTCGTTCGGGCAGGGGGAGTACGCGATCTGCAACTGGTCACCGGTCATGTGGGTTCCAACTCTCCAGGACGGGTGTGAGCTTCCCGAAGGCCGCCGTCAGCGCGCTCAGCGCGTCGCCGATGCGCCAGGCGGCGCGGTCGCGCGGGCCGACCGGGTTGGAGACGGCCCGCAGCTCGAACACGGGCACGCCGTGCGCGGCGGCCGCCTCCGCCACGCCGAAGCCCTCCATGGCCTCGGCGAGGGCGCGGGGGTGGCGGGCGCGCAGGGCTGCGGCCCGGGCGGCCGTGCCGGTCACCGTCGACACGGTGAGGACCGTGCCGGGGAGCGCTCCGGTCGCCGACACGGCAGCTCGTACGAGTGGTTGTGGCGGACGATGGGTGACGGTCCCGAAGCCCAGCTCGGTCACCGGCAGGAACCCGTCGGCCGTCTCGGCGCCCAGGTCGGCCGCGGTGATCTCGTCGGCGACGACGAGCGAGCCGACGGGCGCCTCCGGCTGGAAACCGCCGGCGATCCCGGCGGAGACGACGAGGCCGTAGGGGGCGCCTTCGAGCGTGGCCGCGGTCAGGGCGGCTGCGGTGGAGGCCGCGGCGAGGGCGGGGCCGACGCCGGCCGCGAGGAGGTCGTACGAGGGAGGAACGCGGTGGAGGGTCGCGCCCGGGAGCGGCACCTCACGCGCGGGCCCCGGGAACGCGCGTGCCACCGCGTCCCGTTCGACCGGGACCGCGGTGGCTACGAGGATGCGCATCGACGGCTGCGGATCAGGCGTCCTTGTTCTCCAGCTTGAAGTTCCACACGCCCTTGTACTGCTTGCTGGCGCCGGAACCGCTCTTGTCCTGCTCGACGATGCTGATGTTCAGCGTCTTCGGCGCGGCCTGGCCCTGCTGGTCGGCGAAGAGGTCGACTCCCTCGAAGGAGTAGTACGTCTTCTTGTACACGTTGGTGACCTGCTGGCCGTTGATCCACAGGGCCCAGCCCGTGTCGGCGACCTCGGGGTCGACACCGATGCGCAGCGTCTCGCTCTGCGGCACCTTGATCGAGTGCGACGCCTTCTTCAGCGTGCACTTGGTGGCCTCTTGCTGGCCGATGCTGTTGCCGTCGTCGTAGCACTCGGCCTCGGTGCTCACCGAGTGACTGCCGAACGTCACGGTGGCCCGCGGCGTCGGCTTGTCGCAGGCGGACAGGACGAGCAGTCCGGCGGATACGGCACCGGCGGCGGCGACGGCGCGGCGGCGTCGCACAGCACTGTGTTCAATAGCGGCTCTGCCGCGGGGCAGCGTGGTCATGGCCGAAGGCTATCGGGCAGGTCCACCGGTCCCCCTACGCGGGGTGCGGCGTGCCGTGGACCAGGGGAGTTCCTGGACCTCCGCTAAGCCACCCTCGACCGCGCCGGAGCCCCGTGCCGGGCCGAGCTCAGCAGGCCCTTGATGGTGGTCAGCCAGCCGACGGCGACGATCGCGGCGCCCACGAACAGGCCCAGCGTGCCGTTGAGGGGCATCACGATGCCGACCGCGCCGCCGAACACCCAGGACACCTGAAGGATCGTCTCGGAGCGCGCGAAGGCCGACGTCCGCACCTGCTCGGGTACGTCCCGCTGGATCAGCGCGTCCAGGGACAGCTTGGCGAGGGCCTGCGAGAACCCGGCGACCGCCGCCAGACAGGCCACCAGGAACGCGCCGAAGAAGATCGCCGCCGTGATCGCCGTCGCCAGCACGCACGCCACCACCGTGACGATGATGAGCTCGGGCGCCCTGGACCGCAGCCACGCCCCGACCGCCGTACCGAGCGCGTTGCCCGTGCCCGCCGCGGCGATCACTATGCCGAGCGACACCGCCGCGCTCTCCCCGGTCAGCGGATGCTCCCGCAGCAGGAAGGCGAGGAAGAAGATCAGGAAGCCGGACAGGCAGCGCAGCGAGGCGTTGGCGCCGAGGGCATGGGTGACGGCCAGGCCGACCGTGCGCAGGCCGGGCCGCTTGACCGGCTTGAGATGCGGCCCGTGCAGATGCTCCTCGTCCGCCGCCAGCAGCGCGACGTCCTCGCCCTTGGCGGAGTCGACCTTCGGCGGCAGGGTGAAGGACAGGAACGCGCCCACCATGAAGATCACGAAGGCGCCGTAGAGCGGCCAGCGCGAGCCGATCGCCTGCAGCCCCGCCCCGATCGGCGCGGCGACACCGGTCGCGAGGAGCCCGCCGAGGGTGACCCGGGAGTTGGCCTTCACCAGGGAGAACTTGGGTGGGAGCAGCCGGGGCACGACGGCGCTTCTGACGACGCCGTACGCCTTCGACGCGACCAGTACGCCCAATGCCGCCGGATACAGCTCCAGGCTGCCGCTGGCGACCGCCCCGGAGAGGATCAGCGCGAGCAGCGCCCGGGCCAGCATCGAGCCCGCCATCGCCGCGCGGCGGCCGTGCGGGAGGCGGTCGAGGAGCGGGCCGATCACCGGGGCCAGGACCGTGAAGGGCGCCATCGTGATCGCGAGATAGAGGGCGACGCGGCCCCGGGCCTCGTCCGTGGGGACGGAGAAGAACACGGTGGAGGCCAGCGCGACCGTGATCATCACATCCCCGGCGCCGTTCACACCGTGCAGTTCGATCAGCTTGCCGAGCCCGGACTCGCCGGCTCCGTGGGCGTGGGTCGCCTTGCGGATACCGCGTGCGGGACCTGTCACCGGCAGGTGCAGGGCACGGCCGACCGCGCGCAGACGCCCGCCCACTCGGCCCGGCCCGCTGCCTCGGCCGTTCCCCTTGCTGCCTTTGATCCCTTTGGACATCCCTTTGGACCCACCGATCCCGGTGGCACCTTGGGGCGTCTTCGCGGCTGCCACCCCGTCATAGTGCCCCGAGAAGTGGGTGTGTAGTGCGGTTACCGCGCGTATGGCCGTGCACTTCTGAAAGCGAACAGACCCGTCGGTGTAGGCCAAGCGCACGCGAACAGGTAGCGTGCGTATCTCAGCCATCCCGCAGAATGGGTGGTAGAGGTGCGCCCGAGTGTGAGTGGGCGTGGACGTCGACGCGGTCCCCGGGTCCGCTCCGTCCGCCCCGCCGCCGACAGGCGACGCACCAGAGAGACGGCGTAGGAGAGAAGCGATACCTGTGAGCGCAGCGACCACGCGAAGCCGCACCCCCGACCGCCTGTGCGCCGAGGCCGTCGACCTCGCCCGCACCGCCGCCGAGGAGGCCGCCGCGCCCGGCGTGGTCGGCGAGCACGCGGGACTGGTGTCAGAGGGCGACCGTGTCGTCACGCACTTCTTCGAGTGCAAGGAACTCGGCTACCGCGGCTGGCGCTGGGCCGTCACGGTCGCCCGCGCCTCCCGCGCCAAGTTCGTCACCCTGGACGAGGTGGTCCTGCTGCCGGGCCCGGACGCCCTCCTCGCCCCCGAGTGGGTGCCATGGAGCGAGCGCCTGCGGCCGGGCGACATGGGCCCGGGCGATCTGCTCCCCACCGACGCCGAGGACCTCCGCCTGGAGCCCGGCTACTCCGGCGAGGACGAGCCACTGCCCAGCTCGCCCGTCTCGGAGGAGATGGCCGAGCTGGTCGAGGCCGAGGACGCGGAGGTCACCCCGGGCGCCCCCGCGACCCTCCCCGTCGTCCCCGCCCGCGGTTCCATCGCCGCCGTCGCCGAGGAACTCGGCATGCGCCGGGCCCGCGTCCTGTCCCGCTACGGACTGCACATCGCCGCCGACCGCTGGGAAGAGTCGTACGGCGCGAAGACCCCCATGGCCCAGGCCGCGCCCGCCTCCTGCGTGAGCTGCGGGTTCCTCGTGCCGATCGGCGGGTCGCTGGGCCAGGCCTTCGGCATCTGCGCCAACGAGTTCGCACCGGCCGACGGGCGGCTGGTCTCCCTGTCCTACGGCTGCGGAGGCCACTCCGAGGCGGCGGTCATGCCGGCGCCGCCGCGGCCGGCTCCGCCGGTGATCGACGAGACGACGGTGGATCCGTTTCCGCTGCGTCCGGCGCGGGATTCGGGGTCGGTGCCGGATGTCTCCGACGAGGATGCGGCGGAGTTGGGGCACTCGTAAGTCGCTGGGGGCGGGTGCGGGTGCGGGTGCCGGTTTCGGTGCCGGTGCCGATGTGTGGGGGTGGGGGATGTTTCCCTGCTCCCCCCCTGCTCCCCCTGCTCCATTCCGGCTTGCTCTGCGCGCGGGCAAGCCGCGAGAAGAGGTCGGGGCGTCGGGGGTCTGTTTGGGACGGGGCACCACCTCGCGTCCGTGATCGGACTCGCTACTCACCTGCGGGTCGGGCCTCGGGCTCTGCGAGGACCTGTTCCGCCGAGGTGGCGGTGGTGGCGCGGTCGAACCAGAGGTCGAGGACATCGAGGTCGTCGCACGATGTGACGCGCTCACGGTCTGCGTCCGAGACCTCGACGCCACGGCGGTCCAGCAGTCGCAGGATGTCCTCGACCCTCGCCTGGGCACGCCCCTCGTCACGGATCTCTTCCGAGATGTACGACTTGTAGAAGGAGAGGTCCACGGCCACCAGGTTCCTCCAGAGTTCTCCGGCCCGGCGGTTGACGCCGAGGCCCTGTGCGGTGAATTCGATGATGGGGTCGGCGACGGCTTCGGGCACGTCCTGCAGAGCGGTGGACAGGGCCTTCGGTATCCCATCGACGGCCGGTTCCTTCGCGTGGGTGATGGCGGACAGTGTGGCCAGCGCCAGGTCGGCACGGGCCTCGTCCGGATCGTTGATCACGGGCATGTTGTGCGGACCGGCCACCAGTGGGCGCAGCGTGAGGGCGGCCCACCACCGGGGCCCGATGGGTACGGGCTGGGCGGCCCACTCGGCTGTGGCCCGGTCCTGGCAGACGACCAGCAGCAGGGGCGGGGTCTTGCTGGGCGGGTCCGTGGATCCTCAGACGGGTGCGGGTGCGGGTGCGGGTGCGGGTGCG
>NZ_LGDG01000122.1 GCF_001279775.1 Streptomyces sp. MMG1533 | reverse complement strand
CGGCGAGATCCTCGAACTCAAGAACACCATCAACACGATGGTCGACCAGCTCTCCGCCTTCGCCGACGAGGTCACCCGCGTCGCCCGCGAGGTCGGCACGGCCGGAAACCTCGGCGGTCAGGCGCAGGTCCGGGGCGTCTCGGGCACCTGGAAGGACCTCACGGACAACGTCAACGTGATGGCGTCGAACCTGACCGGCCAGGTCCGTTCGATCGCCCAGGTCGCCACCGCCGTGGCCCGGGGCGACCTGTCGCAGAAGATCACGGTCGAGGCCAAGGGCGAGGTCGCGGCCCTGGCGGACGTCATCAACACCATGGTCGACACCCTGTCCGCGTTCGCCGACGAGGTCACCCGGGTCGCCCGCGAGGTCGGCACCGAAGGGCGGCTCGGCGGACAGGCCCACGTGCCGAACGTGGCCGGCACGTGGAAGGACCTGACCGACAACGTCAACTCGATGGCCAACAACCTCACCGGTCAGGTGCGCAACATCGCGCTGGTGACGACCGCGGTGGCCAAGGGCGACCTGTCGAAGAAGATCGACGTCGACGCCCGCGGCGAGATCCTCGAACTGAAGACGACGATCAACACGATGGTCGACCAGCTCTCCGCCTTCGCCGACGAGGTCACCCGCGTCGCCCGCGAGGTCGGCACCGAGGGACGGCTCGGCGGACAGGCCGAGGTGGAGGGTGTCTCGGGCACCTGGAAGCGCCTCACCGAGAACGTGAACGAACTCGCGGGCAACCTGACCCGGCAGGTGCGCGCGATCGCCGAGGTGGCGAGCGCGGTCGCCGAGGGCGACCTGACACGCTCGATCACGGTGGAGGCATCCGGCGAGGTCGCCGAGCTCAAGGACAACATCAACTCCATGGTCGGCTCCCTGCGCGAGACCACCCGGGCCAACCAGGAGCAGGACTGGCTCAAGACCAACCTCGCCCGGATCTCCGGCCTGATGCAGGGCCACCGCGACCTGCCCGTCGTGGCCGAGCTGATCATGGATGAGCTCGTACCGCTGGTGCTGGCCCAGTACGGTGCGTTCTACCTCGCCGAGGACGGTGACGACGGCCCCGAACTGCGGCTGGTCGGCTCCTACGGCCGTCCCGAGGACGACACCCGGCCCACCCGCGTCGCCTTCGGTCGCACCCTGGTCGGCCAGGCCGCGCGCAGCCGGCGCACCATCACGGTGGACGAACTGCCGTCCGACTACGTGACCATCTCCTCGGGGCTCGGTCAGGTGGTGCCCACCGCGCTCGTGCTGCTGCCCATCGTGGTGGAGGGCCAGGTCCTCGGCGTGATCGAACTGGCCTCGGTCACGGCCTTCACACAGACTCACCAGGACTTCCTGGAACAGCTGATGGAGACCATCGGCGTCAACCTCAACACGATCGTGGCCAACGCCCGGACCGACGAACTCCTGGGCGAGTCCCAACGCCTCACGGCGGAACTCCAGGCCCGATCCGCCGAGTTGCAGTCGCAGCAGGAGGAACTGCAGCATTCCAACGAGGAGTTGGAGGAGAAGGCCTCACTGCTGGTGGCCCAGAACCGGGACATCGAGGCGAAGAACCTGCAGATCGAGCAGGCCCGGCAGGAACTGGAGGCCCGCGCCCAACAGTTGTCGCTGGCCTCGAAGTACAAGTCGGAGTTCCTGGCGAACATGAGCCACGAGCTGCGCACCCCCCTCAACAGTCTGCTCATCCTGGCCCAGTTGCTGGCCCAGAACCCCTCGCGCAACCTCACGCCGAAGCAGGTCGAGTACGCGGGCATCATCCACTCGGCCGGTTCGGACCTGCTCCAGCTGATCAACGACATCCTCGACCTGTCGAAGGTCGAGGCCGGAAAGATGGACGTCGCGCCGGAAGTTGTCTCCCTGCGCCAGCTCATCGAGTACGTGGAGGCCACCTTCCGGCCGATGACGACGCAGAAGAGCCTGGACTTCACGGTGTCCACGGCCCCCGGCGCGCCGGCGGACCTGCTGACCGACGACTCCCGCCTGCGCCAGGTGCTGCGCAACCTGCTGTCCAACGCGGTCAAGTTCACCGAACAGGGCAGTGTGGAGCTGCGCGTCGAACCCGCGGCCGATGACGAGGTGCCCCAGGGCGTGCTGCGCAGCAGCACCATCGTGGCGTTCCGTGTGAAGGACACGGGAATCGGCATCCCGGTGCAGCAACTGGAGACCATCTTCGGAGCGTTCCAGCAGGCGGACGGCACCACGAGCCGCAAGTACGGAGGCACCGGGCTCGGCCTGTCCATCACCCGGGAGATCGCCCATCTGCTCGGCGGCGCGGTCACCGTGGACAGCACCCCTGGCCTGGGCAGTACGTTCACCCTCTTCCTGCCGGTGGCCCGTCCCGACTTCGAGGAACTGGCGCACAGCGGCCGATCCCCCGAGCAGGTGCCGGAGAGCGCGCTGGCGTCCGACGCCGACGGAAGCCGTCAGACGGCGGGCGGCGTGCCGACCGGATCGGGACGGCGCCGGCGCCGTCTGCTCGTGGTGGAGGAGCGCTCCCGTGGACTGCTGACGCTCGTCGCCGAGAGCGTCGTCGCGGACGTGGCCCACAGCGGGGGCGGAAGCGGGCCGGGGGCGGGGGTGGACATCATCACCGCCGTCGGGGCCCAGGAGGCCGCGGGTGCCCTGGCCGACGAGCCGTGCCACTGCGTCGTACTGGAACTGGGCATGCCGGACGGTGACGCCGCCCGTTTCCTGGAGGCCCTGCGGGGTGACTCCGCGCTGGCCGGTGTTCCGATACTCGTACACAGCGGTCACCGTGCCGACCTCGCCATGGAAGAGGCTCTGCGGACCCGTGCGCAGGGCGGGTCGCTGGAGTTCCTGTCCAGCCTGGACGAGCTGCGCGAACGCATCGCACTGCACCTCTCGGCCGAGGAACCCGGCGACGTGCTGTCCCTGGTCCGCCCCGAGGAACCGCAGCCGGTCACCCCACAGCCGGTCGACGACTCGTCCCCCGGCCGTACCGTGCTCGTCGTCGACGACGACGCGCGCAACCTCTTCGCGCTCAGCGGGATCCTCGAACTCCACGGCTTCCGGGTGCTGCACGCGGACAACGGCCGCAAGGGCATCGAGGCGCTGGTCGACAACCCGGACGTGGCCCTCGTACTGATGGACGTGATGATGCCCGAGATGGACGGATACACCGCCACGGCCGAGATCCGCAGGATGCCGCAGTACGTCGAGCTGCCCATCATCGCCGTCACCGCGAAGGCGATGCCCGGCGACCGCGAGAAGTCCCTCGCCTCGGGCGCCAGCGACTATGTCACCAAGCCCGTCGACACCCGGGACCTGATCGCCTGCGTCCGACGCTGGTTGCCCGCATGAGGCCGCCGAGTTCCGACCGCCCGCATGCGCACGGTGACGCGGGGGCGCATGTCGCCTCCGCCTCTCCCCCGGCTCGCCCGGACCCGGAGCCCGACGGCGCGCCCGTCCCCTCCGCCTCCCCCGTGGGCAGACTGGCCGCGACCGTCGAGCGGTTGCGCCGCGAGGTGCGGGCCGCCCAGGCCGAGGCCGAGGGGCGTGCCCTGATCGAACTGGCCAAGGGCATCCTGGTCGAACGTCTGCAGTGCGGTCCCGCCCAGGCCGCCCGACAGCTCGCGGAGCTGGCCGAGCAGTCCAAGGTGACGCCTCTGGAGTTCGCGGTCGAGGTCATCAACCAGGCCGCCCGGGACAAGATGTCCGAGGTCACCGACGCCTTCCTCGCCGCCACCTCGCAGACCGCGGAACCGGTGGGCGACTCCGCGGCCGTACGGCTGCGGGCCGCGGAGAGCGGTGCGCTGGCCGCGGACGACACCGAGGCCGTCGCGGAGTCCCTGTTGCAGCAGGCCCTGCAGCCGCTCGGGGCAGTGGCCGTGGCCATCTGGGCGGCGGGACCGGACGGCTCCCTGACCCTGGCGGGCAGCGCCGGCTTCTCCCCGGTCGAGGCGGCGCGCTGGCGCTATGTGCCGCCGGACGTGACGACGGTGGCGCGGCGCGGCCTGACCGAGCGCGACGGTCGGTGGATCACGTCGCTCGCCCGGACCGGTCTGCCGAGCATCGGCCGGCACCAGCATCCGGACGGCGGCCGGGCCGCGCTGCCCGCCGGTACCGGTGGACGTGTGCACGGCGTCCTGGAGATCGTCTGGCCCGAACCGCTGGCCCCGCAGCCGCCGCGGATCGTCCGTCAGGTGGAGGCCCTGGCCGAGCTGTGCGCCCACACCCTGGAGACGTACACGCTGCCTCACGGCTCCGTACGGCAGCCCCGCGTGCTGCCGGACGCGGCGGAACTCATGGACCTGGCCGACGGGCTGCACGACCCCGCTCTGGTCCTCGTGCCGCACCTCGACGGCTCCGGCCACCTGGTGGACTTCCGCATCCAGCATGTGAACAGCCGGTTCCTCGACCCCGCGGGCCGGTCGCGCGCCGTCGTCAACGGGGCCCTGCTGCTGGAGGCCTACCCGATGGCCGCCGGGGAGAGCGAGCTCTTCCAGCGCGTCGAGCGGGTCTACGCGACCGGCGAGCCGTTCCGTGCGCACCGGATGAACCTCACCGCCCTGGTCGACCAGGTCCCGCTCTCGGCGGTCGCCGACATCAGCATCAGCCGGCACGGAACCTGCGTCCTGCTGCTGTTGCGGATCGAGGACGAGACCGCGCGGCTGGCGAGCCTGTTGCAGCACGCCCAGCGGCTCGGGCGGATCGGCGGGTTCGAGGAGAACCTGCTGACCGGCGACATCACCTGGAACGGCCAGCTCTTCGACCTGTACGGCCGTTCCCCGTCGAGCACCCCGGTCCCACTGGAGGAACTGACCGCCCACGCCCACCCCGACGACACCGAGGCCATCCGCCGGTTCCTGCGCACGCTGCTGCACCAGCGGCGTCCCGCGTCGACGGCGTTCCGGCTGCAGCGGCCCGACGGGGTGACCCGGCACATCCGGGTCGTGGCCGAACCGGTGCTCGACACGGACGGCCGGCTGTTCGCCGTGCGCGGGGCCTACCAGGACATCTCGGCCCAGCACTGGACCGAGGTCGCCCTCGCGGCCACCCGCGACCAGCTCGCGCACACCGAGCAGCAGGCGACCGAACGCAACCGGCTCACCCTGCAGTTGCAGCACGCCATCATGCCGCCGACGCAGGCGCCGCTCCAGGTCCCCGATCTCCAGGTGGCCGTCCGCTACCGGCCCGCCGAGACCGAGCAACTCGTGGGCGGCGACTGGTACGACGCCGTCGTGCTACCGACCGGGAAGGTGCTGCTGTGCGTCGGCGACGTGGCGGGGCACGGGATGGAGGCGGCCACCAGCATGGTCGTGCTGCGCAACGCGCTGCGCGGACTGGCCGTCACCGGCGCCGGGCCGGGCCAACTGCTGTCATGGCTGAACATCGTGGCGCACCACCTCACCGGCGCCGTCACCGCCACGGCGGTCTGCGGACTGTACGACCCCGCCCGGCACACACTCCGCTGGGCGCGAGGCGGCCATCTCCCGCCCGTGCTCGTGCGCGACGCGGAGGCCACGCCGCTGCCCCTGGTCAAGGGCATGCTGCTCGGGGCCGTGCCCGAGGCGCTCTACGAGGAGGCCGAGGTCCAACTGGCGGCCGGGGACACCCTGTTGATGTACACCGACGGTCTGATCGAGCGCCGGGACCGTTCCGTGGAGGAGTCGCTGAAGCACCTGCTGACCACCGCCCGTACGCCTCCCCGGACACTCGACCGGCAGTTGGACCGCCTGCTGACGTACAGCAGATCGGACACGGACGACGACACGTGCCTCGTGGGCATCCGGGTCGGCTGACATACCTGGTTCATTCAGGGGTAAACGCGGGGCGCGGTGACAGATGACGACCGGCGGCGGAAAGGCGCACAGGATGGGATTCGGCAGCTGCGGGACGTGGTGCCGGGCGGGGAACGGAACCGCTCAGCACCCCCCGGACCGATGAGATCTTGATCACGGAGCACCGTCGGATTCGGTGTGCATCGATGTCGCCCACAGGGGTAACCAGCCCTGGCCGTAAGACTTGTGGAGGTACTCGTGTCCATTGCCCAGAACCCCTTGTCCGTCGAGGTCACCCTGCCCCGGGAGGACGTCGCTCTGATCTCGGTCGAGGGCTACTTGGACGTAGACACCGCAACGGAGTTCCAGCATCACCTGGCCAACCAGCTCCACCACGGCCGCCGGCACTTCCTGCTCGACCTGTCGTCCGTGCCGTTCATGGACTCGTCCGGCATGAACATCATCCTGAGGGTCTACCAGGAGGCCCGCGGCATACCGGGCAGCGTGCACATCATCTCCCCCACGCCGGCGGTCCGGCGGATCCTGGACCTGACGGGCGTGAGCATCACGGTCCCGGTGTCCGAGAGCCTCGACGAGGCGCTCGCCCGCGTCGACGCGCCCGAGGAGGAGCAGGTCGAGCAGGACGGGCAGCAGACCTGATCCGGCGGGCGGTCCACGGGCCGTCAACGGGCTTCTCGCACCACGTGATCGTCTGTCCGGAAGGCCGTGTCTCACGAGGTGGGGCCATGGTTACAGTGGTCGCCCGGCAGGGTCACATCGCCGTCTCGTTGCCTCCATCGGGTTCGGTGCGACGAAACCCCGAAGAAGACGCTGAGGAGTAGTACAGGTGCCGGAGCACGCAACGGTAGGCCAGCACGGATCACCGGCACAGGAGGTCGGGGACTTCCTGCGCCGCCGCGCCGAGCAGATCGCCCAGCGATGGGCCGACGAGCCGCTGTTCCGTACGGTGTTCACCGTCTCGCGGGACGAGGCGGTGGAAGCGGGCAAGACCGTCGTCGACGCGCTGGCCCAGGTCGCCGACACGGATCAGGTACACGATCCCGACGCCGCCGGATTCACCCTGGTGCGCGAGCAGTTGTCGCGGATGGGCGCTGCCCGCTCCCGGGCGGGCTTCACCACCGCGCAGGTGTCGAACGACGTGGACGCGCTGCGCCCGCCCGTCGAGAACCTCCTGGTCGCCGACCTCCCCGAAGAGCCGACCGAGCTGGTCCGGGACTGTACGACGGCGCTGACCGTGCTGATGGGCACGCTGCGGCTGGTCGTGGTGGAGACCGCGCTGAGCGAGGGTCAGGCCCTGATCGAGCGGCAGCGGCTGCAGTTGATGGAAGTGGCCACGCCGGTCATCAAGCTCTGGGACGGCATCGTGGCCGTCCCGCTGATCGGGACGCTCGACAGTGCCCGCAGCCAGGTCGTGATGGAGACGCTGCTGGAGGCCGTCGTCGACCAGCACGCCCGGTTCGCGATCCTCGACATCACCGGTGTGCCGACGGTCGACTCCCTGGTCGCCCAGCACCTGATGAAGACGGTCGCGGCCGCCCGGCTGATGGGCGCGGAGTGCGTCGTCTCCGGCATCCGCCCGGCGATCGCACAGACCATCGTCCACCTGGGCCTGGACCTGGGCACGGTGATCACCCGGGCGAGCCTGGCCGACGCCCTGGCGTACGCCCTGCACGAACTGGGGGCCGACATCATCAACGCGACGCCCGGCGGTGCGGGTCCACGGTGAACCACGACTTCTCCCGCCCCGTCACGGGACACGTGCCGGTCCTCAGGCTCGGCGACGTCCTCCTGGTGACCCTCCAGGGGGATCTGCACGACAGCACGGCGCAGCAGCTCCAGCAGGACATCGGCGAGACCATCGTCGGCACCGGGGTGACCGGCGTGGTCATCGACATCTCCGGTATCGAGATCGTCGACTCCTTCCTCGGACGGGTGCTGGCCGAGATCGCGGCACAGGCCTCGTTGCTGGCCGCGCGGACCGTGGTGGCCGGCATGCGGCCGGCGGTCGCGATCACGCTGGTGGAGCTGGGGCTGACGCTTCCGGGACTGCGCACCGCGCTCACCACGGAGGCGGCCCTGGACCTCCTCGCGGGACTCGATCCGGCCACCCGCTCCGGCGGCCCGCGCCAGGAGAGCCGGTGATGCAGACAGCCGCGGGCGTCGACGCCTGCCTGCCGATCCGTTCGGACATGGATCTGGTGTGGGTGCGCCAGCACGTGCGGCAGGCCGCCGGTCTGCTCGGGTTCGGCCTGGTGGAACAGACCAAGCTGGTCACCGCGGCCAGCGAACTGGCCCGCAACACCCTCGTGCACGGCGGAGGCGGACAGATGGAGACGGCCCGCGTCACCAACGGGCACACGCAGGGGCTGCGGCTGACGTTCTCCGACGAGGGGCCGGGCATCCCGGACCTGGAGCGGGCGCTGAGCGACGGCTACACCTCCGGCGACGGGCTGGGGATGGGCCTGGGCGGTGCGCGCCGTCTGGTGCACGAGTTCGCCGTCGACAGCACTCCGGGGGTCGGCACCAAGGTCACGGTGGTCTCCTGGGCGGCCCGGCCGCCACGGCCGCGGGGAGAGTTCTGAATGCCGCGCGTGTGGGAGGTCCCGGTCCACGACTCGACCCGGGTGCGGGACGCGAGGGTGGCCGCGGAGAACGCGGCCGCCCTGGCGGGGCTCGACGAGCCGCGTAAGGCGGCCGCCGCGCTGGTGGCCACCGAGCTGGCCACCAATCTGCTCAAGTACGCCGGGGGCGGACGCATTCTCATCGAGGTGGTGGATCCGCCCACGCCCTCGGACGGCGCCTGTCTGGTGCAGATCGCGGCGATCGACCACGGTCCGGGCATGTCCGATGTCGCCGCCGCCCTGCGCGACGGGTTCTCGACCACCCGTTCCCTCGGGGCCGGGCTCGGCACGTGCCGCCGTATAGCCGACGGCTTCGGGCTGCACAGCGCGCCGGGCCGGGGCACGGTGGCAGTGGCCCGGGTCGGCGCCCGCCCCAAGGACCCGGCGCCGGTCGCCGCGGTGCGGGCCGGCGGGGTGAACGTGCCGTTCGCCGGGGCGGAGTACTCCGGCGACGCCTGGGCGTGGGCTTGCTCCGGTGACCGGCTGACCCTGATGCTGGCCGACGGGCTGGGTCACGGTCCGGCGGCCGCCCGCGCCTCGACGACGGCCGTGGAGGCCCTGCACCGCGCCGCCCACCTGCCGCCGGCCGAGGCGCTGGTGCACCTCGACACGGCGTTGCGCGGCACTCGGGGCGCGGCCGTAGCCGTCGCCCAGGTGGACACCCGCGGCGGCCTGTTGCGGTTCGCGGGCGTCGGCAACGTAGGGGCTCGGCTGCGCGAGGGCGACCGGTGGCGTTCCCTGGTGTCCCGGCCCGGGATCGTGGGCGTGCACCGGCACGCGACGCTGCGGGAGGACCGTGTGCCCTGGGCGGCCGACCGGCTGTTGATCCTGCACAGCGACGGCCTGCCCAGTCGCTGGACGCCTCCGTCCGACGAGGACCTGCTGGCGGCCGACCCGGCCGTCGTGGCGGCCGTGACGGTGCGCGACACGAGCAGTTCCGCCTGGCCGGTGCGGGACGACACGGCCGTGGTGGTGCTGGCCCCGACCCCGTTGGAGGGGCCATGACGCGCAGTTGGCAGATCACGACCGTCGTCGACGCCGCCCGGGCCCGGATCGCCACCGCCCGGTTGGCCGCCGCGTACGGCGTGCCAACCCTCGACCGCACCCGTCTGACCACGGCGCTCAGCTCGCATCTGCGGCAGTGCCTCACCAAGGGCGGCACCTGGCGACTCACCCTGGAAGCCCCGGCCGCATCCGCCGAGGAGGGGCTCCTGCACGTGGTGGTGACCCCCTCGTACGGCACGGGCGCGGCCGCCGCGCAACCGCCGTGGCGTACGACGGTCCGCTGCGCCGAAGCGGCGGACACACCCGACGGCGCCTTAGTGGCGGACGACCCGGCGGTCCTGGCGGAGGCCCTGCTCGGCGCCGACGAGGACACCGCGCTGGTGCTGGACAGGCTCGGCGAACAGGAGGAGCTGGTCAACTTCCACCGGGAGGAGCTGCACCAGACCAACCAGGGCGTGCTGGCCCTGCACGCCGAACTGGACGCCGCCGGTCGGGCCCAGCGCGACGCGTTCGCCGCCGAACGCAAGGCACGGACCGAGGCGGAGAGCGCCCGCCGCAGGCTGACGTTCCTGGCGGACGCCAGTGCCGTACTGACGGCGTCGCTGAACCACGACGAGATCGTGCGCCGCCTGCCGGACCTGCTGGTGCCCGAGTACGCCCGCAGCGTCGACATCTGGCTGTTCGAGGGCGACGAGGACCGGCACCGGCCCGCACCGCACCCGGCCGCCGCCGTGCTCGCCGCCCGCACCGGGCGTCCGCAGTACGCCGCCGACCACCCGGGCGGCCTGCCCGGTGTCGCCGACCAGCCGCCCTCCGCGCTGGATCCCGCGCGGCCGCTGCTGTGCGTCCCGCTGCCGACGCGGCGCGCCCCGCTGGGCGTGCTGACGCTGTCGCCGCCCGGCGACCGCTGGGACCCGGACGACGCCGTGATGCTGATCGAGCTCACCAGACGGGCCAGCATCGCCATCGACAACGCCCGGCGCTTCGAGCACAACCGGGACATCGCCGAGACGCTCCAACGCGCCCTGCTCACCGATCTGCCCACCACGCCGGGCCTCAGCCTGGCCGCCCGCTATCTGCCGGCCACACACGGGCTGAACATCGGCGGCGACTGGTACGACGCCTTCCGGCAGCCCGACGGCAGCCTGATCACCGTCATCGGCGACGTCACCGGGCACGGTCTGCACGCGGCCGTGATGATGAGCCAGCTGCGCACCGCGCTGCGGGCGTACGCCGTCGACGGCGGCAGCCCCGGCGAGTTGCTGACCCGGTTGCACACGTTCCTGCACCATCTCCAGCCGGATCTGTACGCCACCGCCGTCATCGCCCGCTTCCGCCCCGGCGACCCGACGCTCACGTGGGCGGCCGCGGGCCATCCGCCGCCGGTGCTGCGCACCCCCGACGGACAGGTGCACACGCTGGACGCCAAACCGGGCGCCATGCTCGGCATCCCGCTGCGGCAGGTGATCCACGACCACACCGCGCCGCTCGCGCCCGGCTCCACGCTGGCGCTGTACACGGACGGCCTGGTGGAGCGGCGCGCGCAGGGGATAGACCCGGGCATCGAGCGCCTGGCTCAGGCGCTCGGGTCGTTCCGTTCCGCGGAGCTGGACGCGGACCTGGACGGTTCGGCCGACCGGATCCTCACGCCCCTGCTCAGCGACTCCGAACGGGACGACGACGTGTGCCTGCTGCTGTGTCATCTGGCTGCCTGAGGCCCCGTCCCACGGGTGCCCGAGGGCCCCGTCCACCGCTTCTGTCCCACGATCTTCACGATCGCCCCGGTGCGTTTCGGCAGCCGGGCGGGCATGGTGGTGCTCGACGCGTTCGTCTGCCTGCCGCGCTCGGCTGGCGGAACGGCCGACACCGCGGTGGGATCGATGTGCGAAGCAGCGATCCACGGGCAGGCGAAAGGCGTTCGAGGCAGACCGCCTGGAGCCGCAGAAAGGGATGAACACCGTGACACGACCCAGGATCCTGGTGGTCGGCGCAGGCTTCGCCGGCGTGGAGTGCGTCCGCCGTCTGGAACGCAAACTCTCCCCCGACGAGGCCGACGTCACCCTGGTGACGCCGCGCGCCTACCAGCTCTACCTCCCCCTGCTGCCCCAAGTCGCCTCCGGCGTGCTGACGCCACAGTCGATCGCCGTCTCGCTGCGCCGCAGCAAGAAGTACCGCACCCGGATCATTCCGGGCGGCGCCATCGGCGTGGACCTCAAGGCCAAGGTCTGCGTCATCCGCACCATCACCGACGAGATCGTCAACGAGCCGTACGACTACATCGTGCTGGCCCCCGGCAGCGTCACCCGCACCTTCGACATCCCCGGCCTCACCGACAACGCCTTCGGCATGAAGACGCTCGCCGAGGCCGCGTACGTCCGCGACCACGTCATCTCCCAGCTCGACCTCGCCGACGCCAGCGAGGACCCGGCCGAGCGCGCCGCACGGCTCCAGTTCGTGGTGGTCGGCGGCGGCTACGCCGGCACCGAGACCGCGGCTTGCCTGCAGCGCCTCACGCACGCCGCCGTCAAGCGCTACCCCCGCCTGGACCCGGGCCTGATCAAGTGGCATCTGATCGACATCGCCCCGAAGCTGATGCCGGAGCTGGGCGACAAGCTCGGCGGCAGCGCCACGGAGATCCTGCGCCGGCGAGGCATCGAGATCTCGCTCGGGGTCTCGATCGACAAGGCGGGCCCTGAAGAGGTCACCTTCACCGACGGCCGGGTGATCCCCACCCGCACCCTGATCTGGACGGCAGGTGTGGTCGCGAGCCCGCTCATCGCCACGCTCGGAGCGGAGACCGTGCGGGGGCGGCTCTCGGTCACCGCCGACATGAACCTGCCGGGCCACGACGGGGTGTTCGCGCTCGGCGACGCCGCCGCGGTGCCCGACGAGGCCAAGGGTGTGGAGGGCGCGGTGTGCCCGCCCACCGCGCAGCACGCCCTGCGGCAGGGCAAACACGTCGCCGACAACGTCATCGCCACGCTGCGGGGCCGGACGACGAAGCCGTACGTCCACAAGGACCTCGGCCTGGTCGTCGACCTCGGCGGCAAGGACGCCGTCTCCAAGCCGCTCGGCATCGAACTTCGCGGACTGCCCGCCCAGGCCGTGGCCCGCGGCTACCACTGGTCGGCGCTGCGCACCAACGTGGCCAAGACCCGGGTCATGACGAACTGGGTGCTCAACGCGGTCGCCGGCGACGATTTCGTCCGCACCGGTTTCCAGACCGGCAGGTCCCTCAAGCTGAAGGACCTGGAGGCCGTCGACGCCTACCTGACGCCGGAACAGGTGCGGGCCCACGTCGAGGGTTCCGAGCGACTGGAGCAGTGACGCTTTCGCGCGAGTGTTGTAGATCACTCCGGACCGCCGATCAGTTCCCGGTCGGTCGGCGGTCCGAGGAGTGACAAGACAGCGTCACAGCGAAAGGACACCGCCATGGCCGAGACCGTGAAGGGCCCCGCGAGCTACTTCCCCTCGATCGAGAAGAAGTACGGCCGGCCGATCGCCGAGTGGCAGGAGCTCATCCGCTCCTCGCCGCTGACCCGGCACATGGAGCTGGTCGGCTGGCTCAAGACGGAGCACGGCCTGGGGCACGGCCATGCCAATGCTCTGGTGGCGTACACCCTGGCCGAGAGCCGGGACCGGTAGGCCCTGCCCGCCGTGTCATGCTGATGGCGGAGATCATGACGTGACACAGGAGTGAGTACGGCAGCGTGAAGGCAGCGGGACGGTCGGTGCGGGCACGACTGCGGGACGGTATCGCCGCATCCGATCCCGGCCTGCTCAGACTGACCGCCGGTCTGAGGACCGTGGGCGCGATCGCCCTCACGCTGGCCGTACTCAGCTTCCTGGACGCCGACGTCACGCATCTGGTCGCGGGTGCCATGGCGGCGATGGTCGCCACCTTCTCCATCCGGGAGAAGCAGCGCGGGCAGCAGGCCGTGACACTCGCGCTGGGGCTGCCGGTGGCGCTGACGTCGGTGACGCTCGGCGCGCTCCTCAGTTCCCGGGTGGTGGCCGGCGACCTCTTCTTCGTCGCCCTCATCTTCTGCGCCGTCTACGGCCGCCGGTTCGGCGATCGCGGCACCACGCTCGGCCTGATCGGATTCCAGGTCTACTTCCTGTCCCTGTTCGTCGGCGCCACCGT
Source organism: Streptomyces sp. MMG1533 (assembly GCF_001279775.1). Taxonomy (GTDB): domain Bacteria; phylum Actinomycetota; class Actinomycetes; order Streptomycetales; family Streptomycetaceae; genus Streptomyces. Next base: position 303,290 of record NZ_LGDG01000122.1, on the reverse strand, counting down.
CTCCGGACTGCCCGAGCTGTACGGCGCCCTCCTCGTCGCCATCCTCAGCAGTGGGCTGGTGCGCTTCGTGCTCGTGCCCGAGACGCCCGCGAACATCCTGCAGCGGCTGCGCGAGGCCTTCCGCGCCAGGCTGGCCCAACTGGTGTCCGCGCAGCTCGAACTGCTCGACGCCGGGCCGGACGAGGTGGAGAAGGCGCTGGAGGACGTGCGCAGCGGCACCGCCCGCCTGAACGAGACGGCGATGATGATCCAGGGCCGGCTGGAGGAGGGCACCTCCGACAAGGCGGCGGCCCGGCTCGTGCAGCGGCGAATCGCGGACGCCGAGATCGCCGCCGAGCGGCTGGGACTGTTGCTGCTGACCGCGCGCAGCGCCGAGCGGGCGACCACACTGACCCTGCATCTGCCCGGCGCCCCCGTCCCGGCGGGAGGGCATCTGCCCGTGCGGGACGAGGGGACCGCCACCCTCCGCCGCGATCTGGAGGCGCTGCGCATGCTGGTGCTGCGGCCCGTCACCGGGGGGTCAGGCACGGCTCTGTCGCACGTGCGCAACCGGCTGCTCGGGTACCGCGACGAGGAGAACCTGCCGCCCGCCTCACCCGCCGTCCAGGACGTCTTCCGGGCCATCGGCGAGGCCGCCCGGGCGGTGCTGGGCCTGCGGATCGCCCTGGACGGCCCCCAGGACGACTCGGACGACAGCCCGGCGACGGCCCGCTCGCGCGAGGAACTGGACGCCGAGGACGCCGCCATCGACGCCGGCGAGGACGACACCGGCGACGAGGAGCAGCTCACCGGGCTGCAGCGGCCGACCACACGGGCCGCCGTACAGGTCGCCGTGGGCTCGTCGCTCGCGATCGTCGGCGGGGAGTTCCTGTCCAGCCAACGCTGGTACTGGGCGGTGCTGGCCTGCTGGATCGTGTTCATCAACACCGCGTCCACGGGCGAGATCATGGTCAAGGGCTACCGGCGGCTCCTGGGCACGGTGTTCGGGGTCGTGGCCGGCATCGTGCTGGCGGGGCTGGTCGGGCAGCACACATGGACCGCGTTCGCGGTGGTGCTGCTGTGCGTGTTCGCGATGTTCTACACCGCGCCGTTGTCGTACACGCTGATGTCCTTCTTCGTCACCGCGGCGCTGGGCGTCCTCTACACCCTCCTGCACACCTACAGCCCCTCGGTGCTGGTGCTGCGCGTGGCGGAGACGGCGCTCGGTGCGGCCTGCGGGATCGTCGCGGCGGCGTTCGTGCTGCCGGTGCGGACGGACCGCCGTACGAACGAACTGCTGGTCACCGTCCTGGACCGGCTCGGCGACGTCACCGAGGCGGCCGTGGACCAGCTCAGCGGCGGCCCGCCGGTCGACCTGCTGGACAAGGCGCGCGACCTGGACCAGGCGCTGGCCGATCTGCGCGCGGCCACCCAGCCGCTCACCCATCCCATCACGCCGCTGCGGGCCCGCCGGGACACTGCCCGTTATGTCGTCGCGCTCCTTGAGACCTGCGCGTACCACGCGCGTTCGCTGGCCGCGACGGCCGAACTGCTGCCCACCCACCCCTCGATCGCGGCGGACCCGAGGCTGCGCCGGGCCGGGCGGCGTATCGCGCACAACATCGAGGCGATCTCGGCGCGCGTCGCCGACGAGCACGCCTGCGTCGAGATCGAGACCGGCCCGAGCATCGCCTCGCTCCTGGAGCCGGACATCCCGGGCACACCCCGGTACGGCCGGGTCACCGACCGCGTGCTGCGGCACGTGCAGCGCCTGGACGAGTCGGTGGCGGGGCTGGCCCGGCCGCTCAGGGTGCCTGTCCCGGCACCCCGGCGGTGAAGGTCGAGCGCGCCGCTCAGATGTCCGTCGGCAGGTCGCTCACCTCGGCTATGCCGCGCAGTTCGTCGTTCGTCCGCTGTCGTTCGCGGATGTAGTCGGCGATCTCGCCCAGGCGCACCGGGTCGGACGCGGTGGCCGCGTCGGTGACGACGCGGACCGGACCGGTGTCCTCGATGTTCAGCTCGATCACCTCGTTGTCCAGTCGGCCGGTGACAGCGGTGGCGATGACCAGCGCGGCCTCGTCGCGGACCTCCTGGGGCAGCCCCTCGGCGTGTGCCTCGTCGAGGGCGAAGTCGATTGCGGGCAGCCGTTGTTCCTCGATCGCCCGCAGGGCCGGTTCGACCACGCTGAGCAGGAGGCGGTAGTCCTCCGTGTCCATGCGGACGCGCAGCAGGTCGAGGTAGACGTCCACGGCCCGGCCGTCGGGCGGGAGCTCGGGTTCGTTCATCCGGTCCGTGTTCCCCGTCTGCGGGATCTCAGACCCCGTGCCGGATCTCGAAACCCCGGGGCCGCGTCTCAGACCCGACGCCAGCGGGCCATCGCGAACGAGAACAGTCCGAAGAGCACCAGACCGGCCGCGACACAGACCAGCAGCCACGGGCCGAGGGGAGTGTCGGCGAACGAGCGAAGGGTGTCGTCGAGGCCCTTCGCCCTGTCGGGCCGGTAATCGACCGCGGCGCGCACGGCGAAGGCACCCGCCACGGCGAACACCGCTCCGCGCGCCGCGCCGCCGCCCACGCCGGTGACGTCGACCAGCTTGCGGGTCCGCGAGGACATCTCGCCGAGCTTGAGCTTGTCGTGGTACTTGCGGAGCACCGCCCGCGCGCCTATCCACACCCCGGCGACCGCGATCCCGGCGCCGGCCAAGCCCACGAGCCACTGCCCGGCCGGGACCTCGAGCAGCCGGGCGGTGACGTCCTTGGACTGCTCGTCGCTGGATCCGCTGCCGCCCGAGCCCGCGGCGAAGGACAGCACGGAGTAGGCGACGAAGGTGTAGAAAGCGCAGCGCACTGCCGACAGCAGTCGTTTGCTCGCCTTACGCCCGTCCGGCCCGACCGAACCGAAAATGGCCTCGGCCAGCCGCCACAGGGCCATGCCGACGAGGCCGATGCCGAGCGCCCACAGCAGTACCGCGCCGAACGGCTTGTCGGCGAGTTCGGCGAGGGCGCCGCCGCGGTCGGCCTGGCGCTTGCCCTCGCCGAAGGCGATCTGCAGTGCCAGGACGCCGACCAGCAGGTAGATCACACCCCGCGCGGTCAGTCCCGCCCGCGCGGCCCCTTCGCGGGCCGAGCCGTTCGCGACCCGGCGGGCGTCGGACCGGGGGGTTCGCGCCGTGGCACCCGTGCTCATCTTTGACCTCCTGGAATCCGAATGCCCTGGTCGCGGGCGGACACACCCGGCGTGGGTGGTGGTCCACGGGGCGCGGTCGTGGGTTCACGGCCGCCTCAGCCGTCGGCCGCGTCTGCCGCGGCCGAGCGGCTGCGGGTCGCGCATTCCGGCCCGCAGCCGCTCTGATTCGTCGCGCTCTGTACTCCGCACCGCCGCCTCCCGGCGGATCGTCGTGCGGGTCCGTCACTTCACTCGGCCAGTGGCCCGGACCGGGACTCCGGCACCGCCCTCAGCACACGGCGTGCCGCGTCCAGCGCCAGCCTCACGTCCCGCGTACCGGTCGACACGCACAGCGTGTAGGCGAGGTCGAGGGCCCGCGGGCTCGGTGCTTCCAGGCCGCGCGCGGCCTCCTCGGCCCGGAGCGACTCGTACTGCTCGACGAGTCGGCGCAGGAAGGCCGGATGGGGCCTCAGCATCCCTCTCACTCCTCGTTCGCTCAGATCGCCCGGCCGCCGGGGCCGCGCAGGCTCGTCGGCTGCCCCAGCGCCTCGTCGCGCACCCGGGCGCAGCTGCGGCTGATCAGCCGGGAGACGTGCATCTGGGAGATGCCGAGCTGGTCGGCGATACGGCTTTGGGTCATGTCCTCGAAGAAGCGCATGTAGAGGATGGCCCGCTCACGCTCGGGCAGTCGGCGCAGCCCCTCCTTGGCGGACTCGCGGTCGATGACGACGTCGTAGGAGGCGTCGGAGGAGCCGAGCGTGTCGGCGAGGCTGTAGCCGTCGTCGCCGGCGGAGAGTTCGGCGTCCAGCGACAGGGTGCTGAAGCTTTCGAGGGCCTCCATGCCCGCGGCGACCTCGTCCTCGGTCAGTCCCGTGTGGGCGGCGATGTCGGCGGCCGACGGCTCGGCGGAACCGGGGCTCTGGGTCAGCTCACGCCGGGCCACCCGCACCTTGTTGCGCAGTTCCTGCACCCGGCGGGGCACCCTCAGCGCCCACATCCGGTCCCGGAAGTGGCGCTTGACCTCACCGGTGATGGTCGGCACGGCGTAGCTCTCGAAGGCTCCCCGCTCCGGCTCGAACCGGTCGATCGCCTTCACCAGGCCCAGGGCCGCCACCTGGCGGAGGTCCTCGGTGGACTCCCCGCGGTCGCGGAACCGGCCGGCGATCCGGTGGGCCATGGGCAGCCAGGCGGTGACCAGTTCGTCGCGGAGGGCGTCGCGCTCGGGGCCGTCGTCCAGGGCGGCCAGCCGGGTGAAGAGGGCGGTGGTGTCGGGGGCGTCGTCGTGACGGCGCCGGTTGGGAGCGCTCTGTCGAGCGGGCGTGCCGGGACGGGTTGTCGACATGTCGATGAGCATGCGGAATCGCTCCTGAACGGTCGTCTCAGGTGGTTACCGCGGAAGGGAAAGGCGCTGTCCGGATGACCTGGAAGGGCCCCGGAGCAGCCATACCGCTCCCGCTGGGGCGCCTCCGGTCCGAAGCACGAAATTGCGTCTGCCCTGCCCCCCTGGGCGCAAACTCAGGTTCCGGGAAAGTCTTCAGGACAGGGGCACGACAGCGGTGATGCACTTCCCGCCCGCGGGCAGGTCGGCCACCCGGACGTCGCGGGACAGCCGGCAGACGATCGGCCAGCCGTGGCCGCCGACGCGTCGGCGGCCGTTCGGGTCCACCGGCGCGTGGACCACCGGCAGTTCGTCGCTGCGGTCACTCACCGACACGCGTACGCCGGGTCCCACGACGTCGACATGGAAGTCGGTGATGCCGCCGCCGTGCAGGATCGCGTTGGTGGTGAGTTCCGAGGCGACGAGCACGGCGTCGGAGAGGGCGCCCTCGTCGCACCGGGTACGGGTGGCGCGGCAGCGTTCGGTCACGGCCCGCTCGACCGCCCTGCGCGCCTCGGCCGGTTTGCACGGCCGCGGCTGCCCGCCTTGGTCCACGGCGAGCGACGGTTCGAGGGCGTATTCGGTCCTGTGCTCCTCGCACATCCCTGAAGCTCCCTGATTCGCTGAAGAAGAGAAGCGGCACCCGGTACCGACCGCGGCGATCGCGGCCGGAGGTGGACACCTCGCAGACCCCCCGCGGACACGACGGCCGGAGTGCCCCGGCCGCAGCGACTTCTGCGTCACGCTGCACGGACTTCCGCAGGTCTCTCCTCTTCGGCTGACCCCTCCGGGGCGCGCCAAACCTCTCATGCCGGGCGGGCACTCGGGCCATCTCTGCGCCTGGAGCGGGTACGCGGATGTCATGACCGATGTGGTGGACTCAGACGAACTGCTGCGACGCATCCAACGCGCCCGGACCTGTGCGGCCAAGGAGGAACAGAACTGGCGGACCCGCAGTGACGAGCTGCGCCGGGAGGACCCGGAGGAGGCCCGCGACGCGGCCGTACGCACCCTGGCGTTCGAGAGCGTGGTCAGGGTGCTGGACGAAATCCTGACGCCGGGCAAGCACACCGTGCAGGGGTGACGGGCCGCCCGGTCGGCGGATTGACGGGCACCGGTTCCGGGGACCCGGCGTCCATGACTGTCGATCACACCGGCGCACCGGTTCTGGAAGCCCTGTCCGACTATCACCGCAAGGGGCGGATGTCGTTCGCGCCGCCGGGGCACAAGCAGGCCCGGGGCGCCGATCCCGCGGTGCGGGAGGTGCTCGGCGACGCGGTGTTCCTCGGTGACGTGCTGGCGTCGGGCGGCCTGGACGACCGGCTCACCCGGGGCCGGGTGCTGGAGCGGGCCCAGGCGCTGATGGCCGACGCCGTGCACGCCGACCACACGTTCTTCACGACGTGCGGGAGTTCCCTGTCCGTCAAGGCGGCGATGCTGGCCGTCGCGGGTCCGCACGAGAAGCTGCTGATCGGGCGGGACGCCCACAAGTCCGTCGTGTCGGGGCTGATCCTGTCCGGGGTCGAGCCGGTCTGGGTCGAACCCCGGTGGGACGCCGAGCGGAATCTGGCGCATCCGCCCACCGCAGCCGACTTCGAGAAGGCGTTCGACGCCCATCCGGACGCGAAGGGCGCGCTGATCACCAGCCCCACGCCGTACGGCACCTGCGCGGACCTGCGCGCGGTCGCCGAGGTCTGTCACCGTCGTGCGGTCCCGCTGATCGTGGACGAGGCGTGGGGTGCCCATCTGCCCTTCCACCCCGATCTGCCGTCCTGGGCCATGGACGCGGGCGCCGACATCTGCGTGACCAGCATCCACAAGATGGGCAGCGGCCTGGAGCAGGGGTCGGTCTTCCATCTGCAGGGGGACCTGGTGCCGGCGGACCTGTTGCAGATGCGCTCCGATCTGCTGGGAACCACCAGTCCGTCGGTGCTGCTGTACGCGGGGCTCGACGGCTGGCGGCGGCAGATGGCCCTGCACGGCAAGGAACTGATGGGCGGCGCGCTGGATCTCGCCGCCGAGGTCCGGGCCGCCGTCGAGGAGATCGACGGGATGCACGTCAACGACCGCGACGACTTCTGCGGCGCGGGGATGGCCGACGACATGGACCCGCTGCCCGGCATCATCGACATCGACGCGCTCGGGATCACCGGGTACCAGGCCGCGGACTGGCTGCGGGAGCACCGGGGCATCGACATGCATCTGACGGACCACCGCCGCATCGGCGCGCAGATCACCCACGCCGACGACCGGGAGACGGCGGGCGAGTTGCTCGCCGCGCTCAAGGAGTTGGCCGATGCCGCCCCGGAGCTGCGCCCTGCACCGCGGGTGGAGGTGCCCTCGCCGTCCGAGCTGCGCATGGCACAGGCCCGTCTGCCCCGGGACGCGTTCTTCGGCCCCGCCGAGAACGTGCCGGTGTCCGAGGCCGCCGGCCGGGTCGCGGCGGAGATGATCACGCCGTATCCGCCGGGGATTCCCGCCGTCCTCCCGGGTGAGCGGCTGACGGAGCCCGTGCTGCGGTATCTGCTCACCGGCCTGAAGGCGGGCATGAACCTCCCGGACGCCACCGACGCAGAGTTGGCGACGATCAGGGTCGCGGCGGGGACTCCGAGTGAAGATTGAGTGAAACAGGTCACGTGACCCGGATTGGGTTTCGCACAATGCGCATGGATGGTTTACCGTTCATTCATAGTGACCACGGAGTGAACCACCCCCCTCCTCCGCGTGCCACACCCAAGCTGCCCTGGCTGGCCTCCCCCGTCCAGCCAGGGCTTTTTCATGCCTTCAGCGCCACATGGCGACATGGCCCTCCGACGTCCCGCGTGCGATTCTGCCGTCCGCCGAGGTGCCCGGGGCGGCGGCAGCCGCTGAAATGGGCGTAGGGAAAAACCGGAATCCATCGCCGGCGAGGAGCCCCGCGTCATGACCAAAGCGATCAAACTGCTCACCGCCCTTCCGTCACCCCAGCGTCAGCGGCTGATGTCGCTCGCCCGGGAGGTCTCCTTCCCGGAGGACGCCCGGATCTTCGAGGCGGGCGGCACGGCCGACCGCTTCTGGGTCATCCGCTCGGGAGCGGTCTCCCTCACCCAGCAGGTGACGGCCCACCGGAGGGTGACGGTCGCCGGGCTCGGCGCGGGCGACCTGCTCGGCTGGTCCTGGCTGTTCCCGCCGTACCAGTGGGACTTCGGCGCGGAGGCCTTCAGCCCGGTCCGCGCCTACGAGTTCGACGCGGCGGCGGTGCTCGAACTGTGCGAGGAGGACCGGCAGCTCGGGATGATCCTGGTGCGGTCCGTCGCGGAGATCCTCGCGCACCGGCTGGAGACGACGCGGGGCAAGCTCATGGAGCAGTACACGACAGGCCGGCGAAGCGCTCTGTAGGAGGTCAGACGCGGTAGCGGCGCAGCGCCGGCACCGCGAGGGCCAGGCTCAGCATGACGGCCACCACCAGGATCCCGCCGCCCGCGACCGCCGTACGGGCGCCGAAGGCCGAGCCCGCCGAGCCGTGCAGGACGTCGGCCAGGCGGGGGCCGCCCGCGACCACGACCGTGAAGACGCCCTGCATACGGCCGCGCATCTCGTCGGTGGCGGCCGACAGCAGGATCGCCCCGCGGAAGACCATGGAGACCATGTCGGCGACCCCGGCCAGGGCGAGGAACCCCACGGCGAGCCACAGGCTGCCGCTGAGCCCGAAGCCGGTGATGGCGGCGCCCCAGGCGACCACCGCCCCGATGACCATCCAGCCGTGCCGGCGGGCCCGGGAGAACGTGCCGGAGAACAGTCCGCCCACCACCGCACCGATGGGGATCGCCGCGAAGAGGAGACCGAGGGCGAGTCCCTCGCCGTAGGGGGCGTACGTCTGGGAGGCGAGCTGCGGGAACAGGGCGCGGGGCATGCCGAAGACCATCGCGATGATGTCGGCGAGGAAGGACAGCAGCAGCACCTTGTGCAGGGAGATGTAGCGGAAGCCGGCCGCTATCTCCCGCACGCCCGCCCGGCGCGGCCCGGTGCCGGCGAGGGGCGGCAGCGAGGGCAGTCGGTAGACGGCCCACACCGTGACGCACAGTGCCAGGGCGTCGATGAGGTACAGCTCGGGCAGGCCGATGACGGGGATGAGTACGCCGGCGAGCAGCGGGCCGACCACCTGGCCGGTCTGCATGACCGTCGAGCCGAGGGCGTTCGCGGCGGCCAGTTCCTCCTCGGGGACCAGTCGGGCGATGGAGGCGTTGCGGGCCGGGGCGTTCAGGCCCCAGAACGCCTGCTGCACGGCGAGCAGGACCATCAGGACGGCCACCGAGTCCAGCCCGGTGACGGCCTGGAGCCAGAACAGGACCGAGGTCACGGCTATGCCGCTGTTGGTGATCAGGAGCAGCTTGCGGCGGTCCATGCTGTCGGCGATCGCCCCGCCCCACAGCGCGAACACGATCAGGGGCAGCAGCCCGGCGAGGCTGGCGGCGCCGACCCAGGCCGAGGAGCCGGTGATGTCGTAGATCTGCTTCGGCACGGCGACGGCGGTGAGCTGGCTCCCCACGGCCGTGACGATCGTCGAGGACCACAGGCGGCGGTAGGCCGGCCGGCGCAGGGGGCGGGTGTCCATGGCCCAGCGGCGCCGGCCGCGCCGGGTCCGCTTCACCTCGTCCGCGGCCGCCGTCTGTGGTTCGCTGCTGCTCTCGCTGGTGTCCACGGGCTTCCTGGTTGCTCGATACATCTTTCGAATCAGGGATCACTATCGCAGCACCGGCCGAGCGTTCCGGATCCGCATCCTGAGCTTCCGGCGACGAGGTTGCTCAGGCTCCGGCGACGAGTGTGATTCCCAGGGCGATCATCGTCGCGGCGACCAGGCCGTCCAGGACCCGCCAGGCGGCCGGCCTGGCCAGGAAGCGGCCGAGCAGGCGGGCGCCGAAGCCGAGCGCGGTGAACCAGCACAGGCTGGCGAGCACCGCGCCGAGCCCGAACGTCCAGCGCAGCGGGCCGCGGTCGGCGGCGACGGAGCCGAGCAGGAACACGGTGTCGAGGTAGACGTGCGGGTTGAGCCAGGTCATCGCCAGGCAGGTGAGCACCGCCCGCCGGACCGATCCCTCCGCCTCGCCCTCGGTGTGCAGGACGCCGCCCGGCCTGAACACCCGGCGGCCGGCGAGGACGCCGTAGCCGAGCAGGAAGGCGCCGCCGATCCAGCCGACCGCGGTCAGCGCGCCCGGCCACGCCACCACCACGGCGCCCACCCCGCCGACGCCCAGGGCGATGAGCAGGGCGTCGGACAGCGCGCAGATGCCGACCACGGCGAGGACCGCGTTGCGCCGTATCCCCTGGCGCAGGACGAAGGCGTTCTGGGCGCCGATGGCGACGATGAGCGAGAGGCCGGTGCCGAATCCGGCGGCCGCGGCGGTCAGGGAGGCGGTCATGACGTCGACGCTAGGGAAAGGATCACCACGAGTACAGCTAAAGATTCTTACGTACCATTAGCTGTCGTGATGATGACCGAACTTCCGCTGGATCAGGTCCGCACGCTGCTCGCGGTGGTCGACGAGGGCACGTTCGACGCGGCGGCCGCCGCGCTGCACGTGACGCCGTCGGCGGTGAGTCAGCGGGTGAAGGCGCTGGAGCAGCGCACGGGGCGGGTACTGCTGGTGCGCACCAAGCCCGTGCGGCCGACGGAGTCCGGCGAGGTCGTGGTGCGGTTCGCCCGGCAGCTGGCCCGGCTGGAGCGGGACGCTCGGTCCGAGCTGGGCATGCGCGGGGACGGGGAGCCGACCCGGGTGTCGGTCGCGGTGAACGCGGACTCCCTGTCCACGTGGTTCCTGGGGGCGCTCACGCGTGTCCCGCAGGAGCCGCGGATCTGCTTCGAGCTGCGCCGCGAGGACGAGACCCGTACGGCTGCGCTGCTGCGTGAGGGTCTGGTGATGGCCGCGGTGACCTCGTCGCCCGATGCCGTGGCGGGCTGTTCCGTGCGGGCCCTGGGGCGGATGCGGTACGTCGCGGCGGCCGGCCCGGAGTTCGCGGAGCGGCATCTCGGCGGACCGCTGCGGGATGCGCTCGCAAAGGCGCCGGTGGTGACCTTCGACCGGAGCGACGACCTCCAGGACGCGTTCGTCCGGCGGCTGCGGCGCGGCGGAGGCGGGGCGAGTCCCGTACGCCACTTCGTGCCGACCTCGGAGGGCTTCGTCGAGGCCGTCACGGCCGGTCTGGGCTGGGGTCTGGTGCCCGAGGTGCAGGCGGACCGGCTGCTGCGTGAGGGCCGCCTCGTCCCCCTGGCGCCGGACCGCACGGTCGACGTACCGCTGTACTGGCAGCAGTGGAAGCTGGACTCCCCGGCGCTGGCCGCCGTGGCCGAGGCGGTGGTGACGGCCGCCGCGGAGACGCTCCGCAGTTAGGCGCACGCCCGCAGCCGGGCCTCCGCGCTGTCCAGGAGCATCTCCAGGGCCGTCGGATAGGCACTGGTGACCATGCGGGTGGCCAGCAGGGGTGCCGCCTCGGCGATGCGGGGGTGGGTGGTGCGGGGCAGGCGGGCGTACGTCGAGCGCCACATGTCCTCGTCGGCGTGCTGGGAGTCGCTCGGCAGGGCGAGCGAGGCGGCGTCGAGGGCGGCGAAGGCCAGGGTCTGGTCGATGAAGGCGTGGTAGATGCGCACGGTGTCCGGCAGCGGGAAACCCGCCGTGCGCAGGACGTCCAGGACAGCCTCGTCGGCGGCCAGTTCGTTCGCTCGGCCAGTGACCCGGCTCGTGGTCAGCAGGGCGGCCTGCGGGTGGGCGACGTACTCGGCGTGGATGCGCAGCCCGACGGCACGCAGGTCCCCCCGCCACTCCCCCGTCGGCCGCCAGCCCCGCAGGGCCTGGCCGATGAGCGCGTCGCCGATGGCGAGCGTCAGGTCGTCCATGCCGCGGAAGTACCGGTAGAGCGTGGACGGGTCGGCGTCCAGGGCGAGGCCGAGCCGGCGGGCGGTGAGGCCCGCGCTGCCGTGCTCGCGCAGCATGCGCAGCGCGGTCTCGACGATGAGCCGCTCGGACAGCACGGTGCCGCCCTTGGTGGGTCTGCGGCGCCGCCGCCTCTCCTCGGGGACCACTGGCTTCGGCACGACCGTCTCCTCGTAGGTCCTCGTAGGCCTGCTGCGCTTATGCCAACGCCATTGACCTTATGTGAGGCCGCGGCGTTGTATCACTCCCGGGCCCCCGCTCTTCGAGAGCTCCTCGAGAGCGATTCGACCGCTCTTCGGCTGCTCTTCGACCGCTCTTCGACGGATGGAGTTCCTGTCATGCGTGTACTGCTCGTGGGAGCCGGTGGTGTGGGCACCGCCATCACCCGGATCGCGGCCCGGCGGCCCTTTTTCGACACGATGGTGGTCGCCGACTTCGCCCCGGCCCGGGCCGAGGCGGCCGTCGCGGCCCTCGGCGGCGACGGTGGCCGGTTCCTGGCGGAGCGCGTGGACGCCGGCGACGAGGCGGCCGTGGCGGCGCTGCTGGAGCGGCACGACTGCGACGTCCTCCTCAACGCCACCGACCCGCGCTTCGTGATGCCGCTGTTCCGGGCGGCGCGCACAGCCGGCGCCACCTACCTGGACATGGCGATGTCGCTGTCCCGCCCGCACGCCGAACGGCCGTACGAGGAGTGCGGAGTGAAGCTCGGCGACGAGCAGTTCGCGCAGGCACAGGAGTGGGAGAAGGCGGGCGTGCTGGCGCTCGTCGGCATGGGGGTGGAGCCGGGTCTGTCGGACGTCTTCGCCCGGTACGCGGCCGACGAACTCTTCGACGAGATCGAGGAGATCGGCATCCGCGACGGCGCGAACCTGACGGTCGACGGCTACGACTTCGCCCCCTCCTTCAGCATCTGGACCACCATCGAGGAATGCCTCAACCCGCCGATCGTCTATGAAGCCGACAGGGGATGGTTCACCACGGAACCGTTCAGCGAGCCCGAGCTGTTCGACTTCCCTGAGGGCATCGGGCCGGTCGAGTGCGTGAACGTGGAGCACGAGGAGGTCCTGCTCGTGCCGCGCTGGGTCGGCGCGCGCCGCGTCACCTTCAAGTACGGCCTGGGCCGGGAGTTCATCGAGACCCTCAAGACACTGCACCTGCTGGGCCTCGACCGCACCGACCCGGTGACCGTGCCGAGCGCCGCGGGGCCGGTCGCCGTCTCGCCGCGGGACGTCGTGGCCGCGTGTCTGCCCGATCCGGCGACGCTGGGCGAGCGGATGCACGGCAAGACGTGCGCGGGCACCTGGGTGCGGGGCGTCAAGGACGGGGCACCGCGTGAGGTGTACCTGTACCACGTGGTCGACAACCAGTGGTCCATGGCGGAGTACGGCTGTCAGGCGGTGGTGTGGCAGACCGCGGTCAACCCGGTCGTCGCCCTTGAACTCCTCGCCACAGGCGTCTGGTCCGGCGCGGGCGTTCTCGGCCCCGAGGCGTTCCCGGCCCGTCCCTTCCTGGATCTGCTGACCGCCTACGGCTCCCCGTGGGGCGTCCGCGAGCAGTAACGGCCTTGCCCGGCGCGTTCGTACGGCGTCTCACAGGACTCGATTGTTTCACCCCCGCATCGACAGGTGACCCGGAAGCGAGTAAGGAATTCCCGAGGGCACACGACTTTCGATCGCAGGTGACATTTCATGGACAGCTGGCGAGACCACGCCGCGTGCCGCCACGAGGACCCCGATCTCTTCTTCCCGATCGGCAGCACCGGCCCGGCACTGGTACAGCAGGAGCAGGCCAAGGCGGTCTGCGGACGTTGTCCGGTGCGGGAGCAGTGCCTGCAGTGGGCGCTGGGCACCGGTCAGACCCTGGGCGTCTGGGGCGGCACGAGCGAGAACGAACGCCGTGCGCTCCGGCGGCGCGCGGGCTCCCGGAGGAACTCCGGGTGACGCGGGGCCGCGTGAGCGGCCGGTGCGACGCGGTGGACCCCAGGAGTTCTCCTGCCGGTCCACCGCGTCCCGTGGCCTCGTCGATGTGAAGAGGCCACGGTGCTGCTCGACCAGGTCGGCGAGTTCGGCGAGTGTCCGTACTTCCGACAGGTCGTCCGCTGCGCTCGAAGCGAACGGAACCGAACCGAACCGACCGCTACCGCGCCGGAGGCACCGCGGTGGTCGGCTCCCCCGGTGGTTAGTCCTGCCCGGCCGTACCCGGCAGCCGCAGCGTGAAGACGCTCCCGGCGCCGGGTTCGCTCGTCGCTTCGGCCGTTCCGCCGTGCGCGGCGACGAGGTGCCGGACGATCGGCAGACCGAGGCCGCTGCCGCCGGTGCGGCGGCTGCGGGACTTCTCCGCGCGCCAGAACCGGTCGAAGACGTGCGGCAGTTCGTCCGGAGCCAGGCCGCTGCCGGTGTCGGTGACCTCCAGCAGGACGCAGTCGCCGGCGCGGCGCGCGGCCAGCGTGACGGTGCCGCCCTCGGGCGTGTGGCGCAGTGCGTTGGACACCAGGTTGCCCAGCGCCTGCCGCATCCGCACCGGGTCGGCATCCAGCCACGGCGTGCCGTCGACCGCGGTGCGCAGGGAGACGCCGGCGGCGTCGGCCGCGACGCGGTGGGCCGCGACGACCTGGCCGAGGAGTTCGTCGCACCGCACGGGCTCCGGGTGCAGGCGCAGGGTGCCGGCGTCGGCGTCCGCGAGGTCGCGCAGGTCGTCGATGACGCGCTGGAGCACGAGGGCCTCGTCGTGCAGTGAGGCGAGCAGGGCGGGGTCGGGGTCGACGACGCCGTCGCGGGTCACCTCCAGCCAGCCGCGGATGTTGGTGAGCGGGCTGCGCAGTTCGTGGGCGATGTCGCTGACCATCGCCCTGCGCTGGGTTTCGAGGCGTTCACGGCGCTCGGTCAGTTCGTTGAAGGCGGCGGCGAGAATGCCGGTCTCGTCCCGGGTGGTGACGGGGACGCGGACATGCCGGTCCGGCGGCTGCTGGGCCGCCTCGGTCAGCGCCCGCAGCGGCCGGACGAGCCGGGTGGCGACCACGGCGGTCACGGCGACGGTGACGGCGAGCACGAGCCCGGCGGCGCCGACGACCTTGGTCTTGTTGGCCGGCGACATGTCGAAGCGCACGGCGGGCGTGTCTCCGCCGCCGCCCAGGAACAGCTCGGCGGCGGGGGCGACGTACGGGTCGAGCTGGGCGCGGCGGGCGTCGTCGAGGCATGCCTTGGCCTCGCGCCAGAGCTCGCCCTCTCCTGACTTGGCGAAGCCCGGCGCGATCGTCGGCGTCTTGGGAGTCACGCCGGTGAGGTCGACCCCGAGCGCCAGCGGCACGCCGGGTTCCAGGCCCGCCCGGGTCAGGCAGCCGCGGGCCCGCTTCTGGAGTGCGGTCAGCGCCTTCTCCTCCGTGGGCATCGGGGTGTTGAGCCAGTCGTCGGCGCACACCTCGGGCTCGTAGACGGGGTCGGCGCCCTCTGTCTGTGTGAGGACCGGGCGGCCGCTCGGCGTGCGGGTGAGGCTGGTGTCGATGCCGTAGCGGGCGAAGCAGCGCTGCCGTTCCCGGGCCAGGGCGTCGAGCTTCGTGCGTTCCACCGCCGTCAGCCGGTAGGGGCCCACCACCCGCGGGTCGGTGCCGCCGAGTTGGGCTCCGCGTTCACTGAAGGTGTCGGTGCGCAGGGGGTCGACGGTGGCGGCGGCACTCACCGGCAGGGAGGTGCCGGGCGGCGCGGAGTCGGCGATCGGCGTGCGGTCGGTGGTGGTGAGGGCGATGCGCCGCCCGGTCTGCGCGGACAGCTCCCGTACGGTCTTCTCGACTCCCGTCCAGTCGGGATGGGACGCGGCATAGCCGCTGAGCCGGGCGAGGACGTCCATGTCGTCGGCGAGGACCTGGCCCTGCTCCTCCCGCAGAGCGCGGGTGGTGGTCTCCACGGCCAGCCAGGCGGTCGCCGCCACCGAGCACACGGCGATGAGACCGGAGGCGATCAGCAACCGGACCAGCAGGCGCTTGCGCAGCGGTATCCGGCCGTTCATCCGCGGGCCTCGCTGAGCTTGTAGCCGACCCCGAAGACGGTCAGCAGCCGGACCGGCCGGCGCGGGTCCGCCTCCGTCTTCCGGCGCAGGTTCATGATGTGGACGTCGACGGCCCGTTCGGTGGAGGCGCGGTCGGTGCCTCGGGTGATCTCCAGCAACTGCCGCCGCGAGAAGACCCGTTCAGGCTCGGCGGCCATCGCGAGGAGGATCTCGAACTCGGCCGGCGTGCACTCCACGGGCACTCCGTCGCAGCGCACCTCGTGCCGTACCGGGTCGACCGTGATCCCTCCGGCACGCACGACGGGGTCCTCCCGCCGGTCGACGGGCGCACGCCCGCTGCGGCGCAGGACCGTGCGGATGCGGGCCATCAGCTCGCGCGGGCTGTACGGCTTGGTCATGTAGTCGTCCGCGCCCAGCTCCAGGCCCAGCAGCAGATCGTCCTCGGTGGCGCGGGCGGTCAGCATCAGGACGGGGACGTCGTCGTCCCGGCGCAGCACCCGGCACACGCCGAAGCCGTCGATCACCGGCAGCATCAGGTCCAGCACGACGAGGTCCGGCCGAAGCCGGCGGGCCGCGTCGAGGGCGGACCGGCCGTCGTGGACCACCGTGGCGGTGTGGCCCTCCGCCAGCAGGGAGCGGCGTATGAGTTCGGCCTGCATCTCGTCGTCCTCGGCGACCAGCACATGTGCGCACACCCGGCGGATCCTAAGCGGTTGGGGAGACCTCGACGGGCTCAGCGGGCCAGGGACTTGGTGTCGCCCATGACGACCACCGGGTCGAGGCCCGGGTCGAGCGCCAGCAGAAGTTCCCTCATGTGCCTCCGGGCGATGCTGACACAGCCCTGCGTGGGACCGTCGTGGTCGACATGCAGCCAGATGCCGCCGCCACGGCCCGCGCCGAGCGGACGCGTCCAGTCCAGCGGCGAAGTGCCCGGCTCACGGTTGTAGTTGATGGCGATCACGTGGTCGAAGGACCCGGCCAGCGGCTCCCCCTCGAACCCCGTGCCGGTCGCGGTGAACCCGCCGGAACGGTCGTACGGCAGCCGTGTGCCGGGGTCGCGGAGCCGGCCCCCGGCGTCGGTGAGGGTGTAGACCCCGATGGGCGAGTGCAGGTCACCGGCCCGGTGATGGTCGGTCCAGCCCTTGAGCGCATTGTGCGCGGGCCAACTCTTCCCGATGGCCTCCCAGCCGGCCGCGGTGCGTTCGTACAGCACGACCGTGGACAGCGCGGAGTCCTTCCCGCGGCCGGTGACCATGACGGCCTGCCGGGCGCGGGAGGGCACCTGGGCGAGGGTCTTCGGCCCCAGGCCGGGCAGTTGACGCGGAGCCGCCTCGACCGTGATCGACGGGGAGGGCGGGGGTGCGCTCGTCGTCGGGACGGCCTCGGGACGGTGGTCCGGGATCGCCGCCGCGCCGCTGCCGCATCCGGTGAGCAGCAGGGACGCGGCGAGCAACGCGGCGGAAGGTCTGTGTCCGATCACGGATCGACCTTGACCGACAGTTGTAAGGAACTCGTCAGGTTCCGGGACCTGTTCGGTTAATGCGGCCCGTTCGGTGCTAGGGCTTGCTCGGCTTGCCCTCCGTGTACAGCCAGGTCCGGAACAGGGCGCCCAGGTCCTTCCCTGACTCCCGCTCCGCGAGGCGCACGAACTGCGGTGTCGTGCCGTGGCCGGCGCGGTGCTCCGCCGCCCAGGCCCGCAGGATCCGGAAGAACACCCGGTCCCCCACGGCCTTGCGCAGGACGTGCAGGGTCATGGCGCCGCGGTCGTAGACGGGGGTGCCGAAGATGTTCGCGCCGCTGCCCGGGTCGCCGGGCGGGAACTCCCACAGGCCGTCGCTCGCCGGGCGGGCGTAGAGCGCGTCGAAGGTCTGCTGTGCGGTCTTGCCGCCGTGCTGTTCGCCGTACAACCACTCGGTGTAGGTCGCGAAGCCCTCGTTGAGCCAGATCTCCTTCCAGGAGGTGAGGGTGACCGAGTCGCCGAACCACTGGTGGGCGCTCTCGTGGACGAGCGTGCTCAGGTCGGGGGCCGCGTCGTAGACGGGACGCGTCTGGGTCTCCAGGGCATAGCCGACGTTCGGGGCGCGGTCCACGATCGAACCGGCGGCGCGGAAGGGGTAGGGCCCGAAGAGTTTGCTCTCCCACTCCAGCACGGAGGGCAGCTGCTTGAGGACGGGTGCCGCGGCCTCGGCCTCGCGGGGGTCGACGGCGTCGTAGACCCGGACCCCGTCGCGGGTGGTGTACTGCTTCACCTCGAACTTCCCGACCGTCGCGGTGGCGAGGTAGGCCGCCATCGGCTCCCGCTGGCGCCAGCGGAACGTGGTCTGTCCGTGCGCGGTGCGCTCGCCGAGGAAGACGCCGTTGGCGACGGCGGTCCTCCCCTTGGGGACGGTGATCGTGAAATCGTAGGACGCCTTGTCCGTGGGGTGGCTGTTCGCCGGGAACCAGGTCATGGCGCCCTGGGGCTCCCCGGCGACGAAGGCGCCGTCGTCGGTGGGGATCCAGCCGTCGAGCGAACCGTCCGGGTCGGTGACCGGGCCGGGCTTGCCCTCGTAGGTGACGGTGATCCGGAACTTCCGGCCCTGGCGCAGGGCGTGACGCGGGGTGACGACGAGTTCCTGGCCGTCGCGCGTGTGGTCCGCCTTGACGTGGTCGACCGTGAGGCCGGTGACCTTCAGGCCGTTGAGGTCGAGGTCGAAGCGGGTGAGCCGCTGGGTGGCGCGGGCGGTGAGGACCGCCTTCCCGGCGAGCCGGCCGCTGTCGGGGTCGTAACGGAGGGTCAGGTCGTAGTGGCCGACGTCGTATCCGCCGTTGCCGGCGAGCGGGAAGTACGGGTCGCCGACGCCGGACGTGCCGACGGTGCCCGCCGAAGCGGGCCCGGCGGCCACGAGCAGGGCCGTGAGGGCGACCGGGACGGTGGCGATCACGGCTTCGCGGCGGAGAACGGCGGTACGTCTGGCGGGCTGCGTCACGTGCGCTCCTACGAGTGGGGGGCCGACCGCCTCAGGCTAGGGGCCGTCCGGCCCGAAGATCACCCTTGATCAGGTCAAGGCGCGTTGCGTGGACCGGGCTCACCCGGAACACGGCGATACGCTCCCGGCACCGTGACCCACGCGAGAAAGGCCTGCCCGTGAGTGTGCGCGTGCGCCGCGTCTACGAACCGCCCGAGCCCGACGACGGCGTACGCGTCCTGGTCGACCGGCTGTGGCCGCGCGGCCTGTCGAAGGACGCGGCGAGAGTCGACGAGTGGCCCAAGGCCCTCACCCCGTCGACCGAGCTGCGCCGCTGGTACCACGCGGGCGAGGAGTCGTACGAGGAGTTCAGCGGGCGGTACGAGGCGGAGCTGGCCGCTCCCGAGGCGGTCGAACTCCTCGACCGCGTGAGGGAGTTGGCGGGCAAGGGCACCGTCACGCTGCTGACCGCCGCCAAGTCCCCCGAGCAGAGCCACGCCTCGGTCCTGGCCCGTCTCCTCGATGGGTGACTCGATGTGCGAGGAGACGGGCCGTCACGGTCAGGCCGTCTGCCGGGCGGCGGCTCGGCCGGCCGCACGCCCCGAGAAGAGACAGCCACCGAGGAAGGTGCCCTCCAGCGCGTTGTAGCCGTGGACGCCACCGCCGCCGAAGCCGGCGACCTCGCCCGCCGCGTACAGACCGTCGAGAGGCTTGCCGTCGGTGCCGAGGGCGCGCGAGTCGAGGTCGGTCTGGATGCCGCCGAGGGTCTTGCGGGTGAGGGTGTGCAGCTTGACGCCGATGAGGGGCCCGGCGGCCGGGTCGAGGATGCGGTGCGGGGTGGCGACGCGGCCGAGGCGGTCGCCGATGTAGCGGCGGGCGTTGCGGATGCCCTGCACCTGGGCGTCCTTGCTGTAGGCGTTGGCGATCTGGAGGTCGCGGGCCTCGATCTGGCGCCGGATCCCGGCCGCGTCGAGGAGCGCCTTGTCGGTGAGCCCGTTCATCTTCTCGACGAGTTGTTCCAGGTTCGGGGCGGTCACGAAGTCGGCACCCTTGCGCAGGAACGCGTCGACCGGGCCCGGCGCACCCTTGCCGAGCACCCGCTCCTTGAGGAACCCCGCGCGGTCCTTGGCCGTGATGTCGGGGTTCTGCTCGGAGCCCGACAGCGCGAACTCCTTCTCGATGATCTTCTGGGTGAGGATGAACCAGGAGTGGTCGTGGTCGGCGATGTCCTCGGTGGTGCGCAGGTACTCGAGGGTGCTGAGGGTGTCGTAGCCGGGCAGGCACGGCTCGGGCAGGCGGCGGCCGAGGGCGTCGAACCACATCGAGGAGGGGCCGGGCAGGATGCGGATGCCGTGGCCGGGCCAGATCGGGTCCCAGTTCTGCAGGCCCTCGGTGTAGTGCCACATGCGGTCGCGGTTGACCAGACGCACCCCGGCGTTCGCGCTGATGTCGAGCATCCGGCCGTCGACGTACGCCGGCACTCCGGTGACCATCTCGGCGGGCGGGGTGCCGAGCCGCTCCGGCCAGTAGCGGCGCACGATGTCGTGGTTGGCGCCGATACCGCCGGAGGTGACGACGACGGCCCGGGCGGTGAGCTCGAAGTCGCCCACCCGGTCGCGGTTGGAGGCGACACCGCGAGGGGAGTTGTCCTCGGCCAGGAGTGTGCCGCGTACCCCGCGTGCCGTGCCCTCCTCGACGACCAGCTCGTCCACCTGGTGACGGTGGTAGAAGGTGAGCAGCCCGTCGCGCGCGGCCTGCTTGGCGTACTCGACGAACGGCTCGACGACCCCGGTGCCGGTGCCCCACGCGATGTGGAAGCGGGGGACGGAGTTGCCGTGTCCGTGGGCCGTCAGGTCGCCGCGCTCGGCCCAGCCGACGGTGGGCAGGAACTTGATGCCGTGCCCCTCCAGCCAGGACCGCTTCTCCCCCGCCGCGAACTCGACGTAGGCACGCGCCCAGCGCACCGCCCAGGAGTCCTCGTCGTCGATCCGGTCGAACCGGGCGCTGCCCTGCCAGTCGTTCCAGGCCAGGTCGAAGGAGTCCTTGATACCGAGGCGCCGCTGCTCCGGGGAGTCGACGAGGAACAGCCCGCCGAAGGACCAGAACGCCTGGCCGCCGAGGTTGGCGGCGTTCTCCTGGTCGACCAGCGCGACCCTGCGGCCGCGGCTGGTGAGTTCGTGCGCCGCGACCAGGCCCGCGAGTCCGGCTCCGACGACGATGACGTCCGCATCCATGGCGACCGTTGCCCTTCTCATTGGGGTCTCATTGGGTCTCGTTCGGGTGTGCCGCTGCCGTCGGTCAGCAGCGCGGTGAGCAACTGCCCCAGCCAGACGCGGGCGCGCTCGACGTCCTTGTCCAGGAGCAGTTGGGTGGTGACTCCGTCGTACGCGGCGACGACCGCGCGGGCGGCGCCGTCGATGCCGCCGAGCACGGCGGGCAGTGCGGTGTGTCCCGTGGCTCGGGCGAGCCGTTCCTCGATCGCCCGCCGCAGCCGCTCCCGGTGCTCCAGGAGGCTGTGCGCGACGGCCGGATCGCGGGCGGCGTGCACCAGGAAGTCGGTCTTCACCAGCAGCCAGTCCACGTCGAGCAGGAGCACCTCGGTGACCCGGTCCACGGATGCCGGTACGTCGAGTTCGGGCCCGTCGAGGGCCAGGGCCTCGGCCACCTGCTCGGCGATCAGGTCGGCCCGCTGCCGGTACAGGGCGAAGAACAGCTCGTCCAGGCTGTCGAAGTTCGAGTAGAAGGCACCCCGGCTGTAGCCGGCGGCCTCGCAGACCTCCTCGATCGAGACCCGCCCGAAACCCTTGGCGGCGAAGACCGCGAAGGCCGCGTCCAGCAGCTTGGCCCGCGTGCGGACACGGCGCTTGGTGACGCGCCTGGTCGTCTCCTCCACCGCCATCTCCCGACCTCCGTTCGATACGGGAATGTATCCGATACGACGATGTATCGAAAGGTCGGACGGACATCCGACGGGCGGTCGACACCGTATGGGAACATATTTTCGAATAAGGAGTACGCTGGATCCATGACCACGCACCACCTCCAAGGCTCCCTCTTCGACCAGGCCGACCAGCTGCGGCTCGGCCCCCTCGACGGGATCCGCCGGACCGACCTCGGCCTCGGCGCCTGGATCGACGTGCTGTCCGGTTGGCTGAGCGGCTCGGACGAACTGTTCGAACAGCTGGCCACCGAGGTGCCGTGGCGTGCGGAGCGCCGGAAGATGTACGACCACGTGGTCGACGTACCTCGGCTGCTGGCGTTCTACGGGGCGGACGACGCCCTGCCGCACCCGTTGCTCACGAAGGCACGCGAGGCGCTGTCCGCGCACTACGCCCCGGAGCTGGGCGAGCCCTTCACCACGGCCGGGTTGTGCTACTACCGCGACGGCCGGGACAGCGTGGCCTGGCACGGCGACCGGATCGGGCGGGGCGCGCACGAGGACACGATGGTCGCGATCCTCTCCGTGGGCGCCCCCCGGGACCTGCTGTTGCGGCCGATGCGCGGCGGGGACACGGTCCGACGCCCGCTGGGGCACGGCGACCTGATCGTGATGGGCGGCTCCTGCCAGCGGACCTGGGAGCACTCCGTACCGAAGACCACGCGCGCCTCGGGGCCGCGCATCAGCATCCAGTTCCGGCCGCACGGCGTGCGCTGAGGCCCGGGACGGCGTGCACGAGGCGGAGAGGCGGCCGCTTCGGCAGCACGCGGGGGCCGCCTCCGGCGGACGGTGCCGGAGGCGGCCCCGTTCCGGCGGAACCCTGTCGTCCTCCGCGCCCTCTCCCCCACACTGGCGCGCGTCGGAGGGAGGCCTGGATGAGTGCGGAGACCGGGCAGCCGCCGGCCGTTCGCCGACGCGTCGAACTCGACATGCTCCGTGCGCTCGTCGTCCTCGGCCTCGTCTTCTTCCACTCCGCGCTGGTCTTCTCCCCGGACGACGACTTCTACGTCAAGAACCGGGAGACGACCGACGTCGTCACCGTCGTCGCCGGGCTCGGGGTGGTGTGGGCGATGCCCCTGCTGTTCCTCGTCGCCGGACTCGGCGCCCGCCACTCGCTGCGCCGACGCGGGCCGGGCGGCTTCGTTCGTGAACGACTGCTGCGCCTCGGCGTCCCCCTGGTCTTCGCGACGCTCGTCCTGTGCCCCCTGCCGCAGTGGCTGCGGCTGCGCGCCGCCGACCCCGGTTATCGCGAGTCCTACTGGGAGTTCTGGCCCCGTTTCCTCACCGTCCATCCGGATCCCGGCGACTTCCCGTTCGTCCTCGAAGGCGACCACTTCGAGACCGGCCACCTGTGGTTCGTCGTCCTCCTGCTGGTCTTCAGCCTTCTCCTCGCGCCCGTCGCGGCGCCCCTCGGGGCCGCCGCCCGGCACGCGGGGGACGCGGTGGAGCGACGGCCGCTCCTGCTCCTGCTGCCCGCGCTGCCGCTCGCCCTGATCAACTCACTGCTCGGCATGGAGGAGAGCTTCGCGGGCTGGAACCGCTGGGCCTACCTGCTGTTCTTCCTCTTCGGCCACGCGTCGGCCGACGACGACCGGATCCGCGCGGCCATGCGCCGACTCGCCGTTCCGGTCGGCGTCCTCGGGATCGTCCTGTTCCTCGGGACCGCGCCCGGGTTCCTCTCCGAGGACGATCCGTTCACCGCGAGGAACGCGGTCGCCCTGTCCACCCGGGCGCTGTTCGGGGCGGCGGGCTGGTGCTGGGTGGTGGCGATCCTGGGGCTGCTGGACCGGCCGCGCGACGGCCGGTCACGGGACGGCGCGTCACGGGACGGCGAGCCGCGGGAAGCCCGGCCGTCCTCCCGCGTGATGCCGTATCTCGCCGTCGCCGCCCTGCCGTTGTACGTCCTGCACCAGCCCGTGGTGGTCGCGTTCGCGTACGGAGTCGTGGGCTGGTCCGCACCGATCGTGGTCAAGTACACGGTGATCGTGGCCTGTTCCCTGGCGGTGATCCTCTTCGTGTACGAGTACGTCGTACGCCGGACACGCGTCACCCGCTTCCTGTTCGGCATGCGACCGGACCCGACGGCTCCGCCTCCTTCCTGATCTGCTTTGCTGTTTCCGTCGGTCAGGGACCTCACCACGCGGGACGATCATGCGCTCGGATGTGCAGCAAGTCGCCGACGGCACCTATCTGGTGCACGGCAGCAACACGAACTGGGTGATCCTCACGGAGGGGGACGCGGTCACACTGGTCGACACCGGCTACCCCGGAGACCGCGAACAGCTCCTCTCCTCCCTTGCGGAGGTGGGCAGTTCGCCGGAGGCGGTCACGGCCGTGCTGATCACGCACGCCCACAACGACCACCTGGGCTCCGCCGAGTACCTGCGCGCCGCGTACGGCATGCCCGTGTATCTGCACGAGGCCGAAGTGCCGCACGCCCGGCGGGAGTTCCTGCACCAGGTGAACGTCGCGACGGTCCTGAAGAACGGCTGGCGGCCCGGCGTCCTGCCGTGGGCCGTGCACGCGATCCGCTCGGGCGGCACCGCCCACGTCCCGGTCGCCTCGCCCCAGTCGTTCCCGGCGGCCGGTGCGCTCGACCTGCCCGGCCGGCCCGTCCCGGTGCACACCCCCGGCCACACCGACGGACACGCCGCATACCACCTCCCGGACCGGGGCGTGGTGATCTCCGGCGACGCCCTGGTGAGCGGCCACCCCACCTCGCGGATCAAGGGTCCGCAGCTGCTGCCCGACATGTTCCACCACGAGCGGGCCCGTGCCGTGGTCTCACTGGACGCCCTCGAAGGGCTGTCGGGCGACCTGCTGCTGCCCGGGCACGGGCCGGTGCACCGCGGTCCGGTCCGTGAAGCGACACTTCAGGCCAGGGAGCGCGCGCTCTAAGGTGAGGTGACGATCACCGAGGCAGTACGCGATACGCAAGATGAGGACACGCGAACCATGGCCCTGCAGATCAGCGCGACCAACCCGGAGCACCCCGCGCTCCTGCTGGAGCTGCCGTGGCATCTCCCCCTGGAGGAGTGGCCCGACGAGTACCTCGTGCCGCTGCCCCGCGGCATCTCCCGACACGTCGTGCGCTATGCCCGCGCCGGCGACGAGGTGATCGCCGTCAAGGAGCTCGCCGAGCGCCCGGCGCTGCGCGAGTACGAACTGCTGCGGGACCTGGACCGGCTCGGCATCCCCGCGGTCGACCCGCTGGCCGTGGTCACCGGACGCACCGACGCGGGCGACGCCCCGCTGGAGTCGGTGCTGGTCACCCGGCATCTGGGCGGCTCGATGCCGTACCGGCTGATGTTCGAGACGACGATGCGGCCCGCGACCATGCACCGGCTGATGGACGCGCTGGCGGTGCTGCTGGTGCGGCTGCACCTCACCGGGTTCGCCTGGGGCGACTGCTCGCTGTCCAACACGCTGTTCCGGCGTGACGCGGGCGCCTACGCCGCGTACCTGGTGGACGCGGAGACCGGTGACCTGCACCCGCAGCTCAGCACCGGGCAGCGCGACTACGACCTCGACCTGGCCCGGGTGAACATCAGCGGCGAACTGCTCGACCTGGAGGCGTCCGGGGCGCTGCACCCCTCCGTGGACCCGATCGAGTTCGGCACGGAGATCTGCGCCCGCTACGGACGCCTGTGGCAGGAGCTGACCCGCACGTCCGTCTACCCGGCCGGCAAGTACCACTACATCGAGCGCCGGATCCGCCGTCTGAACGAGCTCGGTTTCGACGTGGCCGAGATGCAGATCGAGCACTCCTCCAACGGCGACACGGTCACCTTCGTGCCGAAGGTCGTGGACGCGGGCCACCACCAGCGCCAGCTGCTGCGGCTGACCGGCCTGGACACCGAGGAGAACCAGGCGCGTCGGCTCCTGAGCGACCTGGAGTCCTGGATGGCCACCCAGGACGACTACGCCCCGGGCGACCCGCTCGCGGCCCGCCCCGAGGTGCTCGCGCACCGCTGGGTGCGGGACGTCTTCCGCCCCACCGTGCGGGCCGTGCCGCTCGACCTGCGCGGCTCCATGGACCCGGCCGAGATCTACCACGAGCTGCTGGAACACCGCTGGTACCTGTCCGAGCGCGCGCAGCACGACATCGGGCTGGACACGGCCGTCGAGGACTACATCAACAACATCCTTCCCAAGGCGCGCGAGACGCTCCAGCCCACCCCCTCCGCCGACTGACTCAGGCGTGCGGCACCACGGCCACCGGGCAGCCGGCGTGGTGCAGGACGCCATGGGCGACCGAGCCGATGCGGGCGCCGACGGCCGTACGGTGCGCGCGGCGCCCGACGACCATCAGCTGGGCCTCTTGGGCCACCGACAGCAGCACCTGCCCGGCGCTGCCCATCTCCACGTGCTCGACGACCGGAACGTCGGGGAAGCGGTCCCGCAACGGCTGCAGTGCCGCGGACAGGGCCTTCTTCTCGTACGGCTCGAGGCCGCCGGCCTCGTCGAGGAGCTTCAGCGAGCCCGGGCTGTAGGCGAAGACCGGAGGCAGGGTCCAGGCCCGGACCGCGCGCACGGTCGCCCCGCGTGCAGCGGCCGTCTCGAACGCGAAGCGCAGCACGTCCGCGCTGTCCTCCGGGACGCCCTGCTGGCCCACGACGATCTCGCGTCCGGCCGCCTCGGCGGAGGGTTCGTCCCCGGCGCGCACCAGGACGACCGGCCGCTGTGCGTCGACGATGACCTGCTGGCCGACCGAGCCGAGCAGGAAGCCCATGACCCGGCCGTGGCCGCGTGAGCCGAGGACCAGCATCTCGGCCTCCGCCGCCGCGGCGACCAGCGCCTCCACGCTGTCCCCCGTCACCACGTCGGTGGACACCTCCAGGTCGGGGTGCCGGTCGGTGACGGTGCGCGCGGCCTCGCCCACCGCCTCCCGAGCCCATCCGGCCTGCACGTCGGGGTCCGCCGCCTCGATCACCTCGTGCGGCTCGTACTGCCAGGCATGCACCACCCGCAACGCCAGCCTCCGGCGCACCGCCTCCCTGGCCGCCCAGGCCAGCGCGGCCAGGCTCTCCTCGGTTCCGTCGACCCCTGCCGTGATCGGGCGCGTCATGCTGCCGGCCTCCCTGTGTCGTGATCCCGTATCCCGTGGTCCGGTACCCAGTCTTCACTACGCTGACGGCATGACTTTGGAATGGGAGCAGGTTGTCGTGGACGCGGCCGATCCGGCCGCTCTGGGCCGCTGGTGGGCCGAGGCGCTCGGGTGGGTGGTCGTGGGCGACCTCCCCGACGAGTTCGAGATCCGGCCGGAGAAGGACCGCCTTCCCGGGCTGGTCTTCGTACCGGTGCCGGAGTCGAAGACGGTGAAGAACCGCCTCCATCTCGACTTCCGGCCGGACGACCGGGAAGCCGAGGTGGCTCGCCTTCTCGCCCTCGGCGCGCGGCACGCGGATGTCGGCCAGGGCGAGCAGCCTTGGGTGACGCTTGCGGATCCCGAGGACAACGAGTTCTGCGTGCTCGGACCGCGCCGGGGCTGACCTCCCCGTGGGCTCCCGCATACCTGAGCGAAGCGGGGCGATCGAACATACGATGGGCGGGAACCGGCCCGGTGGCTGCTTGATCACGGGTTCTCCGTGCCGTGAGTCCGACCTCGGGGTGGGAGACGTATGGCACAGGCCGCGGACGCAGCGCGGACCGTCATCTTGACCGTGGACGACGACCCGGGAGTCTCCCGCGCCGTCGCCCGGGATCTGCGACGTCGCTACGGCGAGTCGTACCGGATCGTGCGCGCGGAGTCCGGCGAGTCCGCGCTGGAGGCCCTGCGCGAGCTGAAGCTGCGCGGTGATCTGGTGGCCGTGATCCTGGCGGACTACCGGATGCCGCAGATGAACGGCATCGAGTTCCTGGAACAGGCCCTGGACGTGTATCCGGGGGCGCGGCGGGTGCTGCTGACCGCGTACGCGGACACGAACGCGGCGATCGACGCGATCAACGTCGTCGACCTCGACCACTACCTCCTCAAGCCGTGGGACCCGCCCGAGGAGAAGCTGTACCCGGTCCTGGACGACCTCCTGGAGGCGTGGCGGTGCAGCGACCACCGGCCGGTGCCCGCCACCAAGGTGGTCGGACACCGCTGGTCGGCGCGGTCGTCGGACGTACGGGAGTTCCTGGCGCGCAACCAGGTGCCGTACCGCTGGTACTCGGCCGACGAGCCCGAGGGGCAGCGCCTGCTGGCGGCGGCCGGGCAGGACGCCCAGCGGCTGCCGCTCGTGATCACCGCGGACGGCACGCCCCTGGTCCAGCCGGAGGCCCCCGAGCTGGCCGCACGGGTGGGCCTGGCCACGACGCCCGCCGCGGACTTCTACGACCTCGTCGTCATCGGCGGCGGCCCGGCCGGGCTCGGCGCGGCCGTGTACGGGGCCTCCGAGGGGCTGCGGACCGTGCTCGTGGAGCGGTCGGCGACCGGCGGGCAGGCCGGGCAGAGCTCCCGCATCGAGAACTACCTCGGCTTCCCCGACGGCGTGTCGGGGGGACAGCTCACCGACCGGGCCCGGCGGCAGGCGTCGAAGTTCGGCGCCGAGATCCTCACCGCGCGCGAGGTGACGGGACTGGAGATCAACGGGTCCGCCCGGGTCGTACGGTTCTCGGACGGCTCGGCCATCGCCGCGCACAGCGTGATCCTGGCGACCGGCGTGTCGTACCGGCAGCTGGAGGCGCCCGGCACGACCGACCTGACGGGCTGCGGGGTCTTCTACGGCTCGGCACTGACCGAGGCGGCCTCCTGCCAGGGCCACGACGTGTACATCGTCGGCGGCGCCAACTCCGCGGGGCAGGCGGCGATGTACCTGGCCCGGGGCGCCAAGTCGGTGACCCTGCTGGTGCGCGGGGAATCGCTGTCGGCGTCGATGTCGTACTACCTGATCCAGCAGATCGAGGAGTCGCCCAACATCTCCGTGCGCTGCGGCACGGTCGTCGAGGCCGCGCACGGCGGCGAGCACCTGGAGCAGCTCACGCTGCGCGACGTCGGGAGCGGGGCGACCGAACTCGTCGACGCGCAGTGGATGTTCGTGTTCATCGGCGCGGCCCCGCTGACCGACTGGCTGGACGGCACGGTGCTGCGCGACGAGCACGGTTTCATCCTCGCCGGGCCCGACCTCACCCCGGACGGGCGGCCGCCGGCGGGCTGGGAGCTTGACCGGCCGCCGTACCACCTGGAGACCAGCATTCCCGGCGTGTTCGTCGCGGGCGACGCCCGTGCCGAGTCGGCGAAGCGGGTCGCGTCCGCCGTCGGAGAGGGAGCCATGGCCGTGATGCTCGTCCACCGGTATCTGGAGCAGTCGTGAGCGGGCGGCTCATGCCGTGCAGCCCGCAGGAGATCGGGGCGCTGTTCCTGTTCGAGAAGCTGTCCCCCGAGCAGTTGGGCCAGCTGTGCGCCGCGGGGCGGGTGGAGAGGTTCGAGGCCGGGCCCGTCTACACCGAGGGCGAGCCCGCCACCTGCTTCTACGTGATGATCGAGGGCACGGTCGTGCTGTCCCGCCGGGTCGGCGGTGACGACGTGGAGGTCAACCGGACCTCGCAGCGCGGGGTGTACTCGGGGTCCATGCAGGCGTACCTGGGTGACCGGGTGCGGCAGGTGTACAACAACTCGATGCGCGTCACGGAGCCGACGCGGTTCTTCGTGCTGCCCGCGGACACCTTCGCGAGCTTCATGCAGGAGTGGTTCCCGATGGCGGTCCACCTGCTGGAGGGGCTCTTCTCCGGTTCGAAGAACACCCAGCGGGCGATCGGGCAGCGCGAACGGCTGCTGGCGCTGGGCTCGTTGTCCGCCGGTCTCACGCACGAGCTCAACAATCCCGCGGCGGCGGCCGTCCGGGCCACCGCGACGCTGCGGGAACGCGTCGGCAAGATGCGGCACAAGCTGCGGGTGATCTCCGCGGGCTCGTTCTCACCGGAGACCCTGGCGAACCTCATCGACATCCAGGAACGCACCGCCGAACGCGTCGCCAAGGCACCCGCGTTGAGCCCTCTGGAGGCCTCGGACCGCGAGGACGCCCTCACCGACTGGCTCGACGACCACGACATTTCCGAGGGCTGGCGGATCGCGCCCACCTTCGTGCAGGCCGGACTCGACATCGACTGGCTGGACCAGGTCGCCGCCGCCGTGGACGAGGAGATGCTGCCGAGCGCGGTCGGCTGGCTCAACTACACGGTCGAGACCGAGCTGTTGATGGACGAGATCGAGGACTCCACCACCCGGATCTCCCATCTGGTCGATGCCGCCAAGCAGTACTCCCAGCTCGACCGGGCTCCCTACCAGGTAGCCGACGTCCACGAACTCCTCGACAGCACCCTGCTGATGCTGTCGGGCAAGATCGGCCCGCGGATCAAGGTGGTCAAGGAGTACGACCGTACGGTCCCGAGGATCCCGGCGTACCCGGCGGAGCTCAACCAGGTGTGGACCAACCTCATCGACAACGCGGTCCAGGCCGTCAACGGCGCGGGCGGGGAAGGCACGCTGACCGTGCGGACGGCGCTCGACAACGACCGGCTGCTGGTGGAGTTCCGCGACACCGGGCCCGGGGTTCCGAAGGAGATCCGCGGCCGCATCTTCGACCCGTTCTTCACCACCAAGCCGGTGGGTGAGGGCACCGGGCTCGGCCTGGACATCTCCTGGCGGATCGTCGTCAACAAGCACCACGGCACGCTCCAGGTCGAGTCCGAGCCGGGCGACACCCGCTTCCAGGTCCTTCTCCCCCTCACGGCCGCGGAGTCCGACACAGCACCCGAGGAGCCTGTATGACCAGCGACAACGCCATCGACGGTGTCGACCCCGGCGTGCCGCCGAGCGGCGCCGGGTGCATGGAGTGCGACGCGGCCGGCGGATGGTGGTTCCATCTGCGGCGCTGTGCGCAGTGCGGCCATGTCGGCTGCTGCGACTCCTCCCCCGCCCAGCACGCCACCGGTCACCACCGGGCCACCGGGCATCCCCTGGTGCAGAGCTTCGAACCCGGCGAGGACTGGTACTGGAACTACGCGACGAACGAGCTGTACGAGGCCGGGCCCGAGCTCGCTCCTCCGGTGAGCCATCCCAAGGAGCAGCCGTCGCCGGGGCCGGCGGGACGGGTGCCGGCGAACTGGGCGGAGACGTTGCGCTGATTCCTTCTCCCGGCCGCCGCGTCCCTCCCTGCCGGGTAGGGGTGCAGCGCTGAGTCCCACCCCTGCTGGGCAGGGGCGTTGTCAGTCCCGCGTGCCAGGATGGATGTGTGCCGCAGACCTCGTTCATCACACCGCTCATCGGCCGGGAGGAAGAACTCGCCCGGCTCTCCGGGCTGCTGGAGCGTGCCCGGGGCGGTGAGGCCCGGGCGGTGCTGATCGCCGGGGACGCGGGCGTCGGCAAGACGCGGATGCTGGACGAGGTGGCCGGACAGGCCGCCGGGGACGGCATGACGGTGCTCACCGGGCACTGTGTGGACCTGGGGGACGTCGGTCTGCCGTATCTCCCGTTCACCGAGGTCCTCGGGGTGCTCGCGGGCGACGAGCGGTTCGCGGACGCCCTCGCCGCGCATCCCGTGGTCGATCGTCTGCTGGGCGGCGGCACGGACGCCGTGCGGGACATGGGCGGACGGCTGCGGCTGTTCGAGGGCATCGCGGGGGTGCTGGCCGACCTGGCGGACATCGCTCCCCTGCTGCTCGTCCTAGAGGACCTGCACTGGGCCGACCAGTCCTCCCGGGACCTCCTGCGGTTCCTGCTCAGCCGGGGCATCCTCCAGCGGGCGGCGGGCGGAGCGCCCACGCACCGGCTGGCGGTGTTCGCCTCCTACCGCGCGGACGACCTGCACCGCCGCCATCCCCTGCGCCCGCTGCTGGCCGAGCTGGTGCGGCTGCCCGCAGTGGAGCGCCTGGAGCTGCGCCCGATGGCCGACGCCGAGGTGACACGGCTGGTGCGCGCGGTGGAGGACCGTCCGCTGCCGGACGCCACGGTCCGGCGGATCGTCGAGCGCGCCGAGGGCAACGCCTTCTACGCGGAGGAGCTCGTCGCGGCCACCGCGACCGACGTCGGCGGGGTGCCCAGCGGGCTCGCGGACGTCCTCCTCATCCGCTTCGAGCAGCTCTCCGACACCGCCCAGCAGGTGCTGCGCACGGCCGCGGTCGCCGGGCGCCGCGTCGAGCACGACCTGCTGCGAGAAGCCGTGGGGATCCCCGAGGACGAGCTGGAGTCGGCGCTGCGCGAGGCCGTAGGGCGCCAGCTGCTGACACCCGGAGACGGCGACACGTACGCCTTCCGGCACGCCCTGGCCCGCGAGGCGGTGTACGCGGACCTGCTCCCGGGGGAACGGGCCCGGCTGCACGGCGCGTTCGCCCGGCTGCTGGCCGGTCGGGGCCACCGGGCCGAGAGCGCGGCCGAGCGGGCCCACCACTACCGGGAGAGCCACGACCTGCCCGAGGCGCTCGCCGCCTCGCTGGAGGCCGCGGACCACGCCCAGCGGGTCGGTGCGCCCGCCGAGGAGCTACGACACCTCGAAGCCGCCCTCGAACTGTGGTCGGCGGTGGACGCAACCGAGCGGCCCACGGGCGAGGGCGTCGACCAGGTGACGCTCACGCTGCGCGCCTCGGCGGCCGCCGCCCACGCCGGTGAGGCACACCGGGCGGTCTCCCTCACCCGGGCCGCGCTCGCGGGCGTCGGCCAGGACGCGGACTCCGAACTGGCCGCCCGGGTGCGGTACACACTCGCCGGGAACCTGATGACCGTCGACAGTCTGACGGCCGCCTTCGCCTACAGCAGCGAGGCGCTCGCCCTGATCCCCGCCGATCCCCCGTCCCGCACCTGGGTGTGGGCGGCGGCCACGCACGTCATGGCGGCGCGTCAGGTCGGTGCGAGCGAGACCGCGTTGCGAATCGCCCGGCAGGCCCTGGCCATCGCCGAGCAACTGGACGTGGCGGACGCCCGGGCCGACCTGCTCGTCTCCCTGGCCACTCTCGAAGGGGGCGGCCGCCGGACCCCGGAGGGCCGCGAGCGGCTCCGGGAGGCCCGGGACCTCGCGCGCGGTTCGGGCAACGCGCCGGTGGAGATGCGCGCCCTGTTCAACCTCGCCGTCGGCTGCTTC
This sequence comes from Streptomyces sp. MMG1533, assembly GCF_001279775.1. Classification (GTDB taxonomy): domain Bacteria; phylum Actinomycetota; class Actinomycetes; order Streptomycetales; family Streptomycetaceae; genus Streptomyces. The sequence goes on along the minus strand of NZ_LGDG01000122.1, from coordinate 270,911 downwards.
GAGTCGGGTGACCTCGACGAGTGCCTGCCGTGGCTGACCGAGGGGCTGGACCGGGCCCGGCGCGCGGGCCTGCTGTCGTCGCCTTATCCACTGGAGATGCGCTACCTCCGGCTGCTGGTGCTGTACACGCTGGGCCGCTGGGACGAGTGCGTCGGCGCGGCGGCCGCGGACGCCGAGGTGCTGCCGGCGGCCGGCGGATACACGGTCGCGCCCGCGTTGTACGTGGCGCTGGCGCGTGGCGACCTCGGGGCCGCCGACCGGGCCCGGGCCCTGCTGGAGGGCCCGTTCGACTGGATGGGCACCCTCGTCGCGGGCATCGTGCTGACCGAAGCGGCGGCGCAGCGGGGGGAGCCGGAGGCGGCCGTGGAGCGGATGCGGTCCACCGTCACGGCACTCACCGACGACGCGGGCACCCTCCCGGACGTCACGGTCCGGCTGGCCGCCCTCGCGCTGTCCGCGGTGGCCGACCGGACCGCCGCGCTCCGCCTCACCGGCGACGAGGCCGGCTCTCGCGGCTGGGCGGACACGGCGACGGAACTCCGCGACCTGGCCCGCAGCACGGCCGCACGCGGCGACGCCGGCCCGCCGCAGGGGCCGGAGGGGCAGGCGTGGCTGGCCCGCGCGGAGGCGGAGTGGGCGCGGGCCGTGACCGGGCCGGATGCGGCGGCCTGGGCGAACGCGGTCGAGGCGTTCGACTTCGGCGACGTGTACGAGCGGGCGCGCTGCCAACTGCGGCTGGCCGAGGCCCTGTTGGCGGCCGACCGGCGTGAGGAGGCCGCCGTGCAGGCCCGCGCGGCCCGGGAGACGGCGGTCCGCTTCGGAGCGACGCCACTCCTCGATCAGCTGACCTCCCTGATCCGCCGCGGCCGCCTGTCGGACACCCCGTCCACCGCCGACCGGGCCACGATCCTCACCGCCCGCGAACAGGACGTGCTGCGGCTCCTCGCCCTCGGCCGCAGCAACCGGCAGATCGGCGAGGAACTGTTCATCAGCGGCAAGACGGCCAGCGTCCATGTCTCGAACATCCTCGGCAAGCTCGGCGCGGCGAGCCGTACGGAGGCGGTGGCCGTCGCCTACCGGGAGGGCCTGATCGCTCCGGAGCCGAGCGGATCGGACCGCGGGGCGTCGTCCTCAACTAGGGCAGCGGGTCGGCGCAGTCGAGGCTTTTGAGGTCGACGGCGTCGGCCATCGCCTGCATTCCCTTGTCGTTGGGGTGCAGATGGTCGCCGCCGTCGAAGGCGGGGTGGAGACGCTCGGGGTCGTAGGGGCTGCGGAGGATGCGGTCGAAGTCGGTGACGGTGTCGAACTCACCGCCGGACCTGATGAATTGGTTGACTTCCCGGCGGACGGCCTCGGCCTCCGGGTCCCATTCGGACCAGCCCTTGAACGGGCCGACGGTGGCCGCGGCGACGCATTTGCCGGCCGTGTGCGCCCGGTCGACGATCTCGCGGTAGCCGTCGATCAGCTCGTCCGCGGTGACGCCCGTGTGGGCCTTGATGTCGTTGACGCCCTCGAAGAGGAAGACGGTGCGCAGGCCGGGCTGGGAGAGGACGTCCCGGTCCAGTCGGTTCAGGGCGCTCTGCCCTGCGCCGTCGGCGAGGACCTTGTTGCCGGCGATGCCCTCGTTGGCGACGCCCTTGACGGCGGTGTCCGCCTGTTGGAGGCGGCGGGCGAGGTAGTCGGGCCAGCGGCGGTTCTTGTCGCTGGTGGACTGCCAGCCGTCGGTGACGGAGTCGCCGAGGGCGACGACGGCTCCGGTGTCCGCGCCCGCCCGGACGGAGACCGCGTCCAGGTAGAACCAGGAGCCGGTGGTCTCCGTCCAGTTCGCGGCGCTCTCCTCGGCGGTGTGGTCGCCCCAGGTGGCGTAGGACGTCTGCATGGCCATCCAGTGACCGGTCGCCGGGCCCGCCGCCTCGGGCGTGTGGATGCTGATCACCAGGTTGCTCGCTGCGGGCAGTCTGCCCGGCAGCGGGTCGCTCAGCACGGTCGCCCCGGCGGGGACGGTGACGGAGCGCGCCCCGTCGAAGGTCAGCCTCCGGTTGCTGCCGCGGACCAGTTCGGCGCCCTCCTTCTGAAGGCCGGCGTACACGCTGCCGAACGTCACCGGCCCGTTCCCGAAGGCGTTGGAGAGCCGGATCCGCGGATCGCGCCCCCCGGCGCTGGTGTGCACGACGAGCCGGTGGCCGCGGTCGGCGGCGGCCTCGCCGAAGCGGTCGGCGCTCGCTCCCCAGGTGACGACGCCCGCGGGGGCGTCGGGCGCTTCGGCGGGCGTGGACGTGGACTGGCAGGCGGAGGCCAGCAGAAGGACGACGGCCGGGCGGGCCGCACGCACGAGCCGGGCCTTCACCGTGCGAAGTCCTTCACCGTGACGGACTCCCCGGGCTTCAGACTCACGGTCCGGACCCGGTCGCCGTACGCCACCGACGTGGTCCGGCCGCCCACGCTGCGGATCCGCGCCCGGGTCGGCCTGCCGTCCTGCCAGTCCAGGTCGACGACGAAGCCGCCGCGGGCTCCGGCGCCGGTGAGGGAGCCGGACTTGGCCCAGGCGCCGGGCAGGGCCGGGAGGAGCTCGATGTGGCCCGGTCGGGAGTAGAGGAGCATCTCGATCATCGCCGCCGGCGTACCGAAGTTGGCGTCGATCTGGAAGATGCCCCGGCCCTGTGACACTTCGTAGATGTCGAAGAGGTTGGGGGCGGTGCCGTTGCCGCCGCCGGTCGAGGGACGCAGGTTGTTCACGACCAGTTGATAGGCGTGCTCGGCGTTCTTCAGGCGGGCCCAGCACAGGCCGCGCCAGGCGTTCGCCCAGCCGAAGCTCTCCATGCCGCGCGCGGTGAGCAGGGCGGTGGCGCCGTCGACGATGTCGGCCGGGGTGGAGCCGTCGGGGCGGATGCGGTCGCCGGGGAAGAGCCCGACGAGCGGGGACAGGTGCCGGTGGGTCGTCTCGCCGAGGTTGTCGGGAGACATCCACTCCTCCAGCCGGCCCGTCTTCGGGCTCACCTGGGGCAGGTACAGCTTCCGCCGCAGCGAGGCGATCGTGTCCGCGTAGCCGGTGTCCCTCTTCAACTCCGCTGAGGCCGTGCAGTAGTTGCCGAACAGTGCCCACACCAGTTCCTGGGCGTATGTGATGCCCTTGGCGTCGAGCGGTCCGTGTTCCGGCGACCAGTCGCTGTCGGCCACGAGGACCTCCCGCGAGGTGCCCGGCAGCGTCGTGGTGAGCAATCTCGCCTCCCAGAACTCGCACGCGCCCTTCAGCAGCGGGTAGATCCTCTCCAGATGTGATGACGACCCGGTGAACTCGTAATGTTCCCACAGCGTGGTGCACAGCCAGGCGTTGCCCGCGGGATGCCACCACCAGCCGTTGCCGCCATGGGGATTCGTGGAGATGGCGACGGTCCAACCGGCGTTCGTGCCGGTGGAGTTGCGGTAGCGGTTGCGCGGATCGTTGAAGTGTCTGCGGGTCAGGTCCGTCCAGGACGGGAGCTGCGCGACGCAGTAGTCGGTGAGCGCGTCGAAGCAGGCGGACAGGCCCGCGCGATCGGCCATCCAGTAGTTCATCTGGATGTTGATGTCGGTGTGGTAGTCGCCCATCCAGTCCGGGTCGTTGCCGTCGAGCCAGAGCCCCTGGAGGGCGAGCGGCAGGCTGCCAAGGGACCCCGAGATCATCAGGTACCGACCGAACTGCAGGTAGGCGGCTTCCAGTTCGGGATCCGGCGCCCCGTCCCGGGCCCGCGCCTTCAGCCGCTCCCAGGTGTTCAGGGAGCGCTGCCCGGCGGACGACGTACCGAGTCTGACGTCCAACTGCCCGAACAGGGCCCGGTAGTCGGCGACATGCGTGCGCAGGAGCGTGTCGGCCGAGTGCGCGGCGGCGGTACGGACCTTGGTGCGGGCCAGTCGCTCGGGGTCGAGGGACGGGTCGCGGTACTGGGTGGCGGCGTCGGGCGCGTAGTCGGTACCGCCGCTCACCACCACGGTGAGTTCGCTGCACCCGGAGAAGGAGATGTGCGGCCCGTCGACAGCGACGCGACCGCCGTTGCCGTACGCCGTGACCGCTGCGCCGTAGCGCAGGCCGTTGGGGAAGGCGGCGCCGAACGAGTTCGCGGCACCCTCGCCGTGCGTGCCCTCCAGGGTGACGGTGCCGGTGTGGCGGCCGCCGCCGCTCTGCGTGAAGTGCAGCACGATCACGTCGTCGGGGCGGCTGGCGAAGATCTGCCGTCGGTACGTCACTCCGGAGCGGACGTACGAGGTCGTCACCACGCCCTGGTCGAGGGCGAGGGCGCGCCGGTAGCCGGAGACGGCGGACAGGTCGTGGTCGGGGAGTTCGACGGTGAGGCGGGCGAGCAGGGTGAAGGAGCCGAAGTTCTCGCGGTCGTAGGGGAATTGGCCGTCGGCGTCGAGGGAGTCGTTGAGGCCGCCGGTCCACATCGTGGCGTCGGTGATCAGGAGGGCTTCACGGCCGGGGTCGTTGCCCGCGAGGGCGCCGAGGCGGCCGTTGCCGACGGGCAGGCCCTGTTCGATCATCGAGCCGTCGTCGGCGGCGGGGGCCTGCCACCACAGCTCGTGGCGTGAATCTCCTTCGGGCACAGGCGCGTCGGCGGGTCGCTGTGGAGCGGCGGTGGCGGTGAACGCCGGCAGGGTGGCGAGTGCGCCGGTCGTCGCGGCGAGGCCGAGGAGGTTGCGTCTGGGCAGCTGGTCGGAAGGGCGGTCGGTGTCCATGGGGGGGCTCCGCTCCGGGCAGGCGGGTCAGGAGGACTTCGGTACGTCGATGCGGTCGAGGTCGGGGGCGTAGCCCGTACCGCTGTCGAAGGTGACCGTGTTGCTGCCCGCCTTCAGCGTGACCGGCACACTGACCGTCCCGACCGTTCCCCAGTCGCCGGTGGACGGGAACCTGTGGCGAAGCGCGCCGCCCGTGTTGGCGGAGACGTCGACCGAGCGGGCGTCACCGCTGACGTAGGCGACCTTGATCCAGTAGGTGCCCGCCTTGCCGACGACGACGTCGTTGAAGCGGAGCTTGCCGCCGGCGTACAGATTGCCGACCTTCTTCCCGCCGGAGCACGCGGAACAGTCGGCGAGGGAGGCGTTGCCGCCGAGGGTGTTCGCCGGGGACTCGGCCTCGTGGGCGGTCGTGGTGAGCGCGCTGCCGTACGAGGTGACGGTGAAGAGCCGGGAGCCGTGGGCGGGGAGGGCCTGGGTGACCTTGTTCCTGTACGTGCCGAGGTTCTCGTGGTTCCAGAGGTCCCGGACGGCCGCCTTGCCGGTGAAGCCGAGGGTGGACCAGTCGGCGGTGACGGCGGCGGGCGCGTCGGCGAGGTTGAAGAGTGCGACGGTGTAGGTGCCGTCGGGGTTCCTCGCGGCCCACACCTGCTGGGGGTCGGAGGGGGTGACGGGGCGTGCGGGCGGGGTCTCGCCCTGGTTGACGGCGATGACCTCGCGGTTGGTCAGCAGGGACAGGCCGTAGGAGTCGAGGCGGGTGAGGTCGTCGCCGGTGTAGAGGGGGGACTTGGCGATGGCCCACAAGGTGGCGTAGCTCTGCCGCTCGGCCTTGGTGAGGCCGTCCATCTCGCCGTTGCCGACGTCGAGGGAGTCGAGGTCGTTCCAGCCGCCGGGTCCGGCGTGCCGGGTCCAGGCGGGGGCGTCGTCCCAGCGGTCGTCGACGGAGTTCTCCCAGCTGACGAGGGTGTTGCAGTAGCACTCGACGTCGGTGTCGATGCGCCAGCCGTTGGAGTACTTCTTCCAGTCGGCGGCATGGCCGATGTCGAGCGACCAGGACAGTTCCAGGTGGATGGTGCGGCCGGTGGCGGCGATCGCCTTGTTCCAGGCGGCCACGTCGGCAACGTTGTCGTACTGGTCGCCGCTCTTTCCGGAGCCGGGGCCGACGCCGTCGAGCTTGAGGAAGTCGTAGCCCCAGTCGGCGATGAGCTGCGCCTGGGAGTCGATGTACTTCTGGCTGCAGGGGCGGGAGAAGTCGAGTTTGTACGAGCTGTCCCAGCCGTTGGTGGTGCGCAGGTCGCCGTAGACGATGTCGGCGGTCGTGCAGCCCTCGGCGTTCCGAACCGGGACCTTGCCGGCGCCGTACGCCTCCTTCTCCAGGCCGGCGGGCAGGTAGATGCCGGCCTTGAGGCCCTTGGCGTGGATGCGGTCGGCGACCGTCTTCATTCCGCCGGGGAAGCGGGCCGGGTCGGCCTTCTGGCGCCCGTACTCGTCGAACTCGGGCTTCCAGGTGGTGTCGCGCCACCAGCCGGCGTCGATGTTGACGTACTCGTAGCCGTACTTCTTCAGCCTGGCGGCCATGGCGTCGGTCTGCTTGAGGACGTTCTCCTCGGTCAGGTAGCTGTAGTCGCCGTCCGGGTTGAGGCCGGGGTACTTGGACGACTGCATGCTCCAACTGGACCAGCCCATGTAGGGCTTGGCCGCGAGGGCAGGGGCCGGGGCGGTGTCCGCGTGGGCCGCCGGCGCGGCGGCTGCGGTGAGGGCGAGCACCAGCACGGCTCTCAGGGCGCGTGCGGGCATGACGGAGTACGAGGATGACCGCATGGGTCGTACCTCCTGGGGTCGGTTCGGCGGGTGCGGGGCGGTGGCTAGGTGTCGGCTCGGATGAAGGACTGGATCGCGGTGGCCGCGGCCCCGCGGGCCCACTCCTCGAAGGGCAGCGGGCGGGTCTGTACGTCGCACTGCGCGGCGGAGCCGAAGGCGGCCGCGGCGAAGGCGTCGCGGATCTGCTCGGCGAACAGGTCGTGGGCGGCCAGACCCTCGCCGGAGATGATCACGCGCTCGGGGCCGAGGAGGTTGGCCACGGTGGCGATGCCGCGGCCGATCGCCTCGCCCGCGCGCGCGTACGCCTCGCGGGCTCCGGGAACCCCGCGGCGGGCGAGCCGTACGGCCTCCGCCGTGTCGGCGACGTCGACGCCCGTGGTCTCACGGATCCGGCGGAGGATGGCGGCGTCCCCCGCGATCGCCTCCACGCAGCCGCGGTTGCCGCAGTGGCACGAGGGTCCGGACGGGTCGACTGTCACATGGCCGATCTCGCCCGCCACGCCATGCGCACCGGCGACCACCCGGCCGTGCACGACGAGGCCGCAGCCGATGCCGGCTCCGACCGTGACCACGGCGAAGTCGGACAGACCCGCGCCCGCGCCGAACCACTGCTCGGCGACGGTCAGGGCGCGCACGTCGTTGTCGACCGTCACCGGCAACCCGGTGGTCGTGGCGGCGAGTTCGGCGAGCGGGACGTCGCGCCACTCCAGGAAGGGCGAGTAGCGGACGACTCCCGCGGCGCGGTCGACGTCGCCGGAGACGGCGATGCCGAGACCCAGGACTCCCGCGCCGGAGCCGTCCGCGTCGGCCAGCAGTTCCTGGACCACGTCCGCGGTCGCGGCCAGCACCACCTTGAGGTCACGGTCCGTCAGCGGTACGTGGCGGGCGGCGCGGATCCGGCAGCACAGGTCGGTGAGCACGCCGATGATCTCGTCGCCGGTCACCTTGATCCCGAGGAAGAGCGCCCGCCCGCCGTCGACCCGCACCAGGGTCGCGGGCCGCCCGAGTGCGGGCCGCGCCTCCTCGGCGGCGTCCTCCACCAGGTATCCGTCCTCGATCAGGGGCCGGACGGCCTTGGTGACGGCGGCCGCTGACAGTCCGGCCCGTCGGGCCACCTCCAGGCGGGTGAGGGGGCCTTGGGACAGGACGGTGGTGAAGATCTGTGCGGCGGCCGGGGTGTTGACGGGGAACGTCTCGGCCCGGTGAGTGTGGCGCATGGCCGGGAACCTAGAGGGGTTCTTTTCCGTCGTCAATAAAAGAAGCGGAATTCGCGGGACGCCTGACTGTCGGTGCCCCACGGCACAATCGCCTTGTGACGACACCCCATTGGCACGAGCTGACCCATGCCTACGGCTCCGCCGAGGACATTCCGGCCCTCTTCGCCCGCCTCGGCGGCACGGAGGACGACGCCGTGTGGAACGACCTCTGGTCTGCGCTGTGCCACCAGGGGGACGTGTACGAGGCGAGCTGGATGGCGATGCCCGTCCTCAGGGACATCGCGCTGGGCCGCGCGCCGGGCGAGCCGATACAGGCGGTGCTCATGGCGGGGCTGATCGCGTCCGGCCCGGACGAGGCCCGCCGGGCCCGGTTCGCACGGGAGATCGGCGAGCTGCTCGGCGTCGCACGCGGCCTGCTCTTTGACCCCGCCGTGGACGAGAGCTCGTTCGTCTACCTGCTGCAGTCGGTCCTCGCCTTCGAGGGCGTTGCCGTGTGGTCGCGGGAGCTGGAGGGGGTGTGCGACGAGGAGTACGAACTCGACTGCCCGGCATGCGAGGGCGGCCTCTTCGTCGCCTTCGGCTCGTACGGGACCTTCACCTCGTCCGGTGACTACGTCGGCTCCGACGCCGTGGGCGAGGAGGGCCGGGCCGAGCTCGTACCGGCGGTCCCGGACCGACTGGAGGGCATCGGGGCCCGGCTGTATCGGGCGGCGGCCGAAGCGGGCCGGACCCAGGTCGCCCAGGCACTGACCCACGTGTTCGGCGAGGCCCGCTGCCCGTCCTGCGATGCCGTGTTCTCCGTGTCCGAGCAGGTGGAACGACGCTGGACCTAGCGCGAAATGGTCGATTTCAGGCACTTCAGCAGCAATACTGCGCGAATCCACATCGCGCAGTGATCACCGAGTGACCAACCGTGTGTCCCCTGTGCGTATGTGACTCGCCGACAGGAACAGGAGAGCAGTCACATGGCATCAGCAACGGTGCGCAGGGGCACGGCGGTGGGGGCGGTTCTACTGTCCCTGCTGGCGGTTCCCGCACATGCCGCACCCCGGGAATCGACGGCCTCCGAGGCCGGTACCGCCTCGGCCGACGCGCTGCCGAAGCCCGACCTCACCGGTCTGCGCAGCGTCCTGGGCGCGGCGCTGAAGCAGGGCGCGCCCGGCGCGATGGCCCGGATCGACGACGCCGGGACGGTCCACCTGGCCGCCACGGGCGTCGCCGACCGGACGACACGGCGGGCCATCGACAACGCCGACCGCTTCCGCATCGGCAGCGTCACCAAGGTCTTCACCGCGACGGTGCTGCTGCAACTGGTCGACGAGAAGAAGCTGAACCTCGACTCGTCGGTCAATCACTATCTGCCGGGGCTGCTGCCCGACGGCCGGATCACGGTGCGGCACGTGCTGAGCCATCGCAGCGGGCTGTACGACTACACGAACGAGATGTTCGCGGGGACGGTCCCGGGGTTCGAGGCGGTCCGCACGAAGGTCTTCACACTCCGCCAGCTGGTGGACCGGTCGCTGCGCCGGCCTCGGACCCACGCGCCGGGCGCCGTCTACTCGTACTCCAACACCAACTTCGTCATCGCGGGGATGCTCGTCAGGAAGCTGACCGGCCACTCCTTGCGGACCGAGTACCAGAACCGGATCATCGAACCGCTGAAGCTGCGCGACACCTTCTATGTGCACCCCGGCACGGACATCCCCGGCCGCCACGCCCGCGGCTACCTCACCCCGGACCAGGCCGGCGCCGCACCGGTCGACGCCACCCGGCAGACGGCGTCCTGGGCACAGAGCGCAGGCGCGCTCATCTCCAGCACCCGGGACGTCAACACCTTCCTCACGGCGCTGCTCCGCGGCCGGCTGACCTCAGCCGCGCAACTGGCGCAGATGCAGCGGTGGGTGTCGGCGGGCACTTCACAGGCGTACGGACTCGGGCTGCGCCGCCGCACCCTCTCGTGCGGCGTGTCGGTGTACGGCCATACAGGTGCCGTCCAGGGCTACTACACGTACGCCTTCACCTCGAAGGACGGTGGACGCAGCCTCAGCGCACTCGCCAACACCTCCAACAACGGCACGGTCCTCAACACGATGCTGGGCACGCTGGAGTCCGCGTTCTGCGGCAAGCGGACGAAGGCGACTCGCGGTGTGACCACGCCCGTCGAACGACACGAGGACATCGCTCCGGGGACCGCCCTGGACTGACCGCGGACCGGGCGGGCGGGGAACGCTCACGCGCTGACGCACGTTGTCCGGACGACCCCGAGGGGTCCCGGACGACGACATCAGGGCGGCACGATGAGCGAGTTGGTCCCCGGGGGCAATCTGCCCCTCCCGGGCGGTGCCGTGACCGTCCGGGTGCCCGGCCCGTTCGACGTGTCCGCGCTCATCACGGACGACGGCGGCAAGGTCCGGGGCGACGACGACTTCGTCTTCTACAACCAGCCGGGCGCTCCGGGCGCCCGGCTGCACGGCGACACACTGGTCGTCGACCCGTCGCGGCTGCGCGCCGGCGCCACCCGGGTCACGGTGGTCGTCAGCCCCGCCGATCCCGGCACTCCCCTGGGCCGACTGCCCGCCCCCACCCTGCACGTCACCAACGCGAGCGGCCGGCCCCTCGCCCGGTTCGCCCCGCAACGCCCGCGGCAGGAGACCGTCCTGCTCCTCGCGGAGATCTACCGACGCGGCGACGGCTGGAAGCTGCGGGCCCTGGGGCAGGGGTATGCCGACGGCCTGGCGGGCCTGGCCCGCGACTTCGGAGTGGACGTCGTTCAGGACACGCCGGCGCCGACCCGCCCCCTGCCGTCCGCCTCCTTCCCGACCACCCGGCCGGCGCCGAAGACCCCCTCTCCGTCACGCCCTGCTCCCAGCGCACCGTCCCTCGCCCGCCCGGCACCGCTCGCCCCTTCCGTGACCCGGCCGATACCACCGTCCTCCGACGCCGAGGGCTTCCTCGGCCTGGTCAACTCCGCCCGGACCGCCGTCGGTGCACCGCCGGTCGCCCTCGACGCACGGCTGGCCGCCGCGGCGCACGCCCACGCATCCGCCATGGCCTCGGCGGGGCGGCTCGGCGTCGAGGGCGCGGACGGGGTCTTTGTCCACCAGCGCGTCGCCGCCGCCGGATACGCGTATGTCACCGTCGGCGAGCACCTGGTCTCCGGCCCGCGCACGCCCGCCGAGTTCGTCGCGTACTGCCTGCGCACCGAACAGCCCCGGCACACCCTGCACGACCCGGCGTTCACCCACGTCGGCCTGGCACACGTCACCGACACCCGCTCCGGCGACATGTTCTGGACCGCGCTCTGGGCAAGGCCCCTCACGCCCGCCGACCTGGCGCGGGCACAGGCCGACGTCGTCGACCTCACCAACCGGCAGCGCGCCCGGTCCGGGTTGCCGCCCCTCGCGGTGGATCCGCTGCTGGCCACCGCCGCGCAGGCGTACAGCACGGACATGGCGGCCCGCGCCTTCTACTCCCACACCTCGCCCGAGGGCACCCAGCCCTGGGACCGGGCCGCCGCCGCGGGCTCCACCCGGCGTTCGATCGGCGAGAACATCGCCTGCGGCCAGCGCTCCCCCGCCGAGGTCGTGGAGGGCTGGATGAACAGCCCGGGCCACCGTGCCAACATCCTCAAGTCCACCTTCACCCACATCGGGGTCGGCTTCGCGGGCGGCGGCCCTGCGGGCACGTACTGGACACAGCTGTTCGGCGCCTGAGGCAGGCCTGCCCGGCACAGCCCTGCCCGAGACGGCGGCACTTGAGAAAGCGTCCCGACCCACGATCTTGGCGGAAGGCATCCCTCCGGGACAGGATGCCTCCATGAAGGGTGACCTGTTTTCCAGCGAGCACATGGTGCAGCCGGCCTCCGCGCCGGGCATGACGGTCGAGAACTCCAAATGCATCAAGTACGCGGTGCACGGCGAGATGCTCGCCCGCCAGGGGGCGATGGTCGCCTACCGCGGCAATCTCCAGTTCGAGCGCAAGGGCCAGGGCGTGGGCGGCATGCTCAAGCGCGCGGTCACCGGTGAGGGACTCCCCCTCATGGCGGTACGCGGACAGGGCGAGGCCTGGTTCGCGCACGAGGCGCAGAACTGCTTCGTCGTCGAGGTCGACCCAGGCGACGAGTTCACCGTCAACGGCCGCAACGTGCTGTGCTTCGACGCCACGTTGTCGTACCGGATCGCCACGGTGAAGGGCGCCGGCATCACCGGTGGCGGCCTGTTCAACAGCGTGTTCACCGGGCAGGGCAAGCTGGGCCTGGTGTGCGACGGCGACCCGCTGGTCATTCCGGTCTCGCCGCAGTACCCGGTGTACGTCGACACGGACGCGGTCGTCGGCTGGACGGCGGGCCTGGGAACCTCGCTGCACCGTTCGCAGTCCATCGGGTCGATGCTGCGCGGCGGTTCCGGCGAGGCCGTGCAGCTGATGCTGCAGGGCCAGGGACATGTCGTCGTCCGGCCGAGCGAGGTCACGCCCCAGAAGCCCCAGCAGCACTGAGGCCCCATGAAGTGATCTGCGCCTCACGGGCAACCCGTTCGGCTCCGCCCGCGTCTTGATCGGCAGCAGACCAAGCCCTGGCCCTCGGGCCGGGGCTGATTTCCGACGCACTATACACGCCATGTATACACGCAGTGTAGAGATGGTGTGCATACGGACCGAAAGGCATGCATGTACGGCAAGGCATCCGCCCCGGAGTACCAGGGCGCCCTCACCACCCTGTCCGTGAACTCCTCGCTGACCGACGTACTGGCCGCCGGCACCGAGCAGTTGAGGGCGGCCGAGCGGGCCGGGCAGCACGGGGAAGCGGCACGCTCCGGGCTCGCGGTCGCCGAGGCGCACCGCCGGCTCGGCCGCATCGGGGAGGCGGACCAGGCGTGGAAGGCCAGTTACCGTGCGGCCCGCGCCGCCGGGGACATCGCGGCGATGGCCTGGGCCCTGTGGAGCGGCGGCACCCTGGCCCGGCAGCGTGGCGCCCTGGCGCTGGCCCGACGGCTGCTTCGGCTCGCGGCCGAACTGGGCGAGCGCGGCGGGGACATCGTCGTCCGCGGCTACTCGCTGGCGGGGCTGGCCGAGACCGGCCGCATCCAGGGCGACTACGAGGCCGTCGGCGAACTGCACGAGCAACTGCTCGCCGAGGCCCGTCGGCGCGGCGAGGCGCGGCACACGGTGTGGGCGCTGGAGGGCATCGCGCAGATGCACCGCAACACCGGCGCGTACGACACGGCGTACGCGATGTTCGAGGAGGCCGCCGGCATCGCCGCACGCGCCGACGACCGGCGGGGGCATGCCTGGGCGCTGCGCGGGCTCGCCGACGTCGTCTCCGTGCGCGACGGCGACACCGAGCGGGCGCTCGCCCTGCTGGCCGAGGCGGAGACCACGTGCCGCACGATGAAGCTGACCAGCGCGCTGGCCTACAACCACAAGATGCGCGGCAACGTCCTCTATCGCGCCGGGCGTCATGCCGAGGCCCGGGACCTGTACGAGCAGGCGTTGACGGAGTTCCGCGCCATGAGCGAGCCGCGCGGGGAGGCGCTGGCCCGGCTCGGGCTGGCCAAGTCCCTGGCCCGGCTGGGCCGCGACCGCGCCGAGACCGCGGCCGAACTGGCGGACCTTGCCCACACGTTGGAGCGGACAGGTCTGCGGCACGCGCGGGAGATGGTGGCGCGGGCGCAGGAGGAGTTCGGTCTGCGGGCTCAGGAGGAGTCCGGTCTGCGGGCTCGGGACGAGTCCGGTCCACGGGCTCAGGAAGAGTCCGGTCCGCGGGCGGAGGTCGTACGGTGACGGCGCTGACGTCGGCCGTCGCCGCACCCGAAGTCCTGGACCGTTGCCGCGCGTTGGTGCGGCCCGCGCTGCGGGAGGCCGTCGGGCGGATGCATCCGTGGGTCGGCGAGATGGCCGCGTACTCGTTCGGCTGGTGCGAGGTCGGCGGCAGGCCCGCCGTCGCGTCCGGCGGCAAGGGGCTGCGGCAGGCCCTCGCCGTGCTCGGTGCCGAGGCGGCCGGTGCGCCCGGGCGGGCCGGGGTGCCGGCGGCGGTCGCGGTGGAGCTGGTGCACACCTTCTCCCTGCTGCACGACGACATCATGGACGGCGACGCGGCCCGGCGCCGCCGCCCGACCGTGTGGAAGGCGTACGGGACGGGTCCGGCGGTCCTCGCGGGCGACGCGCTGTTCGCCCTGGCCGTCGAGACGCTCGCCGTGACGCCGACGGGCGGCCCCGAGGCCCTGCGCCTGCTGTCCGTGGCGCTGGGGGATCTGGTGCGCGGGCAGGCCGACGACCTGCTGTTCGCCGCACGTCCGTGGACGGGGCCGCGCCGGGTGCGGCCGGGCGAGTACCGCGCGATGGCCGAGCAGAAGACCGGCGCGCTGCTGGGCTGTGCGGCCGCGCTGGGCGCCCTGCTCGGCGGAGCGCCACCCGCCGCGGTCACCGCCCTCGACCGGGCCGGACGGCATCTCGGGATCGCCTTCCAGGTCGTCGACGACGTGCTGGGGATCTGGGGCGACCCGGCCGTCACCGGCAAGCCCGTCCACGGCGATCTGCGGGAGGGCAAGAAAACCCTCCCGGTACTGGCGGCTCTCGACTCGGCGTCCCCCGGGGCCGGACGACTCGCCGCTCTCCTGGAGTCCGCCGGGGATCCCGCGGAGGCGGCCGTGCTGATCGACGAGGCCGGCGGCCGGGAGGCGGCGCTGGCCGAGGCACACCGTCATGTCACCGCCGTCGAGTCGGCCCTCGCCGACGTGCCGATCGCGGGAGGAGCCGCCGACGACCTGAGGTCGCTGCTGGCCTTCCTGGTACGGCGGGACCTCTGAGAGCGGGTTGACCCGCGCCGCACCGCACGCCAGGGTGCGAGTCGGCGTGGATCAGCGCCCCGTGCCGGGAGGACGACTGCCTTGATCGGGATCACGGACATCGAGAACGCGGCCGAGCGCATCGCCGGACACGTGGTACGTACCCCGACGGTGCCGAGCCCCGGCCTGTCCGGGCTGCTCGGTGTCCCCGTCACGGCGAAGCTCGAACTGCTCCAGCGCACCGGCTCGTTCAAGGCGCGTGGGGCGACGGCCAGGCTGCTCGCGCTGAGTGGGGCCGAGCGGGCCGCCGGGGTCGTGGCGGTCAGCGGCGGCAACCACGGGATCGCCCTCGCGGTCATGGCGGCGGCCCTCGACGTGAAGGCCACGGTCGTCATGCCGCGTTCGGCGCCCGCCCGTTCCGTCGAGATCGTGCGGGAGGCGGGCGCGTCGGTGCGGCTGACCGACGACATGGACGGCGCGTTCTCACTCGTGACACGGCTGCGGGACGAGGGGCTGACCCTGGTGCACCCGTTCGACGACCCCGTGGTGGTCGCCGGACAGGGCACCGTCGGGCTGGAGTTCGCCGAGGACGCCGACGAGCTCACCGACGTGCTGGTGAGCGTGGGCGGCGGCGGGCTGATCGCCGGTGTCGCGGCCGCGTTGCGCGCCCGCCGTCCGGGCCTGCGGATCTGGGGTGTGGAGACCGAGGGCGCCGAGGCGATGTCCCGGGCCCTGGCGGCGGGCGGCCCGGTACCGGTCCCGCTGTCGTCGGTCGTGTCCACGCTGAGCGCGCCCTCCGTGTCGCAACTGACCTACGACCATGTGTCCGCGCTGGTGACCGAGGTGCTCGTGGTCCCGGACCGGGAGGCTGTGCGGGGTTCGCTCGACCTCGCCGACCACGCCAAGGTGTGGGCCGAACCCGCCGCCGGCTGCCTGCTTCCCGCGACCCGGCAGGTCCTGGAACGGGTCGGCGAGGGTGCCCGACTGGGACTCGTGGTGTGCGGGGGCAACGCGACGACCGGTGACGTACTGGCCTGGTCGGAGCGGTTCGGACTGCTCTGATACGAGCAACTCCGGTCGTTCGTCGGACAGTTCCCCCTGACCTGTCGTACAGCAGGTGAACAAAAGAAAAGAGACGCCCCTCAGTTGAGGATTCATTGAACACTTTCCGCCGCGGGCGCCGTACCTGTGTGAAAGGTGAGAGCCAGCGGTTCAGCGAGGGATGACCATGGTCAAGGCGCACGTCTCCACACAAGAGTTGGTCGCCGGAAGGTACCGGCTGTTGGAGATCCTCCACCGCGAAACGAACCGCATCTGCTGGTACGGCGAGGACATCCAGGTGGAACGGCCGTGCCTGCTCACCCAGATCGGGCTGCCGGCCGACCCGGACGGCGACAGCGCGCGCCGGGCCACCGCGCGGGTCATCCGTATGTCGGAGACCATGGGGCTGCTGTGCCCCGGCCGGGTCGCCCCGGTCGTCGACGCCGTCGTGGAGTCCGACACCCTGTGGACCGTCACCGAATGCATCGACGGCATCCCGTTGGGCGAAGTGATCGGCCGACAGGGCACGTTCAGCTACGTGCGGGCGGCACGCATCGGTCTCGAGTTGCTCGACGTGCTGGAGGCGGCCCACGGCGAGGGCATCACGCACGGCGAACTCAGCCCCGGCCAGGTGTTCGTACAGGAGGGAGGCACGGTCGTCGTCACCGGCTTCGGCCTCGCCGGCGCGACCCTCGCGCCCCGGGTCGCCGTGCCGTCGTACGCCTCCCCCGAGCAGGCCCGTGACGAGCGCATCGGGCCGGCCGCGGACCTGTGGGCGCTGGGCGCGATCCTCTACACGATGATCGAGGGCCGTCCGCCCTTCCGTGACCGGGACCGGCCCGAGGCCACCCTGAAGGGCGTGGACCGGTTGCCGCTGCGTTCGCCGCTGCGGACCGGTCCGCTCACCCAGACCGTGCAGGGGCTGCTGCGCAAGAACTCCCGGGAACGGCTGACCCGTCCGGTGGTCCGCGAGGCGCTCGTCCGGGTGCTCGACGACGACCCGGACATGACCCTGAGTCCGATGCCTCGCCCCCGGTTGCGAGGAATGTACGCGGCGGGCCCGGGGTGGAGCAGGCGCACCATGGTCGCCGGAACCGCCCTGGCCGTCGTCACGGTCGCCGTCGCCGTCCTGGCCGTGACCCGTCAGCTGCCGGGCACCAGTACCTCCGCGAGCGACGCGCCCTCCGCTCCGGCCCCCTCCGCCTCGGCCGTCGCGCCCGGCGACCGCGCCGACGGACAGACCTCCCGGCCCCCGCAGACTCCGTCACCCACCACGGCGCCCCCCACACCCACCCCCACTCCCACGCCGACACCTACCCCAACACCAACACCGACGGCGACCCCCTCGGGCAACGCGTTGCCCCCCGGATACCGCGTCTACCACTCCCCCGAGGGCTTCTCCGTGGCCCTCCCCGAGGGCTGGAAGCCGCTGAGCACCACGCGTATGGCCGACCTGGCGTACCGCGTGGTCCTCGGTGCGAAGGACGACCCGCGCACGCTCGCCGTCACCTACAGCGAACGGGTGGGCGACGACGCCGTCGCCGTCTGGCGGGACGACGTCGAGCCGGATCTCAAGACGTCGGGCGACTACCGGCGGATCGGCGAGATCCGCGCGACGACGTACCAGGGGCGCGAGGCCGCCGACATGGAGTGGCTCGCCGACGTCGAGGGCACCCGCGTGCGCACGTTCGGCCGCGGCTTCCTCATCGGAGGAGGCAGCGGCTACTCGCTGCGCTGGACGACCCCGGCCGCGGACTGGGACGACAGCGCGAACCGGGAGGCGCTGGACACCTTCCTGAGAACGTTCCGGCAGCCCTCAGACTGATCCGCGGGGGGCCTTCATCGAGTGGAGCCGCCCTCCGTGCAGCGGCTCCGTGCTCCACCGTGCCGTGAAGGTCCGGTCCGTGAGGGAGCACGTCACCACCAGGTGGTGCGGTGTCTCCAGGAAGGCCAGGTCGGCGACGAGGGTGTCCGCGTCGGCCCATCCCCCGCCGGCCGCGACGGGAACCGGCTCCTCGGTGACAGTCCAACCGCCTTGCCCGAGCGGCAGTTCCAGCCCGTGGCCGTCCTCGACGAGCGTCAGGCGCCAGCCCTCCCCGTCCGTCGACACCCGCACCCCGGTCAGCGCACGCAGGGTCTCGCGTGCGCTGTCGTCGGGGGCGAACTCGGCGCCGGACCAGGTCTCCGCCCGATCCGGCGGTGCCGGCTTGCCCGGCGCCGGCGGCAGCGCGAGCCGGGCGAACCGCTCGGCCAGGGCCGTGTCCTCCTCCTGCCTGCCGGACAACGTCCGCCGCCCTCCGGGCCCGAAGGCGGGCAAGAGATGCTCCCAGGCCAGGTTCAGGATCTCCTGCATGTCCTCGGTCGCCGACGTCATCGCGACCACCACGTCGTGCTCGGGCAACACCAGGCAGTACTGCCCGTACGCGCCGTCACCCCGGTAACCGTGCCGGGACGTCCAGAACTGGAAGCCGTAGCCCTGCTGCCAGTCCGACAACGCGCCCTCGGGCGTACCGTCGGCGTTCGCGATGTGCACGCGGCTCGCCTCGGCCGCCCACCCCTCGGGCAGCAGCCGCTCGCCCTCCCACATCCCGTCCCGCAGGTACAGCAGGCCGAACCGGGCGATCGCGTCGGTGGTGGCGTGCAGCCCGCTGAAGCCCAGTTCGCGGCCCGCCCGGTCCCGCGTCCACGCCACCTCGCCGATGCCCAGCGGATCCAGCAGCCGCGGCCGCAGGTACTCGGTCAGCGGCTGACCGGTGACACGCTCGAGGATCGCGGCGAGCGTGTACGTGGTGGGCTGGTTGTAGGCGAAGACGGTCCCCGGATCCCGGTCCGGCGGCAGCAGCAGGAAGCCGCGGACCAGTTCGTCCGGGTCGAGTGCGTGCGCTCGCTCGTAGGTCTCGTCGAGGTGGCCGCTGGACATGGACGCCACATGCCGTACGAGCATCGCGCGGCTGCGCGGGTCGGTGATGTCGGCGTCGAGCTCCGGGAAGTACGAGATCACCGGATCGTCCAGCCCGATCAGCCCCTCGGCGACCGCGAGGCCCGCGGCCGTCGCCGTGAAGCTCTTGCTGAGGGAGTACAGGAGGTGCAGACGGTCCGGGGTGTACGGCGCCCACCAGCCGGACGCCACCACGTGATCGTGGCGCAGGATCATCAGGCTGTGCGGCTCGATGCCCGGGGCGGCTTCGAGGGCGTCGAGAAAGGCGTGCACACCCGACGCGTCGACGCCCTGGGCGGCGGGGGTACTCGTGGGCAAGGGGCGAAGGGGCTGACGGCGAGTACTCATGCGGGCATCCTCTCCCGATCCCCCGCCGTGATCGAGAGGCCGCGATCGGACCGTTTTCCCTGCCGCTCACCGGGGACCCAGCCCTTATGGTGCAAATCGGCTACACGATGATGACCGAGCAGGCCGGCCCCCGCGAGCTCGTCGACCATGTGGTGCGGGCCGAGGAGGCGGGCTACGACTTCTCGGTGACCTCGGACCACTACTTTCCGTGGCTGCGTTCGCAGGGTCACTCGCCGTACGCGTGGAGTGTGCTGGGGGCCGCCGCCCAGGCGACCTCGCGCATTCCGCTGATGACGTACGTCACGTGTCCCACCGTCCGCTACCACCCGGCGGTGGTGGCGCAGAAGGCCGCGACGATGCAGTTGCTGTCGCAGGGCCGGTTCCGGCTGGGGCTCGGCTCGGGCGAGAACCTCAACGAGCATGTGGTGGGCGGCGGTTGGCCGTCCGTCGACGTGCGGCACGAGATGCTCGAAGAGGCGGTGGAGATCATCCGCGCGCTCTTCGGGGGCGGCCATGTGAACCACCGCGGGCCGCACTTCGACGTCGAGTCGGCCCGGCTGTGGGACCTGCCCGACCAGCCGCCGCCGATCGGCATCGCCGTCTCCGGCGAGCAGTCCTGCTCCCTCGCGGGCCGGCTGGCCGACCTGGTCATCGCCACCGAGCCCGAGGCGGGGCTGCTCGACGCCTTCGACCGGCACGGCGGCGCGGGCAAGCCGCGCGTGGGCCAGCTGCCGGTCTGCCACGACCCGGACCGGGACGCGGCCGTCAAGCGCGCCCACTCCCAGTTCCGCTGGTTCGGCAACGGCTGGAAGGTCAACTCCGAGTTGCCGCACCCCGATTCGTTCGAGTCGGCCACGCAGTTCGTCACGCCCGACGACGTCGCCGCGTCCATCCCGTGCGGCGACGATCCCGAGGACTTCGTCGAGGCGGTACGCCCTTACGCGGAGGCCGGTTTCACCGAGATCGCGCTGGTGCAGATCGGCGGGGAGTCGCAGCCCGCGTATCTCGACTGGGCGGAGAAGACCCTGCTGCCGGCGCTGCACGACGCGTTCGATTGACCGGGCCTGGGCCACCGGGCGGCACCGGGGAGTGCAATAGGCTTCCGAGCTGCACATTGTGCGGTCCGACCAGCCTGCCCAGGAGAATCACCCGTGACCCTTGCGATCGTCCCGTCCGAGACGTCCCCCGTGCCCCTGTCCGACCTCGTGGCGCGGGACGCCCGCGAGTTCGGCGTCTACGCGCGGACCGGAGGCTGGGCCTTCGGCCTGATGGTGGCGCGCAGCGTGCGCCCCGGCGGCCAGAGCGCGGACGAGACGCCGAAGGTGTCGGCGAAGGAGTTCGCCGAACTCGCCGGCTGCTCGCCCGAGCGTGTCATGCGCTACTACAAGGCGTGGGACCGGGCCGCCGACGACGGTCTCGTCCCGCACTTCGAGGCGCTGGCGCCGGGCCAGGAGGTCGAACTGCCGGACGCCGACGTGTGGCTCGGCTACTACGTCTCCCGCTCCAGCGCCACCTCCGAGCGCGGCACCGCCATCGCGGAGGCCGCCGAGGCCGAGGGCATTCGCCCGACCAAGGCGCTGGAGGTCGCCGAGAACCCGACCGCGCTGCGCGCCGCGATCCTCGCCGACCCCTCCACCGCCCGCGCGGCCCGCAGCGCGCTACTGGACCGGCTGCGGGAGGACCCGGAACTCCAGGCCGAGTTGGCGCGTGACGTCGTACGCACCGACGACCTGAAGAAGGCCGTCGCCACCGAGAGCCGGGCGGCCGACCGGATCGGGTACGTGCGCCAGATCGCCGAGTCCGGCCAGGTCAAGACCCCCGCCGGACAGACGATCGACGCGCCCGTCGACCTCCGCCAGGAGGCCGAACGGCATCTGTCGCTCCTCGACGAGCTGGAGGAGGACGAGGACACCGGCGAGTGGGCGACCGAGGCGTACGACACCATGAAGTCGCTCGTCGTCGAGGCCGTGGAGGCCGATCCCGAACTGCGCGTCCAGGAACGGCGGACGAAGTTCTACAGCAGCCTGCAGAGGGCCACGAAGGTGTTCGAGGAGCTCACCTTCGACGACGCCCAGGAGTTCTACGAGGACGACATGGTCCAGCGCCTGGAGGATCTCCAGAGCGCCATCGCCACCTGCATCACGGCCCTGCGCGGGTCGCGCGGGAATCACCCGGAAGGCTGAGCATCTTGTGCAGGACGGGGGTACTAGAGGGCTCTACGACTGTTCCTTCCGGAGGCCCTCTCGTGAACTCCTTCGTGCACAAGACGCTCGTCGTGCAGCTCCAGGCGGGCGGCACGGACCGCTTCCCGGTGCTCGCGCATCTGAGCTACGACGCGGCGGACCCGTTCGCCGTCACCGTGGTGTTCAGCCATGACGGCCGGGTGCTGGCGCGGTGGCGGCTGGACCGGGAGATGCTCATGGACGGACTGGGCCGCCCGGTCGGGGTCGGTGATGTGCGCATGCGTCCCGTCTCCACCGGGGTGTGGGAGGAACTGTGCCTTGAGTTCCTCGGAGACGCCCGCCCCGACGGAGGCCGCCAGCGTGCGGTGGTCTTCGCCTGGGCTCCGGCGCTCGCGACCTTCCTGCGGGAGACCCACGAGGTGGTGGCGCCGGGGCGGGAAGAGGTGCGGATCGACGACTTCCTGCAGGACGTCATCGCGGGGAGCTGATCCGGGCGCACGCGTCGGCCGCCGTCACTTCGTCGTGTGGCGGCGGCGCGTCAGCATCGGTACGACGAACCAGCACAGCAGGTACCAGGCGACCACTCCCGCGACCAGCCAGGGCACGTATCCGTCGTGGGTCGCGACCCGGAGGATCAGCAGGAGGGCGGCCGTCATGGTGGCGAGCAGCAGCACGAGGCCGACGAAGGTCAGCCGGGAGGCCCACTCCACCGCCTGCGGTTTGACCCTGCGCCCCGACACCAGGCGGTGCAGGGACACCGGGCCGATCAGCGCGCCGGTGGCGGCGGCGCCCAGGACGACCGTGACGATGTAGATGTTCTTGTCCGTGCTCGTGAGATCCACGTACCTCGGGGTGAACACGACGGTGAGCAGGAAGCCGAAGAGGATCTGCACGCCCGTCTGGGCGACCCTGACCTCCTGGATGAGCTCCGCCCACTTCCGGTCGGCTCTCTCCTCCTCGGTCTCGTTGCGCCCGGTGTTGCTCGTGTCTGCTGCGCTTCCCGTGGCGGACAAGCTTCCTCCCTGACCGATCGAACCCCGCTTGGCTCCTGTGCACCGGGTTCCCTGTTTCGCGCGTTTCTGACCGGTGGCGGCCGCGGAGGAAACGTCCGTGACGGAACGTGTTTGCGATGCGGTCGAACGGCAATCCGGACCCCATGACGGAATCGGACAAGGACACGAGCAAGAAGACAGCAACCGCCTCGGCCGCCGCGGGCAAGGCACGGCAGAGCGCGGACAAGGCGACGGCCCCGGCGGCGCAGACCGCACGGGAGGCGGCCACGAAGACCGACGAGGCGGCGTCGGCCGCGAAGGCCGGCGCGCAGCGGGCGGCCGACGCGACCAGCGCGGCCGCGCACACGGCGGCCAGGAGCGTCGAGGTCGGCCGACAGGCGGTCGTCTCGGCCTCGGGCCAGGTAGCGGCCGGCGCGAAGACGGCATGGACGGTGCTCAGCCAGCGCAAGCTCGTCGCCGCGGGTGTCGGGGCGGGCCTGACCGCGCTGGGCGCCGCGTCCTTCGCGGCGGGCCGCCGGGCGGAGCGCCACGCGTACGGGCCGGTCACCCGGCTGACCGGCGGCCGCCTCTGAGGGGCGGCCCCGGCCGGGGCGGGCGGCTGTTTCAGCGATCACCGGGCGGTTACACGGAGCACGAGCGGCCGTTGAACGTGCGGTGCACCCGCATCAGCCGTCCCGCCCCGCCCCCAGACGCCGATCACTCGAGGAGTCCCTTTGACCACGCCCGGCACCGAACTCACTGTCACGGTCTCCGGCGGCAGCACCGCCGATGCGCAGAAGGTCGTACAGGCCCTGGAGCCTGCCTTCGGCGCCCCCGACGAGCCGCCCGCCGACGCGAACGCCACCGTCCACACGGCCACGTTCGCCGCCGGGGAGGGCGGCTCCCCTCAGGAGAGCGCCGGTCACCTGTCGGCGCCGGTCACGGTCACCGTGCAGGGCACACCGGAGGCCGTCGAGAAGGCGAGCGACACCCTCGCCCGCGCCTTCTCCGCGCACGACCAGGGGACCGCGTCCGGCGACCAGGAGCAGGAACGTCAGCTGCTCCTCACACCCTGACCCGGCCGGAGGCCGAGTGGTCTACCAGCGGGCTTCCACCTGGCCCTTGATCCGTCGGTCGTACAGCTCGCGGATCGCGGTGAGTGTCGCCTCGGGCAGTTCCGGCAGCCTGGCGGCGGCCGCGTTGGCGCGGGCCTGCTCGGGCGAGCGGGCGCCGGGGATCACGCTGGTCACGCCGGGCTGCTGGACGATCCAGCGCAGCGCCAACTGGGCCGGGGTGTACCCCTCGGGGGCGAGCGCGGCGAACTCGGCGGCCGCCTCGACGCCGGTCGCGTAGTCCACGCCGGAGAAGGTCTCGCCCTGGTCGAAGGACTCGCCGTGCCGGTTGTAGGTGCGGTGGTCGTTCTCGGGGAAGACGGTGTCCTTGGTGTACTTGCCGGACAGCAGGCCCGACGCGAGCGGGACGCGGGCGATGATGCCGACGCCGGCCTCCCGGGCCGCGGGCAGCACCTCGGCGAGGGGCTTCATGCGGAACGGGTTCAGGATGATCTGGACGCTCGCCACGCCCGGCCGGGCGATCGCGGTCAGTGCCTCCGCGCAGGTCTCCACGCTGACGCCGTAGGCGGCGATGCGCTCCTCCTCGACCAGCGTGTCCAGGGCGTCGAACACCTCGTCCGTGGAGTACACGGGCGTGGGCGGGCAGTGCAGCTGGACCAGGTCGAGGCGGTCGACGCCGAGGTTGCGCCGGGAACGGTCGTTCCACGCCCGGAAGTTGTCCAGGACGTAGTTCTCCGGGATCTGGTCGACGCGGCGGCCCATCTTCGTCGCGACCAGCACGTGCAGGTCGGGCCGGCCGCTCAGGAAGGCGGCGATGGTCTGCTCGCTGCGCCCGTCGCCGTACACGTCGGCCGTGTCGAAGAAGGTGACCCCCGACTCGGCCGCCGCCTCCAGAACCGTCAGGGCTTCCTTGTCGTCGACGTCTCCCCAGTCGGCACCCAGCTGCCAGGTGCCGAGACCGACGACGGATGCGTGCTGTTGCGACCTACCGAATGTGCGCTCGTCCATGGCGTCAGTCTGTCACCCGCCTCCACCCCGCGCGGAACCGGCCGCTCCAGCAGGTCACCGGTGAGTCTTTCACCCACACGAGTGATTGGACGGGGTGGAAGGCATGCACGTGTCAACCGCCCCCTAGCGTGATCCCGTGACTGATCGTTCAGTAAGCAACTTCCCGCCGGATGACTCGTCCTGGAGCCGCCGCGGCTTCCTCCGCTCCGCCGCCGCGCTGGCCGTCGTACCCGTCATGGTGGCCGCCGATCCGGTGGTCGCGGCCCAGGAGTTGCCGGATTTCCCGGCCGACGTCGCCCTGTACCGATCGGCGTACCGGAACTGGGTCGGCGAGATCACCGCCGACGGGCTGTGGGCCTGTGCCCCGGAGGACGGCGAGCAGGCCGTCGCCGTCGTCAACTGGGCCTGGCGGCACGGCTGGACGGTGCGCGCCCGTGGTTCCTCGCACGGCTGGTCGCCGCTGACCGTTCCGGACGGGACGGCGTCGGACGCGCGGGTTCTCCTCGTCGACACCGCCACCCGTCTCACCGGCCTGGCCCTGGAGTCCGCCTCGTCCGTCCGCGCCGGCACGGGCGTCACGCTGGAGGCCCTGCTCACCTTCCTGGAGGAGCACGGCCTCGGTGTGACGGCCGCACCCGCACCCGGCGACCTCACCCTGGGCGGCGCCCTGGCGATCGACGCGCACGGAACCGCCGTACCGGCCGAGGACGAGCGGCCGCCGGCCGGGCACACGTACGGCTCGCTGAGCAATCTGGTGCTGTCGCTGACGGCGGTGGTGTGGGACGAGGACAGCAGTACCTATGTCCTGCGGACGTTCCGCCGCGACGAGGCCGACTGCGCCGCGCTCCTCACCCATCTCGGGCGGGCCCTCGTCATCGAGGTGGTGCTGCGGGTGGGCGCGAACACCAACCTGCGGTGTGTGAGCCGGGTGGACATCCCGGCGGGCGAGCTGTTCGCGGCACCCGGCGAGGACGGTCGGACCTTCGCGAGCTTCCTGGCGGAATCCGGGCGGGTGGAGGCGATCTGGTTCGCCTTCACCGAGTTCCCGTGGCTGAAGGTGTGGAGCGTCTCCCCCACCCGGCCGCTCACCTCGCGGCACGTGACGTCGCCGTACAACTACCCGTTCTCCGACAACGTCCCGACCCTGGTGGCGGACCTGGCCGGGCGGATGGTCTCCGACGCGGCCTGGTATCTGGCCCCGGTGCTCGGCAACGCTCAGTACGACACGGCGGCGCTCGGCCTCGTGACCACGCTGTCCGCCGACATCTGGGGGCCCTCCAAGAACACGCTGCTCTACCTCAAGCCCACCACGCTCCGCGTGACCGCGAACGGGTACGCGGTGGTCACCACCAGGGACCAGGTGCAGCGTGTCGTCGCCGAGTTCACCGCCTACTACCGGGAGCGGCTCACGGAGTACGCGGCCCGGGGCCGCTTCCCGGTCAACGGCACCGTCGAGATCCGGGTGACCGGCCTCGACGACCCTGCCGACGTCGAGTCGGAGGGCGCCCGTGCCCCGCTGCTGTCCGCGCTGCGGCCGAGCGAGGAGCACCCCGAGTGGGACACGGCCGTGTGGCTGGACGTGCTGACGCTGCCCGGCACGCCGTACGCCGAGATGTTCCTGCGCGAGATCGAGCGGTTCCTGCTGGACACGTACGACGGCGGACACGCCCTCACCCGGGTCGAGTGGTCCAAGGGGTGGGCGTACACCGACGAGGCCGTGTGGAGCGACGAGGAGGTGCTGGGGACGGTGGTGCCCACCTCGTTCGGCGAGAGCGTGTGGGGGCAGGCGGCCGGCACACTCGACCGCCTCGATCCGCACCGCGTCTTCGCCAACGCCTTCCTCGACCGGCTGTTCCGGTAGAGCGGCGCCACCTGCGTGACCGGCTCCACTTGCGTGACCGGCGCTACTTGCGTGACCGGCGCTACTTGCGTGACGCCAGCGCCCGCGCGTGGACGGTCCGCGCCACCTTCGGTCCGAGCCAGCGCTTGAACCTGCGCAGTGCCTCCAGCTGTCCGGCCGCCCGGTCGATCCGGTAGTACAGCTGGGGCGGGACGTAGGGCAGCAGGGGTGAGTGGCGCTGGCCGAGCAGGGCGAACATCCGGTCCGGGGGGAGGTGGATGTAGCGCGGCAGGTTCTCGTACCACTGGGCGCTGTAGCGGGCCGCGCTCTGGATCGACAGGAGCTCGGACTTGCGTTGCTGCTCGTAACGGGCGAGGGCCTGCGGCAGGGCGGAGTGTTCGCCGAGGGCGTCGGCCAGGGCGATGGCGTCCTCCAGGGCGAGGGTGGTGCCGGCGCCGACGGAGTAGTGCGTGGTGTGGGCCGCGTCGCCGAGCAGGACGAGGTTGTCGCGGTGCCAGGTGCGGTTGGTGAGCGTGCGGAAGTTCAGCCACTGGGCGCCGGCCTGGGCCGAGGAGCGCCCGATGAGGGGGTGGCCGTCCAGTACGTCGGCGAAGAGCTTCTCCAGGAGGGCCAGTCCGTCGGGCTCGTTCGCCTCGTCGAGGCCGAGGCCGGCCCATGTCTGCGGCGCGCACTCGACGACACAGGTGCTGCGCTCGGGGTCGAAGGCGTAGCCGTAGCACCAGATCCAGCCGTGGTCGGTCTCGACGAACGCGAAGGTGAAGGCGTCGAAGACCTTGGTGGTGCCGAGCCAGATGTACCGGTTGAGGCCGGTCCTGACCTCCGTGCCGAAGTGGTCCGCGTGGCGGGTGCGGAGCGTGCTGTGCACGCCGTCGGCCGCCACGACCAGGTCGGCGGCGGGAAGGTTCCGGTCCGTGATCCCCTGATCGAACTCCAGCCGTACGCCGAGGGAGCGGGCTCGTCCGGCGAGGATCTCCAGCAGGCGGTGGCGGCCGATGCCGAAGGCCTCGTCACCTTTGTGCCGGGTCGCCAGGTCCCGCACGTGCGCGACGCCTTCGCTCCAGCGGACCGAGTGCTCCTCCAGGGCGCGGGCCGACTCGGGGTCGTATTCACGGAGCCTGTCCAGCAGTCCCCGCCAGTACGTCACGCCCCAGCCGTAGGTCGAGCCCTCGGGATTCCGTTCGTGGACCGTGATGTCGTGGGACGGGTCCCGTCGTTTCAGCAGGATCGAGAGATACAGGCCGGCGGGCCCGCCGCCGACGCAGGCGACCTTCACGCGCACCCCTAGAAATTACCCAGAGCGGTCAACTGGCAACGCACAGTAGCAGGAGCCTGGCGCACTCCCGAGACCTTCCGGTTCGCGTCACTTTTCGCAGGTGAGACAGGCCACAGGGCGCGCACCCCGCCGCGAAGGACCACCGGAATCGCCGCTCCCGAGAGAAGGAATTCCCCCTTCCGGGGAACGACGGGCCTTCTCCGCGGCAAGATCAACTTCGTTCAACTCTGCACGACATCTTGGTAATTGTCCGGATCGCAGCCAACCGGCCGCGGGGGATTTCTCCGGCTCTCGACCAGGCCGATAGGCATGCGGGGTCGTCAACCGAAGACACCCCAGGAGGTCCCGCATGCCTGAACTCAGCCGTCGCCGCGCGCTCACCGCCGCGGCGGCCCTCGCCGCGGGGGCCCTCGCCGCGGGGGCCGGAGCCCCGGTGATCACCGCACCGGGCGCGTCCGCCGCCGACCGTCACCAGGATTCCGCTGCGTCCTTCGACGAGGTCTACAGGGGGCGCCGGATACAGGGCCGGCCCACCGCCGGAGGCGGTCACCACCACGGCACCGGATACGCCGTGTTCATCGACACGGTGGAGCTGCACGTGATGCGCAACGCCGACGGCAGCTGGATCAGCGTCGTCAGCCACTACGACCCGGTGGCCACCCCGCGGGCCGCCGCCCGTGCCGCGGTGGACGAACTGCAGGGCGCCGCGCTCCTGCCGTTCCCCGCCAACTGATCTGATCCACCCGCTCGTTGGGAGACCCGCACATGACCGTCCGCAAGAACCAGGCGAGCCTGACCGCCGACGAGAAGCGCCGTTTCGTCGCCGCCGTCCTGGAGCTCAAGCGCAGTGGCCGCTACGACACCTTCGTCACCACGCACAACGCCTTCATCGTCGGTGACACCGACAACGGCGAACGCACCGGCCACCGTTCGCCGTCGTTCCTGCCCTGGCACCGCAGATTCCTTCTGGAGTTCGAACGCGCCCTGCAGTCGGTGGACGCGTCGGTCGCGCTGCCGTACTGGGACTGGAGCAGCGACCGCTCGGCGCGGGCCTCGCTGTGGGCGCCCGACTTCCTCGGCGGCACCGGGCGCAGTAGGGACGGCCGGGTGACGGACGGTCCGTTCGCCGCCGACGCCGGCAACTGGCCGATCAGCGTGCGCATCGACGGCCGTACGTTTCTTCGGCGTTCGCTCGGCACCGGTGTGCGGGAGCTGCCGACGCGGGCCGAGGTGGAGTCCGTCCTGTCCATACCCACGTACGACATGGCGCCTTGGAACAGCGCGTCGGACGGCTTCCGCAACCACCTGGAGGGCTGGAGGGGCGTCAACCTGCACAACAGGGTCCATGTCTGGGTCGGCGGGCAGATGGCCACCGGGGTCTCCCCCAACGATCCGGTGTTCTGGCTGCACCACGCGTACGTCGACAAGCTGTGGGCCGAGTGGCAGCGCCGGTACCCGGGGGCCGGTTACCTGCCGGCCGCCGGGACGCCGGACGTGGTCGACCTCGGCGAGACCATGAAGCCCTGGAACGACACGCGTCCCGCCGACCTGCTGGACCACACCGCCCATTACACCTTCGACACCGACTGACGGCCGCCGGTTTCCGGGGTTTGCTCCGCAGGTCACGGGTACCCGCGCCGGACCAACCCGACGAGACGAAGGAGGCGATGACCTGTGTCGCAGGTCGAGGAATCCATCGAGGTCGGTGTCCCCGTGCACACGGCGTACAACCAGTGGACGCAGTTCGAGACCTTCCCCGAGTTCATGAGCGGGGTGGAGCACATCGAACAGCGCACGGACACGCTCACCCACTGGGTGACCAACGTGAACGGGGTCCACCGGGAGTTCGACGCGGAGATCACGGAACAGATCCCGGACGAGCGGGTCGCCTGGACCACGATCGCGGGCGAAGCCCAGCAGGCCGGTGCGGTGACCTTCCACCGGCTCGACGACCAGCACACCAAGGTGATGCTCCAGATGGACTTCCATCCGGACAGCGTCACCGAGAAGGTCGGCGACAAGCTCGGCTTCGTGAAGCGGCAGACCAAGGGCGACCTGGAGCGCTTCAAGAAGTACATCGAGGAGCGCGGCCAGGAGAGCGGGGAATGGCGCGGCGTGGTCGTGTGACCACCGCGCGCTATCCGGCAGCAGCCGTACGGCACTCCGGATGGCCCCAGCCCTGATCGTTCTTGGCGATGGGTTCCCCGGCCGCATACGGGCGTCCGCAGACGCAGCGGCCGGGGAACTTCGCCTTGATGGTCCGTGCGGAGCCGCCGCTCCCGCCGGACGCCTTGGCCCCACCGGACCGCTTGCGCGGAGTGCGGGTCGGCGGCGTGTCCGGTGCGGGCGGCGGCTCCGGCGAACCGAGACCGCTGCCCGCGGGCTCCTGCACGGTCGCCGCCTGGCTGGCGGCGCGGTCGGCGAAGTCGTTGAGCCGGTCGCCGTCGACCTGGTGGGCGGGCACATAGCGGAACTCGACCGAGCGGCCGTCGAGGAGTTCGTCGATACGCACGACCAGATCCTGGTTGGCGACCGGCTTTCCGGCGGAGGTCTTCCAGCCGTTGCGCTTCCAGCCGGGCAGCCAGGTGGTGACAGCCTTCATGGCGTACTGCGAGTCCATCCGGATCTCGAGCGGTACGTCCGCGTCGGTCGACGCCAACAGGCGCTCCAGCGCGGTCAGTTCGGCGACGTTGTTGGTGGCCTTGCCGAGCGGCCCCGCCTCCCACCGGGCCGGGGTCCCCGTTTCGTCCGCAACCACCCAGGCCCAGCCCGCCGGTCCCGGGTTTCCCTTCGAAGCCCCGTCGCACGCGGCCACAACACGTTCACGCATGCGCTCGATCATGCCACGGCCGCGCGGGGCGTTCGGACGGTACTCAGGAGACGTCCGCGACCTGCGGCATCTCTCCTGAAGTCGTCGTGACGTCGATCACCGAGAAGCTCGCGCCCTGCGGGTCGCTGAGAGCGGCGAAGCGGCCGAACGGGGTGTCCATCGGGCCGAACCTGAGGACGCCGCCGAGCTTGGTGGCCCTGGCGACGGCGTCGTCGCAGTCGTCGACGGTGAAGTAGACGTTGATGTACGGCGGCACCTCGGGCGGGAACTCGTCCCCCATCGTCATCCGGCCCAGCACCGTGTTGCCGTCGACCTCGAACATGCGGAAGTCGACCGCGTCGTCCTGCATCTGCTTCGCGGTGTACGGGAAGACGGCCGGGAAGAACGCGTCCGACTTCTCGGGCTCACGGGTGAAGACCTCGGCCCAGCAGAACGCGCCCGGCTGCTCGGGCGGCGCCTCGAACCCCTCGTGGACGCCGGCCTGCCAGACGCCGAAGACGACGCCGCTGGGGTCGCGGCCCAGGCACATGGTGCCGAAGTCGCCGACCTGCATCGGCTCCATCACCACCTCGCCGCCGTTCTCACGGATCCGGCCGGCGGTGGCGGCGGCGTCCGGCGACGCGAAGTACAGGCACCACTGCGAATGCCCCTCCTGACCGGACATCGGCGGTACGACGGCGGCGACCGCCTTCCCGTCGGCGTAGGCCTGCGTGTAGTTGCCGTACTCCGACGACGCCTCGCCGAAGGTCCAGCCCAGGACGTCGCCGTAGAAGCTCTTGGCTCCCTCGACGTCCTTGAACATCGCATCGGCCCAGCAGGGGGTTCCCTCAGGTTGTACGGCCATGACTGCGGCCCTCTCCGATTCGGTGGGTGGTCCGTTTCCGTGGTCCGTTTCCGTGGTCCGTTTCCGTGGTCCGTTTCCTCACGCTAGCCACCGGTTCGCCGGACCGCGCGTCGAACGGTCCGGACCGTTTCACACTGGACAGAAGAGGTCGGCTTTCGACAGACCCCACGAGATCTTCGGCGGGACGGGGAGCGATATGACGGACGGAACGATGCGAGCGTGGTCCGTGGTGGCCCCGGGACCGGTCGAGGGAGGGCCTCTCCGGTTCGCCGGGAAACCGGTGCCGGTGCCCGGGGAGGACGAGCTGCTCCTGCGTGTGCGCGCGTGCGGGGTGTGCCGTACCGATCTCCACGTCACCGAGGGCGACCTGCCGGTGCGCCGACCCGGGGTGACGCCCGGGCACGAGGTCGTCGGTGCGGTGGCGGGCCTCGGGGCGGCGGTGCGCGGCTTCGCCCCCGGGGACAGGGTGGGCGCGGCGTGGCTGCGCCGCACCGACGGCACCTGCGCCCACTGCCTGCGCGGGGCCGAGAACCTGTGTCCGGCCTCGCGGTACACGGGCTGGGACGCCGACGGCGGTTACGCGGAGTACACGACCGTGCCCGGCGCCTTCGCCTACCGGCTGCCCGACGGCCTGGACGACGTGTCCGCGGCGCCCCTGCTGTGCGCGGGGATCATCGGATACCGCGCGCTGCGGCGGGCGGCACCGCCGCCGGGCGGACGCCTCGGGCTGTACGGCTTCGGGGGCAGCGCCCACCTGTGCGCGCAGGTCGCGCTGGCCGAGGGTGCCTCCGTGCACGTCATGACACGGGGCGCCGACGCGCGGCGGCTGGCGCTGGCCCTCGGAGCCGCCTCCGCGCAGGAGGCGTACGCCCAGCCGCCCGAGCCGCTGGACAGCGCGATCCTGTTCGCGCCGGTCGGCGATCTGGTGCCGGTCGCGCTGCGGGCCCTGGACCGGGGCGGGGTCCTCGCGGTCGCCGGGATCCATCTGACCGACATCCCGCCACTGCGTTACGAGAGCGAGCTGTTCTACGAGAAGGAGCTGCGCAGCGTCACCTCCAACACGCGCGAGGACGGGCGCGAGTTCCTGGCCCGCGCCGCGCGGTACGGCGTGCGCGCCACCACGCACACCTATCCCCTGTCGCGGGCCGACGAGGCGCTGCGGGACCTCAAGGCCGGTCGCTTCGACGGGGCGGCGGTGCTGGTGAACGACCCGCGCTGAACCGGCTGGTCCGCGGGGGGCGTGCCGGGCAGCCTGGGCGGCGGTCCTTGTCGTCGGCGGGGAGCGCGGGCGGTGGTCCGTGCACTCCTCGCCGCCCCGTCTCCGTCCCCTGACATCTGAGGT
The DNA here is from genome assembly GCF_001279775.1 of Streptomyces sp. MMG1533. Taxonomy (GTDB): domain Bacteria; phylum Actinomycetota; class Actinomycetes; order Streptomycetales; family Streptomycetaceae; genus Streptomyces. The sequence continues at coordinate 238,648 of NZ_LGDG01000122.1, read as the reverse complement.
ACGGCTGCCGGGCCGACGAGGTGACGATCGCCGCCGCGCAGGCCGATTCCGCAAGCGCCCGGGCCCGCAATCTCGCCATCGTGGCAACTGCGCGAGCAAGCGGACCATCTGGGTCGGCTGTTGGCCGGTCGTGGGTCTTCCGCCCTGTGTCCGGCTGTGCTTGCCTGGGGAGCCGTTTCGCCGACCGGGGCGGGAGTGGTCGCATGCGCAGGGTGTGGGTCGTGGGGGTGCTGCTGGTCGGGCTGCTGCTCGGCGCGTGCACGGATCCGTCGTCGGGTCCGGAGGATGCGCCGCCCGCCCCCGGCGTACCGGCCTCGTCCCCCGTCACCGAGCACCGGCGGCCGGTCGCCTCGCCGCGTGCCCCGGCGAAGGCGCCCACCGTGCTGTACCTGGGCGACTCCCTCGCGATGGAGAACCAGCGGGTGCTCGGGCAGCAGCTGACCCGGGACCTGGGCGCGCGGTACACGAGCGCCCCCTATTCGGGGACCACGTTGTGCGACTACCTGGAGGGCACCGGGGCGCGGTCGCTCGTACCGGACCGGGACAAGGCGGCCGCCCTGGTGCGGTCGCTGCACCCGGACTACGTGGTCCTGCAGTTCTGGGGCAACGCCTGGGGCTACACCTGGTGCATGGACGGGATCACCCACGACGCCTCGCCCACCGAGTACTTCGACCGGTACACCGCCGACGCCGAGCGGCTCACCGAGCAGATCACCGTGGCCGGCGGGTCGAAGCGGCCGCGGATCGTGTGGGTGCTGCAGGGCCCGGACCCGATGACCCCCGAGCGCGTGCGGCGGGTGAACAGCCTCTACGAGGAGCGGGCCGCCGCCTCGGGCGACCTCGTCGCCGACGCGGGCGGGACGGTCAGCCCCGCCGGTGCCCGTCAGACCTGGGTCCAGTACCTGCCGTGCACCGCCTACGAGCACGACCACCCGGACTACTGCACCCAGCCCGACCGGGACCGTACCGCCCTCCACCTCGACAAGGACTACCTGCACTTCTGTCTGGCCCCGACGACGGCCACGCCGAAGCCCTGCCCGGTCCGCTCCCCCGGCATCCTGCGCATCGCCCGGGAGATCACGCGGGTGGTCGGCGAGAGCCTCGGCGAATAGGGGTCACTCCCCCGCGAATAGGGGTCACTCCCCCGCGGCCGCCTTCTCCAGGGCGGCGATGTCGATCTTGCCCATCGCCATCATGGCCTTGGTCGCGCGGGCCGCCTTCTCCCGGTCCGGGTCGGTGGTCAGCTCGATGAGGCGGTCGGGGACGACCTGCCAGGACACGCCGTACCTGTCCTTCAGCCAGCCGCAGGGGCCGGGCTCGCCGCCGCCCTCGGTGAGCTTGGTCCAGTGGTAGTCGACCTCCTCCTGGTTCTGGCAGAAGATCATGAAGGAGACCGCCTCGGTGAACTTGAACTCGGGGCCGCCGTTGAGCCCGAGGAACTTGTGGCCGTTGGCCGTGAACTCCACGGTCAGCACGGTGCCGGCAGGCTGGGGCGCTCCCTCGGGGTAGTGCGCGACCTTGCCGACGCTGGAGTTCTTGAAGACCGAGACGTAGAAGTGGGCGGCCTCCTCGGCCTGGCCGTCGAACCAGAGACACGTGGTGAATCCGTCGGTGGTCATGCGTACCTCCTGGGCGTGTGGAACACGGTCACCTGTGTCGACCGATTCTGGCCGCGGAACTCATCGGCCGGGCGGCCGATCAATCCGGGTGGCCGATGCACCGACCGGAACTAGCATCGCGACCATGACGTCATCGCGCGCCGACAGCGGCATCCGGCCCTTCCGCATCGACATACCGCAGAGCGACCTCGACGACCTCCACTACCGCCTCGATGCGACCCGGTGGCCGGACGAGCTGCCGGGGGTGGGCTGGGCATACGGCGTTCCGTCGGACTACCTGCGCGAGCTGGTGCGCCACTGGCGGCACGCGTACGACTGGCGGGCGGCCGAGGCGCGGCTGAACGAGTGGCCGCAGTTCACGACCGAGATCGACGGCGCGCACGTGCACTTCGCGCACATCCGCTCCCCCGAGCCCGACGCCACCCCGCTGATCATCACGCACGGCTGGCCGGGGTCGATCGTCGAATTCCTCGACGTCGTCGGACCGTTGACGGACCCGGCCGCTCACGGCGGTGACCCCGCCGACGCCTTCCACGTGGTACTGCCGAGCATTCCCGGCTTCGGGTTCTCCGGGCCCACCCGGGAGACCGGCTGGGAGGCGCGCCGGATCGCCGACGCCTGGGTCGAGCTGATGACCCGCCTCGGCTACGAGCGATTCGGCGCGCAGGGCGGCGACTGGGGCGCCGGGATCTCGCGCGAACTGGGCCGTGTCCACCCCGACCGGGTCATCGGCATCCACCTCAACCTGCTGCCCGGCGCACAGGCGGCCACCGAGCCGACCACCGAGGAGCTGGAGGCGCTGAGCCCCGAGGAGCGGGAGCGCACGCTCACCTCGTGGCGCCGGTGGGCCGAGTGGTTCCGGGACGGGACGGGTTACTTCCACGTGCAGTCCACCCGGCCGCAGACTCTTTCGTACGCGCTCACGGACTCACCCGTCGGCCAACTCGCCTGGATCGTCGAGAAGTTCCAGGAGTGGACGGACTCCGACGAGCTGCCCGAGGAAGCCGTCGACCGGGACCAGATGCTGACGAACGTGATGCTGTACTGGCTGACGGGGACGGCGGGTTCGTCCGCCCGGGTCTATTACGAGCGTGCCCACGCCAGCGGGGACCGGATCGCCGCTCCGAACGAGCCCTCGACCGCCCCGACCGCGGTGGCGTCCTTCCCGGGCGACCCGCAGATCCCCCTGCGTCACAAGGCGGAGCGGACGGAGAACATCGTGCGCTGGACGGAACTCGACCGGGGCGGACACTTCGCGGCGATGGAGGAGCCCGACCTGCTGGTGGAGGACGTGCGCGCCTTCTTCCGGCAGCTGCGCGAGAAGGGCGTCGGCTGACGCGGGGGGAACGTCGACCGACACGAGAACGCTGACCGCCCGCTCTGCCCTCAGCGAATCTGCCGCGGGCAGAGAATCCGCATCCCGGCACCGTCCGAGGTCAAGAGTGGAGTCGACGGCATCCCCGCCACCACGAGGAGAACCGATGACTCCGCTCACCATGCTCGCGCGGCGGGCCGAGGAGGGCGACACTCCGCCCACCCGGTTCGACGACCACCTGGCCGCCCAGCTGCTCGCGCAGCGCATCGTCCTGCTGGGCACCCAGGTCGACGAGGTCTCCGCGAACCGGGTCTGCACCCAGTTGCTGATCCTGTCCGCGGAGGACCCGCGCACCGACATCAGCCTGTACGTCAACAGCCCGGGTGGCTCCGTGCACGCGGGCCTGGCCATCTACGACACGATGCGGCTGATCCCCAACGACGTCTCCACGCTCGCCATGGGTTTCGCCGCGAGCATGGGCCAGTTCCTGCTGAGCGTCGGCACCCCCGGCAAGCGCTACGCGCTCCCCAACGCGCGGATCATGATGCACCAGCCGTCGGCCGGTATCGGCGGTACCACGGCGGACATCGAGATCCAGGCGGACAACCTGGAGCACACCAAGCGGACCATCGAGCGGATCACCGCCGAACACACCGGACAGAGCCCGCAGACCATCTCCCGGGACGGCGACCGCGACCGCTGGTTCACGGCCGAGGAGGCCAGGGAGTACGGCATGGTCGACCGGGTCGTGGAGTCCCTCGCGGACGTCCGCCCGGCCGCCTCGAAGCGACGGATGGGGCTGTGACATGGGGAGCTACACGATTCCGAACGTCGTCGAGCGGACCCCGCAGGGCGAGCGGTCGTACGACGTGTTCAGCCGGCTGCTGTCGGAGCGGATCATCTTCCTCGGGACCGAGATCGACGACGGCGTGGCGAACGTCGTCATCGCGCAGCTCCTCCATCTGGAGTCGTCGGCCCCGGAGAACGAGATCGCGATCTACATCAACTCCCCCGGCGGATCGTTCACTTCGCTGATGGCGATCTACGACACGATGACGTACGTACAGTCGCCGATCTCGACGTTCTGCGTCGGACAGGCGGCCTCCACGGCGGCCGTACTGCTGGCCGGAGGGGACCCCGGGCGGCGGTTCGTCCTGGAGCACGCGCGAGTGCTGCTCGGGCAGCCGGCCAGCGGGGGGCGCCAGGGCACGGTGTCCGATCTCGCGCTCCAGGCCAAGGAGATGGTGCGGATCCGCTCCCAGGTGGAGGAGGTGCTGGCCCGCCACACGCATCACGACATCGCGACACTGCGCGGGGACATGGACCGCGACAAGGTGTTCACCGCCGAGGAGGCGGTGGCGTACGGGCTGGCCGACGAAGTGGTGAGCCGGCGCCTCGTGGCGGTCTGAGGCGCCGGCACGCGGGGGTCGTCAGGCGGCCAGGCAGAGCCCGTTGTACGGCGCCGTGGAGCGGCCGTGGCTCCTGGCGGGCCGGGACTGGCGGGCGAGCTCGCCCTGCGCCAGCGACAGCAGGTCGCCGAGGCCGAAGCCGAGGGCGTGGGCGGCGGCCGCGAGGACCTCCGAAGAGGCCTCCTTGCGGCCGCGCTCCACCTCCGAGAGGTACGGCATGGAAATGCGGGCCGCGTCGGCGACATCCTTGAGCGTGCGTTCCTGGGCGAGGCGCTCGCGACGCAGGACGTCGCCGACCAGGTCCCGCCAGAGGGGTTCCTTGGCGGCGGGCTCCGGAGGGGCGGCGGCGGGACGTTCGGACACTGGGCCGGCGGTCCCGGGGCGCGCGGAGGGCGGGCGCAGGGGGATCACGCGGGCTTGGTTCGGCGCTTGGCTGCTCACCTTTTCAGGTTAGGTTTCCTGGGCCTCAGGGGAAGAGATCGGCATTCTGCCCTGGGTGGAATCCGACGGCGAGGGGGCGTGCGAAGAATGCTGCGGGAGACGTTCAACGAGGTCGCGGAGCTGTACGACCGGGCACGGCCCCGTTATCCCCGATCTCTGGTCGACGAGTTGGCGCGGGTCGCGGACCTCGGACCGGGCAGCCGGGTCCTGGAGGTGGCCCTGGGGACCGGCCAACTGACCGTTCCGCTGGCGGAGTTCGGCTGCCGAATCACTGGCGTGGAGCTGGGCCCCGCCATGGCGGCCATGGCCCGACGACGGCTGCGGGAGTTTCCCCTGGCGGACGTGGAGGTGGCGGACTTCGAGCAGTGGCGGCTGCCGCGTGAGCCGTTCGACCTGGTGGTGTGCGCCACCGCGTTCCACTGGCTCGACCCGGCCGTGCGCGTACGGAAGCCGGCGGACGCCTTGCATCCCGGAGGCCGGCTCGCGGTCGTCACCACCGATCATGTGGCGGGCGGCAGCACGGACTTCTTCGCACAAGCCCAGCGCTGCTACGAACGCTGGGACCCGGCCACACCACCCGGGCTGCGACTGCAGGACCAGTCGGACATCGCCACGGACACCGGCGAGCTGGAGCGGGGCGGGCGCTTCGAGAACGTCGTGGCGACCCGGTACCTCCAGGACATCACGTACACCGCCGACCAGTACATCGACGTACTGCTCACCTATTCGGGCCACCGCGCACTCGACGAGGCCCGTCGCGACGGCCTGTTGACCTGCATCCGGGAGCTGATCGAGAGCCGCTACGACGGCTGCGTCACCAAGCGCTACCTGCACGAGTTGATCGTCGCCACCCGCACCTGAGCGGCCGTTGCCGCCCCACTCGCCCGTCGACCCGCTCCCGCTCACTCTCACGCAGTAAGTCGGCCTGACGAGTGTGCCGGGCGTACTCCTCGATCACGCGGTGCCGCCCATGAGGGCCGGCCCCGGCGTCCGCCGCCCGCACCGCCACCGAATTTCCGCCGACCGGACACAGAACAAGCATGCGTAGTCACAGTGCGGGTACGCGCTACCCAGAAGGTCCTGTTCGGCGGTCGGGGTGCATAACCGGCGGCAATGCGGGTACTCGCAGCCGACGAGTACTCAGCAGGACCCGAAGACAACCGAGGCCGAAGAGGCAGACGTCGAGCCGTGACTTTCGTGGGAGAGGTAATGGACACCGCCGTGATCCGGTCGGAGGCAGGGGTCGTCGAGGGGACCGCCAGGACCAGGACGACGGGTGACGGACCGCTGCCGGGAGTCGAGAATCCGCGGACCGTGGCTCCGCGCGACGCGCGAGAGCTGTCCCGCCAGTTCTTCCAGCGCCTGACCGAACTCGAGGAAGGCACGCACGAATACCAGTACGCGCGCAACACGCTCATCGAGATGAACATGTCCCTCGTGCGTTTCGCGGCCGGCCGGTTCCGCGGCCGCGGGGACGACATGGAGGACATCGTCCAGACCGGGATGATCGGTCTGATCAAGGCCATCGACCGCTTCGAACTCGCCCGTGAGGTCGAGTTCACGTCGTTCGCGCTTCCCTACATCGTGGGTGAGATCAAGCGGTTCTTCCGTGACACGACATGGGCGGTGCATGTGCCGCGCCGGCTCCAGGAGTTGCGCGTGGAGCTGGCCAAGGCCCGCGAGGAACTCGGCAGCCGCCTGGACCGCGAGCCGACCGTCGCCGAGCTCGCCACGCTGATGAACATCGCCGAGAACGAGGTCGTCGAGGCGCAGATCGCCTCCAACGGCTACAACTCCTCGTCGCTGGACGCCGCCCTCACGGGCGACGGGGCCGAGGGCGGCGAGGCTGTCCTCGCCGACTTCATCGGCGTGGAGGAGAACGGCCTGCGGCTCGTGGAGGACTTCCAGTCGCTGGCCCCGCTCATGGCCGAACTGAGTGAACGCGACCGTCAGATCATCCATATGCGGTTCGTCGAGGAGGCCACCCAGGCGGAGATCGGCGAACGCCTCGGCTGCTCACAGATGCACGTGTCGCGGCTGATCAAGCGGATCATCCTGCGGCTGCGCCAGGGGATGCTGGGCGAGCTGGGCTGCGCCTGACCGGAACACTCCGAGAAGCGGGTGCCGCCCCCTACCTGCAGGTAGGGGGCGGCACCCGCGACCGGGGGCTCGACGAATCACCCTCTGCTCACTCTCTGCCCAGGTCCACGACGGCGCGCACGCGCTTGCCGACCGGTACCCGTTCCACGGCGAGGTCGGTCGCCAGCACGTGGACGATCTCCAGGCCGTGCCGGCCGATGCGCTCGGGATCCTTGGGGAAACGCCGGGGCAGGGCGGCGCTGCTGTCGTAGACGATCACCGCCACCGCGGAGTCCGTACCCTCAAGCTCCAGGATGTACGGCCCGTTGCTGTGCCGGTCGGCGTTGGTGACCAGTTCGCTCACCACCAGGAGCACCGCGTCCTCGGCCCGGTCCTCGACGTCGGCGCACCACTCGGTCCTGAGCTGCTGAAGGAAGCCCGCGGCGAAGGACCTCGCCTCGGCTATGCATCCCGGTTCGCCCGTGTAGTGCGCCGCCCGCCGTAGCGGTTCCACGGGCACGTCGAAACCAGTCGGTATCACTGCCCCGTCCAGATGCTCGATCATGCGTTTCTCTCTCGGAAGCCGGACTGGCCGGACGCTGCTGCACCAGTCCTCGTACCCCGAGCCGCGCGCCGCAGTCCCCGAGTCACCGTGACGGCGCTTACGCCGTGGTCGAACAACCCGATCGGGTCACAGCGCCAGGGGGACGGAGAGCGAATGGACGGACGTCGAGCTCGTGGTGACCGTCGAGTCGGACGCCAGCGGAGGCGAGGACTCTGGCGACGGCGGCTCGGTCGTGTCGGGGTCGAGGGTGGGCGGCTCGGAGGACGGCGACTCGGAGGAGGGCGACTCGGAGCTCGGGGACGGTGAGGACGGGGCGGTCGACGTGGACGGGCACGGGCTCGCCGAACCGGAGGGCGTCTTCGTGCCGCCGTCGGAGAGGGTGACGCACGGCAACGGGGAACTCGGCGTGGACGGGCTGACCTTCGGGCTCGGCTGGTGCGCGGGCGGGTCGGTCTTCTTGTCCTTCTCCCCGGTGTCTCCGCGGTGGCGGGAGAACCACTCGCCGCGGTCGGGGTCATAGACCACGAAGATGTTGACGACCTGCACCGAGGGGGCGACCACGATCACGTTCGAGGGGCGGTACGACGGCCAGGAGTCGCCGGTGCGCCGCGGCGTGGTCTGCTGGGCGACGGGCGGGGTGAGGGGGTTGCCGCAGGCGCAGCGCACGCGGGGCACCCCGTGGTCGTCGACGAGGACGGCGGTGCCGGACTGCAGGACGGCCTGGTAGCTCGTGGCGGCGCCGTCGCGGTAGCCGTGGTTGGTGACACGGGTGTCCATGCGCAGTTGCAGGGGTGTGAGGGCGCGCAGATAGCCGGGGACCTCGGACGGGCCGACACCGGCGACGTCGGCGAAGGCCCTGTTCTTCGCCGGGGCCGCCTGAAGGGCGGTGATCTGTTTCTCCACGTCGCAGCTGGCGACGTTTCGGGTGCCGCCGTAGAGGCCGGGTGCCCCGCCGTCGACGCCGCGCACCGCGTTGGCGGGGGCCGACTCGGAGGTCGGGGAGGCCGAGAGCGGCGGGGCGGAGTTGTCCGTGGCCGTGGACTCGGTGAAGGGGTCGGGGCCGCTCTTGCCGGCGGCCTGGAGGAAGACCTCGCCGCCCTTGCCCGAGGAGCCGCCGTCGGACCGGGTGAAGACGACCGTCAGGACCACGGCGGCCACCACCAGGGTGGAGAGGATCGCGATGCGCGGGACGGACCGCCACCAGGGGCGGCCGCCCGGTTCCGGCGCGTGCGCTCCGCTGCCGCCCGGGGGCTGCGAGGGCGGGCCCGAGGGCGGCTGGGAGGGACCCGACAGTGGGCCGGAGGGCGGTCCTGTGGGGCGGCCGGAGGACGGCGGTTCGACGCTCACGAGCTCTTCTTCCCTACGGGGGATTCCAGTTCCCTACGGGGGATTCCAGGGACTTTGTTTGGCTTTTGCCGCTTTATTCCGCAACATCCCCATTGTGTCCCCCGATCCCGTGCCTCCCGCAAGCCGACGCGGACGGCTCTCCCGACGGGCGCGCTCCCCGGGCGCTGCTTAGCGTGGCAGGGTGAGTGTCCGAACCCGCTCCGACCAGGCAGTCCTCGCCCGCCACGGCTGGGTGCAGGCGGTGGCCACGGTCCTGGGCGCGCTGATCGCCATGGGAGTGGTCGCCGCGCTGGGGCTGTGGGCGGCCGGTGCGACGGACCTTCCGGACAACGCCTTCCCCCGGGTCGTGGCGGCGACCGTCGTCACGGCCGTCGGCGGCACGATCGAGTTGTCGGGGGACGCCGGAGGGCTCGCCGACACGAATGCGGGGCTCACCGTGATCCCGCTCTCGGTCACGCTCGTCGGGGCGCTGGTGCTCGGTGCGGGCTTTCTGCGGCCGCTGCGGCACCGGGCGGTGGCGGGTGCCGGGGAGCTGGCCGGGTGGGCGGCGCGGCTCGCCGTCCTGTGGCTGCTCACGCTCCTCGGGCTGGCCCTGGCGGCCCGCCAGACCTTTCAGCTCTCCCTCGGGGACGACACGCTGAGCGACCTCGGCGACGTGTTCGGGGTGTCACCGAAGGTCGGTTTCACCACGGACGTGCCGCCGACGCTCTTCTTCGGTCTGCTGTGGATGGCGGGAGTGCTGGCGGTGGCCCTGGCGGTCTCGCGCGGGGCGCCGCTGCCGGCCCGGCTCCTGCGCTTCCAGGCCTCGGTGCGGCCGGCCGCGTACGCCATGGTCCTGCTGCTGCTCGCGTACGTCGCCCTCGGCGTCGTCATCGCCCTCGTCGTCGCGGCGACGAAGGGCCATGCGCCGGAGACTCTCGCGGTGATCCTGCTCGGCATGCCCAACCTGGTCTGGCTCACCCTCACGATCGGCCTCGGCGCCACCTGGAACGGCCGGGTGGAAGGGCCGTTCGGGCTGCCGATGCCGCATGTGCTCGACGAGGTGCTGCGCTCCTCGGACACCGCCACGCTCAATCTGAGCACCCTCGCCGAGTACGACGGCAGGGTGTGGTGGCTCCTGGTCGTGGACGCGGTGCTGCTGCTGGCCGCCGCCTTCGTCATGGCGGCCCGCTCACCGGCCCGGATGCGCGCCTGGCAGCACGCCGTGCACATGGCGGTCGCCCTCGCGCTGACGGTGCTGATGATCTGCCTCGTCGGCCGTATCTCCGCGCACTACGGCCTGTCCGTCCTCGGCATCGGCGACCTGGGCGGCGACTTGGGCGGCGACCTGTTCCTGAAGCCCGAGGTGTGGTCGGCGGTCGGCCTGGCCCTGCTGTGGGGGCTGGTCACCGGGTTCCTGGGCGGACTGCTGGCCAGGCCGGTACGGCGGCGGGGCGCGACAGGAGAGGACTGGAACGTGTGACGACGGATGTGGGAGTGTGCGCCGCAGCCGAGGGAAGGGCTTGACATGGCGCTGGCACTCGAAGACCGCCTGGCCGTCACGGAGTTGATCGCACTGTACGGGCACCTGATAGACGCCGGGGAACTGGACCGCTGGTCCGAGGTCTTCACGCCGGACGTCGTCTACGACGTGTCCGACTTCGGTCAGGGCCGGCTCACCGGACTCGCCGCCCTCACCAAGGCGGCTCTCGCACTCGGCGCGGCGAATCCCGTCGCGCACCACGTCACCAACGTGGTGATCGAGGAGGTGTCCGACGACCGGGTGCGCGCCCGGTGCAAGGGGCTGGGTGTCATGGCGGACGGTTCGTGCGGGTCCGCGACGTACGAGGACACCGTGGTGCGGGTCGCCGACGGCTGGCGCATCAGCCACCGCAGGGTGCTGGCGCGGCGCGTGCCGCTGAACGGGCTCGGTCGGGGCTGACGGCCTACCGTTGCCCGAAGACCGGCTCGGCCCACCGTGGCGGGGGCTTCGGCCGGTCGTGAACCGGTGCCACGACACCCCGATCGACCTCTGTCGGCGGGTGACCGACCGCCGGGGCGCCGCGCAGGGCCGCGACGAAGGTGAGGCAGGAGTCGTAGCGGTCGTCGGGGCTCTTGGCCAGGGCCTTGGCGAACACGGTGTCGAGGTACGGGGCGAGCCCGGGGCGGGCCTCGGTCAGAGGTGGCGGTTCGTCGTACTGGTGGGCCCAGAGCAGGGCCATGTCGTCGTCGCGGCGGAAGGGCGGGCGGCCCGCGAGGGTCTCGTAGACGACGCAGGCGAAGCCGTAGACGTCGCAGCGGCCGTCGACGGGGCGGCCGGAGATCTGTTCCGGGGCGACGTAGTCGAGCGTGCCGACGAACTGGCCGACCGTGGTGAAGCCGGTCAGGGACAGGGACTTCTTCGTCAGGCCGAAGTCGGTGAGGTAGACGTGCTCGGGGTGGTCGCTGTCGGTGCCCCGGGCGACCAGGATGTTGCCGGGCTTCACGTCGCGGTGGACCAGCCCGTGCTCGTGGGCCGCGTCCAGCGCGGATCCGACCTGGGCGGCGATCCGGACCGCGGTGGCGAGCGGCAGAGGCCCGTCGCGGTCCAGGAGATGGCGCAGGTCGCTGCCGGGGACGTAGCGCATCGCGATGTACAGGACGCCGTCCGTCTCGCCCGCCTCGAAGACCGGCACGATGTTCGGGTGGTCGATCGCGGCGGCCACATGGGACTCGTGGGTGAAGCGACGGCGGAAGGTGTCGTTGCGGGCGAGTTCGGGGGCGAGCAGCTTGAGGGCGACGGTCCGGTCCAGCCGCAGGTCCCGGGCACGGTAGACGACGGCCATGCCGCCCCGGCCGATCTCGTGCTCGATGCGGTAGCCCGCGACCTGCTTGCCGACCAGCTCGGAGGGCCGGCCGGAGAAGAGGCTCGCCTCACGTGCCATCGGGCGTCACGACCTGGGTGGGGGCGTGCCCGGCATCCGCGGCGGCGGCGCGGGGTCCGTCGTCCGTGACGTAGGTGCTGAGCCGCGCCCCGTCCGCGTACGCCCACCTGCCCTGCTCGGCGTCGTACAGCCACATCGACTCCCCGTCCACGACGACGCCGAGCCGCAGTCCCCGCGTGCGCACACGGAAGGCCTCGCCCTCCAGACCGCCCGCCGCCAGCTCCTCGACGGCGGCCCGGTAGCGGGCCAGTGTCTGTTCGGCGCGGGTGAGCAGGGGGCGGGGGTCGGCGGTGCGGGTGAGCGGGCCGTCGGCCAGCGGCGGGTCCTGGGGTACGGCGACCAGGTGGCGGCCGTCGACCCAGGCGGACCAGCCGTTGGCGCACAGAACGTACCCCCAGTCGCCGCGCCGCTCGACGAGCTGGACCGGCAGCAGCGCGTCGAGGGGCACGGTGGGCCGGGCGGGGTCGGGGGCCTCCCAGGCGGGCATGCCGTTCTGGGGGACCACGTGGGTGGGCCGGAAGCCTGGGGTCGTCATCGCCGCCCCCTACTTCCGCATCACGGCGGGTTCGTGCCGGCGCAGCAGCCGGGCGACGAGGTATCCGAAGGCCGCCGACAGCACGACCAGCATGGCCACGTTCAGCAGCCACACCCCGGCCGAGTGCTTGAACAGCGGATCGCCGGTCAGCTCGCCCGGCACGATCCGGGCCAGGCCGATGGTGCCGGCCATCGCACCGAGCGCCCACCGCGAGGGCACCAGCCACGACAGCTGTTCCAGGCCGGGCACGCCGTCGAGTTTCAGCAGGGCGCCGCAGAACACCACTTGGACGATGGCGAGCAGCACGAGCAGCGGCATCGTCACCTCTTCCTTGCGCACCAGCGCGGAGACCAGCAGGCCGAGCATCATCGCGGTGAACGCCAGCAGGGCCACGGCGACGGTGATTTCGGCAAGGGGCGGCATCAACACGCCTTCGCCACCGGGCGCGTTGAGGTCGACGCCGAGCAGGGCGACCAGGGTCAGCACCACGGCCTGCAGCACGGTGATCGTGCCGAGGACGACGACCTTGGACATCAGGTACGCCGATCTGGACAGGCCGACGGCCCGCTCACGCTGGTAGATCACGCGCTCCTTGACGAGTTCGCGCACGGCGTTGGCCGCGCCGGTGAGGACTCCGCCGACGCACAGGATGAGCAGGGCGTTCATCGCCGTTTCCTGGGTCAGCTTACTGCCGGCCAGGGCCCGGCCCATGGCGCCCATCACGAACGGCAGCGCGATCATGATGGCGAGGAAGGTGCGGTCGGCGGCGAGGGCGGCCGTGTACCGGCGGGCGAGGGTGCCGAGCTGTGCGCCACGGCTGCGGGGTCTGGGCGGGGGCGTGATGACGACGGGGCCCTCGCGCGGCCGCCGGGGCTGCGCGGTCGCGTCCAGGACGTACTGGCGCTGGAGGAGCGAGGTGCGGAAGTCCCCCGCCCAGTCCCGGTCGCGGTCCCGTTCGAAGGCCTCGAAGGCCTCCGGCCACTCGGTGAAGCCGAAGAAGGCCAGGGCTTCCTCGGGCGGGCCGTAGTAGGCGATCTTTCCGCCGGGTGCGAGCACGAGGAGCCGGTCGCAGACGTCGAGGCTGAGGACGCTGTGCGTGACCACGATGACGGTCCGGCCGTCGTCGGCGAGGCCGCGCAGCATGTGCATCACCGAGCGGTCCATGCCGGGATCCAGGCCAGAGGTCGGCTCGTCGAGGAAGAGCAGGGACGGCTTGGTGAGCAACTCCAGGGCCACGCTGACCCGCTTGCGCTGGCCGCCCGACAGGCTGTGCACCGGCTGGCCTGCCCGCTCCTGCAGCCCGAGTTCCCGGATGACCTCGTCGACCCTGTCCCGGCGCTCCGCCTTGGCGGTGTCCTGCGGAAAGCGCAGTTCGGCGGCGTAGGACAGGGCGCTGCGGACCGTCAGCTGGGCGTGCAGGATGTCGTCCTGCGGGACGAGGCCGATGCGCTGGCGCAGCTCGGCGTAGTCGCGGTAGAGGTCACGGCCGTCGTAGAGGACGGTGCCGTGGTCGGCGGGACGCTGGCCGGTCAGGGCGTTGAGAAGCGTGGACTTGCCGGCGCCGCTCGGGCCGACCACCGCAAGCAGGCACTTCTCCCCCACCGGGAACGACACGTGGTCCAGCAGTGTCTTGCGGCCGTGGTCGACGGCGACGGTGAGGTCCTGCACGTCGAGGGAGACCTCTCCGGTGTCGACGTACTCCTGCAACTGGTCGCCGACCAGGCTGAACGCCGAGTGACCGATGCCGACGATGTCACCGGGGCCGATGAGGGCGCGGGTGACCGACAGGCCGTTGAGGAACGTGCCGTTGTGGCTGCCCAGGTCGACGATCTCGTACGTCCCGTCCGGCAGGGCGCGCAACTCGGCGTGCCGGCGGGAGACGCCCAGGTCGTCGATGACCAGGTCGTTGTCCTCTGCGCGGCCGATGCGGACGGTGCGGGTGGGCAGCGGCCGTACCGTGGTGGGCTGCCGGAAGGTGCCGGTCAGGGCGGGCATCGAGACCGCGGACGGGCGTTCCGGTACCGGGGGCGGGAGGCCGGCGAGGACGGCGCACGGGCCGTCGGCCGGGCTGCCGAAGCGGATGACGCTGCCGGGGCCGACGCCCCACTCGTGGACACGGCGACCGTCGGCGTAGGTGCCGTTGGTGCTGTTCTCGTCCTCGAGGGTCCAGTGGTCGGCCTCGTGTCGCAGCACCGCGTGGTGCCAGGAGACCCGGGCATCGTCGATGACGATGTCGCACAACGGATCGCGGCCGACGTGGTAGTCGTGGCCCGGACTCATCACCGTGGAGCCGGTCTCGGTCTCCACAACGAGTTCGGGCGCCGTGGGTGCCACCGGCCGCTCCGCCATACCGGAATTCTACCGATTAGTACCGATCTGCGCCCGGCGTCGCCATTCAGGCCACGGGCGTGAACAGCATCGACGCGGTCCGCTGCATGCGCAGGGCGTCCACGGACTCCGCCAGCAGCTCGTACTCGGTGGTGTCGTCGCTGGCGGCGATCCGCACCAGCCGCCCGGCGGCCAACTCGTCGGCGACCAGCTCCTGTTGGGCCGGATCCCCGCACCAGGAGCGGAGCACGGCAGGCACGTCGGGCACCGTGTCCCCGACCGGCACCAGCGCACCCGCCGGTAAGTGCTCGGTCTCCGGCTGGGGGTCGAGGCGCTCGGCGATCCAGGAGGCGCGGTCGCGCAGCCACCACAGGGCGAGGGCGAGGGTGGGAGCCCGGTAGGTTCCGAGGGGCACGCCGATGCGCCGACCGCCGCAAGTGCCGTACCCCGTGACATGGCACAGGAATTCGTCGTGCACGATCCACTCCCCCGCTGCTGCTCCAGCTGCCGGTCGGGCCTCGCTTTCCATGCGGCTCATGTGCTGTGCGTGACTGGATCTTCGCTGGATGTGAAGTCCTACCAGTCGAGTATGTTCACTACTGAAACACTGTCACCACGACTTTTTGGCCAGTCTCCTGGCATATTCACCGCCCGCCATGGCCGAAAATTGACGAGTGCATGCCGCTGTCGGCATTACCTGTGGGGTAATCGACCGTCGAGGGCGATGCGGGCATGGTTCCGGTACCGGGCCGCCACACGCGGATCCGGGTTCCGACCAGCAGATACGTCCTCGATGGAGGCTGATCGCCATGCCCGCGAACACCGACCGTTACGAGAGTGCCGTCGCCCGCCATTTCGAGGCCTGGAACGCCCGGGAGACCGAGGCGCGGGCCAAAGCGGTGGCCGCCGCCTGGGCCGCGGACGGCGGCTACACCGACCCGCTGAGCGATGTCGGCGGCCACGAACAGATCGCGGCCGTCATCGCGGGGGCCCACGAACAGTTCCCGGGCTTCGCCTTCCGGCTCACCGGCGCGGTGGACGGGCACCACGACACGGCGCGGTTCTCCTGGGAGCTGGTGAGCGAGAGCGACGGCTCGGCGCCCGTGGCCGGGTCCGACGTGATCACGCTGGACGCGGACGGCAGGATCAGGGCCGTGCTCGGCTTCCTGGACCGGGTGCCCGCCGGGGCGTGACGGACCGGTCAGCGATGAGTTTTCGCGCTCCCGGTGGTCTCTTGAAGGAGAGGCCCACCGGGAGCGGAGAACATCATGGGTACGACCGGAAATCTGGACGCGGAATTCATCGCCGTGCTGCGCAAGAGCCCGCAGGAGGGCGGCTGGACCTATCTCGTCTGGCCCGACTCCGTCGCGTTCTTCGGCACCCGAGGGCTGGTCAAGGTGCGTGGCACGATCGACGGCCACCCCTTCCGCAGTTCCTTCATGGCCCTGGGCGACGGCACCCACAAGCTGCCGGTGAAAGCCGAGGTGCGCAAGGCGATCGGGAAGGAGGAGGGCGACACCGTGACCGTGCGACTCCAGGAGCGGATTACGGCTTGATCACCGCGTCGATCCGGGCCAGCTCGTCCGCGTCGAAGTCCAGGTTGCCGAGGGCTCCGACGCTGTCCTCCAGCTGCTGCGGACTGCTCGCGCCGACCAGCGCGGAGGTCACCCGGCCGCCGCGCAGCACCCAGGCCAGCGCCAGCTGGGCGAGGGTCTGGCCGCGGGACTTGGCGATGTCGTTCAGTTCGCGCAGCTTCCGCACCAGGTCCTCGGTGACCGCGTCCGAGTTCAGGAACGGGCTGTCGCTCGCCGCCCGCGAGTCCTCGGGGATGCCGTCGAGGTAGCGGCCGGTCAGCAGTCCCTGCTCCAGCGGGGAGAAGACGATCGAGCCGACCTGGAGCTCGTCCAGCGCGTCCAGCAGACCCTCGTCCTCCGGGCGGCGGTCGAGCATCGAGTAGCGCGGCTGGTGGATGAGGAGCGGGGTGCCCAGCTCGCCCAGGATGCGGGCGGCCTCCCGGGTCTGCTCCGCGGAGTAGTTGGAGATGCCGACGTAGAGCGCCTTGCCCTGCTGGACCGCCGAGTGCAGGGCGCCCATCGTCTCCTCCAGGGGAGTCTCCGGGTCCGGGCGGTGCGAATAGAAGATGTCGACGTAGTCGAGACCCATCCGCTTCAGGCTCTGGTCGAGCGAGGACAGCACGTACTTGCGCGAACCCCATTCGCCGTACGGGCCGGGCCACATCAGGTAGCCGGCCTTGGTCGAGATGACCAGCTCGTCCCGGTACGGCGCGAAGTCGGCCTTCAGCGCCTCCCCGAACGCGGACTCGGCGGCGCCGGGCGGCGGGCCGTAGTTGTTGGCCAGGTCGAAGTGGGTGACGCCGAGGTCGAAGGCGCGGCGCAGGATGGCGCGCTGCGTCTCGACCGGGCGCTCCGGACCGAAGTTGTGCCACAGGCCGAGCGACAGCGCGGGAAGCTTCAGGCCGCTGCGTCCGGTGCGCCGGTAGGGCATGTCGGCGTAGCGGTCGGGGTGTGCGGTGTACAACGCGACTCCAGAGGGGTTGGCACGGTAAAACCAGGTTCCCTGAGAACCGGGTCCCACTCTTTCGCGACCTGGGGCCAGTGGTCCAACAGAAGAATCCGATGGAATTCAGCGGATAAGCTTCTCAATCATGGAACTGCGCCATCTCCAGCACTTCGTCGCGGTCGCCGAGGACCAGCACTTCACCCGGGCGGCCGAACGGCTGATGGTGTCCCAGTCCGGCCTGTCGGCCTCCATTCGCGCGCTGGAGCGGGAGCTGCAGACCCCGCTGTTCGTCCGGACGACCCGTCGGGTGACGCTCACGGAGGCCGGGCGGGCGCTGCTGGGTGAAGCCGAGCGGATCCTGGCGCAGGTGCGGTCGGCGCACGAGGCCGTCGCCGCCGTGCAGGGCGTGCTGCGCGGCACCCTGGCGCTGGGCACCGAGCAGTGCATCGCGGGCGTGCACGTGGCGAGGCTGCTGGCCGCGTTCCGACGGCTGCATCCGGACGTCGAGATCCGGCTGCGGCAGGCGGGGGCTGGGGCGCTGGCCGAGGAGGTCGCCGCCGGCCGGCTCGACCTCGCGTTCGCGGTCCGTACGCAGGCGGACTCCGACCAGCTGCGTTCCGTCCCGCTGACCAGTGAGCCGATGACCGTGCTGTGCCACCCCAGCCACCGGCTCGCGACCGCCGGGGCGGCGGTGACGCCGGAGGAGATCGGCGGCGAGGTCTTCGTCGACTTCCACCCGGACTGGGGGCCGCGCCGGATCACCGACGCCGCGTTCGCCGCGGCGGGCGTACGGCGGACGGTCGCGCTGGAGGTGAACGACGTGCACAGTCTCCTCGACCTGGTGGACGAGAACCTGGGCATAGCCGTCGTACCGCGGCACTTCCGGCACAAGCGGCAGGCACTCACCGCGCTCCCGCTGAAGGGCACCGACGAGGCGGTGTACGAGACGGTCGCGCTGCTGCCTCCCCCGGAGGCGGCCAGCCCGGCGGCGCGGGCCCTGATGACGCTTCTGGAGACAGAGGACGCATGACGGACGCGAATGCGCGATGGTGGACCGTATGCATGCAAAGGACATCCTCATCGACGCGTACAGCCGCATCCAGGAAGAAGTCCATGCCACCGTCGAGGGCCTCGGCCCCGACGAACTCCACGCCCGTCCCGCAGCCGACGCCAACTCCGTCGCCTGGCTGGTCTGGCACCTCACCCGGGTCCAGGACGACCACCTGGCCGACGCCGGCGGGATCGACCAGGTCTGGTTGTCACAGGGCTGGGAGAAGCGCTTCGGACTCGACCTCCCGCGCCGGGACACCGGCTACGGACACAGCCCGGCCAAGGTCGCCAAGGTGCGGGTCGACTCCGGCGACCTGCTGACCGGGTACTACGACGCCGTGCACGACCAGACCCTTGAGTACGTGCGCGGGCTGGCCGCCAAGGACTTCGAGCGGATCGTGGACGAGCGCTGGCATCCGCCGGTCACCCTCGGCGTACGGCTGGTCAGCGTCCTGTCCGACGATCTCCAGCACGTCGGACAGGCCGCCTATGTCCGGGGGCTGCTTCAGAGCGCGGCCTCGTAGCCCGGCAGGACGACGTCCTCGATGAGGGCATTGCGCTCATCGAACGGGATGAACGCGCTCTTGAGGGCGTTCACCGTGACCGTGCGCAGGTCCTCGACGCTCCAGCCTGCCTCGTCGACCAGCAGGGACATCTCGCGGGTCATCGTCGTGCCCGACACCAGACGGTTGTCGGTGTTGAGGGTGACCCGGAAGCCGAGGTTCTTCAGCTCGGTGATCGGGTGCTCGGCGATGGAGGTGGCCGCGCCGGTCTGGAGGTTGGACGTCGGGCACATCTCCAGGGCGATACGGCGGTCGCGCACCCAGTCGGCCAGCCGGCCGAGCTTGCCGTCCACGATGTCGTCGGTGATGCGGACGCCGTGGCCGACGCGCTGGGCGCCACACACCTGGAGGGCCTGATGGATGCTGGGCAGGCCGTGCGCCTCGCCGGCGTGGATGGTGAACGGGACGCTCTCCCGGCGCAGATGCTCGAAGGCGGCGAGGTGGTCCGCGGGCGGGAAGCCGTCCTCGGCGCCCGCGATGTCGAAGCCGACGACGCCCGCGTCACGGAAGGCGACGGCCAGGTCGGCGGCCTCCCGGACGCGGTCGAACATCCGCATGCCGCACAGCAGGGTCCCGACCCGCACCGGGGTGCCCGCGGCCGCCGCCTTCGCCATGCCCGCCGCCAGTCCCTCCTGGACGGCCTCGACGACCTCGGGAAGGGTCAGCCCGCCGTTCACCATCAGCTCGGGCGCGTAACGCACCTCGCCGTAGACCACGCCGTCCTCGGCCAGGTCGAGGACGTACTCCTCGGCGGTGCGCAGCAGGCCCTCGCGGGACTGCATCACGGCGAGGGTGTGCTCGAAGGTGGCTATGTAGCGGACCAGGTCACCGGAGTTGGCTGCCTCGAAGTACCAGGCGGCGAGGGCGTCCGGGTCGGTGGTCGGCAGGGTGTGGCCGACCGCGTCCGCGAGCTCCACCACGGTCGCGGGGCGCAGGCCGCCGTCGAGGTGATCGTGGAGCACGGCCTTGGGCAGCCGGCGGATGGTGTCGGTGTCGATGCGGGGCGCGGTCATGTGCGTGTTCCTCGGCAGTGGGTCAGGTGGCGCGGCGTCCGGCACGGCGAGAGTGCGTGCCGGACGCCGCGACCGCGGGCTGGAGCAGGTCCCAGCGGTTTCCGTACAGGTCCTGGAAGACGGCGACCGAGCCGTACGGCTCGTGGCGCGGCGCCTCCAGGAAGGTGACGCCCGCGGCGAGCATGCGGGCGTGGTCGCGGGCGAAGTCGTCGGTGTGCAGGAAGAAACCGACACGCCCGCCGGTCTGGTCGCCCACCCGGCCCTGCTGCGACTCGCCCTTGGCCCGGGCCAGCAACAGGTCGGCGCCGGCCTCCTGCGCGCCCGGCCGTACGACGACCCAGCGGGAGCCGTCGGGGCGCGGGGTGTCCTCGACGAGCCGGAAACCGAGGGCCTCGGTGTAGAAGCGGATCGCCTCGTCATAGTCGTCGACGACGAGGGTGACCAGGGCGATGCGTCTCATCGGGGCCTTTCGGGAGGGGTGATTGACGGGAGAGGTTATACGTAAAACTTCGCGTGCGCCAGTCAGCCCGGAGGGGTACGTGGATGCGGCCGCTCCGTGCGTGACAGGCTGGAGATCACGTCCGGGGGCTGCGCCCCACCAGGTACTGCCGCACAGGAGTCGAGTGCCATGACCGAACTGCCGAAGTCGACCGGTGCCCCGGCCCACCAGAACGTCACCTTCCCGAGTGGCGGGACCACCGCGCACGGCTATCTGGCCCTGCCGCCGTCCGGCCGCGGACCGGGCGTCATCGTCATCCAGGAGTGGTGGGGCCTGACCGACCACATCGCCGACATCGCCGACCGGCTCGCACGGGAGGGTTTCGTCGCCCTCGCCCCCGACCTGTACGGCGGCAACGTGGCGCACGAGAGCCAGGAGGCCCTGCGGATGATGCAGGCCCTCCCGGTCGCGCGCGGCGTCGAGCTGCTGTCCGGCGCCGTCGACCATCTGCTGTCGCTGCCCGAGGTCACCTCGGACACGGTCGGCGC
Organism: Streptomyces sp. MMG1533; assembly: GCF_001279775.1. Lineage (GTDB taxonomy): Bacteria > Actinomycetota > Actinomycetes > Streptomycetales > Streptomycetaceae > Streptomyces. The sequence continues at coordinate 217,974 of NZ_LGDG01000122.1, read as the reverse complement.
GGTCGGCTTCTGCATGGGCGGCGGCTTCGTGCTGTACCTGGCGGCGGCCGACCCCCGGGTCAGCGCAGCCGTGCCGTTCTACGGCGTCATCCAGGGCGAGTTGCCCGACTTCACGAGGCTCGAGGCACAGGTCCTGGGGCATTTCGGCGAACTCGACCGGAGCATCCCGGCTCAGACCGTCGACGGGTTGGCCGAGGCCATCCGGCAGCAGTCGGGGATCACCCCGGACTTCCGCCGCTACCCGGCCGACCACGCCTTCTTCAACGACGGCCGCCCGGTCTACCACGCGGAGTCGGCCGCCCGCGCCTGGCAGAGCACCGTGCCCTTCCTGCACGAACAGCTGGGCTGAACCGCTCCTACGGGCGCAGGACGGCCAGCAGCCCCTGTGCGCGTGCGCCGTCCGGCGTGTTCCAGGGAGCGGCGACATGGCCGATCGCACCCGGCGGCAGGAGGGACACGCCGTCCTGGGCGGGACGCAGGACCCGCTGCAGGCGGAGCGTCGCGCCCTGCGGGAAGGACAGTTCGGTTCCCTCTTCGTCGTCGGCGACCGCGAGAACGGCGGAAGGGGCAGGGACGTCACCCGTGCAGGAGCGGATGACGTCGTGGTCCGGGGTGTCGTTGACGCTCTGGGCCTGTGCCTGCGCACGCCCCTCGATCATTGCGAGCAACTGGGCCACCAGCACCGGGTCGTGGGAGCCGTCGTAGGCCCAGCGGGGTCCCAGCACGCCGTGCTCCATGGTGCCGACGAGGGCGTGCTCCGCCCCGGCGAGCGGAGCGCCTCGATAGGTGAGCGGCACCAGGTAGGCGGCCGGTTCGGCGCCCGAGGTGTCGGTGGCCACCATGAACTCGATACCGACCTCGCCCTCCGGGTCGTCCAGCCGGAAGCCGCCGGCCTTGGTCAGCTTCGGTTCGCCGGGACCGCCGCCGTACCAGGGGCGGGTGGGCAGCCAGGCGGTGAGCAGTTCGAGCTTGGTCGGCTTGAGGGTGGTGTGGTGGATGACGGCCATACCGAAGGTTCTCTTTCCGTTGATCGGATGCGGGCCTTCACACTTTCGCACCGGCGCCGGGCGGGTAGCCTCCCCTTTATGAAGATCACCGAGCCGCCCCGTACCGCCGAGCAGCGCAAGCGTGACGTACTGGCCCGTCTGGAGCGGGAGTTGGACGTCTGGGTGGCCACGGCCGACGCCGACGGGCTGCCGTGTCTGGTCGCCCTGTGGTTCGTGTGGGACGAGGGCTCCTTGTGGATGGCCACTCGGCTGACCAATCCCACGGGCCGTAATCTGCGCGACGGCGGCCGGGTGCGGCTGGCGTTCGGGGACACCCAGGACGTCGTGCTCCTCGACGGGGACGTCCAGACGTTCGAGGGGCGGACCGTGCCGGACTCGGCGGTCGGCGCGTTCGTGGCGAAGACGGGCTGGGATCCCCGCCGGGACAGCGCGTCGTACGCATTCTTCCAGGTCCGGCCGCACGCCGTGCAGGCGTGGCACGGGGAGCACGAGCTGCGCGGGCGGCATCTGATGCGCGAGGGCGAGTGGGCGGTCTGAGCGGAGCCTCTCTCAACTTGCCCTCTGATGAAGCGCGTTGAGCGTCGCCAGCTCCTTCCTGGTGAGGCGGACGGCACCCGCGGCGACGTTCTCGGCGAGGTGGTCCGGGTTGCCGGTGCCCGGGATGGCCAGGACGTGCGGGCCCTGATGCAGGGTCCAGGCGATCCTGATCCGGACAGGGGTCACCTCGTGGGCCCGAGCAATGGCGAGCACCTCGTCGTCGTGAGCAGTGGTCGCCCCCCGGGAGCCTGCGTCGCCCGCGACGGCGAAGAACGGCACGAAGGCGATGCCCTGTTCGCCGCACAGGCGCAGGACTTCGTCGGTGGCGGGGTCGTGGAAGTCGAGCCCGAACCGGTTCTGCACGCACACCACCGGCGCGATGGCCTGCGCCTCGGCGAGGTGGCGCGGCTCGACGCCGGAGATGCCGAGGTGCCGGACCAGCCCCGCCTCGCGCAGTTCGGCGAGGGCACCGAAGTGCTCGGCGATCGAGTCCTGGCGCGACCGGCGGAAGTTGACGACGTCGAGATGGTCACGGCCGAGCTGGCGCAGGTTCTCCTCGACGTGCCCACGCAGCTCGTCGGGGCGGGCCGGTGTGCCCCACTCCCCCGAACAGTCGCGGTACGGGCCGACCTTGGTGACGACGACCAGGTCGTCGGCGTACGGCGACAGCGCGCTGTTGATGAGTTCGTTGGCGGAGCGCAGGGCGGAGAAGTAGAAGGCGGCCGTGTCGATGTGGTTCACACCGAGCTCGACCGCCTTGCGCAGCACGGCGATCGAGCGTCCCCGCTCGCTGGGCGTCCCGTGGTGGAAGGCGGCGCTGCCCGTCAACCGCATCGAGCCGAAACCGATGCGGTTGACGGTGAGGTCGCCGAGTTTCCAGGTGCCCGCGGCGTCCGCGGTGATCGTTTCGGAGGTCATCGGCGGAGTCTGGCACACGGACGATTCGGCGCCGTATGCACTTGGCGAACTCCTGTACAGCGCCTCAGCAGTACAGATTGCCGCCCGGCGACACCCCGAGGATCTGGGCGAACTGCTGGTAGTTGGTCACGCGGCTCTGCACCTGTGCGGGGTTCTTGCCGTCGCACTCCAGGGATCCGTTGATGCTGCGGATCGTCTGGCCGAAGCCGGCGCCGTTCACCATGGCGTTGTGCGGGGTCATGGTGCCGGGGCCGCTCTGGGTGTTCCAGTACCACAGGGCCGTCTTCCAGGCGACGGCCGCGTCGTTCTGCACCAGCCAGGGGTTGTTCAGCAGGTCGATGCCGAGCGCGTCCCCGGCGGCTTTGTAGTTGAAGTTCCAGCTGAGCTGGATGGGGCCGCGTCCGTAGTACGCGGCCTGCCCGGCCGGACAGCCGTACGGCTGGCTCCAGTCGCAGTAGTGCGGGTAGTTGGCGGTGTTCTGCTCGACCACGTGCACCAGTCCGCCGGTCTCGTGACCGACGTTGGCGAGGAATGCGGCGGCCTCCTGCTTCTTCACCGTGTCGCTGCCGGTGTTGGCGAAACCGGGGTAGGCACTGAGCGCGGCGGTGAGACCGCTGTAGGTGTAGAAGGAGTTCCGGCCCGGGAACATCTGGTTGAACTGCGCCTCGCTCACCACGAAGGTCCCGACGGGCGTGGAGCCGCCGTCGCAGGCATAGGGCTCCCAGTACCAGGTGCTGACGGTCGGGTCGTAGCCCGGGTTGTCGTGTTCGGCGATGTAGGCCTTGCCGTCGGTGTACCGCACGATGTTGCCGGTGACGTACGACTTTCCCGCCACCCAGTTCGGATAGCTCGAACAGGCGGCGGCGGACGCGGGCGAGGCCGGCAGCAGGACCGGCACGGTGCCGCCGAGGACGAGAGCGGTGACCACGGCGGAGATACGGCGTCTCGACACAGGATCAACTCCTTTGCGGAGCACGGCCGCACCCGGACAAGGGCAGGGCGGAGCCGGGCCTTGTGCACACGTGCCGGTCGGCCCGGCACGGCGTGGGCGCGGCCGTGGTGGGGGGTGTGGCAGCACACTCAACTCCTTTGGTCTGTACCAGTCAAGGGTGTAGACCAGTCAACCCCTGCGGGTGACAGCGAATTGCGGGTGGGGAGCCGGTCGGGGAAGGTGGGCAGGTGACGGAGCAGCATGTCGACGTGTGGGCCGCCGGCGATGCCTACGAGCGGTACATGGGCCGGTGGAGCCGGCTGGTCGCGGCCGGTTTCGTGTCCTGGCTCGAATGCGAGGACGGTCTGCGCTGGCTGGACGTGGGCTGCGGTTCGGGGGCGTTGACCCAGGCGGTGGCCGCCCGCTGCCGCCCCCGGACGCTGCTGGGGCTGGAGCGGTCCCCCGGGTTCGTGGCCACGGCCCGTGCTTCCGTCTCCGCACCGGCATCCTTCGCCCTGGCCGACGCGCAGGCGCTGCCCGTCCCCGACGCCGTTTTCGACGTGGCCGTCAGCGGGCTCGTTCTGAACTTCCTGCCCGAGCCGGGCGCCGCGGTGGCCGAGGCGGTCCGGGCGGTGCGGCCGGGCGGGCTGGTCGCCGCGTATGTGTGGGACTACGCGGAAGGCATGGGATTCCTGCGCCGTTTCTGGGACGCCGCGATCACGGTGGATCCCTCGGCGGCGGCGCGGGACGAGGGCGGCCGGTTCCCGCTGTGCGCCCCGGAGCCGCTGCGGGCGCTGTGGACCGGGGCAGGGCTGGTCGAGACGGCTGTCGTCCCGATCGAGGCCCCGACCCGCTTCGCCGGCTTCACCGATCTGTGGGAGCCGTTCCTGGCGGGCCAGGGCCCGGCTCCCGGTTATGCGGCGGCGCTGTCACCGGCCGTGCGAGCGCGGTTGCGGGAGACCCTGCGCGAGGCGGTGCCGACCGGTGCGGACGGGACGATCGAGCTGGAGGCCCGCGCATGGGCGGTCCGGGGTCGCAGGCCCGCCGCCGGCAGCGCGGCAGCGGGCCCGGTCCCTCACCGTCTCAGCTGAGCGGCTTGCTCAGCACCGCCTTGCGGTGGCTGAACGTCTCGATCGAGTAGCGGCCGTGGTAGCTGCCCGTGCCGCTCTCGCCCACACCGCCGAACGGCAGGTCGGAGACGGTGAGATGGGCCAGCGGCAGGCCGTGACCGAGACCGCCGGACGAGGTCTCGTCGGCGATCCGGCGCCGCGTCTCGTCGGACTCCGAGAAGACGTACAGCGCAAGGGGCTTGTCGCGGTCGCCGATGAAGTCGATCGCCTCGTCGAGGCCGGAGACCGTGACGATCGGCAGGATCGGGCCGAAGATCTCCTCCTGCATGACGGGCGACTTGGGGTCGACGTCGGCGAGGACGGTCGGGGCGAGGTACTTCGTCGCACGGTCGCCCACGCCGCCGACGACCACGCGGCCCGAGTCGAGCAGGCCCGACAGGCGGTCGAAGTGGCGTTCGTTGACGATCCGGCCGTACTCGCCGGAATCCGCCGGGTCCGTGCCGTACAGCGCCTCGACGGCCCGGGTGAGCGCCGGCTCCAGGGCGGTGGCGGTGGCCGGGTCGGTCAGCACGTAGTCGGGGGCCACGCAGGTCTGGCCGGCGTTGAGGAACTTGCCGCGGGCGAGGCGGTCGGCGACGACGTCGAGGTCGGTGTCGCGGTCGACGAACGCCGGTGACTTGCCGCCGAGTTCGAGGGTGACCGGGGTGAGGTGCTCGGCGGCGGCGCGCATCACGACGCGGCCGACCGTGCCATTGCCGGTGTAGAAGACGTGGTCGAAACGCTCGGCCAGCAGGGCCGTGGTCTCCGGGATGCCGCCCTCGACCACGGCGACCGCGTCGGTGTCGAGGTAGGCGGGCAGCAGCCGGGCCAGGGCGGCGGAGGTGGCGGGGGCCATCTCGCTCGGCTTGGCGACCACCGCGTTGCCGGAGGCGAGGGCGCCGACCACGGGGGCGAGCAGGAGCTGGGCCGGATAGTTCCAGGGGGCGATGACGAGGACGACGCCGAGGGGGTCGTACTGCGTCCAGGCCGTGGCGTCGGCGCCGAGGTGTGCCGGGACCGGGGCCGGCTCGGGGCGCAGCCAGTCGGCGAGGTGCTCCAGGGTGTGGTCGATCTCGCGGACGGTGAAGTCGATCTCGGTGCGGTGCGCCTCGGTGGAGCTCTTGCCCAGGTCTGCGTGAAGGGCGGCGGCCAGGTCGGCACCGTTCTCCGTGAGCATCTCGCGCAGGCGGTGCAGCTGGGCCGTACGCCACTCGACGGGCTTGGTGCGCCCGGTGCGGAAGGTGGCGCGCAGGCGGGCCACGACGTCGGCGGGCTGCTCGGGGGTGTGCTGGTTCACGGTGCCTCGCTGGTGGGACGTGGGCGTATCAGGTGTATACGCCAACCATTCTGGTGCGGAAATGATTCCGGGCGCACCAAAACTGCCGTACGTCGTCACCGGGTGACAGCCGGTGATCAGCGGGCGGACTCCGCCGACACCCCTTCGAGCGTGTCCACGAGCCGCTCCAGCAGGCCGCGCAGCAGTTCGTCGTCGCCGTTGCTCAGTACCGGCCAGCGCTCACGGACCTCACGGTTGATCCGCCGCCAGTAGCTCTGGCCGCGCGGGGTGAGGTGGGCGAGGATGCGGCGGCGGTCCAGGGGGTCCACCCGCCGGTAGACGAGGTTCTGGTCGACGAGGTGGTCGACCAGCTTGGTGAGCGTCGGCGGCGGCAGGAACACCGCTTCGGCCACCGCCGTCATGTAGTGGCCCTCGCCGTCGGCGAGCAGGGCCAGCACCCGCCAGGAATCGAGCGAGCAGCCGTCCTCGTCGAGGACGGTCTGGAGCCTCCGCGCGGCCAGTCGTTCGGCCCGCGTCAACAACTGCATCAGATCCTGGGGCTGGCGCGGAGGTGGGGTGGGCATCCTTCTCCTCGGTCCCGGGGTGCAGACATCGTACAAGTGCCGCTTCCCCCAAGGGTGGACCCCTTCTCACACTGCTCCTCCACTCCCCCGCCGCCTCCCCGCCGACCGGTCCACGAGACGCACTGGAGTTCACCGGGCGGACCCGGAATCATGACCGCATGTCCGAGCTCGACCCCCACCCGCTCGACTGGTTCACAGTCGACGACTCCGCGATCAGCGTGGCGCTGGTGTTCCCCATGCAGGGAGCGGCGGGGATCTTCGGGCCGGCCTGCGAGCTGTGCGCACGGCTGGCCGCGGAGGAGGTCAACCGCGCGGGCGGGGTGCTCGGCAAGGAGCTGCGGCTGCTGCCGGTCGACGGCGGCGCCGAACCGCGGGAGATCGCCGACCGCGTCGAGGCGCTGGTGGCGCTGGGTGTCGTCCAGGGCGTCACCGGCTGGCACATCTCTTCGGTACGCCAGGCGCTGGCCCCGCGCATCGCGCACCGCGTCCCGTACGTCTACACCGCGCTGTACGAGGGCGGCGAGCACACCACGGGAGTCTTCCTGACCAGCGAGACACCCGACTCCCAACTCCGCCCGGCGATACGCCTGTTGGCGGGTGAGCGCAAGGTGCGCCGCTGGTTCGTGGTCGGCAACGACTACGTGTGGCCGCGCCGCACCGCCCGGGCCGCCCGCGCCTACGCACAGGAGTCCGGGGGCGGTATCTGCGGCCAGGCCTATCTCCCGCTGGGCACCCACGAGTTCGACCCGGTGCTGCGCCGCATCGAGGAGTCGGAGGCGGATGCCGTCCTGATGCTCCTGGTGGGCAGTGACGCGGTCCGCTTCAACCGGGCGTTCGCCGCCGCCGGGCTCGACCAGCAGTGTCTGCGGCTGAGCACGCTCATGGACGAGAACATGCTGATGGCCAGCGGCCCCACGGCCACGGCGGACCTCTACAGCACCGCCGGGTTCTTCGCCTCGCTGGCGAACCAGGACACTCTCGACTTCCACGGCCGGTACGCCGGGCGGTTCGGAGTCGAGGCCCCGGCGGCGGGCAGTCTCGGCGAATCCTGTTACGAGGGCGTGCTGTTGCTCGCCGCGCTCGTCGCCCGCGCCCGGACCCTGGACGTGGCGGCGATCGGCGCGACCGCCGACTCCGTGTCGTACGAGGGGCCGCGCGGGCTGCTGCGGCTGCGGGGCAGCCATGTGAGACAGCGGATCTACCTCGCCCGGGCGGACGGGGTGGACTTCGACGTGCTCACCCAGCTGGACCTCGACCCCGCCCGCCCTTGACATGTACCTCACCCCACCGAGATACTTCACATAGGAAGTAATTACAATGCCTCGGGCGACGTGTGAATTCCGGTGAGGAATTCGGTCCGAGGTTTTTTTGTGTCCCGTTTCGTTTCCCGCGGAGAGCCGGAAGATACAGCCGGGTAAGTATCGCGAAACGCACTCGAAACAGCCTGACTTGAGGCTGTGGACCGCACTTCAGGGAACCAGCCGGTACACCAACAGGGGAAAGCTGGAAACTCGCGCCACCCCCGCGCCTGAAGGGCTGCTGATTCCTTCCCTTTCAGGTGTCCTCCCCGGGACATGGAGGTTCTTTTGTCCAGCGTTCCCAGCATTCATCGGCGTCGGCTCCTGGCCGGTACCGCGGCGCTCGCGGCCGTCGTCGCACTCTCCGCGTGCGGCGCGAAGACCGACGCGGCAGGCTCGTCCGACAAGGCCGCGAAGATCGACACCAGCGGCGACACCGTCAAGGTGGGCCTGCTCAACTCGCTCTCCGGCACCATGGCGATCAGCGAGGTGACCGTACGCAACTCGCTGCAGCTCGCCATCTCGGAGATCAACGCCAAGGGCGGTGTCCTCGGCAAGAAGATCAAGCCGATCAGCGAGGACGGCGCCTCCGACTGGCCGACCTTCGCCGAGAAGGCCACCAAGCTGATCAAGGAGGACGGCGTCGCGGCCACCTTCGGCTGCTGGACCTCCGCCAGCCGCAAGGCCGTCAAGCCGGTCTTCGAGAAGAACAAGTCGCTGCTCTTCTACCCCGTGCAGTACGAGGGCCTGGAGGAGTCGCCGTACATCTTCTACACGGGCGCCACGACGAACCAGCAGATCATCCCCGCCCTCGACTACCTCAAGAGCCAGGGCAAGAAGAAGCTCTACCTGGTCGGCAGCGACTACGTCTTCCCGCGCACCGCCAACAAGGAGATCAAGGCGTACGCGAAGGCCAACGGCATGACGATCCTCGGCGAGGACTACGCGCCGCTGGGCTCCACGGAGTTCAGCACGATCGCCAACAAGGTGAAGGCGTCGAAGGCGGACGCCGTCTTCAACACCCTCAACGGCGACTCGAACGTGGCCTTCTTCAAGGAGTACAAGTCCGCAGGCCTGACCGCCAAGACCATGCCGGTCGTCTCGGTGTCGATCGCCGAGGAGGAGGTCAAGTCGATCGGAACGCAGTACCTGGAAGGCCAGTTGACGGCCTGGAACTACTACCAGACCACTCCCGGCGCGGCGAACACCACGTTCGTGAAGGCGTACAAGGCCAAGTACGGCGCGGACAAGCCGACCAGTGACCCGATGGAGGCCGCCTACACCTCGGTCTACCTGTGGAAGGCGATGGTCGAGAAGGCGAAGTCCTTCGACCCGGAGAAGGTGAAGGCCGCCTCCGACGGCATCACCTTCGACGCGCCCGAGGGCAAGGTCACCGTGGACGGTGCCTCGCAGCACATCTACAAGACCGCCCGGATCGGCAAGGTCGGCAGCGACGGTCTGATCGAGCAGGTGTGGGACTCCGGCAAGCCCATCAAGCCGGACCCGTTCCTCAAGGGCTACTCCTGGGCCTCCGGCCTGTCCTGACCGCTCGTCGCGCGGGGCCTCGCACGCCGGGGCCCCGCGCCCGCCCGCACCCCTCCCCGGGAGCCGCCGTATGACCGTGATCCTCGGTCAGACCTTCACCGGCATCAGTATCGGTGCCGTCCTGCTGCTCATCGCGCTCGGCCTCTCGCTCACCTTCGGCCAGATGAATGTCATCAACATGGCCCACGGTGAGTTCATCATGGCCGGCGCCTACACGACGTACGTGCTGCAGAAGTCCATTTCCAGCGCGGGATTCTCGCTTCTCGTCGCGCTTCCCGTCGCCTTTCTCGTCTCGGGCACCCTGGGCGCGCTCCTCGAATGGCTTCTCATCAGACGGCTGTATCTGCGGCCACTTGACACCCTTCTCGTCACTTGGGGCGTCTCGCTGATGCTCCAGCAACTCGCCCGGGACATTTTCGGTGCGCCGAACGTGCAGACCCGCGCGCCCGACTGGCTCACCGGGAACATCACCGTGATCGGCGGCGACGACCCGCTCACCTTCGCCAACAGCCGGCTGTTCATCCTGGGGCTGGCGGTCGCTGCGGTGGTCGCGCTGTCGCTGACGCTGCGGCTGACGCCGTTGGGCCGCCGGGTGCGGGCAGTGGTGCAGAACCGGGACCTCGCCGAGGTGTCGGGCATCTCCACGAGCCGCGTCGACCGCACGGCCTTCTTCATCGGGTCCGGCCTCGCGGGCGTCGCCGGGGTGGCGCTGACGCTGGTCGGTCCGATCGGGCCGACGATGGGCACCAACGTCATCATCGACGCCTTCCTGGTGATCGTGGTCGGCGGCATCGGACAGCTCAAGGGGACGGTCATCGTCGCCTTCGTGCTGGGCGCGCTGCAGTCGGTCCTCGAGTACTCCACCACCGTCAGCGTCGCCAAGGTCCTGGTGCTCGTCGCCATCGTCGCGTTCCTCCAGTGGCGGCCCCAGGGGCTGTACACGCTGCGTACGAGGAGTCTCGTATGAACCTGCTGAAAGGCCGTTCGGCGCGTGCCGCGGCAGGCTTCGCGTCAGCCACCGTCGCGCTGTTCGCCGTCGCCCCGCTCGTGCTGTCCGACTTCCGGCTCGGGCTGCTCGCCAAGTACCTGTGCACCGCGATGGTCGCCGTGGGCATCTGCCTGGCGTGGGGCCGCGGCGGCCTCCTGACGCTCGGTCAGGGCGTGTTCTTCGGGCTCGGCGGTTACGCCATGGCGATGCACCTGAAGATCACCGACGCCGGGCCCGGCAACCTGCCCGACTTCATGCAGCTGTACGGCACCGCCACCGAACTCCCCTGGTGGTGGCAGCCGTTCGCGAACCCCCTGTTCGCGATCGCCGCGACCGTGCTGCTGCCGATGACGGTCGCGGCGCTCCTCGGCCTGTTCGTCTTCCGCCGCCGGGTCAAGGGCGCCTACTTCGCCATCCTCAGCCAGGCGCTCGCCGCGGCGTTCGCGATCTGGCTGATCGGCCAGCAGGCCACGACCGGCGGCACCAACGGACTCACCGACATCCAGGGCTTCTTCGGGTACTCCCTCGACGACCCGGTCAACCAGCGCATGGTGTACTTCGTCATCGCCGCCGTCCTGCTGCTCCTGATCGCCCTGGCGCGTCAGCTCATCCAGAGCCGTTACGGCGAACTCCTGGTAGCCGTAAGGGACTCGGAGGAGCGGGTGCGCTTCCTCGGCTACGACCCGGCCAACGTCAAGCTCGTCGCGTACGTCGTCGCGGCCGGCATGGCGGGCCTGGCGGGCGCGCTGTTCGTACCGGCGGTCGGCATCATCTCGCCCGCGCTGATCGGCATAGTGCCGTCCATCGAGTTCGTCATCGGCGCCGCCGTGGGTGGCCGGGCGAGCCTGGCCGGTGCGGTGCTCGGCGCGGTCGCGGTCGCCTGGGCCAAGACGGCCCTGTCGGAGGAGTTCCCGGCGGCCTGGACGTACTTCCAGGGCCTGCTGTTCATCGTCGCCCTGGCGTTCCTGCCCGGCGGCCTCGCCTCGCTGGCGGTGTTCGTACGGCGGCGCAGGGCCCCGAAGGCGCCCGAGCAGACGGCGCCCGTCGTACCGGTGGGAGAAGCGGCATGAGTGAGCTCTCGGGTCTCGAGATACGGCAACTGCGGGTGTCCTTCGACGGATTCACCGCCGTCGACGGGGTGGACCTCGACGTCCGCCCGGGCGATCTGCGCTTCCTCATCGGGCCGAACGGCGCCGGCAAGACCACCCTGGTCGACGCGGTCACCGGACTGGTGCGGGCGACGGGCTCGGTGCGCTTCGGCGACGCCGAGCTGCTCGGGCGGAGCGTGCACAGGATCGCGCGGTCCGGTATCGGCCGTACCTTCCAGACGGCCACCGTCTTCGAGGAGTTGACGGTCCTTCAGAACCTGGACATCGCGGCGGGCGCCGGGCGCAGCATGTGGACCATGCTGCGGCGTCGCAAGGACGTTCCGGAGCCGGTCGCCAAGGCGCTGGAGACGGTCGGGCTCACCGAGCACGCCGGCTCCCCCGCCGGGACGCTCGCGCACGGCCAGAAGCAGTGGCTGGAGATCGGCATGCTGCTCGTGCAGGACGTACGGCTGCTGCTGCTCGACGAGCCGGTCGCGGGCATGAGCCACGACGAGCGTCAGGCGACCGGCGAGCTGCTCCAGCGGATCAGCGAGGAGCGGACCGTGGTCGTCATCGAGCACGACATGGACTTCATGCGGTCCTTCGCGCGCAGCGTCAGCGTGCTGCACGCGGGCAAGGTGCTCAGCGAGGGCACGGTGGCAAAGGTGCAGGCGGATCCGAAGGTGCAGGAGGTGTACCTCGGGCACGCGGTGGACTCGTCAGCCACCGCAGCCAACGAGGGCGCGCCGGACACCGCGGTCGTACAGGAGGCGTGATGCTGCAGATCGAAGACGTCCGGGTCGGCTACCACCGCAGCAGCGTCCTGCACGGGGTCTGTGTCGAAGTGCCGAAGGACGGCGTGGCCGCGGTGCTCGGGCACAACGGCGCCGGCAAGAGCACCCTGCTGCGAGCCGCCGTCGGGCTGCTCGTGCCGAGCAGCGGCACGGTCCGCCTCGACGGCGAGGACATCACCCGCCGCAAGCCGCACGAGCGGGTGGCGCGCGGGATGGCGTACGTCCCGCAGGGCCAGCAGGCGTTCTGGCACCTGACGACCGCGGAGAACCTCCAGCTCGTCGCGGACGGCCGGAGACGCGGCAAGGCGGCGATCGCCGAGGCACTCGACCTGTTCCCGGCGCTGCGGACGCTGTCCAACCGGCGGGCGGGCCTGCTGTCCGGCGGGCAGCGGCAGCAACTCGCCATCGCCCGGGCCCTGGTGACGGAGCCCCGGATCCTGCTCCTGGACGAGCCGACCGAGGGCATCCAGCCGTCGGTGGTCGCCGAGATCGAGGAGACGATCCTGGCCCTGGCCGCGCGCGGCGGGCTGTCGGTGCTGCTGGTCGAGCAGCACGTCGGCTTCGCGATGCGGGCGGCGCAGCGGTACTACGTCCTGGAGGCCGGCCGGGTCACCTCCTCCGGCGAGGGCGGACAGGATGCCGAGCGGTCCGTGCGGGAGGCGTTGAGCGTGTGACGGGGTGACGGTCCCGTGTGGCGGGATCCTCGCCCCCGCCGCCCCTTCCCGTTCCCGTCCCTGGGGGCTGCCGCCCCCAGACCCTCGCTTCGGCCCGAAGGGCCTCGTCCGCAAACGCCGGACGGGCTGAAATCAGCCCCTCCGGCGTTTGCGGAGCGGGGGTTTGGGGGCGGAGCCCCCAAGGTCGGGAAGAGGCGGGGCGGAAACCCCCTGCGAGCAGCCTGGACTAGGCGCGGTCCAGGGTCCGCCGGACGCGTTCGAGGTAGGCGCGTTCGGCAGGGTTCTCGCTCAGCGCGACGGCGGCCTCGTACGCGTCGGCGGCCTCGGCGACGCGGCCGAGGCGCCGCAGCAGGTCGGCCCGTACGGCATGGAAGACGTGGTAACGCTCCAGGTCGAGGGCGTCCACCAGACCCAGGGCCGGCCCCGGCCCCTGCACCTCGGCGACCGCGACCGCCCGGTTGAGGGCCACCACGGGACCGGGCGCCATCGCCATGAGCTGGTCGTACAGCTGAACGATCTGCCCCCAGTCGGTCGCGTCGGCGGTCGGCGCGTCGCTGTGGACGGCCTGGATCGCGGCCTGGATCTGATAGGGCCCGGGCCGGTTCCGGCGCAGACAGCGACGCACGAGCGACTGCCCTTCGGCGATCAGCTCGCGGTCCCATCGCCCGCGCTCCTGCTCGGGCAACGGCACCAGCACCCCGTCGCCGTCCTGCCGCGCCGGCCGCCGCGACTCGACGAGGAGCATCAGCGCGAGGAGCCCGGTGACCTCGGGCTCGTCCGGCATGAGTTCGCTCAGGAGGCGTCCGAGGCGTACGGCTTCCGCGCACAGCTCGGCCGAGCCGTCGTACCCCTCGTTGAAGATCAGGTAGACGACGGCGAGGACCCCCTTGAGGCGGTCCGGGAGATCCGCGTCTCGGGGCACGCGGTACGGGATCCGCGCGTCGCGGATCTTCGCCTTGGCCCGCACGAGCCGCTGGGCCATCGTCGGCTCGGGCACCAGGAAGGCGCGGGCGATACGTGCCGTGCTGAGCCCGCCGAGCAGCCGCAGGGTGAGGGCGACCTGTGCCCGGGGCGCGAGGGCGGGGTGGCAGCAGGTGAAGATGAGCCGGAGCCGGTCGTCGCGCACGGGACCCTCCTCGGGCGGCGCGTCGGAGGCGTGCAGCAGGACGGCCTCGGCGTGGCGTGCGTCGCGCGACGCCTCCCGGCGCAGCCGGTCGATCGCCCGGTTGCGTGCGGTGGTGATGATCCACCCGGCCGGGCTCGGCGGCACACCGGTCTCCGGCCAGCGCTGCACGGCCGTGGTGAAGGCGTCCTGGGCCGCTTCCTCCGCGAGGTCGATGTCGCCGAGGTAGCGGACCAGGACGGAGACCGCGCGGCCGTACTCCGCACGGAAGACGGCCTCGACGTCTGCGGTCATCAGGCTTCCGCGTCGCCCATGAACGGCCGCACCTCGATCGGCAGCGTGGTCGCGAGGGCGGCCTTGCGACCCCATTCGAGGGCCGCGTCCAGGTCGGGCGCCTGGACGAGACAGATGCCGCCGAGGATCTCCTTGCCCTCCGCGTACGGACCGTCGGTGACGAGGACGTCGCCGTCGCGCGGCCGCAGCACGGTGGAGGATTCCGGGCCGTGCAGTCCCCCGGCGAAGACCCAGGCGCCCGCCTCGCGCAGCTCCCGATGGAAGACGTCGAGCTTCTTGCCGATCTCCGCGAGGACCTCCGGCGGGGGCGGGTCACCCACGGGCTGCATCACGCTGAGCAGGTAGTACTTCATGACGGCCTCCTTGGCACTGCGGTGTGTCCGTGCCCGTCTCCGGGCGTTCTCTCACCTCCTACACGAACGGCAGACCCCCGGATCGACACCGCGCACGACGACATCGGGAGAATTTCCTCCATGACCATCGCCCCGCACCCGCACCCCCTGGTCGCCCGCGCCCGCCGCCTCGCGGACGACCTGCTCGCGCCGAACGCCGAACGCGTCGACCAGGAGGGCGTGCCCGCCACCCACATCGAGGCGATCCGGCGGTCGGGCCTGCTGGGACTGAGCGCGCCCGGGGAGTACGGCGGCGCGGCGGTACCCGCTCCGGTGGCCAGGGAGGTCGCGGAGATCCTGGCCGGGGCGTGCTGCTCGACCTGGTTCGTTCAGACGCAGCACCACACACCCGTGATGACACTGGCGAAGAGCGAGGGGCCGGTGCGGGAGCGGCTGCTGGGCCCGCTGGCACGCGGCGAGCTGCTGGCCGGGGTGGCCTACGCCCACCTGCGGGCGTACCCCCGGACCCCCGTACGGATCACACGGCAAGGGGACGGCTGGCGCTTCGACGGCACCGTGCCCTGGTACACGGGCTGGGGCCTCAACGACGTGATGCTGCTGGCCGGGGTGACGGACACCGGCGAGGCGCTCTTCGCCTTCACCGAGGCCCGCGAGCAGCCGGGCCTGACCGCGTCGGAGCCGATGCGCCTGGCGGCCCTGACCGCGTCCCGCACGGTGTCGCTGGAACTGGACGGCTTCCGGGTCCCCGAGGAGGCGGTGGCGCTGCGGCAGCCGTACGGGCAATGGGCGGCGACGGACCGTACGAAAACGGTGAACGCCTCCCCCGCGGTCTTCGGCGTCGCGGAGGCGGCACTCGCCCTGCTGGACGCGTCCACGTCCGTCCCTCTCCGTTCCCGGCTCGCCGAGGTTCGCGAGCGGGCCTACGCGCTGGCCGACCACCCCGCCCCCAAGGAGCACCACGCGGAGCGACTCACCCTGCGTACCCGGGCCTACGAACTGATGTGCGCGGCCACCACCGCGGCGGTGGTGGCCGGCGGCGGCAGATCGATGGCCCTCACCAGCAAGGCCCAACGCCTGGCCAGGGAGGCCCTGTTCCTCCTGGTCCAGGGCCAGACGGCGGAGTCACGCAGGGATCACTTGAACGCGCTGGCGGGTAACGCCGCTTGAGGGGCGCGGGGCTGTGACCTATGCGGCTCCGCCGTGTGGGCGCGACCAGCCACAACCAACCCGCACTCGCCGGACGATGGAAAGCACCCCCCATCAGTTGGCGAACGGCACCTGTGCCGACGGCACAGCCTGGTCACCGTTCGGATGACGCCACAGCCCCTCCGCGGCCAACCGCGGCAGCACGCCCTCCCCGAACCAGTACGCCTCCTCCAGATGCGGATACCCGGACAGCACGAACTCCTCTATCCCCAGGGCGTGGTACTCCTTGATCCGCTCGGCCACCTCCTCGTGGCTGCCGACCAGCGCGGTCCCGGCTCCCCCGCGCACCAGCCCGATCCCGGCCCACAGGTTGGGATGGATCTCCAGCCCGTCCCGGTTGCCGCCGCCGTGCAGCGCGAGCATCCGCTGCTGCCCCTCGGACTCGCTGCGGGCGAGCCCGGCCTGTACGGATTTCACGGTCTCCGCGTCGAAGCCAGCCAGCAGGCGATGCGCCTCGGCCCAGGCCTGTTCGGAGGTGTCGCGGGTGATGACGTGCAGCCGGATGCCGAACCGCAGGGTGCGCCCCTGATTCGCCGCGAGGCCCCTGATCCAGGCGATCTTCTCGGCGACCTGGGCCGGCGGCTCGCCCCAGGTGAGGTACACGTCGACGTACTTGGCGGCGACCTCACCGGCGGTCGGCGAGGACCCTCCGAAGTACACCTCGGGAACCGGGTCCGGCACACGTGCCAGCTTCGCGTCCTCGACCTGGAGGTGCTCGCCGTGCAGATCGACGGTCTTGCCCTCCCACAATCCCCGGACGATTTCGAGGAATTCACCGGTACGGCGATACCGCGCGTCCTTGTCGAGGAAGTCGCCGTAGGCCCGCTGCTCGTGGCTCTCACCGCCGGTGACGACGTTCAGCAGGAGCCGTCCGCCGGTCTGCCGCTGAAACGTGGAGGCCATCTGCGCGGCGAGCGTCGGCGAGACGAAGCCGGGCCGGAAGGCGACCAGGAACTTCAGGCGTTCGCTCTGCTGGGCGACCATCGCGGTGGTCAGCCACGCGTCCTCGCACCAGGCTCCGGTGGGGGTGAGGGCACCCTCGAAGCCCAGGTCCTCGGCGGCACGGGCGATCTGGCTCAGGTAGGCGACCGTCGGAGGCCGGTCCCGTCCGGAGGCGGTGGCCGGTGTGCCGTGGCCGCCGCCGACGACATGGCGGCTGTCGCCGTTGGTGGGGAGGAACCAGTGGAAGGTGAGGGACACGGGGGTCTCCGTTCTGGAAGATCTTCTAAAGCAGGCCGTGGCGCGGTGGCCGCGTGCCGTTCAGCACGTACCTGCCGATGTGCTGGACCTTCCAGCGGGCGGGGTCGTGCAGGGTGTGGGTGCGGGCGTCGCGCCAGTGCCGGTGCAGATTGAGGGAGTCGAGCGCGGAACGGGTGCCGGACACCTCGAACAGGGCACTCCCGACCTCCACGGCGGTCTGCGCGGCGTGCGCCTTGGCCGCGGCGACCGCGATGGACGCCTCGGCCGCCGAGTCGTCCGTGAGGTCGGCGCGGGCTCCGTCCACGGCACGGGCCGCGTCGCGCAGGAGCGCCTCGGACGCCCGTACCTGGATGGCGAGTTCACCGAACCGCTGGATCAGCAGCGGGTCCTCGGCGGCCGTCTCGGCTCCGCTCTCGAACCAGGGACGGCTCTTGGTGCGGACGAACTCGGCGGCCGCGGCCAGCGCTCCCCCGGCGATGCCCGCGTCGATGGCGGCGTGCAGCAACTGGGCGACCGCCCCGTGGAGTTGGGGTCCCCGAAAGGTGAGGTGGTGCGGCAGCACGCGGTCGGCGGGTACCGGCACCTCCTCCAGTCTTACGGTGCCGCTGGCGGTCGTACGCTGGCCCATGCCGTCCCAGTCGTCGATCACCGTGAGCCCCGGGGCGCCCCTGGGCACATACGCCACGTGCAGGTTGTCGTCCTCGGCACGGGCGAGCACCGGGATCCAGTCGGCGAAGAGGGCGCCGGTGGAGTAGTGCTTGACGCCGGTCAGCGTGTACGAGCCGTCGGGGCGGGGTGCCAGGCGGGTGCGGATGTCCTGGACGTGTTTCGTGCCCGCCTCCGACTGGGCGTTGCCGAAGCGGCGCCCGGCGAGGACCTCGCCGAAGAAGAACTCCTGTTGCTCCGGTGTCCCCTGACGGTGGATCACATTGACATACACGAAGTGGCTCTGTGGGATCTGGGCGAGGCTCGCGTCGGCCGAGGCGAGCAGCCGGAAGATCTCGGCGAGGGTCTCCTGGCGTACGTCCGCTCCCCCGTGCTCGGCCGGCACGGTGACCGCCAGCAGTCCGGAGGCCGTGATCCGGTCCAACTCCTGGCGCGGCAGACGGCGTTCGGCGTCCCGCTGCGAGGCGCCGGCGCGGAACTCGTCGGCGAGGGAGCGGGCCACGGTCAGAGCCTCGACGTCGTCGGCGATGACTTTCGCGGTCATGGGGTCAGCCCGCCGCGGCCAGCAGGGGTGTACGGCCCAGCGCCGTGGAGAACTGGTCGAGCACCTGGGTGAGGGCCTCGCTCGCGGTGGGGGCGACGGTCAGGGAGCCGTCCTCGTGAGCGGTGATGTCCTTGTCGAGGGTGAACCAGCCCTGCACGATGTGGCCCGCCCCCATGGAGCTGAGCACCGGGCGCAGGGCGTAGTCGATGGCCAGCACGTGGGCGGTCGAACCGCCCGTGGCCAGCGGCAGGACGGTCTTGCCGGCCAGTGCGTACTGCGGGAGCAGGTCGAGGAGTGCCTTGAGGACACCGGAGTAGGCCGCCTTGTAGACCGGGGTGCCGATGACGACGCCGTCGGCTCGCTCGAACAGCTCGGTCGCTTCGAGGATCGCGGGGTGCCGGAAGTCGGCACCGAGCAGGGCCTCGGCCGGGATCGTGCGGACGTCGAGAGGGATCACCTCGTGGCCCTGGGCGGCGAGGCGGCCGTCGAGGTGGCGCAGCAGCTTCGCGGTGCGGGAGGAGACGGAGGGAGAGCCGGAGACGGACAGGACGGTGGCCATGGGTCCTCTTTCGGGGAGGAGGGGCGCCTCCGGTGACGGGAGGCGCCCCTGGGGAGCGGTCAGGAGTACCAGGTGGGTTCGGGCAGTTCGCCTTCGAGGACCCAGCGGCCGACCTCGCGCCGCTTGTAGGCGACCGGGTCGTGGAGGGTGTGCGTGCGGACGTTGCGCCAGAACCGGTCGAGGCCCTCGGCGCCGGCCGTGGAGCGGGCGCCGGTCACCTCGAAGACGCGGCTCGCGATCTCCAGGGAGACGTCGGTGGCGCGGGCCTTCACGGCGGCCACCCGTACCTCGAAGTCGCCGCGGGTCTGCTCGGTGACCGCGTCGGGGTCGTCGTGCAGCTTCTGCCCCTCGGCCGCGACGGCGTCGGCGAGGGCCTCGACCGCCCAGAGCTTCGCGGTGAGGTCGCCGTAGATGTCGATGACGTACGGCTCGTCGACCGCGCGCTCGTGGCCGCCGTGCAGCCAGGAGCGTGCCTTCTCGCGGGTGTAGGTGGCGGCCGTCTCCAGCGCGCCGCCGGCGATGCCGAGGTAGAAGTTGACGAAGACCAGCTGGATGGTGGGCACGTTGAGGGTGTTGTAGGTGCGCGGCTGGAACACCTTGTCGACGTAACCGGCCGCCGAGGACCAGGGTGTGCGTACGCCGTCGAGCGTGACGCTGCCGCTCTCGGTGAGGCGCTGGCCGATGTTGTCCCAGTCGTCGTGGAAGGTCAGGCCCTCGGAGTCGGAGGGCACGATCGCGAAGACGTGGCTGTCGGTGCCCTCCAGGACGCCTTCGAGGACGGTGACGTCGGAGACCCTGCTGCCGGTGGAGAAGGACTTGCGGCCGGTGAAGACCAGGTCGTCGCCGTCCTCGGTGACGACCACGTCCTTGTCGCGGGGGTTGACGGCCCCGCCGAAGAACCAGCGGTTCCTGGCGGCCTCGGCCTCCACGTGCTCCCACTGTTCCCGGGTGCCGACCAGACGGGCGGCCCAGTTCCACAGGTAGTGGTAGCCGAGGAGTTGGCCGATGGAGCCGTCGGCCTTGGCCACCTCGCGGACCACCCGGTAGGCCGTCGGCCAGTCCTGTCCCGCGCCGCCGTGCTCCGTGGGCCCGAGCAGGGTGACCAGGCCGGAGTCCTTGAGGAGCTGGACCTCGGCGTACGGGGTGGCACCGGCGCGGTCGCGTGCGGCGGCGTCGGTGGCGAGGACGGCGGCGACCTCGGCGGCGCGGGCGGTCCAGCCCTCGGCGGTCTGCGGGGCGGGGACCTGCTGCCAGTCGGTGGACGTGACGGTGCTCATGCTGGGGTGACCTCTTTCGCAGTGCGGTGCGGAAGCTGTGGGGGGTCAGGCGTGGGCGTGGGCGTGGACGGACTCGGGCTCGTCGTCCGGGAGTTGCGCCTCCAGCTCGCGGACGAGAGGCAGCACCCGGCGGCCGAAGTACTCGACCTCCTCGTGGTAGTGCAGGAAGCCGAGGAGGAAGAGGTCGACGCCGAGCTTCTTGTAGGCGACGATGCGCTCGGCGATCTGCTCCGGGGTACCGATGAGGCCGGTACGGAAGCCGTCGTTGTACTGGACCAGGTCCTCGAAGCCGGAGTCCTGCCACATGCCCTTGTGGTCGGCGGTGGACTGGCCCGCCTGCTTGACGGCCGCGCCGAAGCCCTCGACGGCCTCGGTGTCGGCCTGCGCGACGATCTCCCGGAGGGTCTCGCGGGCCTCGGCCTCGGTGTCACGGGCGATGAGGAACCCGTTGAGGCCGAACTTCGGTGCCCTGCGGCCGACTTCGGCGGCGGACTTGCGTACGTCCTCGATCTGCTCGACGACCCCGTCGAAGTCCTTGCCGTTGGAGAAGTACCAGTCGGAGACCCGGCCGGCCATGGCGCGGGCGGCGGTGGAGTTGCCGCCCTGGAAGATCTCCGGGTGCGGGCGCTCGGCGGTGTTGAGCGGCTTGGGCTTGAGGGAGAAGTCGCGCAACCGGTAGAAGTCACCGGCGAGTTCGGTGTGGTCCTCGGTCCAGATCCGGCGCAGGGCCTGGATGAACTCCTCGGAGCGGCGGTAGCGTTCGTCGTGCTCCAGCCAGGGCTCGCCGAGGGCGGTGAACTCTCCCTTGAACCAGCCGGAGACGACGTTGACGGCGAAGCGGCCCTTCGACAGATGGTCGGCGGTGGCGCCGAGCTTGGCGAGGACGCCGGGGTGCCACAGGCCTGGGTGGACGGCGGCGATGACCTTCAGGCGCTCGGTGGCGAGCAGCAGGGCGAGGCTGAAGCTGGTCGACTCGTGCTGGTACTCGGCGCCGTAGCTGGCCATGTAGCGGACCTGGCTGAGGGCGTAGTCGAAACCGTTGTTCTCGGCGAGGACGGCGAGTTCGCGGTTGTAGTCGTATCCCCAGTCGGTGCGCTGCTCGATCTTGCTGGTGACGAGGCCACCGCTGACGTTGGGGACCCAGTAGGCGAATTTCAGGGGCGCTGCGGGCATGCGGAACTCCTGTTGCGGAATTTGTTCTCACGCCGAATCCGAAAGGTGTGCGTGATCGCCGAATTCAGGCGGTGAAGGGAAAACGCGGCACACGGCTGTCCGGCGACGGGTGCGGCGTGGAAGGGAGACGGCGGCGGATCGGAGGGATCAGGCCGCGCAGCAACAGGAGGCGCTGGAGACGCGCGCGAGGTCGACGTGGCGTCGCCGCGTGAGGTCCAGTCGCATCTTCATGCCGTCGATGGTTGCAGTCGGCCGCGACGGCCGTCAAGGAAAACCCGACCGGTCTCGTATCGCGGACCATTGAATTTCACGAACGTGTGACAGGGAAACCCTTGAACGCCCCGCGAAATCACCCGCATTCTTCCGGCATGCGGACCGAACAGCTGGAATACATAGCGGCGGTGACACGGCTCGGTTCCCTGCGCCGCGCGGCGGAGGAACTACGCCTGTCGCAGCCCGCGTTGAGCGAGACCGTGAGAAATCTGGAGCGGGAGCTGGGAGTCGACCTCCTGGAGCGCAAACGGTCCGGGGCGACGATGAGCGCGGAGGGCCGGGAGCTGCTGCCGTACATCGTCCATGTGCTGGAGGCGGTGGACCGGCTGCGAGAGGCGGCCGGTGAACAGCACCGCATCAGCCGGATGGTGCGCGTCGGCACGGTGAACGCGGCGACCGTGCCGCTGCTCGTCCCGACGGTGCGGGAATTCCGTGCGGCGCATCCGGTCACTCAGGTCGAGGTGGTCGGCGCACAGCAGACGGAGATCCACCGCGCCCTGTCCGAGGGCGGGTTCGACCTGGGTCTGGTGAACCACCTGGACGGCGACGACGTGCCCGCCGGCTTCGAGTCCACCCGATTGCTGTGCGGCCGGCCCGTGGTGTGCGTGCGCCCCGACAGCCCGCTCGCGTCGCGGCCCGCGGTGACGGTGGACGAGCTGCTCGCCGAGCCCCTGATCGCGATGCGCTCCGGATACGTCATGCACCGCTATGTCCACCGGCTCCTGGACGGCCGCGCCCCGTCCTTCTCGTACTCCACCGACGGCGCCGAGATGGGCAAGCTGATGGTCGCCGAAGGGCTCGGCGCGACGGTCCTGCCGGACTTCAGCGTGGCCGGAGATCCGCTGGAGCGGCTCGGCACGATCACCTACCGGCCGATCGAGGGCGATGCGACCCGGGTGCTGCTGATGCTGCAACGCCGCAAGGCCGAGTCGGTGCCGCGGGCGGCGCAGGACCTGTACGAGGTGTTCGTACGCAGGGCCCGGGAGCTGGGCGGGACACTGAGCGACCGCTGAGCCCGCCGTTCCGGTGAAGGGATGGCCCTAGTCCTCGTCGTGCGCCGGGACCACCACGAGGAATGCGTCCGACTTCAGGTCCATGACCACCCTCGCCGGTTTCCCCTCGGCGCGGCGCGCCGCCGCGTACTCCTCCGCCGGCCACGATCCGCGCGGAGCTCCCGCAGGAAACCGCTCCAACACCTTCGCGCCCATAGCGGCAGCCACCTCCAGCTCGACTTTCGACTCCGAGAACGACCACTTCCGTACGATGCGCTTGCCCGCGATCGGCCCGGGCATGTGTCGCTCTGCGCAACCCACTGGACACACCCTTCGAAATCCATGCAAATCACCGCGTCCGCTCCGGTCCGTTCTGTGGAAGGGATAACGGGGACACCTACACCGAGGGAGCGAGGCGTGATGAGCGAGGACGACTCCGGACCGGGACTGCGCTGCCTGGTGACCGGCGCCACGGGGTACATCGGCGGCCGGCTTGTTCCGGAACTGCTCGCCGAGGGGCATCGGGTGCGCTGTCTGGCCCGCTCCCCCGGAAAGCTGCGCGATCATCCGTGGGCGGGCGACGTGGAGGTGGTGCGCGGGGACGTCACCGACGTCGAGTCCGTCGCCGGGGCCCTGCGGGACATCGACGTCGCCTACTACCTGGTGCACGCCCTGGGCACCGGCAGCCGTTTCGAGGAGACCGACCGCGAGGCGGCCCGGATCTTCGGTGAGCAGGCCCGCGCCACCGGGGTCCGGCGCATCGTCTACCTCGGTGGTCTCACTCCCGCGGGCGTGCCCGAGAAGGAGCTGTCGCCGCATCTGCGTTCCCGCGCCGAGGTGGGCCGCGTCCTGCTCGGCTCGGGCGTGCCGACGACCGTGCTGCGGGCCGCGGTGGTCATCGGCTCCGGCTCGGCCTCCTTCGAGATGCTGCGCTACCTCACCGAGCGCCTGCCGGTGATGGTCACCCCGAGCTGGGTGCGCACCCGGATCCAGCCCGTGGCCGTGCGGGACGTGCTGCGCGCGCTCGTCGGCAGTGCCCGGATGCCGGACGACGTGAACCGGGCCTTCGACATCGGCGGGCCGGACATCCTGACCTACCGGGACATGATGCGCAGGTACGCCGCCGTGGCCGGGCTTCCGCGCCGCGTCATCGTCCCCGTCCCCGTGCTCACCCCCGGTCTCTCCAGCCACTGGGTCGGGCTGGTGACCCCCGTTCCGGCGGCGATCGCACGGCCGCTCACCGAGTCGCTGCGTCACGAGGTGGTGTGCCACGAACACGACATCGCGCGGTACGTCCCCGATCCGCCCGGGCATCCCGTCGGCTTCGACGAGGCCGTCCGGCTGGCGCTGCAGCGCGTCCGGGACGCCCGGGTCGACACCCGCTGGTCGTCCGCCTCCGTTCCCGGCGCCCCCAGCGACCCACTGCCCACCGACCCCGACTGGGCCGGGGGCAGCCTGTACACGGACCACCGGGAGCTGCCGGTGGACGCCTCCCCCGAAGCACTGTGGCGGGTGATCGAGGGGATCGGCGGGGACAACGGCTGGTACTCGTTCCCCCTCGCCTGGGCGGTGCGGGGCTGGCTGGACCGGCTGGTCGGCGGGGTCGGTCTGCGCCGCGGGCGCAGGGACGCGGCCCGGCTGCGAGCGGGCGACTCGCTGGACTTCTGGCGTGTCGAGGAGATCGAGCCGGGGCGGCTCCTGCGGCTGCGGGCGGAGATGCGGCTGCCCGGTCTGGCCTGGCTGGAGATGTATGTCGAGACGGAGGACGAGGCAGCCCGCGAGGGGGGCGGCGAGACCGGGCACGGGAGCCGCACGCGCTACCGCCAGCGCGCTCTCTTCCATCCCCACGGGCTGCTGGGCCACGCCTATTGGTGGAGCGTCTCGCCCTTCCACGCCCTGGTGTTCGGCGGCATGGCCCGCAACATCGCAAAGGCCGCGGCCCGGGCACCGCTCACCCCCACGAGGGACCGGGCGCCCGCTCGCTGACGCCCGCATCCGCCAAGTCGGCCGCCATGGAAGCAGATCACCGTCACCTCCCCCCGTCCCCGGAGCACCCGTCATGAACGTCTCAGTCGTCCTGTTCACCTCCGACCTGCGGCTGCACGACCACCCGCCGCTTCGGGCGGCCGGCGACGGGGGCCGCCAGGTGGTGCCGCTGTTCGTGCGCGACCGGGCCGTGGACCGCGCCGGCTTCGCCGCCGCCAACCGGCTGGCCTTCCTGGCCGACTGCCTGCGGGAGCTGGACGCCGGTCTGCGCGAGCGGGGCGGCCGGCTCGTCGTGCGTTGCGGTGACGTGGTCGACCAGGTGTGCAAGGTGGCCGCCGAGGGGGACGCCGAAGAGGTGCACCTGGCGGCCGACGTCAGCGGTTACGCGCGCCGCCGCGAGGAACGCCTGCGTCTCGCCCTGGAGGCGGAGGGGCGCCGGCTGCACGTCCACGACACGGTGAACACCGCCGTCGCGCCGGGTGCGGTCACCCCGGCGTCCTCCGACCACTTCGCCGTCTTCACCCCGTACTTCCGCCGGTGGTCCGGTCAGCACCTGCGCGACACTCTCGCCGCACCGCGTGCCGTACGGGTGCCGGACGGCATCGGCTCCGAGGAGCTCCCCGCCCGCGGCGGCCTCGCCGGAGTGTCGCAAGGACTGGCCCGGGGTGGTGAGCGGGAAGGCAGGAAACGCCTGTCGGCATGGCTGCGTGGTGGTGTCGCCGCGTACGAGGACCGGCACGACGATCTCGCCGGTGACGCCACCTCGCGCCTGTCGCCGCACCTGCACTTCGGCACCCTCTCCCCCGTCGAGCTGGTCCACCGGGCGCGCCGGACGGGCGGCCCCGGCGCGGAGGCCTTCGTACGGCAACTGGCCTGGCGCGACTTCCACCGGCAGGTACTCGCGGCGCGGCCGGGCGCCGCCACCGCCGACTACCGCACCAGACACGACCGTTGGCGGTCCGAACGCGCGGCCCGCGAGGACGTGGCGGCCTGGAAGGAAGGCCGCACCGGCTATCCGGTGATCGACGCGGCGATGCGCCAGCTGCGCCACGAGGGCTGGATGCACAACCGCGCACGCCTGCTGACCGCTTCCTTCCTCGCGAAGACGCTCTACGTCGACTGGCGGGTCGGCGCCCGGCACTTCCTCGACCTGCTGGTCGACGGCGACGTCGCCAACAACCAGCTCAACTGGCAGTGGGTGGCCGGGACCGGCACGGACACCCGCCCGAACCGGGTCCTCAACCCGACCGCCCAGGCAAGGCGCCACGACCCCGACGGGGCATACGTACGACGCTGGGTGCCCGAACTCGCGGGCCTCGACGGCCCATCGGTGCACGAGCCCTGGAAGCTCGGAAGCCTGGACCGGGCGGCCATCGACTACCCGGACCCGATCATCGACCTGGCCGACGGGCTGGACCGCTTCAAGCGGGCCCGTGGACGCGACTGAGGAGGCGGCACACCTGCAGTCCAGGGCCTTGCCTCGCGGCGCCCTGCACACCCGCCGGCGAGCGCCCGCCGGATGACTCGGGGGCGTGGTCGGGATGACGGACGTCTCGCAAGCTCATGACCGGGCCTGGCTCGGCTCTCACCGCCGGCGCGGGCAGGGCGGTCGTCGAACTGCCGGACTCCCTCTTCCCGGTCGACGGGTTCACCTCGCTCCACGACCCCCTGCGCGTACGGGTCCTCGTCCTGGACGACGGGACCACTCGGCTCGCGGTCACCGTGATCGAGCAGACGTCCCTCTTCGAGGACCAGATCGCCCGGACCCGGTACATCCTCCGGCGGACGTGTGCGGTGGAGCCGGACCACTGCCTGATCGTGGCGGGCCACACGTTCTCCGCCCCGCACGTCCTGCCGCCCTAGCGCACGCCCGAGGCCGAGCGGCAGAGGAACTCACTGCGCCGGCCGCGCCGACCAGGGCACCACGGTCACCGGGGAGGGCGAGCTACTCCGCACCGATGTCCATAACGACGGGTCGCGCTGGTGGAACTGCTCGGCGAACGGCTCGCCGCCGGGGCCGTGCGGGTCACCGAACAGATCCGCACCGCCGCCCCCACGGCACCGCTGCGGATACTCCACGACCGAGTGAAGGTCCCTGCCCAGGTACCCCCCGCGGGCCGGCACGCCCTCCGCCCGACGACGGACTACGACTTCACCCCGGACGGCGAGGCAGAAGCCCCGATCGCGGTGGCCCGCATCGGCGACACCGTCCTCGCCTGCACGCAGGTGGAGTTGAACGCCCGAACCGGCCTGGACATCAAGACCGCTTCCCCGTTCCCCGCCACCTGCGTCGTCACCATGACCAACGGCGCCGCCAAGTACCTGGCGGACGCCGGGAGTTACGACCGCATCACCTACGAGGCCATGAACTCCCGGTACGCCCCGGCACGCCAGGGGTGCCGCCGAAAGAGTCGCCGAGGGAGTCACAGATCTGCTGCGGACACTGTGAGCCGGACCGGCCCTAGGTCTGATCGTCGAAGGTCACGACGACCTTCTCGGCGGCCCCGGGGGTCAACGCGAGCTCGAAGGCCCGGTCGACCTCGGAGAACGGCACGCGGTGGCTGATCAGCCGGGCGAACCGTTCCTGGTGCTCGGCGAGTTCGGGGGTGACCTCGAAGATCTCGGTGGGGTAGCCCTGGGACGCTATGAGGGTCAGTTCGCTGCGGAGCATGCCTCCCAGGTCGATGGCGTCGGACTTCTTCTGTACGGCGACCATGACCATCTTGGCCTTCCACTTCGCCGAGTCCACGGCGGCCTGGAACACGGCCGGGGCGCCGGCGGCGTCGATGTAGATGTCGGTGCCGGCACGGGGCTGCCCGAGCGCGTTGGCGGCCTGGCCGTGCAGTTCGGCCAGGCGCTCCGTCACGTCCTCCTTCGCCGAGTTGACGACCGCGTCGGCGCCTACCGCCAGCGCGGTCTCCAGGCGCTCGGGGATGATGTCGACGACCACCACGTGCTCCACTCCGCGCAGCTTCAGCCAGATCGTGGTGCCCAGGCCGATGGGGCCGGCACCGAACACCACGACCTTGTCGGCCGGCCCCGCCTCGGAACGGTTGACGCAGTGCCGGGCGACCGCCATCGGCTCGTTGAGGGCGGCGACATCGAAGGGAACGTCGTCCGGGAAGACGGCGACGCTCGTGCCGATCTCGGCGTTCTCGATGAGCAGGTACTCGCTCATGGCTCCGTGTTCGCCACCGCAGCCGATGATCCCGGAGGGCACGCCCTGCGGGTTGACGACCACGCGGTCGCCGACCTTCAGGTCGGTGACCTCGGCGCCCACCTCGACGACCTCGCCGGCCGGCTCGTGACCGAGCGGCAGGGGGACCACTTCGCCGTCCGGGGTGTAGGGGGTGCCACCCACCTGGACGAAGAACGTGTCCGTGCCGCAGATGCCGCAGGCGCGGATCCGTACGAGCACGTCCTGCGGCCCGGGCACGGGTCGCTCGATCTCCACCACCGCGATCTCGTTCTTCGCACCGGTCTGGACAGACTTCATCGTGGCCATCGGGTTCGCTCTCCTCACCAGGTGACCGGAAGGTCGTAGATGCCGTATGCCTGTGAGTCCTCCTTGAACTTCAACTCCGAGACGTCGACGGCGAGTCGAAGAGTCGGGATACGGCGGAACAGCGTGCTGAACACGACGTGCAGCTCGATCCGGGCGAGCTGCTGCCCGATGCACTGGTGCGGCCCCCAGCTGAAGGCCAGGTGGTTCGCGGCGGGGCGCGTGAGGTCGAGTTTCCCGGGCTCGGGGTACGTCTTGGGGTCCCAGTTCGCCGCGGGCAGGGACGCGATGACACCCTCGCCGGCCCGGAGGATCTCGCCGTCGATCTCGATGTCCTCGACGATCGCCCGGCGCGCCAGCAGGTGCGGGATCGTCAGATAGCGCAGCAGTTCCTCGACGGCGTTCGCGACGAACTTGGGGTCGTCGTGGTGCTCGCGCAGAGCGTCGAGCTGATCGGGGTTCTGCAGCAACAGCGCGGTGCCGAGCGTGATCATGTTGGCGCTGGTGTCGTGGCCGGCGACGAGCAGGATGTGGCCGAGCGGGGCGGCCTCCTCCAGGGTGAGGTCGCCCGCCTTGACGCGTTCCCCCAGGTCCGAGAGGACGTCCTCGGCAGGGTCGTCCATCTTGGCCTCGATGAGCCCGGAGATGTAGCTGCGCAGCGCCTGCCTGGTCGCCTCGGCCTCCTCCGGGGTCTTGAACCGCGAGTTGGTGACACCCGCGTGTTCCTGGAAGAACTCGTGGTCCTCGTAGGGCACGCCGAGCAGTTCACAGATCATCAGCGACGGAAGCGGGAGCGACAGAGCCTCGTTCAGGTCGGTCGGACGGGGCCCCTCCAGCAGCTTGTCGATGAGGTCGTCGGTGATCTGCTGGATGGCCGGCCGGAGTTTCTCCATCCGGTGACGGGTGAAGGAGCCGGTCAGCATCCGGCGCCACCGGGCGTGCTCGGCTCCGTCGGTGTTGTTGATGGACGGCTGGATGTCGGCGGCATGCGCCTTCATGGACTCGGTCGTGTACGGGTAGCCGGGTGCGCCGATGTTCGCGCTCACCCGGGGGTCCGAGAGGATCTGGCGCAGGCCCTCGTGGGACGTGGCGACCCACGGTGTGCTGCCGTCCCACGTCCTGGCGCGGACGACGGCCCTCCCCGTCTCGTGCAGTTCGAGCAGACCCGGCGGCGGGGCGAAGGGGCACTCGCTCGCACGGGGCGACGGGAACTCAGGGAATTCCTGGGGCGTGCCGGTACCGGACACTGTCTCGGTCATGGTCACCTCTCCTCGTGTTGCTTCACGCAGCAGCCTACTTCGACCGACCGGTACAATCAATGACGAGTGCCATCGTACCGCTTGGTCCACTTCCAGCCGCGTCCAGCGTCCGGCCAGATACCCACCTGTGAACTCCCCAAGAAAAAGGCGAGATTTGCACAGGCTATTCAGATAATTCCTGGTCACGCGCGTTCATTCGCCGCATGCAATCTTATGTTCCTCACCCTGCTCATTGACCCTCCGAATATCGCGATGCAACGATCCCCACGATGGAGTCGATAAAGAATTCGAAGGAGAATTAGATGCATCGGCGGTCATTTCTGAGCAGCTCCGTGGCAACGGCGGTGACGGCCGCATCCCTGTCGACCGCTGCCGAGGCCCGGGCGTCGGGCGGAACCGGGCTGAAGGTGGGCGCCGGGCGGGCGGCGATCGGCATTCCGTCGTCCCTCCTGCCGCTCGACAACTTCACCACCGTCCACGACGACCTCTACGTGCGGATCCTTCTGCTGGAAAGCGGGTCGCGCCGCGTCGCCCTCACCGTGCTGGACCTGACGTCGATCAGCGCGGAGGCGATCAGCGCGATCAGGGCGGTCATCACGAAGGCCGCCGGCGTGGCGACGGCCGACATCGTGGTGACCGTGACGCACACGTTCTCCGCCCCGCACGTGAATTCGACCAGCACCGGCACGGGAACGGCCCAGTACGTCGAGCAGATCAAGCAGGCCGCCTCGACCGCCGTCGCCGTCGCCGTCAAGGGCCTCAAAGCGGCGCGCGTCGGCTACGGCACCGGCAGGTGCGACGTCAACGTCAACCGGGACGTCCTCACCGCCGACGGGTGGTGGCTGGGCACCGGGGAGGCCGGCACCTCCGACAAGAGCGTGGGCGTCACCCGCTTCGACGATGAGGACGGCAACCCGATCGCCGTCCTCATGAACTACAGCGTCCAGTCCTCGGTCATGATGGAGTCCGTCATGGCGAGCGGCGACCTGCCGATCACGGCCGACCTCGCCGGCGCGGCGGTCCAGCACGTCGAGAAGCAGTACGGCGGTGACACCGTCGGGTTCTTCCTGGTCGGCTCCTGCGGGGACCAGGCACCGGCGTTCCGCTCGAAGCGATACACCATCGACAAGGACAAGAAGTGGTCCCAGGTCGACGCCCAGGACGCGGGCTGGCTGCTGCTCACGGTGCAGGGCGAGCGGCTGGGCACCGAGGTGGTCAGGGTCAGCGAGACCATCAAGACCGCGGGCGCCGGCGCGAGTTCACCCCTGCGTCTGGTGACCGACACCGTCACGGTCGGCACGACGGCCGGGGGGCATCCGACAGGGCCGACGAAGACGTACGACTTCACTCCCACCGGCACCGCGGACGTGCCGATCTGGGTCCTCCAGGTCGGTGACGGCGTGTTCGCCGGTGTGGAGCCGGAGCTGTCCACCGACACCGCGCTGAGCATCAAGAAGCACTCGCCGTTCCCGCACACCGCCGTCCTGTCGATGCTGGAGGGCGGCTCGAAGAACATGGCCGAGGCCCGCGGTTACGCCCGGATCACGTACGAGGCGATGGACTCCTCCTACGCCCAGGGCGCGGCCGAGACGGTCGCGGCGAAGATCGGCGACATGCTCGACGCGCTGCGCGGCTGAGCCGGGGCCAATTCTGTCAACTCACCCCCGCTCCCCCATTCCCTCATTTCCCCCATTCCCCCATTCTGAGGAGTCCGTTCCATGAAAAGGCGCACGTTCATCGCCGGAGCCGCGACGGCCGGTTCACTCGCCGCCGTGGGCAGCGTGGCCTACGCCGCGACCGCCGACCCTGACGTCACGGCTTCCAATGCCGGTCACGTCCAGAGCGCCACCGCGATCACGAAGGTGTTCGGCGAGGGTCAGAAGCTCATTGCGGTAGCGGTCGAGTACGACCAGGACATCGACACCTCGACGCTGTCGACGTCGACGTTCGCGGTCACCGACCGGACGGTCACCAAGGTCTACGCGAACCGGACGGCCGCTCTCGCCGAGCGGGGCAGGGACGGCCGCTACGTCATCGTCGAGCTCTCGCCCGACGACACGGCGGCGGCCCTGTGGGGGATCGGTTCCGGCGGCTCCCCGACGGGGACGCCCAGCGCCCCCGCGGCCACGGCCAGTCCCAGTCCGAGCAGTTCCGGTGGCTCCGGCGGCGCTCCCGGTGGGGGCGGGCCGCAGGTCGGCGACACCACCCCGGGCGGGACCATCCAGGCGGCGAAGGCGACGCTGACCCAGAAGGGCACGGTCACCACCACCCGCGGCGCCCGCTACCCGGCGATCGACACCACGCTGGCCACCGGTTCCGTGGTGAATCCCATCGTCGACGACTTCCAGCAGTTCACCTTCGACGACCCGGCGACCGGCCAGAGCCTGAAGTACAACCTCTTCGTCCCGAAGAACCACGACCCCGGCAACAGCTACCCGCTGGTGCTGTTCATGCACGACTCGACCGTGGTCAACGTCGCCACGCAGGGTCCGCTGGTGCAGGGGCTCGGCGCCGTGTGCTGGGCGAGCCCGGAGGACCAGGCCCGGCACGAGTCCTTCGTCCTGGCCCCGGAATACGGCTCCGTCGTGATCGACGACGACTACGAGCCCTCGACCCTGTTCGACGCCACCGTCAACCTCGTGCGGTCGCTGACGAAGAAGTACCCCATCGACCCCAAGCGGCTGTACGCGACCGGGCAGTCGATGGGCGCGATGATGACGCTGGGCATGAACATCAAGCACCCCGACCTGTTCGCCGCCTCCTTCGTCGTCGCGGGCCAGTGGCCCCAGGAGCAGACCGCGCCGCTGGCGGACAAGAAGCTGTGGGTCGTCGTCGCCCAGGACGACGACAAGGCGTACCCCGGCGAGAACGCCATCATGCAGGTCATCGAGGACGCGGGCACGAAGGTCGCCACCGCGGTCTGGGACGGGCAGTCCACCGCGGCGCAGTTCGCAGCCGACGTACGCCACCTCAAGGCCCAGAAGGCACCGGTGAACTACGCCTCCTTCCAGGCAGGCACGGTCGTACCGGCGGGCTCCAACGTGAGCGGACACTTGGCCACTTGGCGCATCGCCTACACCATTCCGGGCATCCGGGACTGGATCATGAGCCAGTCACTGTGACGCGGACGGCGACGCAGTCGGGGTTCGGCACGGGTACGGACGTACCGGTGTCCGTCAGTTGTCCGGACCCCGGGTCGACGCGGAAGAGGTTCACCATGCTGCTCACCTCGTTCGCGACGAAGAGCCACCTTCCGCCGGGATGGAGAGTGAAGCTCCACGGCGTGACCCCCGCGCACGGGATGCGCTGCACCTCAGCGAGCAGGCCGGTCCTTCGGTCCGCCGAGAAGACGACCAGGGTGTTCTCACCACGGTTGGAGACGTAGACGAAGCGGCCGTCGCGGCTTATGGCCAGTTCGGCGGCGCTCGTGGTCCCGGTGTGGTCAGGGGCGTTGGTCGTCAGACTCTGACGGTGTGCCAGCAGGCCCTGCCGGGCGTCCCATTCCAGGGTCTGGATGTCCGCGGTCAGCTCGTTGAGCAAGTAGACGGTGCGGCCGTTCGGGTGGAAAGCGAGGCGCCGGGGCCCCGACCCCGGCGCCGTCGCGTAGGAGCCGGGGCCGTCGGGTGTACCGGCCGCGGACAGGGCGCGCGTGGCCGGGTCGTAGCGGTGGACGAAGACCCGGTCGGCGCCGAAGTCCGCGACCAGCGCGAACCTCCGGCTCGGGTCGATGACCACGTGGTGCGGGTGCGGGCCCTGCTGCCGTGGGTGGGGACCGGAGCCGGTCTCCTGCACGCGGGAGGCCACGGCGCCCAGTCCCCCGTCTCCGCCGATCGGCACGGTGGCCGCCGTACCGGCGGCGAAGTCGGCGACCAGCAGAGTGTCCGAGCGGCGGTCCACGCCGATGTACGACAGTCCGCCGCTGCCGGCCGGCACGCTCTCCGTCTCGATCTCGCCGATCTGCTGCAGGGCTCCGGAGTCGTCGGCGACGCGGAACACGCGGATGTATCCGCCCTGTTCGCTGCCGGCGACGTACAGGACCGGGCGGGTCGGGTGTGCGGCCACCCAGTTCGAGCTGACCTGCGCGACGGATCCGAGGGACGTCATGGTCCCGTGGACGGGGTCGAAGCGGACCGCGTGCACCTGGCCCCGTCCCCAGGTGCCGATGTACAGCAAGTCCCCGGTCCGGGTGGGTGCCGCCTGGGCCGGAGCGGCGGCGAGCAGCGGTACGGACGCCGTGAGGGCGCCGAGCACGGTTCTGCGGGACGGCCCGTGGGGCCGGGCCCCACGGACATGCGGGTGGTCGTTCATCGAGGGACGAGTCCTTTCTCGTTGACCGGAGCCGGAGGGTGTCCGCGGCTCAGCCCCGGCGGGGTGTGGGACGGCGGGCCGCGAGGCCGAGGCGCTTCAGGGCGTAGGTGTCGAGGGCGGTGAGCACGCCGTTGAGGACAAGTGTCATGGCGACGAGGATGATCAGACCGGCGAACTCGCTCGCCGCGTCGAGGTTCTGGGCCGAGGTGAACAGCTGGTGGCCCACGCCCTCGGAGGAGGCGATGAACTCGCCGCCGATGACGCCGAGGATGGCCAGCGGGCCGCCCGTCTTGAGCGCGGCGAAGAACGGGGCGGCGAGCGTCGGGATCGTCACGTAGCCGAGGACGTGGTGCCTGCGCCCGCCCATCACCTGGACGACCTCGACGAGTTCGCGTTCCCGCAGCCGGAGGCCCAGGTAGACGTTGTAGAAGACGACGAAGGCGACGCCGGTCATGGCGATGGTGATCTTCGACCAGGGGCCGATGCCGAAGAACAGCAGAAAGAGCGGGGCGAGGGCGATCTTCGGTATGCCGTTGAGGGCCGCGACCAGGGGTTCCAGGACCCGGCCCGCGAGCGGGAAGGAGCCCAGTAGCAGGCCCATCACGGTCCCGGCGGCGACGCCCAGACCGAAGCCGGCCAGCACCTCCACGGCGGTCACCTTGATGTCCGTCCACCCCGACGCGGAGCCGAGCATCCGGGTCAGGGCGTCGGCCACGTCGGTGGGCTTGCTGACCGCGTACTCGGGGACGACGGGCCCGCTCAGCACCTGCCACAGGACGAGGGCGACCACGATCACGGCGAGTCGCAGCAGCACCACGGTGGCGGCGGACCGCCAGCGGTCGTTCTTCGGCCCCTTGGGCCGGGGCGCGGTGTCGGGGGCGGGCTCGGTCACGGCGTTGCCCGTGGCGGTCGCCATGGTGTGTTCCTTCCGGTCGGGGGCCGGCCGTGTCACGGCAGGTACTTGTTGGTCCAGTCGTCGGACGAGACCTTCGCGTCCGGAACGGCTCCGATGCTCTTCACGAACGCCACCGTCCTGTTCAGGCCGGCCTCGGTCAGCTCCCCGCTCTTCGGCCAGTCGACCTGGGCCACGCTGCTCGTCAATACGTCGTCGGGCACACCGGGCAGCGTCTTCTGCGCCACCTTCAGCACCGTGTCGTCCTTGAGGTGGGTGTCGATGTAGGCGGTCGCCTGCTGAACGGCGGTGGCGAACCCCTTCGTCACCTCGGGGTTCGCGGTCGCGTAGCTCTTCTTCACCACCACGAACTGGCCGTATCCGGCGTCCTCGTAGGCCCACTGGGGGACCTTCAGCGGATCGGCGACCACGACGCCGTCGCCGTCGTGCTGGACCTGCAGGGGTATCGGCTCGGAGGTGATGAACCAGTCGATCTCGCCCTTGACGAGGGAGGCCTTGTCGGCGGCCGGGCTGGGCAGCGACACCCACTTCAGCTTGGCCGGGTCGACGCCGTGGGCCTTGAGGTAGAGGCCCGCCTCGGCCTTGGTGTTGGCGGAGCTGGCGCCGGCCGTCGAGTCGGCCAGGGCCTTGGCGACCTGGTCGGCCGGGGTGCCGGCGGTCAGCTGGTGCTGCTTGGCGAACGCGTCGCTGACGACCAGGCCGAGCGGGTTGCCGCCGCCGTTGGTGCCGATCGCGAGTTCCGGAAGGCCCTTGGAGAGGGCGGCGAGGAAGTTCGTCGGGCTGTCGTTGAGGAACTGCACGGAGCCCGACTCCAGGGCCGAGGTGCCCGTCGCGGCCGTCAGGGTCACGTACTTGACCTTGATGTTGTGCTGGTCGAAGTAGCCGTTCTCCTCGGCCACACGGATGGACAGGTCGAAGATGTTGCCGCTCACGCCCACCGAGACGGTGGTCTTGCCGTCCGCGCCGACCGAGGTCGAGTTGTCGGCGCAGCCGGTCAGCAGGGCGGCGCCGAGGAGCGCGGCGGAGGTCAGCGCGAGAGTCCGGGCGCCGGTGTGGTGTCGCATGGGAACTCCCTTGTTCACCAAGCCTGTTGGGTGCGGAAGAAGCGGGTCCAGAAGTCGGTGCGGGCCTCGTCCGCGACGGGGACGGGACGGAAGTGCGCGCCGATCTCCATGACGGTGGACGCGTCCGGCGAGAAGACGGGCCAGTGGGGCAGGCCGGAGCCGTTGGGGTCGCCGGTGGCGGCGAAGTTGGTCCAGTACGAGGAGACGGTCCGGGCGATCTCGTGGTCCTCGTCGCTCCACGCTGCGGTACCCGGAGCGGGGTTGCCGAAGACGTAGTCGATCTCGGAGCCGTGGGAGGCACGGCGCGGGCCGGGCCCTTGTGCCGGAGCGCGATGGGTCCAGAAGTACGTGCGGAGGGGGCGGGTGGTGTGCCGGGTCCAGTCGGTGCCCCACAGACACGTCGAGATGCGGGAGTTGTCGCGCACGGCCTGGCTGCTCGCCCACGCGGCCTCGTCGTCCGTGGCGGCCGGGTAGAGCCGTAGGAACTCCTCGGCCATCGCCCCGAACTTCTGTCGGGCGGCGGCGACATGCTCGTCGAGGGTCACGTGCACCGGCGGGGCTCCCGGCCGGGCCGCCCGTCGCCCGGAGCGCAGTGCGGCGAACATGGTCCCGGGGACGGCGCCGCTCTCGTCCAGGTTGTTCCCGGTGAGGTAGTCGACGTCGTTCTGCAGGCCCTTGGCGTAGGTCTCGTCGTAGCCGGCGGGGATCACCCAGCCGTCCACGACGGGCCGGAACAGCGGCGGTCCGGCCGTGCTGCCGGTCTGGACGGCCTCGTCGAGGGGATGGTGGCCGTCGACCAGTTTCCGCCAGGGCAGCGCCCGGAGTTCCTCGGTGGTGCGCGCGCCGTGCTCCCGCGCGTACCGGTCGCCGGCGCTCTCGGCCGCGGCCGGAAGACGGTAGGAGGTCGCCAGATAACGGAGTTCGGGGTCGCGTGCGTACCGGGCGTGGCTCTGGGCGACGGCCCGGTTGAACAGTCCTTTCGCGAGAGGGGACATGGCGAGGAAGTTGACCGCGCCGGCGCCCGCCGACTGCCCGGCGATGGTCACCCGGCCGGGGTCGCCGCCGAAGTTCTCGATGTTGTCTCGCACCCAGCGCAGGGCGGCGACGCAGTCGAGCAGCCCGTAGTTGCCGGAGGCCGTGCTCGCATCGGTCCCCGACTCGCGGCTCAGCTCCGGCGTGGCGAGGAATCCGAAGGCACCGAGGCGGTAGTTGAAGGTGACGACGACGAGTCCCTTGCGGGCAAGGTTCTCGCCGTCGTAGCGAGGGTGTGCTCCGGTGCCCTCGCGGAATCCGCCGCCGTAGATCCAGACGAGGACCGGCCGGCGCTCGTCAGAAGCGGCCGCGCCCGTCCAGATGTTCAGGTTGAGGCAGTCCTCGCTCATCGGGACGTCGACGCCGGTCGCGGCCGCGTCGGTCGGGGCCTGCGGGCACATGGGGCCGAACCGGTCGGCCCGGCGTACCCCCTCCCAGCGCAGCGGCGGGCGGGGCGGGCGCCAGCGCAGGTCGCCGACCGGCGGGGCGGCGTACGGGACACCGCGGAAGACGGTGAGGGAGCGGTCTCGGCCAGGTATGCCCTCGACGGGTCCCGACTCGGTGTCCACGGCCTGACGCATGGGGTCCTTCCCGCCCCGGCGGGCCGTCAGGTGACCGACGGCCCCGGGGGCTTGTCCAGCAGCAGCGCCCGGCGGGCGGAGCCGACGTGGTGGCGCATCGCGGCGACGGCCGAATCGGGGTTGCGGGTGAGGATGGCGAGGAAGATCGCCTGGTGCTCCTCCAGGGAGCCGGTCCTCGGGTGCGGCGCGGAGAGGTTGCGGTACTGGCGCATCACCAGCGGGTAGAGCAGCGTGTCGTACGCACGGGCCAGGGTCTGCTGGTGCGAGGCCTGCTTGATCTGCTGGTGGAAGCGCCGGTTGCCCCGCGAGTAGGCGTCCTGGTCGCCTCGGGACTGCGCCTCCTCCATCTCCTGGAGCGTGCGGCGCAGGTCGGCGATCTCCTCCTCGGTGGCCCGTTCCGCGGCCTTCCCGGCGAGGGCCGACTCCAGCGTCTCGCGGGCCTCCAGGATGTCCGCCGCCTCCTCCACGGAGAAGCTCCGAGTCCGCACCCCGCGATTGACCTCGCTGGTGACGTATCCCTCCTGGGTCAGACGCACCAGCACGGAGCGCATGGTGCTGCGTGACACGTTGAACATCCTGGTCAGGTCCGCTTCGGTCAGGCGTGTGCCGGGGGCGACGCTCCCCGACAACAGCAGGGACCGAAGCCCCTCGTAGGCCTGGCTGTACCGGGTGCCCGACGTCTTCGCCCCGGCCATGCCGTCGTCGCTGCTGCTGTAGCTCTGCGCCACCTTGACCGCCTCTGTGTCCCGTGAGGATGAGAACCGCGGCGGGAACCCTAGCCCACTGCACGTCAGGCCCCGGATGCGCCGAGCGCGGGATACAGGCGCCGGGCGGTTTTCGCGAAGATCTCCTCGCGCGCCGCGGCGGGCAACGGTTCCAGGACCGTGCGGGCCAGGCCGACGAGTTCCGGCAGCGGCTGCTCGGCGGCCGGGCAGTTCGAGCCCCAGGCGATGCGGTCGGCTCCGAAGGACTCGACCACGGGGACGAGGAACTCGACGGCCTCCTCGCCCACGGCATGCAGGGGTTCGAGGTTGCGGTGGGTGAGCTTGAGGTACAGGCCCGGGTGCCGGGCCAGCTCGGCCACCTCCTTGCCGGCGCGGGCCGGGGAGGAGGCGATGTCGGGGTAGCCGATGTGGTCGAGGAGCACCCGCACGGTGGGGAACCGTTCCAGTACGTCCACCAGCTGCCGGGTCGCCGGGCCGAGCCGCATCTGGAGGCAGACGGTGATGTCCGCCTCTCCGGCGGCACGCCAGAACTCGTCCGTCTCGGGCGCCGCGAACCACTCGCCCTGGGTGGGCACGGTGCTGCCGCTGGTGAACAGTCGCACCCCGGCGAGGCCGTTGTCTCCGACGGCGGAGGCGAGACGTGACGCGGCCTCCGGTTCGAGCGGATCGAAGGTGCCGACCGCGAGGAAGCGGTCCGGGCGGCCGGCCCGGCTGTCGAGGACGTACGCGTTGTCGTAGCCGTAGGCCGTGGTGGCCTGGACGAGGACGGCCTGCCGGATGCCCGCCTCGTCCATGCGGGCGGTCATGCCCTCGGCGGTGGCCGGGCGGGAGGTCGCCCAGGCCGACGCCTTGCCGCCGATCGGCGACCACGGGTACGTGTCCCGGTCCTCGGAGATGATGTGGCAGTGGGTGTCGATGATGTCCATGGCTTCCGCTCCTGTCAGGCGTCCGGGTAGTCGCCGTCGGCGAACAGCGCGCCCGGTTCACCGGGGAAGTCCGCGTCGAGCAGGCCCTGTTCACGGGAGTGGCGGACCAGGGCGGTGAGGCTGCGCTCGTTCGCGGCGAGGCCGTAGGGGACGGGGTCGGCGCCGGTCTGCTCGGCCTGCCGGGCGAACCGTGGCAGTGCCGTCCAGTCCGGGTCGGCGGCCAGCCGCCGCCGTTTGGCCTCGGCGAAAGCGGCGTACAGCGCGGTCGGCAGACCGGGGTCGCGGGCGACGAGGTCGGTGCGCAGAGCGATGAGGGAGTGGAGCGGGTAGATGCCGGTGCGCAGATACCAGTCGGAGGCGAGGACGTCCGCCTCGGGGAACAGCGGGTAGGGGCTGTCTCCGTGGCCCGCCGCGGGTTCGGCCGTCGCCGTCCAGCCGGTGCGGGGCGCGCCCGCCCGGCCGGTGCCGGCGTTGCCGGTGAACGCGGCGTCGATCTCCCCGGCACGCAGCAGCTCGCCGAGGGAGCGGCCGTCGGTGACGCGCTCGACGTTGGCCGGGACGCGGCCCTCGACGTGGTCGTCGTCGTCCACCACCCAGGTGATCTTGTCGAGTTCCACGCCGTACTCGTCGGCGAGGATGCCCCGCACCCATACGCCGGTGCTCACGGAGTAGGCACGGACGCCCACCCGGCGGCCCTCCAGGTCGGCCGGGACGCGGATGCCGGAGCCGGCTCCGCACTGGATGTCACCGTGGTGGAAGCGGCGGTTGAGGAAGACGGGTATCGCGGTGAGGGGAACGCCGGCCTGGCGGGCCATCAGGTAGGACACCGGCGCCAGTTCGCACACGTCGAATTCGAGGTCGCGGATCATCCGGCGGTAGGCGCCGATGACCGGCCTGACCGCCACCTCCTCGACGAGGTGACCGGCCACGGCGGCGGCGGGGTCGCACAGTGCCCGCGCGTGCGGGTAGTCGCCGACGACCAGCGAGAGTTTCTCCATCTCCTGCCTTTCAGTGGGTTACGGCGGTTTCGAGTAACGGGCGTGCCGTTCGCTCAGCCGCCGAGGCGGGCCGGGGGGACGCCGAGGGCCGCGCAGGACCGTTCGACCAGGTCGTCGAAGTCGACCGGGCGGGGCAGGACTTCCTGCTCCAGCGCATAGGCGGCCGCCCGGGTGACCGGGCCGCGCAGTGCCGCGAAGCCTGTCGGGTCGACGTCGGCCGGTCCGGCTGCGGCACGCATCGCGTCGTAGGCGGCGAGGATCGCGGCGGAGTGCCCGCGGGCGGACAGCTCGTTGACGCCGATGACGTGGTTGACGGGGTGGAAGCCCTGGCGTGCGGACCACGCGGCGGCGACCTTCCGCGCGTCCACGATGGCGGTGCGGATACGGTCGTCGGCCGGCAGTTCGTTGCCCATGATCCCGAAGTCGAGCCGTCCGTCGAGGAATTCGGCCGGGAGGCGCGCACCCTCGGATGCCCGGGTGACCCACGCCGGGTCCTCGACGCCGTCGACGTGCGCGTCCTCGTAGGTCCGCCAGTCGACCTTACGCAGGTCTACGCCGTACTGCTCGGTGAGGAAGCCGCGCACCCACACCCCGGTGGTCTGGCTCCACGAGCGCACGCCGACGCTCCGGCCCTCGACGTCGCCCACGGTCAGCCGGCCCAGCGTGACCAGCGTCTGGTGCTGGTGGCGGCCGAGGGTGGTGATGGGCAGCAGCACGACGGGCCGGTCGTGGGCGACGGCCTGGAGGAGGGTGACGATCGCGAGTTCGCACACGTCCACGGCCTGCTCGTTGACGAAGCCGCGTGAGGCCTTGTGGACCGGCCGGACGCCGAGCCGTTCGAACGGCTCGCCCGTCTCCTTGACGGCCGCCTCGGCCGCGGTCGCGAGGTCGTCGCGGCCCAGGACCACCTTCATGACTGACTCCTCCCGAAGTTACTGGAGTTGCTGGAGTTCCTGGAGTTTCCGGAGTGGAAGCGCTCGTGGTGCTGTCGCAGCAGGTCGACGCCGTAGTCGTTGCCGTTGGGGGTGCGGACCACGGTGTGGATGTGCCGTCGGGTGGGCTCGTCGTTGTCGAACATCACCCCGGCCTGGTGCTCGAACTCGATGAGGAGCACCGGGCTGTGGACGCGGTAGTAGAAGACGCCGTCCGGGGAGGGATCACCGATCCACGCGAAGTACGTGTCGACCTCGTGGGCGAAGACCTCGTCCATCCGGACCCGGGCGTGCCCCGGGTTCGCCCGTCCCGCGTAAAGCGCAATCAACTGCCTTGCCGTGATGCGCTGTTCGGCGGTCAGCGCGGTGAACGGCAGGCCCTCGTAGTTCAGTTCGTAGTTGTCCCGGAAGGCGCCGACGAACAGGTCGGGCGGCAGCTCGTCGGCGATCACCGCCCGCGCTCGCTGACGTGAGGTCAGATGGGCGAACAGCTTCTGCCCGACGGCCTCTTCGTGGCGGAAGGCGGCCGTTCCGGTGTACTTGCCCGACTCGGCGACCACGGGTTCGGCACCGAGGAAGGTGGGCGTGAGGACCATGTGGTCTCCGACGAGTACGCAGTTGACGTTCACGTGGTGTCCGTCGAGCTGCCAGCCGAAGGGGCGGTCTCCGTCGGGGTCGCCGTAGAAGCTGAACCAGTACAGCCATTCGTTGAGCAGCTCGGTCTCGCCGCGCAGTTCGCCGATCGTCAGGTTGAGGTGCATCAGGTCGACGACCTGCCGGTACC
The DNA here is from genome assembly GCF_001279775.1 of Streptomyces sp. MMG1533. Classification (GTDB taxonomy): domain Bacteria; phylum Actinomycetota; class Actinomycetes; order Streptomycetales; family Streptomycetaceae; genus Streptomyces. Next base: position 176,555 of record NZ_LGDG01000122.1, on the reverse strand, counting down.
CGGCCTCGCTGAGGCTCGCGCGGACGACGTCCAGGGCGCGCTGTCGCTTGGTGTCGTCGAGGTCTTCCAGGCACAGGCCGTGGCGCAGGAAGTAGCGGGCCCCGTTGGCCCAGTGGCGCCAGGACACGTCGTCCACCGGGAAGCAGCCCTCGGCCAGCTCCTTCGTGGAGAGTGCGGCCAGGTAGTCCTCGGCGGCGCGGCGGATGCCGGTGGTGTCGACGCCGGTGCCGGTCAGCGGGAACAACCCGGGGCGCACTCCGCCGGACGCGGCCACTCCGCGAAACGGCTCGTCGGCCGCCCGGCGGCGCCATTCGACCTTGGCGAGGAGCTCCGGGGTCCACTCGGACGGCATGCGCGTGGGCGCCGCACCGCGTTTCCGCAGTCCCATCTCTGCCTCCTCCTTTCTTGTCCTCCGTCGTTCAGGCGGTCAGGGATGCCGCGTCCTTCTCGATGCGGGCGAGGTCGACAGGCGTACGTACGACCTCCTGCTCGCGGGCGTAGCGAGCGGCGGTCTCCAGGCACCGGGCCAGGGCGTCGCTCCAGCCGGCGGCGACGGCGCGGCCGGCCGGGGTGGTCAGGTCCCGCTCCCCCGCCGTGTCGGCGATGCCCCGGGCGAGGGCCCGGTACAGGGCGGTGACCGCGTCCGGCTGGGATTTGAGTACGTCGTCGCGCACCACGAGCAGGTGGTTCGCGGGCACGGTGCCGTGCCGTTCGGTCCAGGCCCGGGCCGCGGCCTCGGCGTCCTCGATGACCGGGACCAGAAGTGTGCCCTGGGCGCCGATCGCGCGCGGGCCGAGCACGGCTGCCGCCACGACTCCTTCGCGCAGCAGTTCCGCGACGCTCCACCCGTACGACCGCTCGACGTTCGGGGGGTCCCGGTACGCCGCGACATGCGGGTCCTCGGTGGTGATCCAGGTGATGTCCGAGGCGTCGACGCCGTAGTCCTCGCGCAGGATCCCTCGCACCCACATGCCGGTGGTCTGGCTGTACGAGCGCACACCGATCCGCTGCCCGGCCAGGCGCCCCGGGTCGAGGACGGGGCCGTCCGGCAACCGGGTGAGCGAGCCGTGGTGGGTGGCGCCGATCATGACCACCGGGAGGAGCGTCACCGGTACGCCCGCCTCGCGGGCCTGGAAATAGGTGGCGACGGGCATCTCGCAGACGTCGAACTCCAGGTCGCGGACCATCCGGGGAAAGGCCGAGTACAGCGGGGCGGCCGAGGGGAAGTGGCAGTCGACCTTGTCGACCGGGATCGTGCCGTCCTTGAGCGGGCGGGTGTGCGGGTAGTCGCCGAGCAGGACCGAGAGCCTCGTCGTCCGCGTCATCACACGTCCTCGCCGTGCCAGAGGCGGCGGTAGGGGACGCTCAGCACACTGCGGGTGATACGGACGTCGACGACGGTCGGGCCGGGGTCGCGGACGTACGCGGCGAGGGCCGCGCGGAGTTCGTCGGCGGTGCGGACGGTGGCGCCCGAGCCGCCGAGTGCCACGGCGACCCGGCCCAGTTCGGGCGTCGGGATCACGGCGAGTTCCGGATCCAGGCCCTTGACCGCCGACTTGTGGTACTCGGCGCCGAGGCCTTCGTCGTTCATGACCACGACGAGGAGCGGCAGACCGTAGCGGCAGGCCGTCTCGAACTCGGACAGGTGCATCAGGAAGCTGGCGTCGCCCTCGACCACGAACGACGGCCGCCCGCCGTCCGCGACGATCTTCCCCATGGTCAGCAGCGGCGCCTGCCCGATGGCGCCGAACATGCCGTAGTTGGAGACGATCTCGCGGGAGCGCTGGAAGAGCATGGTGCCGAAGTCGGTCTGGTGGCCGCTGCCGAGGACCAGTCCGATCTCACCGGGGATTTCGGCGTCGATGACGCGGATCGCCTCGCGCGGGTCGATCCGGTCGGGCTCGCTGACGTACTCGCCGGGTGCGACGGGTGGGACGGCCAGGCGGCGGCGTACTTCGACGGTGTGGAAACCCTCCGTCCGGACGGACCGCCGGCCCAGCTCCTCCTCCAGTGCGGTGAGGGCGGTGACCGCGTCGGCGCGGAGGTAGCAGTCGGCGGCGGCGCCGTTGCCCATGACCAGGTGCTCGGCGGTGTCGATCTGCACGTACTTCGCCTCGGGGAAGAGGTAGCCGTGCTCGGTGGTGTAGTGGTTGAGGCTGGCGCCGACCGCGATCACGCAGTCGGCCTGCTGGAGCAGGTCCATGGCGGTGCGGTTGCCGAACAGGCCGGAGATGCCGACGTGGTGCTCGGTGCGGTCGCACAGCCAGTTCTTCGCCTGGAGGGTGGTCGCGAGCAGGGCGCCGGTGCGTTCCTGGAGGCGGAGGATGTGCTCGCCGGCTCCGGCCTGACGTGCCCCGCGCCCCGCGATGATCACGACGCGTTTGCTCGCCTGCACGATGTCGGCGGCGCGGGCGATGCGCGCCGGGTCGGGCAACGGCCGCTGGTGGTCGATGAGTTCGGTGGAGGGGGTGTAGGGGTCCGCGTCCGCGCCGTCGAGGTAATCGTGCTGCTGGATGTCGATGGGGGCGCTGAGCATCACCGGGCGGGATTCGGTGCGGGCGAGGTGGAAGGCCCGCTGGACCGCCTCCTCCGCATGGTCCGCGCGGGAGAGGTGGACGAACCCGCACTCGATCGCGGCGGCGAAGCGGCCCTGGTCCAGGTACTGGGCGGCGGCCTTGTCGCCCCAGGCGGTCTCGCCGCAGAAGGCGACCAGCGGGGTGCGGGCGCGGGCCGCGACGACCATGGAGGTGGCGAGCTGGGTGACGCCCGGCCCGCTGGTGGTGGTCAGGACGCCGGGCCGGGCCGCGGCGCGCGCCCAGCCGTCGGCCATGCCGAGACCTGAGCCCTCGTGGCGCACTTCGTACAGCCGCACACCGCGCTGCGCGAGGGCGTTCATCCAGTGCATGTTGGCATCGCCCATCATGCCGAAGACGTCCTCGGTGCCTTCCTGGACGAACGCCTCGGCGAGCGCTTCGTAGACCTTCACTTGCCGCCTGCCTTCTCGTGGTCGATGCCCTTGATGTCCTTCAGGCGCGGGAACACGCGCAGCGCGTTGCCGCCCTCGATGAGGCGCCGGTCCTGGTCGCTGAGGGCGTCGATGGAGTCGAGGAGGTGCTTGGTGTCGTCGAAGCGGTGGCCGGTCTCCGGGTCGATGCCGCGAACGGCGCCGATCATCTCGGAGGCGAACAGGATGTTCTCGGCGGGGATGACGTCCACCAGCAGTTCCATGCCGCGCTTGTGGTACACGCAGGTGTCGAAGTAGACGTTGCCCAGGACGAGTTCTTCGAGTGGTGGGCGGCCCTGGTCCTGCATGACTCCCCGGTAGCGGCCCCAGTGGTAGGGGACGGCGCCGCCGCCGTGCGGGATGGTGAACTTGAGGGTCGGGAAGTCCTTGAACAGGTCGGACAGACACATCTGCATGAACACGGCGGTGTCGCCGGCCAGGTAGTGGGCGCAGGTGCCCTGCAGTGCCGGGTTCCGCGACATCGCCACGTGCAGCATCGCCGGGACGTCCAGCTCGGCCATCTTCTCGTAGAGCGGGTAGTAGACCTTGTCCGTGAGGGGTGGGGCCTGCCAGTAGCCGTCGGAGGGGTCGGGGTTGAGCAGACAGCCGACGAAGCCCGACTCGGTGACGCAGCGCTCCAGTTCGGCGGCGCTGTTGCGGACGGAGGACGCGAGGGCGTCGCCTGGCGACTGGGGCAGCTGGCAGACGCCGACGAACCGGCCGGGGAAGAGGCCGCAGACGCGGGCGATCAGGTCGTTGCTGACCTGGGACCAGTGCAGGCTGGTCACCTCGTCGCCGTAGTGGTGGGCCATCTTGCCGGCGCCCGGGGAGAACAGCGCCACGTCCACGCCTCGCTCGTCCTGGAGCTTCAGCTGGCCACGCTCGATCGCGGTCCTGATCTCGTCGTCGTCGATGCGGAGTTCGTCGGGTGAGACGCGCGCGCCCGACGCCCCTTCGTCGTGGAATGCCTTTATCTGCCGTTCCCGCCATCTGCCGAGCGCGGGAGGGGCCGTCGTGAAGTGGCCGTGGCAGTCGATGAGCATGGGTGTCTCCGGGGTTCGCGAGAGGTGCGGCCGGGATGGTGGGGGACGGCGGGGCTCAGGTGCGGCCGGTCAGGGAACGCCCCAGGTCCAGGCCCGGGTAGCTGCGCACGGGTGCGGACATCAGGAAGCGGTAGCCGTCGTCGAGCACCTGCTTGACGTTGTCGGCGGTGACGTGGGGGTGGCCCACGGCGACGCCGCGCGCCTGGCAGGCGTCGAGGACACGGCGCTTGCTCTCGGCCATGCGGGGATGGTCGTACTGGCGGGGAATCCCCAGCTCCTGGCTCATGTCACCCTCGCCGACAATCACCAGGCCGACGCCCGGGACCTCGTCGAGGATGCGGGGCAGGTTCTCGACGCCGAGCTGGTCCTCGATCATGAGGGCGACGAGGATCTCTCCGTCGGGGTCGAGCGGCCAGGCATCGCTCCTGGCGTAGTACTCCTGGTTCGTCAGCCCCCAGTAGCGGGCCGCGGCGGCCGGGCTGTCGCCGCGCAGGCCGGCGGGGTCGTGGCGGGGTTCGCCGGGCAGTGAGGGATAACGGCACGCGGCCACGGCGTTGCGCGCCTCCGCCACCGTGGAGATGTGCGGCCACACGACACCGAACGCGCCGAGGTCGAGGACCTGTTTTGCGTGCCACTGCGCCTTCTCACCACCGTTGGCGGGGATGCGGACGAGCGGGGTGAGGGCGGGGGCCAGGTCGTCGGAGGTGAAGATCTGACGCCGGTTCAGCAGGTACTGGAGGCTGTCGCGAAGGGCGGTGGCGTCCCACGGCTTGTGTTCCATCTCGAAGACGAGGGCGTCGTAGCCGGTGGTGGAGGACTCGATCGCGGCGGCGGGTTCGGCGGGGGCGAAGGACGCGAAGACGTGCCGGCCGGCCGCGAGACCGGCGATGACCTTGTTGAGCCTATTGGGCCGCTGCGCTGCCACGGGCAGCCTCCTCGCTCTGCACGGGGGACGGTGGGGCGCTTTGCCCGCGGCGGCGCAGCAGCCGGTTCCACCGGACACGAAGCCGCCGCCACAGGCTCAGGCGGACTGACGTACCGTCATTCTTGTTGTCCGTCAGGTCAGTTGGCGGCCCCACACAGCGCTCGACCAGTGCCGCCGAGAACTCCTGGGTCATCCTCGCCACCACGGCACCGGCACCCGACTCGATGAGCGAGGCGAGCTTTCCGGAGAGTCTCACCTCGCCGCTCATGGTCACCCTCGAGCCGCCGGTGGCCGGCTCGTCGGTCACCCGGAACACGGTGGTACCGGTGAATCGGGTGGCACCCTGACCGTCCCGGCCCCGTCCGGTGATACGACCCTCACGCTCGGCCTCGTCCAGCTCCAGGGTGATGCGGGCGCCGAACCTGACCCGGATGCCGCCGAATCTGACGACCAGGGCCGCGTCGAAGGAGCCGTCGTCATGGAACCGGCCCAACTCCGCGCCGCCGATGCAGGACACCACGGCGGAGGGATCCGAGACGACCTCCCAGACACGTTTCGGCGCGCTCGGGACCGCGATCTCTTCCGCGATCGTTATCAACGGTGTGCACCTCGCTTTTCGAACTGCTAGGCGGCGTCAGGCTGTTGGCGGTCAGACGTGAACAGGCTCCAGAGGTCGTTGTAGAGCTCGGCGAACTCGGGGGACTCGATGAGGGAGCCGATGGTGCGGGGACGTCCGAAGGGGACGGGGAGAACACGACGGATGGTGCCCGGCCCCTCGGACATCACGACGACCTCGTCGGCCAGGTAGATCGCCTCGTTGAGGTCGTGGGTGACGAAGACGAGCGTGCCGTTGTGCTCCTCCCACAGATTGAGGAGTTCCTGCTGGAGCTTGAGCCGGGTGATGGCGTCCAGCGGGCCGAAGGGTTCGTCCATCAGCACGATGGAGGGGTCGTAGATCAGCGCCCGCGCGATGGCACAGCGTTTGCGCATGCCGCCTGACAGTTCGCGGGGGTAGTGGTCCTCGAAGCCGGTGAGGCCCACGAGCCGGATCCAGCGGGCGATGCGTTCCTCCCGCTCCGGTCTCGGGACCTTCCGGAACTTCAGTGCCAGCCCGATGTTGGCCCTGACGCTCAGCCAGGGAAGCAGGTTGGTCTGCTGAGTCACGTAGGCCGCTTCGGAGTTGACGCCGGTGACGCGTTCGCCGCCGAAGAAGACCTGGCCGGCTGTCGGGGCGAGGAGGCCGGCGGCCAGGTTGAGAAGGGTGCTCTTTCCACAGCCACTTGGTCCGATCACGGCGACGAACTTGCCGCGGTCGATCTGGAACGACACGTCCTCGATCGCCGGTCGGTGGCTGCCCGGGAACTCCAGGGTGACGTTGTCGAAGCGGAGGGCTTCTGTCTGGTGGGCGCGCTGCTTGGTCGACATCCATCGTCTCCTCGACGGGTCGGCACATAGATTGTCCGACAACAACCGCAGGGAACGTAACGCCGCTGACGGACGCTCGCAAGATGTCCGCAGGAAGAAGATGTGATTCTCAGGAAGGCAAGAGCCGTGCCACGCAGGATTGTTGGACAATGTTTGCGGGTCTGGGACTGTAGGAAATCTCGTCACGCATATTGCTCACAATATTGCCGGGCAGCTACGTTCTCGTAGACACCAGCACGCCCAGACGGCACACGGCTCTCGTGGCACACGTCCCCGGCCCGGGCTGTTGTCCCCGATCGCCGCCGAGGGCGACCTCGCCTTCCGAGCGAGCCCGGCCTCCCCACTCCCTCCCTACCTCCGGGGGTCCCCCCGCCATGCCCTCCTTCGTCACGCGCCGCGCAGCAGCGGCACTCCGCACCCTCGCGGTCCTGGCCGCCGCGTTCGTCCTCACAGCGGGCGGCAGCTCCGCACAAGCCGGCAAGAGATCCGACACCGGGCACGGCCTCGCCCCGCGAGTCGTCCACACCGGCACCGGCCCCACCGGGTACCAGGTCACTTTCCGCTACAAGGACCCCGACGCCACCAGCGTCAAGATCAAAGGTGAGTGGTACTTCGCCAACCCGTACGAGCTCTCCGCCCTGACCGGCGACAAGGACACCACCATCGAGACACCCGGGCTGCTGCCCGCGCAGTGGGAACCGGGCGACATACCCATCGGCTCCCCCAACTCCTCCGCGGCCAACTGGCCGGTCGCCGCCATGACCAAGGACTCCCGCACCGGCGTGTGGTCGTACACGGTCCCGCTGCCGTCCGGTGTCTTCAACTACGGCTTCTACGTGGACTGTTCGAGCTCGACGCAGACCGGCTGCACTCAGGTGTCGGATCCGGGCAACCCGCCGTGGAACACGAGGAACGGCAAGACCACCGGCTCGGTCCAGGCACTCAGCCAGGTCCACGTTCCCTCGGACCCCGACTTCGGGACGGTCGACTATGGCTGGCAGGCTCCCGCCGACGGCGAGCGGGGCAGGCTGGCCGACGTCAGCTATCCGACGTCCAGCCCGATCATTCCCGCGGGCACCAATCGCCTGGCCGTCTACACACCGCCCGGCTACGACGCGCACCGGTCGAAGCCGTATCCGACGGTCTACCTGTTCAGCGGGGGCGACAACGAGACGGACTGGAGCACCCAGGGCGATGTGTCCAACATCCTGGACAACCTGATCAACACCGGGCAGATCCAGCCGATGGTGGTCGTGATGCCCAATTCCCTCGGGGAGACGCAGGACTCCAGCGGTTATCCGGCCTTCGACGCCAACGTCATCGACCACGTCATTCCCTACGTCGAGTCGCATTACCACGTCTCCGCTTCGCCCTCCCAACGGGCCGTGGGCGGACAGGGCTTCGGCGGCTCGATCGCGATGTCGCTGCTGTTCCGGCACACCGACCGGTTCGGCTCCTACGGAATCCTGAGCCCCGGCGTCATCGCCCCCTTCACCGTCCCGGACGCGTCGGACATCACCGACGCCCAGGTGGCGGCGATCAAGAAGGTGGGAGTCCTCGTAGGCGGCGGCTGGCAGGAGCCGAGCGTCACGCCCAGCGGCGTGCACGGAGCGGGCCACTCCTACCACGCCCGGGTCGTGTCCACCCTGGCCGAGAAGGGCGTGGGGCTGACCGCGGACTTCGTCAACGGCGGCCACGAGTGGTTCGTCTGGCGCCAGCTGATCAAGGACTTCCTCACCCGCACCGCTCTGTTCCCGCTCGTGACGGGGTGAACCGGCGCCCCCGATCCGCACCGCCGGCCCCCCACACCACCCCCCATCCGCACACCGATCGGGAGATCCCTATGACCGCGCCAGACAGCCAACACCCCCGTCCCGCCGACCCGTTGCTGCGCCGACGTGACTTCCTCGGCCGAACCGCCGGCATCGCCGCGGGCGCCGTACTCGTCGACGGGGCCGGTGCGCAGCCCTCATCGGCGGCGGAGCCGGTCGAGGACCCCTCGTCGGCGGCGGAGCCGTTCGGGGACCGGCCCGTGCGGACCGAGTCCGGCCTCGTCTCCGGTGTGCCGGCCGCCGCGTCCGGCGTCACCGTCTTCAAGGGGATCCCCTACGCGGCCTCCACCGCCGGCGAGAACCGGTGGCGCCCGCCGCAGCAGGCGCCGTCGTGGAAGGGTGTCCGCAAGGCGGACACGTTCGGGGACGCGCCCCCACAGGCCTCGACCACCCTCACCATGAGCGAGGACTGCCTCAACCTCAACATCTGGACCGGCGCCAGAAGCAGCGGGGAGCGGCGCCCGGTCTACGTCTGGCTCTACGGCGGCGGGTTCTCGGCCGGAAGCGGATCCGACCCGAGCTTCGACGGTTCGGTGCTGGCGGGCAAGGGCGTCGTGGTGGTCACGATCAACTACCGGCTCGGCGCTCTGGGTTTCCTCGCCTCCCCCGAGCTGAACGCGGAGTCCCTGCACGGCGTCTCGGGCAACTACGGCCTGCTCGACCAGATCGCCGCCCTGAAGTGGATCCGCCGGAACATCTCCGCGTTCGGCGGCGATCCGCGGCGCGTCACCCTCGGCGGCCAGTCCGCCGGCGCCGGCTCCACGGACATGCTGTCCATGTCACCCCTGGCCACGGGCCTCTTCCAACGGTCGGTCGCCGAGAGCCAGGTCCGCTACCCGAGCGATCCAGAACTCCGGTATCTGGGTGTGTCGTTGCGGAAGATGGGCACCGCTCTCCAGCAGGGCACGGCCTATGCGGCGCAGAAGGGCGCGACCGCCCTGAAGGACCTGCGGGCCCTGCCGTGGCAGGACTTCACCGACGGCGCCTCACTCAAGGACGAGACCGTCGACACCAAGTCCGTAGCGAAACCACCGCTGTTCAGGCCCGTCGTCGACGGCTGGGTACTGCCGGCCGGATACCTGGCGACCTACGAGGCCCGTGCCCAGAACGACGTCTGGTACCTGGCCGGCAACAACCTCGACGAGAGCGGGGCCGTGCCCGAGACGGCCTTCGACTACTGGCGGGAGGCCGGTTATCCGGACCGCCCCGGCGCCCCGCCCGTCCACGTCACCCTGGACGACTACGTCAGCGCCGCTCGGCAGAAGTTCGACGCGATGGCCGACGAGTTCCTCGCCCTCTACCCGGCGCGTACGGACGACGAGGCGGCTCGCGCCAGCAACGACGCCATCCGCGACAACTCCCGGGTCTCGACGTACCTGTGGGGCCAGGAGTGGCTGAAGGGTGCCGACCGGCCGGTGTACACGTACTTCTGGACGCACCGCCCGCCAGGCCCCGACCACGACATCCGGGGCGCCTACCACGGCTCCGAGATCGTCTACTTCTTCGGCAACCTCTCCCCGGACACCCAGGGATGGACGGAGCAGGACCGCGCGATCGCCGACACCATGTCCTCCTACCTGGCGAACTACATCACCACCGGCAGCCCGAACGGTCCGGGTCTGCCCAGGTGGCCCGCCTACCGCCCCGACTCGCCGACGGTGATGGAGGTCGGCGAACACTACGGACCGATGCGAGTGGCGTCAGCGGAGAAGGTCGACTTCTGGAAGCGGTACTTCGCGACCCAGGAGGCCTGGTAGGCGCGGGCGCCGTGCATCGGCGTCCGCGGTCCCGCGACACGTGCAGACGTGGCGACGGCCGCAATGTCGCACCCACCGCATCCGCCCCACCCCGCCCCTGCCCTGCCCTGCAGGGCAAACGCCCGCTGATGAGCTCACGGCCCACCCGGGGCCGTACAGATGCTGTCGGTGCCACCCCCGGGGAGCGACCTGCGGAGTCCTGCCGCCGGAGAGCTGAGGCCGGCCGAGCGTCCGGGAGGCCGCCCACCTCTACACATAAAGGAGAAATAAGAGCAGAATGAACGTACGCGGCGCTTACCGCATACCGCACCGGACGCGGTCAGGCCTGTGAGTCAAAGGAGACGAGTCATGGCCAACGTCTCGCACACCAGAGGGGACATCACCACCCACCCTGATGCTTCAGAAATGCGGGAACGCTACGCCCGCATGCTCGGCGGTCGCGATGTGGCGCTCGTGGACGGACCGGTGTTCCTGCTCGGTCTGTACTGTGCCGTATCCCCGTGGATACTCCATTACACGACGAGCCAGCCCAACCTCGTGACCCACAACCTGATCGTGGGCATAGCGATCGGCCTGCTGGCCCTCGGGTTCACCCAGACTCCGGAGCGCATGTACGGCCTGAGCTGGGCCATGTGCGCGCTGGGCGTATGGATGATCGTCTCGCCGTGGATCGTCGGCGAGAGCCCGGACGCCGGGGTCATCTGGAACAACATCGTCATCGGTGCTGTCGCTGTGATGCTGGGGTTGATATGCATCGGTACGGCGGCGAGGAGCGCCCCGAGGACGTAGGCACCCGCAAGGAGGAACAGACGGACAGGCCGGCCCGCGCCCGCGCGGACCGGCCCTCTCTCGCCTGGTCAGGAGGCGGGTACCTGCCACGGCTCCTGAGGCAGCGGGCTGCCGGTCTCCAGCAGGGACTTGAGGTTGGACAGCACGGCCGGCCAGCCGGTGGCGACGTCCGCGCGCTCGCCCTCGTCGTCGAGGTCCTCGTGGGTCACGGTGAGGCGCACGATGTCGGCGTGCGGCCGGATGTCGAAGGTGACCCGGGAGTGCCGGTCCGGCTGGTCCTCCTGGTCGGGCGACGCCCAGGTGGTGACGAGGCGGGTCGGGCGCTCGCTCTCCACGACGGTGCCGACGACGTCGGCGATGCCGGAGCCGTCCGTGCGCACATGCTCCCAGCGTGAGCCGGTCCGCCAGTCCGAGACATTGCGGTGTCCCCAGTAGGCGGCGGTCAGGTCGGCGTCGGTGAGGGCCTCCCAGACCTTCTCGGGTGTGCTCCTGATGTACGTGACGTACACGAATGCGGGTTTGTCGGCCATGGCTTCCTCGGCTCGTCGCTTCACGGCGCCGAGCGCGCTGAGGCGCGGGCGCTCGAACTTGTCGATCCACCGCTCCTGGATCTCGTGGAGCGGGACGGGGTTGAGGTAGTGCAGCTTCTCCCGCCCCCGCCGCACCGTGCTGACCAGGTTGGCGGCCTCCAGGACGGCGAGGTGCTGGGTCACCGACTGACGCGCCATGTCGATGCGCTCGCACAGCTCGCCCAGGGTCTGACCGTTGTTCTCGTGCAGCCGGTCCAGCAGCCGTCTGCGCGTCTCGTCGGCCAGTGCCTTGAAGACCTTGTCCATCCCCGAGTCGTCTCCTGATTGCACACTCAACGTTATGCAGGCAATTGCCTGCCTGTCAATGCCGGACCATGACCATCCTCGGCGGCCCTCCCGAACCGAGACGTCAGTGCAGCAAGGCCCCCAGCTCACGACGATGCTCCGCGACCCACCCCCGGGCGCCCCGCACCTCGTCGACGGCTCCGGCGTCGCGCAGCGCGGCCATGGCGGGTTCGCCGCGGTCCGCAGCGGCGTCGATGCCCCGCCAACAGCGGTCCTGCCACCACAGGACCGTGTCGACGAGGCCGCCGCGCTCGTCGAGGCCGTAGGCGTCGCACACGAGACGGATCCGGCGCGCCGCCTCCGGCACGTCGGCCACCTCGGGGCCCAGGCCCAGGTACTGCCAGCACAGGTGGGCGACGTCGTGGACGCGCTCACCGGGAGCGGCGAGATCCCAGTCGACGAAGGCCAGCGGGCACCAGTCGTCGCCGGCCACGGTGTACACGGTGTTCTTCGGGGCGAGGTCGTTGTGACAGACGACGTCCAGGTCACCGGCCAACGGCGTGCCGTGTGTCAGGTCGTGGAAAGCGCGGACGAGCCGGGCTACGCGGACCAGGTTCTCGTCGGTGCGGGCGGCGGCCCGTTCCTCCCGGGTCACGGCCGCCCGCCCCTCGATGTAGCCGAACGTCTCGCGGCCCTGCTCGTCCGTTCCCAGGAAGCGCGGCGCCCCCGGCCACCCTCGCCGCGCGAACAGCGCGAGCAGGTCCCGCACGTAGCCCGACCGTGCCGTCGGCGTTCGCCGCACCGTCGCGCCGATCCGCACGACCTCGTTGACGGCACCGCCTTCGAGGGACATCTCCTCCACCTTGAACGCCTCCATGTCACGGCTCGACCCCGAAAAGGAGTATCCGGGCGTCGGGGCCGACTGGCACGCTGCCCGCATGGATCAGGCGGAGGCACTGCTCATCGGCGGACGCGCTGGAGCCGGCAAGACGACGGTGGGGTGGGAGGTGTCGGCGCGGCTGCGGGCGGCCGAGGTCGCGCACGCCGTGATCGACGGCGACTTCATGGGGCAGGTGCATCCGGCACCGGAGGGCGATCCGCACCGGGCCGCCATCGTCGAACGGAACCTGACCGCGGTCTGGGGGAACTACGCCGACCTGGGCTGCCGGCGCCTCGTCTACACGAACACCGTGAGCGTGCTCGAGGAGACGGCGGGCATGTTCCGGCGGGCGATGGGGGACGACGTACGGATCGTACGAGTGCTGCTCACCGCGACCGACGAAACCACGCAGCAGCGGCTGACGGGGCGGGAGTTGGGATCCGAGTTGGAGCACGAGCTCCGGAACAGTGCCCGCAAGGCGCGGCTGCTGGACGAGCGTGCGCCCGCCGGCACCCTGCGGGTGGTGACCGACGGGCGCACGGTGCCCGACATCGCGGCCGAGGTGCTCGCCGCGGCGGGATGGACGGCGCCGCGGATCAACTCACGTTGAGCGCCGCGTCGTCGACCACGAACGACGTCTGGAGCTTGGATCCCTCCGTGCCGGTGAGTTTGACCGTGACGGTCTGGCCGGCGTAGCCGCTGAGGCTGAGACTGCGCTGGGTGTAGCCGGAGGCGGCGTTGAGGTTCGAGTACGTCGCCAGGGTGCCGAGGACCGTGCCGGAACTGTTCAGTACCTGCACCTTCAGGGTGTCGTAGGCCGTGCTGGTGGTGGTCTCAGCGGTGTCGATGTGCAGGTAGAAGCTCAGGGTCGCGGCGCAGCCGGACGGGATGGCCACCGACTGCGCGAGGGTGTCGGTGGCGGCGGCGCCGGTGCCGCCGAGCCAGGCGTAGTACGACCCCGAACGGGCGGACCGGCTGCTGGAGTTGGTGATGACACCGCTGGTGGCCGTCCAGGTCGTGGCGCCGGACTCGAAGCCGGGGTTGCCGAGGAGCTGGGCGTCGGTGCAGGTGGTTCCGCCGTCGTCACCGCCTCCTTCGCCGCTCGCGCCGGAGAGCCATTCGGTGGCGTTCAGGGCGAGGGGCGCGTTGGTGGCGCCGGTGTCGTTCCAGCCGTCGTAGAGGGTGTTGCCGGACTGGCCGGTGCCGTCGTCGACGGGCGAGCTGTCACCCCAGAAGGCGACCCGGCCGCTTCCGAAGGTGCTGGTGGCGAAGAAGGCGCCGGTGTTGCCGGAGTAACCGCTGCGGTAGAGCAGGCCCTTGACGTCGGCGTTGTCGGCGGGCTTGAGGGTGGCCGTGGTACCGCTGGCGATCAGGCTCTTGGTGACGGTGCCGAAGGAGCCGTGCAGCACCGGGTCGCCGCTGTCGCTGATGGCGGCCGGGTAGCCGGAGCTGACGCTGAGCGAGTCGATCGAGAAGCCGAACGGGTCGGTCGAGTCGACGCTGTTGTTGGTCATCAGGTCGTTGAGGATCTCGACCGCGTCCTCGCCGTCGTTGTTGCGGTCGGCGCCGGTGTGGTCGGAGATCATGAACAGGCCGCCGCCGTTCTTGACGAACGTCATGATGGCGGTCTTCTCGGCCGTGGTGAACAGCGTGTTCGGCTCGGGCAGGACCAGTGTGTCGAAGTTCGACAGGTCGGTTGCCGCCGAGCCGCCGTAGGCGAGGCTGGAGCCCGACGGCAGGGTCTTCAGGCTGTAGTCGCCTGTCTTCTGCAGGTCGACGCCCCAGGAGGAGAGCGCACCGGTCCAGTCAGTCTCGGCGGACGGCGTGGAGTCCTGGCCCAGCGGGTCGGGCTGGCTGGTGGAGATGATCCAGTCGGCGTTGCCGGCCGTCTCCGCGTGGGCGTTGTCGAACAGGACGCGGTGCGGGGTGGCCGCGTGGGCGGGCGTCGCGGCGGCCGTGGCCTGGAGGGCGACGCCCGTGGTGAGCAGCCCGAGGGCCGCGAGAGCGGTGCCGAGTCTGTGGCGGGGCCTCATGAGTCCGAGCATCCGGCGTACCTCCGTGAGGGGTTGGGGATGGAGCGGTGCGGGGCCGGACCTACGCGCGTAGATACAGGGCACGTCTGCGCGCGTAGAACATCGACTGCACGGCACTCCGCGCAACCGACGGCTTGAACCGTACATGGCAACCCGGGGGGCTGAACAGGCGCCATCGGGCCACCCGGCCAGACGTTGACCCGGCTTTGGCCATTGGTTGAAGAGGGAGCGGACTGTCCGCGGTCACAAGGGGCACACGCAGTGGTGCGGGGGTCTTCACGAAAAGGGGCGGAGATGGAGATCGACGGCATCATCAGTGCCATCGTGATCGGCATCGTCATCGGTGTCCTGGGTCGGCTCGTGATCCCGGGGCGCCAGCGCATCGGGATCCTGTGGACGATCCTTGTCGGCATCGTTGCCGCGCTGATCGGTTCCGCGGTCGCAGGCGCGTTCGACGTGGCCGACACCAAGGGCGTGGACTGGGTCGAGTGGCTCATCCAGATCGGCCTCGCCGCGCTCGGCGTGGCCGCGCTGGACCGGTCGAAGGCACGCCGCTGAGGCGTGCGACCGGCGGGTGCGGAAGGTGACATACGCCTAGGACGAGGCGTCGGACATGGAGCGAGGCGCAGCACGCATGGTGATGCGCCACAGGTGAGACGAGGCGGCGCGCGTGAGGCAGGCCGCCGCATGTGAGGTGAGGCGCGCCCTGCATGCACGGGGCGCGCCTCACCTGCGGGACGGGGTTGCGGGGCGGGGCCGAGCGGTGCTCGGCGTGTGCCGGACGGGGTTGCGGGGGCCCGGACGGTGCTCGGCGCGTGCCCGGCCGCCGACGGTCGTGAATTCCGTTGCGGACGGCATCCCACGACGGCTAGCTTCGGCCGCTCGCGCCCGAATCGACCGTGACGGAGTTCCGTTGACCCTGCGCATCACGCCGCTCGCCGATCCCGAGGCCGGCGCCTCCAGCCGTCGCCTGGCCTGGCTGGCCTCCGGGGCCGACGGGGTTCCACTCGGGTCGGCGTTCCTGCGGCTGTTCACGAAGGAGGGCCAGGAACACCTCGCCGAGTTGGACATCGCCGTGCACGGTGCGGAGCGGCGGCGGGGTGTGGGCACACTGCTGCTGGAGGCCGCCGTGGCGGCGGCGCGCGCCGAAGGGCGACGGTCGGTTCTCGCGCAGGCCGAGCAGGACTCCCCCGCCGATCTGTTTCTGGCGGCGCGGGGCTTTCGCCGGGTACTGGGGCTGACGTACGCCCGGCTGCCGCTGGCGGACATCGACCTCGCAGCGATCGAGCGGCTCGCACGACGCCCGTGCCCGGGCTACCGGTTGACGGAGTGGGACGGCACCGTGCCGACCGAGTCGGCTCGGTCGTACGCCGACTCGCGACGGGCCATGGACGACATGCCGATGGAGGGCACCGACTACGGCACGGTCGTCTGGGACGTGGAGCGGGTGGTCGCGGTGGCCGAGGCGGTCGCGAAGCGCGGGGAACTGCTGCACACCGTGGCCGCCGTGGACGTGTCCGACGGCTCGGTGGTCGGGTTCTCCGAACTCGTCGTCCCCGGGGACGGCCGGGGCGACGGCCGGCACTACGGCACGGCGGTCCTCCCCGAACACCGCGGTCACGGCCTCGCCCACTGGATGAAGGCAACCTCGATCCTCCGGGCCCGCGAGCGGCACCCCGAACTCGCCGGGCTGTGCACCGACACGGCGGACGGCAACGCGCCGATGCGCGCGGTGAACGACGCGCTGGGTTACGTACCGACGCATCGGGCGGTCGAGTACCAACTCGATCTGGGGACCGCTCACTGAGCCGTGCCGCTCATCGCCGCAAGGCCGTCCCGGGTGGACGGATACACCGGCGTCCACCCCAGTTCCCGCTCCGCCTTCGCCGTGGAGACCCGCAGTGTCGCCGACATCATCGTGTGCGCGTACGACATCGGCTTCATCAGCCACAGCGGTACGGTCATCGGCTTCGGCACTCCGAACTGTTCGGCCACGCACAGCACATGGGCCCGGAAGCCGAGCGGTGTGCGGTCCGCGACGTTGTACGCCTCGCCGGGCCGGCCGCGTTCGACGGCCGCCACCACCGCACGCGCCGCGTCGGTGAGTTCCACCCACGGCAGGACCCGGCCGTGGTCGTCGGGCAGGGGCAGCTGGCGCTTGCGGAGCAGGGGCAGCAGGGCATCGGTGCCGCCGGGGCCGTAGAACAGGCCGAAGCGGAGCGCGATGCCTTCCAACCCCGGGGTTCCAAAGGTGAGTTGTTCCTTGGTGCGCATGCCCGCGAGGTGACCTTCCAATTCCGGGGAGGTGCCGTGCGGCCCGAAGGGGGCGTCCTCGGTGACCGGCTGGTCGCCGTGGTCGCCGTAGCCGTATCCGAAGACCATCGACTCGGTCACGAAGCGGCGGGCGCCGACGGCCTGTGCGGCCTCGACGAGGTGGGCGGTGCCCTCGGTGCGCAGGGCGTTGGTGGCATGCATGTCGCGGTGGCGCATGGGGGCCTTGCGCAGGGCGGTCGCGGCGTGGATCACCGTGTCGAAGCGATGTCCGTCGACGGCGCGCAGCAGCCCGTCGCGGTCCATGAGGTCGGCGCGGATGCCGGCTGCCGGTCCCCTGCCGAGCCCGGTGACCTTGTGACCGGCCTCGGTGAGGGCGCGGGCGATGTGCCGGCCGAGGACGCCGGTCGCGCCCGCGAAAAGGATGCTCTGGTTCCGGTGGTTCGTGTCGTTGGTCGCCATATCCATGCGACGGATCGGGCCGCCGGAGATGTGACATCCCGGCGGCATCGACCCCCGCGTCACTGCTGCGCGAGCCACTCGCCGTACCAGGCCACGGTGGCGTCGACCGTCTCGGTGAGTGGTGTCGGCGTGGCGCCGAAGGCCTGCTCGAAGGCGGAGGAGTCCACGATCTGGGGCTCGGTGTGCTGGTAGAACATCTCCGCGTACTCGGCCATGAACTGTTCGTCGAACGGCCCGAAGGGGCGGGGTTCCGCCACGACCACGACGTCGAGAGGCCGGCCGACCCGCTTCTCGATCATGGCGTGGATGTCGCGGGTGCTGACGGCGGGCGCGGTGGGCAGGTGCCAGACGCGGCCGTCGCCCTCCGGGTGCTCGCCCAGGGTGGCGAGCCCGGCGGCCACGTCCTGGATGTTCGTGTAGCTGTGCGGCAGGTCGATGTCGCCGATCCCGAGGACCGTGCCGCCGGTGAGCGCCCCGGGGAACGCGGCCGCGCCGAGCGTCGAGTTGAGCACGCCCGGCCCGACGAAGTCGGCGGAGCGGCCCACGGACACCCTGACCCTGCCCTCCCGGTGCGCGGCGAGATACCTCTCGTCGAGTTCGGCGCGCATCCGGCCCTTGCGGGTCGTCGCCTTCCACGGGGTGTCCTCGGTCATCACCGCTCCCCCGGTCTCGCCGTAGGGGTAGAGGGTGTCGAGCACGATCAGGCGGGCTCCGGACGTCTCCACGGCGCCGAGGACGGCGTCCTGGATGCGGGGCATCGCCTCCACCTGGAGGTGATAGGCGACGTTGACGCAGTGGTACACGACGGCGGCTCCGGCCACGGCCTCTCGCGCCCCCTCGGCCGTACCGACGTCGGCGGCGTGCCGCGCGACGCCCTCGATCGCCGGCCCCTCGCCCTTCCGGTCGACCAGGCGTACGGAGTGGCCCCGGTGCACGAGTTCGCGGGCCAGCGCGGTACCGGCGGGTCCCGAGCCGAGGACGGTGTGCAGGGAACGAGCGGCGTTGGCGTGGGCAGTCATGGTGATCCCTTCCCCAAAGGAGCGAGCTCTTATCACTTCTGTTAGAGACTGTAACTCTTACGACTGTCTCTAGCAAGGGTGGTTGACTCGGACTGACGTTAAGGTGTGTCACAAGGATCGAGAGAGGAGCCCCCCATGGCCGGGAGCGTGCAGAGTCCGAGGGCCCGTTACCGCGAACAGACGCGCACGGAGATCAAGGAGATCGCGCTGCGACAGCTGGCCGAGGGGGGCACGGCGGCCGTGGCCCTGAGCCGGATCGCCAAGGAGGTCGGCCTGTCGGGGCCGGCCCTGTACCGCTACTTCGACAGCCGGGACGCACTGCTCACGGACCTGATCCGCGACGCGTACGCCGACCTGGCGACGACCGTTGCGGGGGTCGGCACGGGGCTGCCGCCGGACACCGCGCCGCGCGCCCGGCTGCGGACGCTGGCGGCGGCCTGCCGGGGATGGGCGGCAGCTCAGCCGCACCGCTATCTGCTGATCCAGGGCACGCCCGTACCGGGTTACACGGCGCCCCCGGACACACTGGACAGCGCGCGGGCGGTGCTCTCGCCCTTCCTGCCGGCATTCGAGGGGGCCGAGCCGTCGGCGGCGGTGGCGCCGGTCGTGGCGCAGATGAAGGCCTGGGCGGACGACGATCCGGCGGTGGCGGCCTGGGCGCACGGGCATGTGGCGGCCGGGGCCGAGGGCCCCGCGCTGGCCGGAGCGGTGCTCGCCTGGGCGCACATGCACGGGGCCGTCAGCCTGGAGGTGTCCGGCCAGTTCGAGGGCATGGGCCATGACGGGGGCACGCTGCTCACGGCCCAGATCGACGCGCTGGCGGACGCGTTCGGCCTCGACTGAGCCGCGCCGGCGGCGCGAGGGACGTTCGGGAAGACGGGAAGAGCGGGGCCTACGGCACGTACACGTACGGCGTCGTCGTGCTCAGCGAATGGAAGCCGAGGCGTTCCAGGATGGGCCTGCTCTGGCTGGTGGCGTCGACCTGGAGGTAGCGGTAGCCGCGGTCGACGGCGGCGCGGGCCCGCTGGGCGACCAGGGCGCGGTAGATTCCGCGGCCACGCCAGTCCTCGACGGTGCCGCCGCCCCAGAGACCGGCGAAGCGGGTGCCGGGCACCAGTTCCATACGGGCGGCACTGACCGGTGTGTCACCGGCGAGCGCCACGACGGCCACGACGGTGTCAGGATCGTCCGTCAGCCGGGCGAGCAGTTGGTGGCGCAGTCGGGAACCGTCGGTGCCGAAGGCCTTCTCGTGGACCTCCGCCACGAGGTCGACGCCCGCCCGGTCGGTGGCCGGAAGGAAGCGGATGCCTTCGGGCGGCTCGGCGTCCAGGGTCAGATCGGCGACCTCGGCGATCATCAGCGTCTCCTCGGGCTCGGGCGTGAACCCGGCGGCCGCGAGCCGCGGTCCGAGGTCCATGGGCAGGTCGTGCCCGTAGAGCTTCCACTCGAAGTCGAGACCGAGGCCGGAGTAGTGGGCGACCTGCTCGGCGATCGCCGCGTCGGCGCTCGCCTCGTCCAGGTCCGACCAGACGACGCCGTTCCAGCCGTGCGCGTCGGATACCTGACGGACCACCCGCCCCGCCCGCTCGATCCGTGCACCGGGACCGTCCGGCTGAGCGCCCTCGCGCATGTCCCGGTCGTAAAGGGCGAGTACCGCGGCATGATCCATGCGTTCACTCCAGCACCCGGACCCGGCCAGGGCAACAGCTTTACGAGTCCACCTCATTCGGCTGCACCGCCGTGAGATACGCGCTCAGCCGGTCGCGGTTGCGGGCCAGACAGTCGATGCGCGCCTGAATGCGGGCGATCTCGCCGCGCAGCAGCGCGGCTGTCTGCGGGGTCAGGCACTGCGGCGGCAGGTGGATCTCGTCGGGGCCGGACAGATAGGGCAGGATCGCCCGGATCATCTCCGTGGTCAGCCCGGAGTCGAGCAGTCCGCGGATCTGCCGGACGTCCCGGACGTCCGTCTCCCCGTAGTCGCGGTAGCCGTTGACCGCCCGGCCGGGGTGGAGCAGGTCCTGTTCCTCGTAGTAGCGCAGCAGTCGGGTGGGGACGCCGGTACGACGGGACAGTTCTCCGATCCTCATTGGCTTCCTCCGGGAAGTCGGCACCGCGCTGGTCGACGCCTCGGGGCCCGCCCACGGCGACGTGGCCACCTCCTTGCAGACCACCGTGTACAACGCGGGCATCGCGGCGGGTTCGCTGACCGGCGGTGTCGTCCTGGAGAACCTGGGCGCCGGGGCGCTCCCCTGGACCGCGCTCCCGCCCGTCGCCCTCGCTCTGGCGACCGTGACGCTCGGTCGCCGGCACGCCATTCCGGTCGTGCGCCGGCGACCGTAGGCTGCGGAACGGAGATCGCATCACGAGGAGGGCACTGCGCCATGGTCGTGAAGGACGCGGAGCTGCCGTACCTGCGCCGCTGTGTGGAGCTGGCGGCCCAGGCGTTGGAGGCCGGGGACGAGCCGTTCGGTTCGGTGCTGGTCGGCGCGGACGGCACGGTGCTCGCCGAGGACCACAACCGGGTGGCCTCCGGCGACCGCACCCGCCACCCCGAGTTCGAACTGGCGCGCTGGTCGGCGGACCGGCTGACGCCCGAGGAGCGGGCGGCCGCGACCGTGTACACCTCCGGCGAGCACTGCCCGATGTGCGCGGCCGCGCACGCCTGGGTGGGCCTCGGACGGATCGTGTACGTCGCCTCGTCGGAGCAACTGGCTTCCTGGCTCACCGAGTTGGGGGTACCCGCCCCGCCGGTGCGGACCCTGCCGGTCAACGAGGTGGCGCCCGGCGTGCCGGTGGACGGTCCGGTGCCCGAACTGGCCGAGGACGTACGCGCGTTGCACCACCGTTTCCATCGCGGCGAGCACTGACCGCGACCCGCTCCGTCAGCGCAGATCACCGACCGCGGCACCGTCCGTCACCGGCACGACCCGGCCCCGGTCCGCCCGAGATGCAGGCGCCACCCTGCGGCGCCTACCATCGAGCAAGACCCAGGCCAGGTGGACCGCCCGGTCTCCTCCGGCCGGGGGGAGGCGCTTGCCGTGCTGCCGGCACATCGGCTGATGGCCGCTCATCTCGCGCTGATCACGACGGCCACCACCGTGTACATGACGGTTCCCGCGGCCCGCACCTCCCTGTGGGCCGTCATCGGCCTCACCGGTGTCGCCGCCGTACTGACCGGCACCCACCTGCACCGCCCCGCGCACCGCCGGCCCTGGTGGCTCCTCGCAGCCGGACTGCTCACCTTCATCGCGGGAGACACGTACTACAACGTGATGGAGGAGTACTTCAACGCCTCCAATCCGTTCCCCTCCCCCGCGGACGCGTGCTACCTCGCCACCTATCCGCTGTTCGCCGCCGGGCTGTACGGACTCATCCGCCACCGCCGGACGGGCTACGACCTGCCCAGCCTCCTCGACGCGCTGATCTTCACCGCGGGCCTCGCGCTGCCGGTGTGGGTGCACCTCGTGCAGCCGCTCACGGAGGTCGAGGGGCTGACCTGGCAGCAGCGGGCCATCAGCATCGCCTACCCCCTCGGTGACGTGCTTGTCCTGGCCCTGCTGGCACGGCTTCTGACCCCGCGCCCCCTGCGCGGGCACAACCGGTCCGTGCAGTTGCTGATCGTGGGCACGGTGACGTTGCTCGGCTTCGACATCGCCTACGGCATCCTGCAGCTCAACGCGGCATGGCAGACGGGCACGCTGCTGGACGCCGGGTGGATCGTCTTCTACACGGCCTGGGGGCTGGCCGCACTGCATCCCTCGATGGTGGAGCTGACGGCCGCCGCACCGCAGCCGGAGCCGCTGCTGCCGCCGCCGCGCCGACTGGTGCTGCTCGCCCTGGCGACGCTCATCGCGCCGGGGATCCTGTTGCACGAGGGCCTCACGCGCGGGGTGCACGACGCCGCCGTGATCGCCGTGTTCTCGGGCGTGCTGTTCCTGCTGGTCATCCTGCGCCTGGCGGGGATGGTCGTGGCGCACCGCAAGGTGGTGGCGCGGGAGCAGGAACTGCGCTCGCCGGCAGCCTCGCTGGTTTCGGTCACCCGGCAACAGGACGTGCCACGGTCGTGCGAGACGGCCGTCGACAGACTCCTGGGGTCCACGGCCCGGCACCGGACCCTGCTGCTGCCCGCCGAACGGACGGTGGACCTGGCCCCGGGCCGCACCCGGTTCATCCCCGCCGACGGCCTCGGCCCCGGCCTCGCCGCCGAGCTGGACGGCCTGACGGCCGTCCTGGTGTGCCCGATGACCCCGCCCGACCGTCCGCCGGCCGCCGAGGTCCCGGGCGTGCTGCTGGTCGCCGGTCCGCGCGGCCCCCTCACCGAGTCATGGGGCTCCCTGGAGATCCTCGCCTCGCACGCGAGGCTGGCAATGGAACGCGTCGTGCTGCGCCAGGAGGTCGTACGCCGGGAGAGCGAGGCGTACTTCCGCACTCTCGTGCGCAACGCCTCGGACGTCATCCTCATCCTGGAGGACGACGACACGATCCGGTACGCGAGCCCGTCCGCGGCGTCCGTGTTCGGCACCGCAGAGCTGACGGGCGCCTCGCTGCCGGAGCTGCTGGAACCACGTGACCGGCAGCGGGCGAGCCGCGAGCTGACCTCCGTACGGGACAACAGGCCGCGCACGACCCTCGACCACTGGTGGGTGGGGCACCGGGGCGGCCGGGTCGAGGTGGAGGTGCGGTGCAGCGACTTCCGGGACGATCGCACCGTGGCCGGGCTGGTCGTCACGTTGCGCGACGTCACCGAGCAGCGCCGGCTGGAGCACGAGCTGACCGAGCGGGCCTTCCACGACTCACTGACCGGGCTGCCCAACCGGACGCTGCTGCTGGAGCGGATCGAGCGCGCCCTGCTGCGCGGCCGCCGCGAGTCGTCTCTGACCTGTCTGCTCTTCGTCGACCTGGACGACTTCAAGCTGGTCAACGACACGCTGGGGCACTCGACGGGCGACCATCTACTGGCTTCCGTCGGGCGGCGCCTGTCCGGGGCGCTGCGGCGCACCGACACAGCGGCCCGGCTGGGCGGCGACGAGTTCGCCGTCCTGATGGAGGACGCCCGGGAGCCGCTCGACGCGGAACTGCTCGCGGCGCAGGTGATCCAGACGCTGACCAGGCCGTTCGTCCTCAGCGGGGAGTCGGTGACGGTGTCCGCGAGCGTGGGTGTGGCCACCGTGCGCGACAGCTCGGACGCCGAGGAGCTGCTCGGCCACGCCGACCTGGCGCTGTACGCGGCGAAGACGGCCGGCAAGCGGCAGTGGCGGCGGTTCCAACCGATGCTGCGGGAGCGAATGGTCGAGCGGCACGACCTGCAGAGCCGGCTCGCCCAGGCCGTCGCCGGGCAGGAGTTCTCCCTGCGCTACCAGCCCGTCATGGACATCACCGCGGGCGAGGTGGCCGGCTTCGAGGCGTTGGTGCGCTGGCCTCGCGCCCCGCGCCCGCCGGTGCCGCCGGAGGAGTTCATCACCCTGGCCGAGGAGACCGGGCACATCGGGCCACTGGGGTCGTGGGTCCTGGAGAACGCGGTCCACGACATCGCGGGGCTGCAACGGCTGCCGGCGCCTGGCGGGCCGCCATACGTCAGCGTGAACGTGTCCGCCCGTCAGTTCCGCGACGCCGGGTTCGTGGACCAGGTCGGCGAGGCGCTGCGGACGCCGGGGCTGGCTCCGGGGTCACTGCAGCTGGACGGCGTCAACAGCATGAGCGGGAACCTCCCCGACCTGCCCGCGCTGACCGCGGTGTGCCGTGACCGGGGCGCCACGCTGTACATCGACGACGCGCACGGCTTCGGCGTGATCGGGGAGCGCGGGCCGGACCAGCCCTGTCCGTACGGCTCGCGCGGCAACGGCGTGGTGCGGCACACCGGTGAGTCATACGAGGGGATCGTGCTGGCCGGCGGTTTCTCCAAGGCGTACTCGTCGCTGCTCGCGTTCCTCGCGCTGCCCACCGAGCTGAAGAACCGCCTCAAGACGGTCGCCGCGCCCTACCTGTACTCGGGGCCCTCCCCCACGGCGTCCCTGGCCACCGCACTGGCGGGGCTGGAAGTCAACGACCGCCGCGGCGACGCGCTGCGCGCGGACCTGTACCGCAAGACGGTCCGGGTACTGGACCATCTCGACGACCTGGACGTGTACACCCTCAGCAGGTACCGGCTGCCCATCGTGGAGATCCCGCTGGCGGCACGGTTCCCGCTGCGGTCGAAGGAGCGAAAGGGTCATGCCAAGGACTGAGAGGACCACGCCGATGACGGAGAGAGTCACGCCGAAGGCCGACAAGGCCACCCCGACCCACAACGACGAAGTGGACTGGGACAGTTGGCCGGTGGCGGACTATCTCGCCGAGAACTACCGCGAGGTCCACCCCTCGGACGCGGCCGTCATCGGCCACCATTCCGCGTTCTACCGGCGGCTCGCACCGGGCGCGATCGGCCGCTCGGTCGAGTTCGGCGCCGGCCCGAACCTCTACCCGCTGATCCTCGCGGCCGCGGCGAGCCGCCGTATCGACGCCGTCGAGGCAGGGGCCGGCAACGTCGCCTATCTGGAGCGGCAGATCATGTGCGGGCCGGAGGCCAGCTGGCTGCCTTTCCACGCGCTGTGCCGGGAGCTGAATCCGGACCTGCCCGCCACGCTGGCCGGGTCGCTGGCCCACGTCGACGTCGTCCACGGCGATGTCCGGGACCTCCCGCCGGGCGGGTACGACCTCGCGTCCATGCACTTCGTCGCGGAAGGGGCGACCGAGGACCGCGCGGAGTTCGCCGACTTCTGCCGAACCTTCGTGCGCTGTGTGGCGCCGGGCGGGCATTTGGTGGCCGCCTTCATGGAGAACATGCCGACCTATCGCGTCGGGCCCGCATCGCGCTGGCCGGGCTGCCCGGTGAATCCGAAGATCGTCACGGAGGTGTTCGCGCCGCTGACCCGAGAGCTGACGGTCACGCGCACCGACGCCGACCCGACCCTGCCCGATTACGGGGACTCGGGGATGGTGCTGCTCACGGCAGTGTCGGCGGTGTCGGCGGTGTGAACGCTGTGCTGCGCACGCAGTCCGGTCGGCCGGGCCGCCAAGCGCCTCAGGCCCCACCGGGCATGACCGGTGGGGCCTTCCGTCCTCCGTCGCGGGTGCGGTCAGCGCATCACGCGCGGGCGGCAGCGCCGGTACACGACCGCTCCGCCCAGGATCAGCGCAGCGCTCCCCCCGAGGGCGGGCAGGATCTGGTCCGTTCCCGTGTCGGCGAGTTCGGCGGTGAAGTGCGGCTGCGGAACGGACGGAGCCGCCTCCAGCCCCGGGTCCACCTCGGGTGGCGGGGGCAGCTTCGGCGTCCGCTGCTCGGGGAGGACCGGACTCTCGGGGAGGTCCGGAGTCTCGGGGAGGTCGCCGGGGGTGTTCGACTCGTTGCCGACCGCCGTGTTGTCCACGCCCACGACGCTCACACTGTTGCCGATGACGTTCACCGGAAGGTGTACCGGGAGCTGCGCACCGTTGCCGGAGAGCACGCCCGGTGAATCCTTTACGGCGCCGTTCGCGATCGCCCTGCCGGGCGTCTCGGCCGCGTCTGCGCCGCCGACCGCACGGACGTCCGCACGGACGTCCTCGTTGGCGCAGCTGATGCCCGCCGCCGGGTTGAGCAGCCCCACCACATTCACGGTGTTCCCGCACACGTCCACCGGGACGTGTACCGGGGGCTGGACGGTGTTGCCGGAGATCACTCCGGGCAAGCCTGCGGCGGCGACGTCCGCGACGCCGGCGTACGCGGGGATCGTCACTGCCATCGCGCCGGACGCGGCGGCGACGGCGATCACACCGTTTCGGGTAACCCGTCTCATAGGTTCCCTGCCTTCCAGACATGGTCACGGGCACTCGCCCGCACCGGATAGAACGCGGGCGAACCGTCCGAGTTATGGCTTTTCGGCATTTCACTCCATCGAGGGTCACAGTTGTCGAACTGTAGGCAAAACCGTCGTATGCGCATCGATGGGCACAGGGCAGGGCGCCCTCGGCGGCCCCGCTCGTCCGGAGGCGGGCCCCGAGAGCTGCGCTTATCGTGATCGAGGGCGCTCGGACCGGGCGCCGGTCCCGGTCCGCGGCAGGCGTCCCTGGAGGCATCCATGCCGGCCAAGCTGTCGACTCGGCCCACGCTCCGTCGCTGCTCGATCACCGCAGGCGTCGGCCTGGCCCTGCTCGGCGCGGGGCTGGGGGCGGTGGGCCCGGACGGTTCCGAGGCCGACCTGTCGCGGTTCTACCGCCAGAAGGTCACGTGGTCGAAGTGCGACGGCGTGGATACGCCGAAGGACCTCCAGTGCGGGAAGGTCACCGTCCCCCTCGACTACGCCAGGCCGCGGGCCGGCACCCTCGATCTGGCTCTCGCCCGCTACCGGGCGACGGGGAAGTCGCGCGGCTCGGTGCTGCTGAACTTCGGCGGCCCCGGTGGCGCGGGCGTCAGTGAACTCGCCGCCGGCGGCAAGGACTTCATGAGTCTGACCAACGGCTACGACGTGGTGTCCTTCGATCCCCGCGGCGTCGGCCGGTCCTCACCGGTCACCTGCGGCGACGGTTCCGACGAGGCCGCGGCGGCGACGGAGGCGGACGTCGACGACGATCCGCAGACCGTCCTCAAGCAGTTGCGGAAGGCGGCCGACGCATGCACCAAGCATTCCGGTCCCGTCCTGCCGCACATCGGCACGGTGAACGCCTCGCGCGACCTCGATGTGATGCGCCAGGCCGTCGGCGACAAGAAGCTCAACTACCTGGGCTTCTCCTACGGGAGCCGACTCGGCGCGGTGTACGCGGCCCAGTTCCCCAAGAAGGTCGGCCGGATGGTTCTCGACGGCGTGGACACGCTCACCGAGCCGCTGACCGAGCAGGGCATGGCTGGCGCCAGGGGCCAGCAGACGGCTCTCGAGGACTTCGTCGACTGGTGCGTGAAGGACATCGCCTGTCCGTTCGGTACGGACGCGCGCACGGCCCGGGAGGAGGTCGTACGCCTCGTCGACTCGCTCGACCAGGATCCGGTGCCGACCGACTTCGGCGAGGACTTCACCGGGCAGGACCTGGTCGGCGCCATCAGCCAGGCCCTCTACAGCAAGGAGCTGTGGCCGTCCTTGGAGCGGGCGCTCGCCGCACTGGTCGAGGACGGCGACACGGGGCCGCTGCTCTGGTTCTCCGGCGGTGGATCGGGCTTCCGTGCCGGTGGAGCCGTCGCTCTCCGCGCCGACGACGGTACGGGCGGCGGCCTGGTCGATCAGGAGGACGTACCGCTCGACAATCTTCCGGCGGCACTGATGGCGATCAACTGCGCGGACGATCCCGACCGCCCCAGTGCGCGCCGGATCGCCAAGGACCTCGGCCGGCTGCGCGCCGAGTACGAGCAGGCGTCACCGGTGTTCGGCCGCTACCGGCTCACGGAGGTGCTCACGTGCTACGGCCGTCCCAAGGGCACCGACTTCATCCGCGACGAGGTGCGTGACGTCCGCACCCCGAAGATGCTCCTCGTCGGCACCCGGGGCGACCCGGCGACCCCGTACCGCTGGACCGTGGAGACGGCCGAGCGCCTGGGCGACTCGGCCGTGGTGCTCGACAACAAGGGCGAGGGCCACACCGGTTACGCGTCCTCCAAGTGCGTACACCGCAAGGTCGACGCATTCCTGCTGTACGGCTCCCTGCCGCCCGACGGCAGTTCCTGCGGGCCGGAGGACGACGGCCGCTGAGGCACCTCCCGGTGGGGCCTGCGGAGCACAGTCTGGGCATGCCGGCGACGATCACGTGCTCGGCGGCACCCTGGTCGAACCGTGCCTTGGCGACCTGGGTGATGGCCTGGCGTGAGATGCGTTGACTCATGCCCATCAAGACGACACCGCCCCCGACCGGCATGATGTCGCCGCCCTCGAACGTCGCCTGCCGCCAGTCGAGTTCGGGGCAGCGGCGGCACCAGGTACTCGCGCCCCCGGTCGACTCACGGGCCGGCGCGAGGTACTGGCTGATCCAGCCCCGGGCCAGGGCCGCGATCCCGACGACCACCCCGGCGACCGAGACGGCGAGGATGACGAGTTCGCGCGGCGAGAAGAGCCGTCGGCCGCCGAGGTATTGACCGGAGCCGGCTTGGCGTATGCGTACACCCGGCGTCGAGATCAGGCCGGCGCACCGCGAGCGTCGAGTCCGTCCTCGACGGCGGCGCGTGGACGACGAAGGCGGGCATCAGCGTGCCGGTACCGGCGACGGCCCAGGCGATCAGCGCACCGGCCACGCCCGTCTCCTGCACGAACCTGCTCGGCAGGGAGAAGACACCCGCGCCGACCATCGAGCCGACGACCATGGTGGTGAGCGTCGACAGCGTCAGCTTCGCGGTGGGAGGTGCCTCGGTCTGCGTGTCGGCCTGCGCACGGGCGTCCTGCGACGGTGGGGCATCGGTGTCGTGCGTCGGTGATGCCGAGAACGTCATCCGGCGACTCGAGCGACGCCGGCAGCGAGTTGCCGGGATTGCCCGACTTGGTTGCCCCTAATGCCCGATCGGCGATTCAGCCCTATCGTGCTGTTTATGGAGCACGCACTCAGTCAAACGACCCTCACCGAGCTGCGGCGCCCGCGCCCCTATCCGGCGGTGTCCGTGCTGACGCCGACGCATCGCCGGGAGCCCGAGAACGCCCAGGATCCGGTCCGGCTGCGCAATGTCGTGGCCGAGGCCAAGAAGCAGCTGGAGGCCGATCCCGCGGTCCCCCGGGATCGGCGCCTCGACGTCTCCCGGCAGCTCGACCAGGCCCTCACCGAGGTCGACCTGGCGCACGCCGAGGACGGCCTGGTCATCTTCGCCGCTCCGGGTGAGCACCAGGTGTGGTCGCTGGCCCGCCCTGTGCCCGAACGCGTGGTGCTGTCGGACACCTTCCTCACCCGCAACCTGGTCTCCGCACAGGCCGCCGAGCAGCCCTTCTGGGTGCTCTCGGTCTCCGCTGACCAGGTCACCCTGTGGAGCGGCGGTACGGACCGTGTCACCGAGGACCGCACCGGCGACTTCCCGCTGACACGGAGCCGCGAGAACTTCGACGCCGAACGCCAGGAACAGATCGGCGATCTACCGAGCACCTTCCGGGACGAGGGAACGCGCCAGTTCCTGCGCGAGGTGGACACCGCGATGGGCGCGGTACTGCGCGAACAGGCGAGGCCGCTGTACGTCACCGGCGAGACGGCCGCGCTGTCCCTGCTGGACGAGGTCGGCAGCGTCACCAAGAACGCCGTCCACGTACCGCACGGCGGGCTTGCGCACGGGACCCCCGACGCCGTGTGGCAGGCGGTCCGGCCGCTGATCGCCGCCGAGGCGCGCAAGAGCACCGACTCCGTGACTCGGGAGCTCGAATCGGCCCGCGGCCACCGGGCATTCGCCGCCGGGGTCGACGAGCTGTGGCAGAACGCCCGCCAGGGCCGCGTACGGCTGCTGGCCGTCGAGGAGAACTACCGGGTGACGGTCCGCGACGACGGCGGCAACCACCTGATCCCGGCGGCCGGCGGCGACCTCGACGCCCGCGAGGACATCGTGGACGAGATCGTCGAACAGTGCCTGGAGACCGGCGCCGAGGTGCGCTTCGTCCCGGACGGCACGCTGGGCGACGCGGACGGGATCGCGGGAGTACTGCGGTACTGAGGCCCGCCGAGGCACGTCAGACGCTGCCGAACAGCGAGGTCAGCCCCTGCTCGACGGCGGCGCCGACGTCCTCCGACCCGGCGCCCACCACCGCGTACGTCCGCAGCAGGAAGCGGCGCAGGGCTGCCGTGTCGAACTGGAGCAGGGCCATTCCGTACGGCGAGTGGAGCTCCACGACCGTACGGTCCGAGCCGCACGGCCACAGATGTACGTCACCACTCCCGGCCG
Organism: Streptomyces sp. MMG1533; assembly: GCF_001279775.1. Taxonomy (GTDB): domain Bacteria; phylum Actinomycetota; class Actinomycetes; order Streptomycetales; family Streptomycetaceae; genus Streptomyces. Next base: position 146,452 of record NZ_LGDG01000122.1, on the reverse strand, counting down.
GGCCGGCCAGCCCCTCCTCCAGCAGACCCCGGGCGAAGGTCCAGGTGGCCCCCTCACCGTCCAGGGCGACCTCGGGCGGAAAGTCGACGTGCACCGCCAGCGGATCCACGGAGAGATAGCGGAGCGTGGCGGGAACGGGCAGTTCCTGGTTCTCCGCGGTGATCAGTCGGGCGCGGGCGGGCTGTGCAAGCGTGATGTCCATGCCATTACGAGCTCGCAAGGGCCGTTCGCATTACGCCGACCCACGTATGGATTTTGTGACCTGCGTCACGCCCACCCGATCCCGCACAGTCGATCCGAACCCCGCCTCCCCCCCTGGCACGGCCCGATCCACATATGCCACACTGCCTAGAACACAGTGCCGTCGAACACACAAATGAACACTCCGTCGACCATCCCGACGGTCCGTCAAGTCACGTACCTCTTCTACGACTTGACCCACCCGGCGACATACGCCGGACGTACGCCGGTCCCACCCTGTAAAGACTGTGGCATATGCCAGATGCACCCCCGTATCGGTTGTTGCCAAATCCCTTACAGGGCGTCGCGGGCTGTGCAACAGTCGTAACGGTCCTTCCGCCCGCCTTGGTCGTACCGTCCCCGCATCGGAGTGCGTCATGCCGTCCCATCTCTCTGCGGACCGCCCAGCCGCCCAGCCGCCAGGACGCGGCTCGGTCGACGCGCTCATTTCGCAGACGCGTCGGCTCAAGGGCGACATGGACGCCGTACGCCGGGACACGCAGAGTGACGGTTCCGACCCGCAGGACCGGTGGCAGCGCGCGCTGTACGACCTCGCGCTGCACCAACTCGACGACCTGGACGAGCACTTGGCCCAGCTGCGGGACGGCCCGCCGCCCGTACCCGCCTCGCAGGAGGCGGCGCCCGCCGCCCGTGCCGTGCCGCCCGCTCCCCGGCGCGGCTCGCTCCTCAGCCGGGTCGGCAGCGCGGAGTGGAACCTGCTGACGGACGAGGCCGGTTGGTCCGGTGAGCTCTACCAGATCCTGGGCCGTGACCCCGCCGCTCCCCCGCTGACTCTCGACGAGCTGCCGTCCGTGGTGTTCGACGAGGATCGCCCGAGGCTGACGGCGATGGTCACCGACTGCCTCGTCGACGCCAAGCCCATCGACGGCGAGTTCCGGGTGGTACGCCCGGACGGCGACGTACGGACCGTGCACATGATGGGCGAGCCCGTGCTCGACACCGACGGCAGCACCGCGTCCATGTGGGCGGTACTGCGGGACGTCAGTGAACTGCGCCGCAGCCAACGGACGGTGAGCGAGACCCGTGACTCGTTACAGCGTCACCGGCACCGCGCGCAGGCCGAGCACCGGCTCGCGGTCGAGCTGCAGGAAGCTGTGCTGCCGCCGTGGCGCGGCTCCCTGCGGCTCCCGCACCAGGGCCCCGAGACGCTCGACCTGGCGGCCCACTATCTGCCGTCGTCGGCGAGCGCACTGATCGGCGGCGACTGGTACGACGTCCTGGAACTCGCCGACGGCGAGACACTGCTCAGCGTCGGCGACCTCACCGGACACGGAGTCGCCGTGACCTCGGGCATGGCGACTCTGCTGGGCGCCGTACGCGGCATGGCGATGGCCGGCACCCAGCCGGGTCAGCTGATGGCCTGGCTCAACCAGTTGCTCGACGCGACCGTGCAGCCGGCCCTCGGCAGCGCGGTCTGCTGCCGCTACCGGCCCGAGACCCGCACCATGGTGTGGGCGCAGGCCGGGCACCCCGCCCCGTTGCTGTTCCGCGACGGGACGGGGCGCAGGCTGCACGCACCGGCCGGCGTCCTGCTCGGCGCCACCTCGGGAGCCGTGTACGAGCAGACCGAGGAAACGCTCCGGCCGGGCGACCTGCTCCTGCTGCACACCGACGGGCTGGTGCCGACGCACAGCGGCGCGGCGGCCGTGAACCGTCTCCTCGACCTGGCCCCACGGTTCGGTGAGGCGGGCACCGCACAGGACTGCGTGCGGATGGTCGTGGAGGAGTTCGGCGAGGCCGAGCGCGAGACCGACGCCTGTGTGCTCCTCGCCAGGGTGACCGCATGACAACGCCAGGGTGACCGCACAACAACACCGGAAGGTCGGGGGCACAGCACCCCAGTCATTCCCTATGCCCTGGCGCTGCTGCCGCCCTTCCCCTTCGTCTTCGGCAGCGCCAGCCTGATCTCCTCGCGCAGCTCATTGATCTTCGGGTAGTTGGAGTACTCGGCGGTGAGCCGGTACATCTGGCCCAGCCGGTCCCAGGTGCGGCGCGAGGAGTTCGACCCCATCGCCATCAGGGCCAACCGTGCGTACCGGTCCGCCTGTTCGGGGTCGTCCGCGATGAAGCAGGCGGAGGCCATGGACAGGTGGTCGAAGATCTTCGACCGCTCCCGTCCGTCGTTGCGCAGGGCCAGGGCCTTCTCCGCGTAGTGCTGGGCGTGCACGGCCGCGCCCGGCTCGTGCTCGGCCAGCGTGCGGTAGGCCAGGGCCTGCATGCCGTACAGGTCCTCCTCCTTGAAGGTCTGCATCCAGCTCGGTGGCGGCACGTCCCCCCGGTCGGAGACGAAGAGGTCCTCCGCCTGTCCGAGGGTGCGGCGCATGGCCTGGCCCTTGCCCATCGAGGCCTGTGCCCAGGCCTCGATGGTGTAGAGCATCGCCTTGGTGCGGGGCAGCACCTGGTCGCCGGAGCCGGACTGGGCGAGCTTCATCAGGTCGAGTGCGTCGTCGGGCCGGCCCAGGTGCACCATCTGGCGAGCAGCTCGGGAGAGCGCCTCGCCGGCACGGGGCCGGTCACCCCCCTCTCTGGCGGCATGGGCGGCGATGACGAAGTACTTCTGAGCCGTGGGCTCCAGGCCGACGTCGTGCGACATCCAGCCCGCGAGGACGGCGAGGTTGGCGGCGACGCCCCACAGGCGTCGCTGGAGATGTTCGGGGTGTCGGTAGGCGAGCATGCCGCCCACTTCGTTGAGCTGGCCCACGACTGCCTTGCGTTGCAGTCCGCCGCCGCGGGCCGCGTCCCAGGCCCGGAACACCTCGACGGAGCGCTCCAGTTCCTCGATCTCCTGCGACCCGATGGGGGCGGCCTCGTAGCGGTCGAACCCAGCGGGGTCGGCGTGCAGGGGGTCGTCGAACTGGGGAGCTTCGGCGGTCAGGGCCGGATCGGTGTGCAGCCAGTCGTACATGGCGCTGCTGAGTGCGGATCCCGCGGTGAGCGCGACGCCCGCACCCACCAAGCCGCGTCGGTTGAGCATGAGGTCCATTCCCGTGAATTCGGTGAGGACCGCAGCAGTCCGCTCGGGCGCCCACGGCACTCCGTCGGGATTTTCCGCATTCCCGTCGCCCTGCCGTTTCCCCGCACGCCCGTGCCGGACCAGACCGAGGTCCTCGATGGTCACGACACGGCCGAGACGCTCGGTGAACAGCGCCGCCAACACCCGCGGTACCGGATCGCGCGGGATCTCTCCCATGTCGATCCAACGCCGCACCCGGGAGGTGTCGGTCGAAAGCTGGGGGTGGCCCATGGCCGCCGCCTGCCGGTTGACCAGCCTCGCGAGTTCACCCTTGGACCAGCCGGCCAGGCCGAACAGGTCCGATAGGCGGGAGTTGGGTTGTCCGCTCACGTCAAGCCCCCAGGTTCTCGGCTGAGTTGACAGTAGCCCGGTGAGAGTTGCCGGGCGACTATTCGCCAGGGTTCGCCAGGGCACGCCAGATGGTGTGCCACTGGGCATCCGGTGTCAGGTAGGAACGCGCCACCCCGACCCGGTTGCCATCCTGAACCGGCGGGTGCATTCCCCAGGATGCACCCGGGTGACCGGGCCGGGCAGCGCACTGTCGTCGCAGGCACACGAAGGGATCTGTTTCGCCCATGTACGCAGCATCGTCCTCCGTGTCCGCCCCGCCCCGGTCGCTGCACCCCCGTCCGGTGGGTGGCGGCCCCTACCTCGACCCCGCGCGTCCGACGGCTCCCGTGCTCGGTGCGGGCAGGACGCGGCGCGTTCCCGGGGTCGGCACCCAACCGCTCAGCGGGAGACTCGACTTGTCCGGCCCTCAGGGCGCCCAGCTGCGCACGGCGATCGCGTCGGTGCACCGGATCTGCCCGGAGTTCGCCCCGGTGCAGGTGCTGCGCCGCAGCGGACGCTCCGTGCTCCTGGTCGGTACGACAGGACGCAGCACCGCCGTCGCCAAGTGCTTACTGGACCACTCCCCCGCGTGGGCCGAGCGGGTCCGTCACGAGATAGCCGCATACCGCTCGTTCGTCCGGCACCGCCCTCCGGTGCGTGTGCCGAGACTGATCGCGGCGGATCCGGACAACTGCACGCTGGTGATCGAGCGGATGCCGGGCCGGGTGGCGGCCCTGCACCGGCATCCGGCGGAGGCTCCTCCCCGTGCGGACATCAGGGCGGCACTCGGCGCGATCTGCCGACTGAACGCCTGGCGGCCTCCGGCGGGCACCTTCGATGCCCCGCTGGACTACGCGACCCGCATCAACCGCTACCACGAGCTGGGCCTGCTCACCGACCGGGATCTGGGTGACCTGCAGAAACTGCTGCACGGCATCGCGGCGACCGCGGGCCGGCACGGCATGGGCCAGTTCTGCCACGGCGACGCACTGCTGTCGAACATTCTCCTGTCACCGGCCGGTCCAGTGCTGGTGGACTGGGAGCACGCGGGCTGGTACCTGCCCGGGTACGACCTGGCCACGCTGTGGTCGGTCCTCGGGGACGCACCGGTGGCCCGGCGGCAGATCAGCCAGATCGCCCAGTCGGCGGGCCCCGCCTCGCGGGACGCGTTCCTCGTGAACCTGATGCTCGTGCTGACCCGTGAGATCCGTACCTACGAGATGGCCGTGCAGCGTTCCATGCACGACGCGACCCCGGCGGCACCGGGAATGGCCCACCCGGGTGCTGCGCCGTCCGGCGAGGAACAGCGGCTGCTGCTCAGGCGGCTGCACGACGACTGCCAGCTGGCCCGCCGGGCCGTGCGCGCGGCGGTCGGCACTCGCTGACGGGGACGACGGTCCGCGGTGCGCCAAGTCAGCGGCGCACCGCGGACCGTCGTATGTCCGGCACAAGGACACGTACGCGGGTCGCCCCGTACGGCCCATTGGTGTATGCCACTGACGCCCCGCAGGCCCGCGAGGTTCCGCCGCGAAACTCCCGCCCACCTGGATTGACAAGGGAAATTGCCTGCTCCTGGGCATCATTGACGGATCGTCGGCAAGCCGGTACCACTGACGGACGCCCGGCCCCGCACGGCGCATCGCGCTCGACCGTCCCAGGAGGCTGCATTGCGAGGATCCGCCACCGCCATCGACCGAGCCGCCGGGCACAGACGTATCCGAAGGACCGCGGGGGCGGTGGGTTCCGCCGCCCTGCTGCTGCCGCTGCTCGGCGCGGCCCCCTCCGACGCGCGTGACTCCGCGGCCGGCCTGCAGCAGGCGTTCGCCTCGGCGGCCGCCGAGTACCACGTGCCGCAGAGCGTGCTCCTCGGCGTCTCCTACCTGCAGTCCCGCTGGGACGCGCACGCCGGTGCGCCCAGCGTCACCGGCGGGTACGGCCCGATGCACCTCACCGACGCGCGCACCGCGCTCGCCGAGGCGCCGCCGCACCACAGCGAGGGCACGGAGGACGCGCGCGGGGACGGCGCCCGCACACCTCTGCACCCCGAGGCGAAGGTGCCGGAGAACTCCGAACTCCCGGCCCGCCTCAAGACCCTGTCGAAGGCCGCCGAGCTCACCGGCCTCCCGGCCGAGCGGCTGCGGACCGATCCCGCCGCCAACGTGGCCGGCGGCGCCGCGCTGCTCGCCGCCGCCCAGAAGGACCTCGGCGAACCGCTGAGCAAAGATCCGGCGGACTGGTACGGGGCGGTGGCCCGCTTCTCCGGCGCGGACGACAGCGCGACGGGGGCGGCCTACGCGGGCGACGTGTACGACGTGCTGCGCACCGGCGCGGAGCGGATCACCGACGCCGGACAGCAGGTCGCCCTGGCCGCCCAGCCGGGTCTCGCCCCCGAGACCGCCCAGCTCGCGCGGACGGGGTTGCGCACGCTCGACGCGTCCGGCACGGAGTGCCCGACAACGGTGTCCTGCGAGTGGATCCCGGCTCCCTACGAGGAGTTCGGCGAGGGCGACTACGGCAACCACGACCTGGGGAACCGTCCGGCGTCGCAGAGCATCGACTACATCATCGTTCATGACACGGAGGGGGCCTGGGAGGGTGTCCTCGACCTGGTGCAGGACCCGACCTATGTGTCGTGGAACTACTCGCTGCGCTCCACGGACGGCCACATCGCCCAGCATGTGAAGGCCAAGGACGTGGCGTGGCACGCGGGCAACTGGTACGTCAACGCCAAGTCGATCGGCCTGGAACACGAGGGCTTCCTGGCGAACCCGGACGCCTGGTACACGGAGGCGATGTACCGGTCGTCGGCGCGGCTGGTGAAGTACCTGTCCAAGAAGTACGGCGTCCCGCTGGACCGGCAGCACATCCTCGGCCACGACAACGTGCCGGGCCCCACCACGTCGACCGTCGGCGGCATGCACACCGACCCGGGCCCGTACTGGGACTGGGGCCACTACTTCGCGCTGCTGGGGCGCCCCTTCGAACCCTCGGCCGGCAAGGACGGCGGCATGGTGACGATCCGACCCGACTACGCCACCAACCAGCCGGGGTACACGGGCTGCGTCGCCCAGGGCGAGCCGTGCGCGGCTCACGGTTCGAGCGCGGTGCGGCTCTACTCCGGTCCCGCCGAGTCCTACCCCCTGATCAAGGACATCGGCCTGGGCACGACGCCGACGACCGGGGTGAACGACCTGTCCTCCCGGGTCTCGACCGGCCAGCAGTACGCGGTCGCGGGCCGTGACGGGGACTGGACGGCGATCTGGTACCTCGGCCAGAAGGCCTGGTTCAAGAACCCGAAGAAGCACCCGACGGCGGTGAACGCGACCGGCCTGGTGGTGACACCCAAGGACGATCTGACGAGCATCCCGGTCTACGGACGCGCCTACCCGGAGGCGTCCGCGTATCCGGCGGGAGTGCCGGCCCAGTCGGTGTCGCCGCTGCCGTACAAGGTGCTCGCCGACCAGAAATACGTGGTCGGCGGCAAGGTGCCCGGCCAGTACTACTACGCGGTGACCTTCGACGAGGCCTCCCACCAGGTCGTGGTCGGCAAGGACCTGTACTACGAGATCCAGTTCGGCCACCGCGTGGCGTTCGTGCGGGCGGCGGACGTACGCGAGGAGCGGTCGGCCGGGTAGCCGCCTCAGCCCTGCTGGAAAAGCTCCGCGGGGAGCGGCTTCAGCAGGGCGTACAGGTCGTCGGTGATGGGGCGGTCCCAGGCGGCGATGGTCACCAGGACGTTGTCGCTGCGGTCGAACTGCACGCAGGAGATCCGGCTCTCCGACAGCTTGAGGCGGCGCACGATCAGGAGGTTGTCGCCCTGCATCACCGGTACGTCCTCGATGCCGACGACGGTGACCTCCTCGTCGTTCTCCAGCGCCAGCAGCAGTTGGCCGACCTCGAAGGGGATCTCGCCCTCGGTGACCTCGCGGGCCGGGGAACCCTCCGGGAGATTGCCGATGATCATCGCAGGGCCGCGGCCGCCGAACAGGTCGTACCGCAGATAGACGCCCTGGCAGCTGCCGTCCGGGGCGGGCAGCAGGCCGGCGCCCAGATTGCCGGGCCAGTCGCCCGGATCCATGGCCAGTACGTCGAAGTCTGGCCCGGCGGGCGTGGCGCTGCGGCGGCGGAGGAACGACATGCCGCCAATGGTACGTGCCCGGGCCTGTCGTGTGACGTGCGGGCAGCGCTTCGAGGTCAGGCGTTCTTGCGGTGTCGTTCGTGGTGACGGGCGACGCGGGCGCGGTTGCCGCAGGACGGCTCGCACCACTCCTGCCGCGGGTGCTCCTTGAGGAAGTACCGCACGCAGCGCGGCGCGTGGCAGGCCCGCAACCGCTGGGGCTCGGGACCTTCGAGGAAGGCGATCGCGGCGTGCGCGAGCACCGCGGTGAGTTCGCCTCCGCCTTGTACTGCCTGGTGCCGTACGAGGGGTTCGGCGCCCTCGGCCCAGTGCAGCACCGGGACGGTGGGCATGCGGGAGGCCGCCGCGTTGAGCCGCCGCACGGCCTCGGGGACGGGCAGGAGGCGGGCAGCGTCGGCGGCGCTCGGCTCGGCGGGGCGGACGGCCCGGGCGAAGAGGGCGCGGACGGCGGCGCGCAGGTCACGGACGGCGGCGAGGGCGGCCTCGTCGGCGACGAAGCCGGCGGCCGTTGGCAGGACGTCGGGGCGGGTCCGGACCCAGGCGGTGAGACCGGCGGGGTCGGCGAGGTCGTCGGCGACCCCGCCGCGTCCGTCGTGGCGGATGGTCAGGGCGAGGTCGAGCACGAGGTGGGCGTCCAGGCTGGTCGAGTCTCGCATGGGCTAATGATAGGCCCGTCGATATCCATTAGCGCCGGGGAGCCTCAGCCCTCCGGCGGTGTCGGTGGCACCACCGCGACCGGGCTTGCCGCGTGCAGGAGGACCGCCTGGGTGACAGAGCCCATCATGCGGGCCGGTGCCAGCAGGCGGCGTCGGTGGCGGCCGACCACGACCAGGTCGGCGTCCTTCGAGGCGGCGACGAGGTGACCGGCCGCGGCGCCCGGGGCGACGTACGGCTCCACCCGGACGTCGGGGTGCCGGGCGCCGTGCGGGGCGAGGAAGCCCTCGGCGAGGGCCCGTGTCTCGTTCTCGACGGCGTCCTGGTCGATCATCACCGGGACGAGTTCGGCGGGGGCCGCCCAGCTCTGGATGGGCCACGGGTAGGCGGCGACGACCTGGAGAAGCGCGCCGCGCAGGGCGGCCTCGGTGAAGGCGAAGGCGAGCGTGGCCTCGTCGGGGCTGTCCACCTGGAGGCCGACGACCACGCGGGGGCCGGGCTCGGTCGGCACCTGTTCATGTACCTCGCGACCGGGCCGGGGCACCACGACGACGGGGCACTCGGCGTCGCGTGCGGCGGCCATGCCGTTGGAGCCGAGCAGCAGACCGGCGAAGCCGCCGCGGCCCCGGGAACCGAGCACCATCAACTGGGCGGTGGAGCCGAGTTCGGGCAGCAGGACGCCGACGGCACCGTCCAGACCGACGTACTCCGTGTCGGGCAGGTCGGCCCGGTTCTCCAGCAGGGCGCGCACGTCCGCGAGCACCTGGTCGTCCTCAGGGGCCGGCGGTACGACGACCGGAGCTCCGGGCTGGGTCCAGGCGGCGTACTGCCGCACATGGGCCACCCGCAGCGGCACCCCGCGTCGGCGGGCGGCGTCGAGGGCCCAGTCCAGGGCGCGCAGGCTGTCGTCCGACCCGTCGACAGCCGCGACCACGGGCAGAGTGCTCATGCGTCCCTCACCTCCGGAGTACGACCTTCCGCTTCCTGGGGTCAGCCTTGCTCAGGCATCGGCCCCAGGAGAGCGCTCAAGGTCGCGTGTCCGGAAAAACGGTCGGAACACCGCCGGATCGGCCCGTCGGCTCAGGTGTCGGCCATCGGCTCAGATGTCGGCCGTCGATTCAGGTCAGGTCGAACTCCCCTTCCCTCGCGCCCGACACGAACGCGCCCCACTCCGCGGGTGTGAAGATCAGGGAAGGGCTTTCGGGCCGGCCGCTGTTGCGCATCGCGATGAATCCCTCGACAAAGGCGATCTGGACATCCCCCAGGCCACGGCTGCTGGAGTGCCAGTCGGCGTTGCTGAGGTCCAGCTCGGGCTTGTCCCAGCCCATGAGCGGCTGCTGCTGGATGGTGGTCTCGGCCACGTCCGTGCTCCTCCCGATTGCGTCGTCCGCGGCCAGCCTAGCGATCGGCCCCGAGTGCCAACAGGCCACGTGAGCGGGACCTTTCAGGAGGCGGGGGGCTCGGACCCCACGAGCCACATGGAGAAGAACTGCGATCCGCCGCCGTAGGCGTGCCCGAGCACCCGCCGCGCCCCCTCCACCTGGTGTTCCCCGGCCAGTCCGCGCACCTGGAGCGCGGCCTCCGCGAAGCGGATCATGCCGGAGGCGCCGATGGGATTGGTCGACAACACCCCTCCCGACATGTCGACGGGCAGGTCTCCGTCCAGTTCGGTCACCCCGGACTCGGTGAGCTTCCAGCCCTCGCCCTCGTCGGCGAAGCCGAGGTTCTCCAGCCACATGGGCTCGTACCAGGAGAACGGCACGTACATCTCGACGGCGTCGATGTCCTGGCGCGGGTCGGCTATCCCGGCCTGCCGGTACACGTCGGCGGCACAGTCCTTGCCGGCCTGCGGCGACACGGCGTCCTTGCCGGCGAAGAGGGTGGGTTCGCTGCGCATCGCGCCGCCGTGCATCCAGGCGGGCGGCCGGGGTGAGCGGGCGGCCCCGGCGCGGTCGGTGAGGACCATCGCGCAGGCGCCGTCCGAGGAGGGGCAGGTCTCCGAGTAGCGGATCGGGTCCCAGAGCATGGGCGAGGCCTGGACCTTCTCCAGGGTGATGTCGTGCTCGTGCAGATGCGCGTACGGGTTCTTCAGCGCGTTGCGCCGGTCCTTGTAGGCGACCAGGGAGCCGACGGTGTCGGGGGCTCCGCTGCGTCGCATGTACGCGCGCACGTGCGGCGCGAAGAATCCGCCGGCCCCGGCCAGCAGCGGCTGCTGGAAGGGGATCGGCAGGGACAGCCCCCACATGGCGTTGGACTCGGACTGTTTCTCGAAGGCGAGGGTGAGCACGGTGCCGTGGACACGAGCGGCGACCAGGTTCGCCGCGACCAGCGCCGTCGACCCTCCGACCGAGCCCGCGGTGTGCACCCGGAGCATGGGCTTGCCGACGGCACCCAGCGCGTCGGCGAGGTACAGCTCCGGCATCATGACGCCCTCGAAGAAGTCGGGCGCCTTGCCGATGACGACGGCGTCGATGTCCGCCCAGTCCAGCTCGGCGTCGTCCAGGGCCCTTCGAGCGGCCTCCCGCACGAGCCCCGCGATGGACACGTCCCGGCGTGCCGCCACGTGCTTGGTCTGGCCGATGCCTACGACGGCCACGGGCTCCTTGCTCATCGCGCATCCCCTTCGAGTACGGCGACCAGGTTCTGTTGGAGGCAGGGGCCGGACGTGGCGTGGGCGAGGGCCCGGTCGGACTCGCCGCGGTGGATGCGGGCGGCGGCCTCGCCGATGCGGATGAGTCCGGCGGCCATGACCGGGTTGGCGGCGAGGGCGCCGCCGGAGGGGTTGATCCGCACGTCGTCGTCGAGTCCGAGCGCCTTGCGCAGGACGACCTCCTGTGAGCTGAACGGCGCGTGCAACTCGGCGGTGTCGACGGGCCGTTCGAAGGCACCCGCCCGCTCGGCGGCCAGGCGGGTGGAGGGCGAGTCGGTGAGGTCGCGGACGCCGAGGCCGTGTGCCTCGATGCGGTGGTCGATGCCGCGGATCCAGGCGGGCCGCTCGCACAGTTCCCGGGCCCGGTCCCCGGCCGCGAGGACGACGGCGGCGGCGCCGTCGCCGACGGGCGGGCAGTCGCCGGTGCGCAGGGGTCGTACGACGTACTCCCCCTGGGACGCCGCAGCCGTCTGCTGGTCGCGGCTACGGGCTCCCACGGCGGCCAGGGCCGGCTCGTCCGTCTCGCCCACGTCGATGAGAGCCTGGGCCTGGAGGGCGGCGAGGGCTACGGAGTCGGGCCACAGGGGCGCCACGTAGTACGGGTCCAGCTGGCGGGTCAGGACGTCGCGGACGGAGCCGGGTGTCGACTTGCCGTAGGAGTACACGAGGGCGGTGTCGGCGTCGCCGGTCAGGAGCTTGGTCCACGCCTCGTACAGCGCCCACGCGCCGTCCATCTCGACGTGGGACTCGGAGATCGGCGGCCAGGCGCCCACCCCGTCGAGGGCGAGGGTGAAGGAGAAGGCTCGGCCGGCGAGGTAGTCGCAGGAGCCGGAGCAGGTGAAGTCGATGTCGGCGGTCTTCAGGCCGGTCTGCGTGAGCACCTCGTGCAGGACGGGCATGAGCATCTCGACCTCGGAGGACTCCTCGCCGGTGCGCCGGTGATCGGTCTGGGCGAAGGCCACCACGGCAATCTCGCGCGTCACAACAGCTCCTTGTAGATGTCGTACTCCGCGTCCGGCTCGCCGGTCGGCCGGTAGTGGTCGGGATGGCGGGACCCTTCCGTCCACACCGGCTCGACCCGCAGGCCCATGCGCACCTGGTCGTAGGGGATGCCTCCGATGCGGCCGTGCAGGGCGAGGTCGGCGCCGTCGAGGGCGATGTGCGCATAGACGTACGGCACTTCGATGTCGAGGTTCTTCGCCTTGATGTTGACGATGCAGAAGGTGGTGACCGTGCCGCCGGGACCCACTTCGACCTGTTCCGATGTGGCCACACCACAGGTGGGGCACGCACCCCTCGGCGGGACGTACACCTTGCGGCAGGACGGGCAGCGCTCGCCGACGATCCGCCGGTCGGCGAGGGCGTGGATGTAGGCGGACTGAGCGCGGCCGGGCGAGTAGGTGTAGTCGAGTCGGGCCGGGGCGACGATGCCGGTGACCGGGTTCTCGAACTCGCCGGTGTGGCCTGTCGGCCGGGCCGGGTCGCCGTCGTACGGCTCGAAGCAGGCGATGTCCGTGATGGCTCCGGTGCGTTCGCCGGCCCAGCGGATGCGGACGCGCATGCCGGTGTGCACGGCGTCGGGGCCGGGGGCGTCGAGGGCGTGCAGGAGGGCGGTGTCGGCGCCGTCCAGACGGACCAGGACCCAGGCGAAGGGGGTGGACAGGGGCTGGCCGCGGCGCGGGGCGTGGTTCCAGGCCCAGGTGGTGACCGTGCCGGTGGGGGCGACCTCGACGAGGTCGCGTATCTCCTCGGCGGTGACGGGGTCGTACTCGACGGGCGGAACGACCACGCGGCCGCGGCCGTCACCGGTTTTCACCCCGAGGACGACGCGTTCACGCAGGCCGGTGAGGAAGGCGCTCTGGACGGGTCCGAGGGAGCGGGTGAAGGGGAACTCGACGACGAGCGGCGCTTTGAGGACTTCGGGCATCGGGGGTGTCTCCTTCTGCGGGAGGTCGGACGCGCTGGTACGAGAGGTCAGGCGCGCTTGTACTCGGGCGGTCGTTTCTCCGCGAAGGCGCGGGTGCCCTCCTTGGCGTCGGCGGTGTCGAAGATGGGCCAGCCGCGCCCCAGTTCGGCGGCGAGTCCGTCGGTCTCGGTCAGCTCGGCGGTCTCGTACACGGATGCCTTGACGGCCTCGACGGCGAGCGGGCCGCAGGCGTTGATCTGTTCGGCGATCTCCAGGGCCTTGTCGAGCGCCGTGCCGTCGGGGACGACGTGGCCGATCAGGCCGATGGCGGCGGCCTCGCGGGCGGTGTAAGGACGGCCGGTGAGCAGCATCTCCAGGGCGTGGGTGCGCGGGATCTGCCGTTGCAGCCGGACGGTGGAGCCGCCGATCGGGAAGAGTCCGCGTTTGACCTCGAACAGTCCGAAGGTCGCCGACTCGCCCGCGACCCGGATGTCGGTGCCCTGGAGGATCTCCGTGCCACCGGCGACGCAGTAGCCCTCGACTGCGGCGATCACCGGCTTGCGGGGGCGGTGGTGGCGCAGCATCGCCTTCCAGTGCAGGTCGGGGTCGGCCTTGAGGCGGTCCCGGTGCTGCTCGCCCTCCATCCCCTGGCCCGCGAGGGCCTTGAGGTCCATGCCGGCGCAGAACGCGCCGCCCGCGCCGGTCAGCACGATCGAGCGGACCTCGTCGTCCTCGTCGGCCTCGATCCAGCCGTCGTACAGGCCGACGAGCATGGACAGCGAGAGCGCGTTCCTGGCGTCGGGCCTGTTGAGCGTGAGCACCAGTGTGGCGCCTTCGCGCCGCACGGTGAGGTGTTCCGTCCCACCCATTGCCCATCTCCCCTCTGAAAGAACGAGAACAGGTTGCAGGAGGCGCCTGGGCACTTCAAGGGTTTTCTGACACTCAGTCAGATTTCTTCGACGCGGACCCTTCACAGTTGCCGCGCCCTTTGCTCTGATGACCGGCGAACCGTCGGAGAACCAGGCCCGTCCGAGGTCAGGAGGAACGGTGGAGTACAACCTTGCCGACCTGTTCGAGTCGGTCGTCGACGTGGTCCCGGACCGCGAGGCGCTCGTGTACATCGACCACCCCGGCACGGGCGCGGAGCGCCGTCTGACGTACGCGGAACTGGACGCCGCCGCCAACCGCGTCGGCCACCATCTCCTCGACAGCGGGGTACGCCCCGGTCAGCATGTCGGGCTCCACCTCTACAACGGCGTCGAGTACCTCCAGACCGTGCTGGGGTGCCTGAAGGCGCGGATCGTGCCGGTGAACGTCAACTACCGTTACGTAGAGGACGAGTTGGTCTATCTGTACCGGGATGCCGATCTGGTGGCGCTGGTCTTCGACGCGGAGTTCACCGACCGGGTGGCGGCGGCGTCGCCGCACACGGACGCGCTGCGACACCTGGTGCGGGTCGGGGCGCCCGGGCCGGGGGCGGCGGAGGTGGCCGCCGTGGACTTCACGGACGCGGAGGCTTCCGGGTCCGCGGAGCGCGGGTTCCCGTCCCGGTCGGGCGACGACCAGTTCATCATCTACACCGGTGGCACCACCGGGATGCCCAAGGGCGTGATGTGGCGCCAGGAGGACCTGTTCTTCTCGGGGCTCGGCGGCGGTGCGCCGACCGGCGAGCCGGTGAAGAAGCCGGAGGAGCTCGCCGAGCGGGTCGCGGCCGGCGGTGCAGGGATCACCTTCCTCCCCGCTCCCCCGCTGATGCACGGCACCTCCACGCTCACGGCGTTCATCGGCTTCAACTTCGGTCAACGCGTCGTGCTGCACCGCAAGTTCGCGCCCGAGGAGGTGCTGCGGACGATCGAGAAGGAGAAGGTCACCAGCATGTCGCTGGTGGGCGACGCGATGCTGCGTCCGCTGATCGACGCGCTCGAAGGCCCGCTGAAGGGCACCGACATGTCGTCGATGTTCAGCGTGTCGTCATCGGGGGCGATCATGTCGGACACGGTCCGCCGGCAGTTCCAGGCGCTCGTCCCGAACGTCATGCTGCTCAACAACTTCGGCTCCTCCGAGTCCGGCTTCAACGGCACCGCGACGGCGGACTCCGGCCCGGAGCGTGGCTTCCGCGTCCGCGTCAACTCCCGTACGCAGGTGGTCGATCCGGCCACGCACGAGCCGGTCGCCGTCGGCGAGGTGGGCCGGGTCGCCCAGTGCGGCCATGTGCCGCTCGGCTACTACAACGATCCCCGGAAGACCTCCGAGACCTTCTTCGAGAAGGACGGCGAGCGGTGGGTGCTGCTCGGCGACATGGCCACCGTCGACGAGGAGGGCGTGGTCACGGTCCTCGGCCGCGGCTCGCAGTGCATCAACACGGGCGGCGAGAAGGTGTATCCGGAGGAGGTCGAGCAGGCTCTCAAGTCCCACCCGGACGTGTACGACGCGCTGGTGGCCGGGGTGCCGGACGCCAAGTGGGGCCACCATGTGGCGGCCGTGGTGCAGTTGCGCGAAGGGGCGGTACGACTGTCCCTGGAGGACGTCCAGGCGCACTGCCGTTCCCGGCTCGCCGGCTACAAGGTTCCGCGTCAACTGGTGATCACGGAGGCGCTCCGGCGCTCGCCCAGCGGCAAGGCGGACTACCGGTGGGCGCGGGAGGTGGCGGTGGCCGCGGACGGGTGAATTCCGGACCCGTGCGATTGAACCGAAGGTGGCGTGCGGACGTACTGGTGATGGCAAGCTCGGTCCTCGGGCCATGTTTGCCATGCCAGCGCAAGACCGCACGAACCGCACGGAAGGACCCCCGGGTGTCGCTCTTCACTCGCTCTCGTCAACTGCCGGACACCGAGAGCGAGGCGGGCACGGACGGCGACAACGTCGCCGTCACGGCAGAGGAGACGAGAGCGGCGGAGGAGAGCGGAAGGGCGGAGAGGACCGGAGGGGCGGAGAAGACCGGAGGGGCGGAGAAGACGAGAGCGGCAGAGGAGACCGGAAAGACGGAAGAGGCGGAGGAGACGGAAGAGGAAGTCGTCGGGGAGACGACCGACCCCGTCGAACCGCCAGGCTCCCCGTCACCCGGCTGGTTCGGCTGGCGCCGTCGCTACCCCCGCACCGCACGCGGCGTGACGGTGGGGACGACCGTCCTGGCCGGCGCGTTCGTCCTCTTCACACTCCTCGTACCCAACCGCCTCGACCGGCTCAACGCCGAGGCGTTCCTCCGCATCCCCGTCGAGGGCATCCTGCTGGCGGTCCTGCTGCTCGCGCTGCCTCCGAAGCCACGGCGGATCGCGACCGTCGTCTCGGGGGTGTTCCTCGGACTGTTCACCGCCCTGAAGTTCCTCGACATCGGCTTCTACCAGTTCCTGGCCCGGCCGTTCGACCTGGTCTTCGACTGGATTCTGCTGGACGACGCAACGGACTTCGTCAGGGAGTCGTTCGGCCGCTCAGGTCAGGTGCTCGCGGTGACCGGGGTGATCGTCCTGCTCATCGCCGTGCTCGCGCTGAGCACGCTCGCCGTGGTGCGGCTGACGAACGTCATGACCCGGAACCGACCCGTGGCCGTCCGCACCACCCTCGTCCTCGGCACCGCATGGATCACCTGCTTCACTCTGGGCGTGCAGTTCAGCGGTGTCTCGGTCGCCACCAAGGGCAACACCGAGTACCTCGCCAACCGTGTGCAGCAGGTGCGCGACGGTCTCGGGGACGCCCAGGTCTTCAAGAAGCAGGCCGCCGTCGACGCCTTCGCCGACACCCCGCCCGACCAGTTGCTGACCGGACTGCGCGGCAAGGACGTCCTGTTCACCTTCATCGAGAGCTACGGCCGTGTCGCGATCGACGACCCGGCGATGGCACCGGAGATGGGCGCGACCCTCAAGGAGGGCACGAACAGGCTCAAGGCGGCCGGGTTCGCATCGCGCAGCGCCTGGCTCAAGTCGCCGGTGACGGGCGCCGGCAGCTGGCTCGCCCACTCGACGTTCCTGTCCGGCCTGTGGGTCAAGAACCAGCAGCGGTACCGGAGTCTGACCACCGGCGACCGTGCGACCCTCACCAGCTACTTCCAGAAGACCGGTGCCTGGCGCACGGTCGGCATCGTCCCGGGCGTCCGGAAGGCCTGGCCCGAGGGCAAGTACTTCGGTCTCGACAACATCTACGACTCCGAGCACCTCGGCTACCAGGGCCCCTACTTCAGCTGGACGCCCGTGCCCGACCAGTTCAGCATGGAGGCGTTCGAACGCCTGGAGCACGGCAAGAAGAACCGTGACCCGATCATGGCCGAGATCATCCTCGCCTCCAGCCACAACCCCTGGTCCCCCATCGCCCACATGATCGACTGGGAGGACCTGGGTGACGGTTCGGTCTTCGACCGGATCAAGAAGGAGGGCACGAACCCCACAGAGGTCTGGAAGGACCCGAAGCGCGTGCGCACCGAGTACCGGAAGGCCGTCCAGTATTCCCTGGACAGCCTGACCGAGTGGGTCCAGCGCTACGGCGACGACGACACCGTCCTCGTCTTCCTCGGCGACCACCAGCCCGTCCCGACCGTCACCGCGGGCGACACCGGCAAGGACGTGCCGATCACGATCGTGGCCCGCGACCAGAAGGTACTCGACAAGATCTCCGACTGGGGCTGGACCGAGGGCCTCAAGCCCGCCGGCAACGCACCGGAATGGGGTATGGACAAGTTCCGCGACCGCTTCATGACGGCTTACGGCAAGTGAGGTCTCACGCCGCCAGGAATGCCTCCATGGCGGCCAGGAACTCCTTCGGCCTGGTCTCGTGGACCGGATGACCGCCGCCGACGGTCGCGAGGCGCACGTCGGGGAGCGGTCCGGCGAACGCGGTGACCTGGCCCTGCGGTATCGGGCTGGTCGGACCGGCCCCGATGAGCAGGGTGGGCATGGTGATCCGCCCCATGTGGTCCCACCACACAGGATCGGGGGCGTTCCGCTGTGCGTCGCCTCGTACGCGTACGCCTCGGGTCCGGCACCCGGTTCCGTGCCGGGCCGGTCGCTGTGCCCGTGCCCGCGCAAGATCGGGCGCGTACACGCGGCGCGGACGCGGACCCTCGGCGAGCCGTTCTGTGATCCGCGTCCAGTCCGCGCCGTCGGCTCCGCGGCAGCAGTGCAGCAGGAGGACGGGCGGCGCGGTGCCGGGGCCCCAGGCGCGGTACGCGAGGGTGATGCCGTTGGCTCGACGGTGTCCATGCCCGGCAAAGCAACCGGAGCGGCGCCGGATCACACGGCTAATCTGCCGAGGGCAGAGGGGCCCCGTCCTTGTCCAGGAACGCGACGGTACGCCGTACGAACCACTCCGGATCGTCCAGCCAGGGGTAGTGCCCGGCACCGGGCTGCACCGCGAACTCGGCGTTCGGGAACACCTCGGCGGCTCGGCGGGCGAGGTCGGGCCGCGGGCCGCCGTCGAGTTCACCGGCGAGGACGAGGACGGGCTGGGCCAGGCGCGTGAGGGCGGCCCGGGTCGCGGGCGGGTCGTAGGCGCCCTCGGAGCCGTACACATCGGTGGCCTCGTCGTTGAACTGCTTGTCCGCGCGGGCTTCGTGTTCCCTGGCCACCTCGTCCCAGCGACCGTAGAAGAAGGGCGCGAGCGCCGGGTCGAAATCACCTGCACCCGTCGCCCAGGCCTCGAACTTCGAAAAAGCCTCCTCGAACCAGGGTTCCCCCTTACGCAGCCGCGCCGCCGCCAGCCGGTCCGCGCCCGTCGCCGGCATGCCCAACGCCCAGGGCGTCGCGGTGACCAGCACCAGCCGCCCCACTCGCTCCGGGTACCGGGCCGCGTACAACATGGCGAGACTGCCACCGGCCGAGTGCCCGAGGAGATCCATGTGCGCCAGGCCCATGTGGGCCCGCAACGCCTCCACGTCGTCCACGAGCCGGTCGCACCGGTACGTGGCCGGATCCGCCGGCACCGCGGAGTCGCCGGTCCCCCGCAGATCGAGCAGCACCAGCCGACGACGGACGGCAAGTCCCCCCAGATCCCCGAGATAGGCGGAGGCCCGCATCGGCCCCCCGGGCAGCACCACGAGCGGAGCTCCCTCGCCCCGGACGTGGTAGGCGAGCTCGGTCCCGTCGGGCGCGGCGAAAGTCGGCATGGCGCCGATCATGGCGACCGCCCGCCGCACCCGCAACGGAGTTGTCCGACCCGGAGACACGCGGAGAAAATGCAAGCAGACACCTTGCCCACGCCCAGAAGGCCTGGATTACTGATCCCGAACACCTCGACCGAATGATCGGTCGCCTGGATTGTCGTGCTTGGTGAGGGTGAGGTGCCGATGGTGGATGCGACGGACCGGTTCGACTCGACGGAACTGTTCGACTCGGGAGAGCGGCTCGACGAAGCGGGTTTGCGGGCGCTGCAGTTGGAGCGGTTGCGGAGGTCGCTGCGGCATGCGTACGACAACGTGCCGTTCTACCGGGAGTCCTTCGACAAGGCCGGTGTCCGTCCGGAGGACTGCCGCTCCCTCGCCGACCTGGCCCGTTTCCCGTTCACGACCAAGGCGGACCTGCGCGAGAACTATCCGTACGGGATGTTCGCCGTGCCCCAGGACCGGATCCGGCGCATTCACGCGTCCAGCGGCACCACCGGACGCCCGACCGTCGTCGGTTACACCGAGGGAGACCTCTCCCTGTGGGCCGACATGGTGGCGCGTTCCCTCCGTGCGGCGGGCGGGCGGCCCGGGGACAAGGTCCATGTGGCGTACGGATACGGGCTGTTCACCGGAGGACTCGGCGCGCACTACGGGGCCGAACGGCTCGGTTGTACGGTCATCCCCGCGTCCGGCGGTATGACTGCCCGCCAGGTCCAGCTGATCCAGGATCTCGGGCCCGAGATCATCATGGTGACTCCGTCGTACATGCTGACGATCCTCGACGAGTTCGAACGGCAGGGCGTCGACCCTCGCGGCACGTCCCTGCGGGTGGGCGTCTTCGGGGCCGAGCCCTGGACCGAGCGGATGCGGCAGGAGATCGAGGAGCGGTTCGCGATCGACGCGGTCGACATATACGGGCTGTCGGAGGTGATGGGCCCGGGGGTCGCGCAGGAGTGTGTGGAGACCAAGGACGGGCTGCACGTGTGGGAGGACCACTTCTTCCCCGAGGTCGTCGACCCGATCACCGGTGAGGTGCTGCCGGACGGCGAGCGGGGGGAGCTGGTCTTCACCTCGCTCACCAAGGAGGCGATGCCGGTCGTCCGGTACCGGACGCGGGACCTGACGCGGCTGCTGCCGGGCACGGCCCGGGTGTTCCGGCGGATGGAGAAGGTCACCGGCCGCAGCGACGACTTGGTGATCCTGCGCGGCGTGAACCTCTTCCCGACCCAGATCGAGGAGATCGTGCTGCGCACACCGGGGGTCGCGCCCCACTTCCAGCTCCGGCTCACCCGCGAGGGCCGACTCGACGCCCTCACCGTGCGGGCGGAGGCCCGGCCCGATGCCTCGCCCGAGGACCGGGAGACGGCCGCGGAGGCCATCACGGCGGCCGTGAAGGACGGTATCGGGGTGTCCGTCGCCGTCGAGATCGTCGATCCGGAGTCGTTGGAGCGGTCCGTGGGCAAGATCCGGCGGATCGTGGACCTTCGGCCCCGCTAACCCCTGCCGGAGGGGGCCTGGGCGTCCCCGAACCGGTCCCGCAGCTCCCTCTTGAGGATCTTCCCGCTGGCGTTGCGCGGCAGCTCGTCCACGAACACCACCCGCTTCGGTGCCTTGAAGTGGGCGAGCTTCTCGCGTGCGTGCTCGATGAGTTCGGCCTCGTCGACCTCGCCGCGCGGGACGACAACGGCCGTGACGGCCTCGATCCACCGCTCGTCGGGCAGCCCGATGACGGCGACTTCGACGACGGCTTCGTGCGTGTACAGCGCGTCCTCGACCTGGCGTGAAGCGACCAGTACGCCACCGGAGTTGATGACGTCCTTCACCCGGTCGACGATCGTGAAGTAGCCGTGGGCGTCGCGCACCGCGAGGTCGCCGGAGCGGAACCAGCCGTCGCGGAAGGCCTCGGCCGTCTCCTCGGGCTTGTCCCAGTAGCCCTCGCACAACTGCGGGGAGCGGTAGACGATTTCGCCGGGTGTGCCGTCGGGCACGTCCTTGCCGTCCTCGTCGACCACCTTGGCGTCCACGAACAGGACGGGCCGGCCGCAGGAGTCCATGCGCCCCTTGTGCTCATCGGGTGCCAGGACGGTGGCCAGCGGTCCGATCTCGCTCTGCCCGAAGCAGTTGTAGAAGGCGAGTTTCGGGAGCCGTTCGCGCAGGCCCTCCAGCACGGGCACCGGCATGATCGACGCGCCGTAGTACGCCTTGCGCAGTCCGCTCAGGTCACGAGTCGAGAAGTCCGCACGCCGCGTCAGGCCGATCCACACCGTGGGCGGGGCGAACAGGCTGTCCGCGCGGCCGGTCTCGACCAGGTCGAGGAGGCGGTCGCCGTCGGGCGCGTCGAGGATGACGTTGGTGGCCCCGACCGCGAGGTACGGCAGCAGGAACACATGCATCTGTGCCGAGTGGTACAGCGGCAGCGAGTGCACCGGCCGGTCGCCCGCGCTGAGGTCGAGGGCGGTGATGGCGCTCAGGTACTCGTGCACCAGGGCGCGGTGCGTCATCATCGCGCCCTTGGGCAGGGCCGTCGTCCCGGAGGTGTACAGCAGCTGCACCAGGTCCTCGCTGCGCGGTTCGGGACCGTCGTACGCGGGTGTCGTGGCAAGCCGCGCCAGCAGGGAGTCCTCGGCGTCGCGCAGGGGCAACGCACGGACTCCGTCGGGGAGTTGTGCGGACAGGTCGGGGTCGGTGAGGACCAGGGAGCTGCCGGACTGGCCGACGAGGTACGCGAGGTCGTCGCCGGTGAGGTTCTGGTTGACCGGAACGTGCACGAGGCCCGCGCGGGCGCAGGCGAGGAAGCCGATCAGATAGGCGTCGGAGTTGTGCCCGTAGGCGCCGACCCGGTCACCGGGGTCCAGGCCCTGGCCGAGCAGGAGGCTCGCCGCGCGGGACACGGCCTCGTCGAGTTCCTCGTACGTCCAGGATCGGTCGCCGTACTCCACCGCGACCCGCGCGGGGGTGCGTCGGGCGCTTCGTCGCAGCACCCCGTCAACCGTGCTGCCGTGTCCTGGCGTCATGACACATGATCCTCGTTCCGCGGAAGAGGGAGGTCAAGCACCCGGACTCAGGGCCATGTCCGCACCGGGGCTCAGGGCGCATGCCTGCCAGTACGCTCAACCATTGCTTCCCTCAATGACGTTGGGAGGCACGAGGCGCACCCGCCGCAGACGAACCGCTGTCGCGGCCGTCACCCTTCTCGCCGCCGCCACCGCACTGCCGGAGGCCGTCGCACAGAGCCGGGAACGACAGGAATACCCCGTCCCCCGGAGGGCTGTCCGCCGCCGTCCGCCACACCGAGTACGGCATTGCGCACATCGTCGCGAAGGACCACGCGAATCTCGGCTTCGGCACGGGTGGGCGCAGGCCCCCGACCGGGTGTACACGCTCACCGAAGGCTTCGTGACCGTCCGCGGCGAACGCTCCCGCTTCCTTCGGGCCCGACGCGGCGTCCGACTTCTCGCTCGCCTCGGCCGCGAAGAACCTCTCCGGCGGCCTCTGATTCCGCCGGGGGCGGAGGCGGGCACGGTGGAGAGGCTGCTCGCCGGGCCGGCGCCGCGGATCGTCCTCGTACGCGAGCGCTGGTCATGTGGTCCCGTCCCACATGGGGCGGGACCACACTCCCCGTCAGGTTGTGATGTGGCCGAGCTTGTCCGGGTTGAGGACCACGTAGATGCCGTCGATACGGCCGTCACGCACGTCGATCGTGACGAGCTGGTGGATGCCGTCGACTGTGATCGCGAGGGCGGGACGGCCGTTCACGTCCACGCGGCGTGGTGTGCCGAGGGGGTAGCGGGCGACCAGGTCGGCGGCGAAGGCGATGACCTGCTCGCGGCCCTCGATGGGCCACAGGGCCGCCCGGACCTTGCCGCCGCCGTCGTTCCAGGCGACGACCTCCTCGGTCAGCAGCGGGGTCAGCCGGGCCCGCTCGCCGCTCGGCGCGGCCTCCAGGAACCGCGCCAGCAGCTTGGCGTGGTCCTCCTCGGAGAGCGCGAACCGGTCCCGTCCGGCGGCGAGCCGGCGGCCGGCGCGCAGATGCATCTGACGGCAGTTCGTCTCGGTGGCGTCGAGGATGCGGGCGATCTCGCCGTACGGGAGTCCGAAGGTCTCCCGTAGCACAAATGCCGCGCGTTCCTGGGGTGACAGACGCTCCATCAGGTGGACGGTGGCATATGCGACGGTGCCCAGCAGTTCGGGCGTGCCCAGCGGACCGAGCGCGTCGGTGGCCACGGGGTCGGGCAGCCAGGGCCCGGTGTACGTCTCACGGGTCGTCCTGGCCGACTTGAGCCGGTCGAGGGCGAGCCGTGCGACGACGGTGACGAGGAAGGGCCGGGGATCACGGATCTGGACCCGGTCGGTGCCGGTCCACCGCAGGTCGGCGGCCTGGACGACGTCTTCGGCGTCTCCCATGCTGCCCAGCAGCCGATAGGCGAGTCCGAGCAGCAGGGGGCGATGGGTCGCGAACTGCTCGGTCGCCGGCTCCGGGGTATCCAATTTCCGTGTCCTTCCCAGTCGTTCGGTGCGGTGGTCGCCATCGGTGTGGGTGCCCAGTCAACTCCGCCGCGTCCCCGTCGCGCCACTCGGCGTAACGGGGGCGCCGGTTCGGGAGTGAGGGCGGCGTGCGCGGTCCGCCCCGCGCACGCGGTTCATGATGGCGACCTGCCGGACGAGGGATCCGTCCGCGGCGCAGCTCGGCTTGGGAAGGTCACGCCGGTCAGAGGGGGCGCGTACGCCCCTCCCAGTACGGATCCCGCAACCGCCGCTTGTACAGCTTGCCGTTGGGGTCCCGTGGCATCTCCGCGATGAAGTCGAGGCTCTTGGGCCGCTTGTACCCGGCGAGTTGCTCGCCACAGTGGTCGAGGAGCGCCGCGGCGAGGGCGGGGCCCGGCTCGAAGCCGGGGGCGGGTTCGACGACGGCCTTGACCTCCTCGCCCCAGTCGTCGTGCGGGATGCCGAAGGCGGCGGCGTCGGCGACGGCGGGGTGGGCGAGCAGGGCGGACTCGATCTCGGCCGGGTAGATGTTGACCCCGCCCGAGATGATCATGTCTATCTTGCGGTCGCGGAGGAAGAGATAGCCGTCCTCGTCGAGGAGACCGAGATCGCCGACGGTGAAGAAGTCGCCGATGCGGTTCTTCCGCGTCTTGGCCTCGTCCTTGTGGTAGGAGAAGCCGCCGGTGTTCATCTTCAGGTAGACCGTGCCGAGTTCGCCGGGCGGCAGCCGGTTGCCCTCGTCGTCGAAGATCGCGAGTTCGCTGATGGGCCAGGCCTTGCCGACGGTGCCGGGCTTCTTCAGCCAGTCCTCGGCGGTCGCGAAGGCACCACCGCCCTCGCTGGCCGCGTAGTACTCCTCCACACAGTGGCCCCACCAGTCGATCATGGCCCGTTTGACGTGGTCGGGGCAGGGGGCGGCACCGTGGATGGCATGCCGCATGGACGACACGTCGTAGCGTGCCTTGATGTCGTCCGGGAGGGCCAGCAGACGGTGGAACTGTGTCGGGACCATATGTGTGTGCGTGCACTTGTGGGTGTCGATGCGGCGGAGCATGTCCTCGGGCGTCCACTTGTCCATCAGGACCAGGCGGTGGCCGATGTGCAGGGACGCGCCGGCGAACTGGAGAACGGCCGTGTGGTAGAGCGGCGAACAGACGAGGTGCACGTTGTCGTCGAACGGCCGGATGCCGAAGATGCCGAGGAAACCGCCGAGGTACGCCTCCTCGGGGAGCTTGCCCGGCAGGGGGCGCCGGATGCCGCGCGGGCGGCCGGTGGTGCCCGAGGTGTAGTTCATGACCCAGCCGAGGGTGCGGTCGGCGGGCGGCGACTCCGGTTGCCCGTCCAGGAGTTCGGCGTACGGCCTGAAGCCCTCGACCGTGCCGACGGCGTACCGGTGGGTGGCCGGGAGTGCGGCCTCGTCGGCGGCGTGGCGGGCGGGGCCGGCGAACCGTTCGTGGGCGAGGAGCACCTTGGCGCCGGAGTCGGCGACGATCCATGCGATCTCGGGGCCGACGAGGTGGTGGTTGACGGGGACGAGGTAGAACCCGGCCTGGGAGGCGGCGAGGTACGCGGTGAAGAACTCGACCCCGTTGGGCAGGACGACGGCGAAGGCGTCGCCGCGCTCCAGCCCGGCCGCGCGCAGGCCGTGGACGAGCCGGTTGGCGGCGGCGTGCAGGCGTCCGGCGGTCCACTGCTCGCCGTCCGGGGCGACGAGGACCTGGCGTGAGGGGTCTTGGGTGGCCTGGGCCCAGAAGCCCGCGGGAGGTGTGCTCGTCACTTGCCGCTCCTTCCGGCGATGAGGTTGATGCGGTCGACGGCCCGCTCGAAGCCGCGGGTCAGGTCGTCGAAGACGGCCTGGACGCTGCGTTCACTGGTCATCCGGCCGACGATCTGACCGACGGGCGTGCCCAGCAGCGGCCCGACCTCGTACTTCTGGATGCGCGAGACGGCCTCGGCGACGAGCAGTCCCTGAAGGGGCATGGGGAGGGTGCCGGGTCCGTCCGGGTCGTCCCAGGCGTCGGTCCATTCGGTGCGCAGCTGTCGGGCCGGTTTCCCGGTGAGGGCGCGGGAGCGGACCGTGTCCCCGGAACCGGCGGCGAGCAGCTTCCGGGTCAGGGCGGGCGAGTGCATGTCGGCTTCCGTGGTGGTCAGCCATATGGAGCCCAGCCACACACCCTGGGCGCCGAGTGCCAGTGCGGCCGCCACCTGCTGACCGCTTCCGATCCCGCCGGCGGCCAGCACGGGCAGGGGATCGACGGCCTCGACGACCTCGGGCGTGAGCACCATGGAGGCGATCTCGCCGGTGTGGCCACCGGCCTCGTAGCCCTGGGCGACGACGACGTCGATGCCCGCCTCCGCGTGTTTGCGGGCGTGCCGGGCGCTGCCGGCGAGCGCGGCGACGAGCACGTCCTGGTCGTGGGCGCGGGCGACCACGTCGGCGGGAGGTGAGCCGAGGGCGTTGGCGAGCAGCCGTATCGGATAGTCGAAGGCGACGTCGAGCTGGTTGCGGGCGACCTGCTCCATCCACCCGGTGATGCGCCAGCCGGAGGCCTCGCCCGCGGCGAGTTCGGGGACGCCGTGCTTGGCGAGGGTGTCCTGGACGAACTGCCGGTGTCCCTCGGGAATCATCGCCTCTACGTCGGCCTCAGTGACCCCTTCCACCTTCTTCGCGGGCATGACGACATCCAGGCCGTACGGCTTCCCGTCGACATGGGCCTCGATCCAGTCGAGGTCGCGTTTGAGGTCGTCGGGTGCCGTGTAGCGGACCGCGCCGAGCACTCCGAAGCCGCCGGCCCGGCTGATGGCCGCGGCGACGGCGGGGAACGGCGTGAAGCCGAAGACGGCGTGCTCGACTCCCAGTGTCTTGCTCAGCTCCGTCTGCATGGGCGCAGGATGCCGCAGTCCTCCGGACGACGGAAGAGTATTTCTGATGCTCCGTCAGTTTTCTGGACGCCCCGCACGGATGGCCGCACGGACGCCCCGTACGGATGGCCACACGGACGCCCGCACAGATGGCCATACGGATGGCCGCCCGCCCCGTTGACACACCGCGCACCTGACACGAAAGTTTCACAGCGCAAGGTGATCCCGGAAAGATACTTTCAGGCAGCGGGAGGTTCACCCATGACGGAAGACGCGGCGGGCAGAGCGCCGGACGGGCGGGAAGGACGCGGTCCCACTCGTCGCCAACTGGGCAGACGTGCCCTGGCCTTGGGCGGCGCCCTCGCCATCGCCCCCTTCCCCGCGGGCCCGGCGTCCGCCGCCCCGACGACCGCGCACCGCACCCTGCACCACGGCTCAGCCGAGCGCGCCGGCCTCCTCGCCGCCCACCTGCGTCAACTCGTCACCGACGCCCGGGCGTTCCTCGCCCCCTCCCCCAAGCACCCCTGGTACGCGGGCGCCGTGCTGCTCGCCGGCCGCGGGGGCACGGTGGCCCTGCATCAGCCGATCGGCATGGCGGTGCGCTACCAGGCGTACGACGAGAAGACGGACACCGGCGTCGAGTTCCCGGCCGACCGGCAGATCCCCATGGCCGAGGACACGGTCTTCGACCTCGCCTCGGTGTCGAAGCTCTTCACGTCGATCCTCGCCGTGCAGCAGATCGAACGGGGCGCGCTGGAGCTGGAGGAGAAGGTCGCCGCGTACCTCCCGGAGTTCGGCGGGGCGGGCAAGCAGGACATCACGATCCGTCAGCTCCTCACCCACACTTCGGGTTTCCGTGCCTGGATCCCGCTGTACAACGCCCCGACCTACGAGGAGAAGCTCCAGCTCATCTGGAAGGAGGCGCCGCTCAACCCGCCCGGCTCCGCGTACCTCTACTCGGACCTGAACCTGATCTCGCTCCAGCTGGTGCTGGAGGAGGTCACGGGGCGCCCGCTGGACACACTTCTCCACGACGAGGTCACCGCCCCGCTCGGCCTGCACCACACCCGCTACAACCCGCCCGCCTCCTGGAAGCCGAAGATCGCCGCCACGGAGGACGCGCGGAGGCCCTGGTCCGGGCTCGAAAGGGGACTCGTCTGGGGCGAGGTGCACGACGAGAACGCCTTCAGCCTCGGCGGTGTGGCAGGCCACGCCGGTGTGTTCTCCCGCGCGTGGGACCTTGCCGTCCTGGGCCGGACGCTGCTCAACGGCGGCGCCTACGGCCGGGTCCGTATCCTGCGGCCGGAGTCGGTGGAGCTGATGTTCACCGACTTCAACACCGCCTTCCCCGGCGACGAGCACGGTCTCGGCTTCGAGCTCTACCAGCACTGGTACATGGGTGCGATGGCCACACCGCGCACGGCGGGGCACACCGGGTTCACGGGCACCTCGCTGGTGCTCGACCCGACGACCGACTCCTTCCTCGTCGTGCTCGGCAACTCCGTTCATCCGGTGCGCAGTTGGCGCTCCGGTTCCGCTCCCCGGGTGGCCGCGGGGAACAACCTGGCGCGCGCCGTGCCGGTCCGCCCCGCGTACGGGCGTACCGCCTGGTTCTCCGGTATGGCGAGCTCCACCGCCGCCACCCTCGCACTGCCCTCGCTCGACACGTCCTCCGGCGGCGCCCGGCTGCACTGCGCGCTGTGGTGGGACACCGAGCCCCAGGCCGATGTCCTCGCCCTGGAGGCCACGACGGACGGCGGCACGACCTGGCAGCCCGTCCCGTTCACGACCACGCGCCACGGCGACCGGCCGCAGGAGCACCGGGCGGGCACGGTCACGGGCTGGTCCGGCCGCGTCTGGCACCGGCTCGCGGCCGAGCTTCCGGCCACCCGGCAACTGGGCCTGCGCTGGCGGTACGCGACCGACCGGCTGTACGTCGGACGGGGTGCCTATGTCGACGGGCTGCGCGTCGAGACGGCCGACGGTGTCCTCTTCGACGAGGCACGGCCGGCGGACGCGGCGCGGATCGCGCCGATCGGCTGGACGGCGTCCGCGGACTGACGGCTCCGCTCAACGCCCAGCCCCTGCTGGCCGGTCCGCCGCCCCGGACGAGGTCGCCCAGGCCGTGGCGTGGCTGCTGAGCGACCGCGCGTCCTACGTCACCGGACCGGACTCAGGGTGGACGGTGTTATGCGGGCCTGAGCGGCCTTGCCGTGAGGACGGGCTGGTAGAAGCCGCTGGTCTCCGGCGTGTGCCAGGTGATGTCGGTGAAGCCGGCGCCCCCAACCGCGTCCGTCAACTGGTGCCGGGTCAGTGCCCAGTAGGTGGTCCGGCGGACGCGGACGTCCCATCCGCTTCCGGCGGGAACGAGCTGGAAGTGTTCGAGGTCGTATCGTTCGCCGTCGTCGTGCCAGTGCCACAGCTGGAAGGCGATCGCTCGGCCGTCGGCGGTCCGGGAGACCTGGGGAGGGGCGGACGTCGGCCGGGTCCGGCGCGCTTCGTCGTAGTCCCGGACACTGATGATCAGGAGTCCGTCGTCGCGCAGCACCCGCCGCATGCCGCGCAGGGCCGCCCCGACGTCGTGCGTCGAGAGCAGGTGCGGAAGCGAGTTGTCGGCACAGACCACGACGTCGAAGGCGGCGGCCCGGAAGGGAAGCCCACGCATGTCCGCGGCGGCCGCAGGAAGACGGACGCCACGGGCCGCGGCCTCGACCGCGGCCCGGGACGCGGCGGCAGGGCTCAGATCACTGCCCACGACCCGGTGTCCGGACAGTGCCAGCCCGATCGCCTGGGTGCCGATTCCACAGGAGCAGTCCAGGATCGCCTGCGGACCTTCGCCCAGCCGTCGGCGGACGAGTCCGTTCAGCGCCTCGGCCTGGCGGGCCATGCTCGCGTCCCAGTCCGGAAAGATCAGGTCGTAGGAGGCGGCCAGTTGGTCGTAGAAGTCGCGAACCGACGACCGCGACGACCGCGACGACCGCGACGACTCTGAGAGCTCCGCGAACTCCGAGAACTCCGAGAACTCGGACATCGTCAGTCGTCACTGCCTTCCAGCACCGCCATCGCCGCATTGTGCCCCGGCACCCCGCTCACCCCTCCCCCACGCACCGCGCCCGCCCCGCACAGCAGCACGTTCGGGTGGCGGGTCTCCACGCCCCAGCGGCCGGTGCCCTCCTGGGCGTACGGCCAGGTCAGTTCGCGGTGGAAGATGTTGCCGCCGGGGAGTCGGAGGTCCCTCTCCAGGTCGAGCGGGGTCTTCGCCTCGATGCACGGCCGTCCGTCGGCGTCGGTGGCCAGGCAGTCGGCGAGGGGCTCGGCGAGGTGGGCGTCCAGCTGTGCGAGCGTCGACTTCAGGAGTTCCTCGCGTACGGCGTCGTTGTCCCGGTCGAAGAGCCGGGCGGGCGTGTGCAGGCCGAACAAGGTCAGTGTCTGGTAGCCCTGTTCGACGAGGTCCGGGGCGAGGATCGTCGGGTCGGTCAGGGAGTGGCAGTAGATCTCCGAGGGCGGGGCGGCGGGCAGTTCGCCGGCGTCGGCCTGGGCGTGGGCGGTGGCCAGTTGCTCGTAGCCCTCGGCGATGTGGAAGGTGCCGGCGAAGGCCTCGCGGGGGTCGACGGTCTCGTCGCGCAGCCTCGGCAGCCGGGTGAGGAGCATGTTCACCTTGAGCTGGGCGCCCTCGGCGGGGGTGGGCGGGGCGTCGCCGGTGAGCGCCGCCAGTTCCTGCGGGGAGGCGTTGACGAGGACGTGCCGTGCGGTGGCGACGCCCTCCCCGTCGGCGGTGCGGTAGGTGATCTCTGCGGTACGTCCGTCCGTGTCGATCCGCACGGCCTCGTGCCCGGTGGCGAGGACGGCGCCCGCGTCGCGCGCCACGGTGGCGAGCGCGTCGGTGAGGGCGCCCATGCCGCCGACGGGTACGTCCCAGGCACCCGTGCCGCCGCCGATCACGTGGTAGAGGAAGCAGCGGTTCTGCGGGAGTGCGGGGTCGTGGGCGTCGGCGAAGGTTCCGATGAGGGCGTCGGTGAGGACCACGCCCCGCACCAGGTCGTCGGTGAAGCGATCCTCGATCGTCGACCCGATGGGTTCCTCGAAGAGGGTCCGCCAGGCGTCCTCGTCGTCGATGCGGTCGCGCAGTTCGGCGCGGGTGGGCAGCGGTTCGGTGAGGGTCGGGAAGACCCGCTGGGCCACGTGGGCGGTCATGCCGTAGAAGCGCTGCCAGGCCTCGTACTCGCGCTCGCCGCCGGTGAGCCGCGCGAACGCC
Organism: Streptomyces sp. MMG1533; assembly: GCF_001279775.1. Lineage (GTDB taxonomy): Bacteria > Actinomycetota > Actinomycetes > Streptomycetales > Streptomycetaceae > Streptomyces. The sequence continues at coordinate 115,810 of NZ_LGDG01000122.1, read as the reverse complement.
TCCCGGGTGCGTCGCTCGCCGCCGCCGACCAGGAGTCCGGTCGGCCGGCCGTCCCGTTCGACGGGGGTGTACGACGAGACGGTGCGGGTCCGGACGCGGAAGTCCAGGCCGAGGTCGCGCACGATCTTCTTCGGCAGCAGGCTGACCAGGTAGGAGTAGCGCGACAGCCGCGCGTCCACGCCGGCGAAGGGCCGCGTGGAGACGGCGGCGCCGCCCGTGTGGTCCAGCCGTTCCAGCACCAGCACGGATCGTCCGGCCCTGGCCAGGTAGGCGGCGGCGACGAGGCCGTTGTGGCCGCCGCCGACGATGACGGCGTCGTACGTGCGGTGTGCCGGGTGTCCCTCGTGTGCAGGCATGGTTCTTGGTAACACGGGGTGATCCACATCGGCCAGAGATGGGCCGCGTCGGGGTCAGTGACCGCCCGTCGTCCGCTGCTGGCGCAGCACCGCCACTCTCCGGTACAGCTCGACGGCCTCCGCGCCCCGCCCGAGCTGTTCCAGGCAGTGGGCTTCGTCGTTGCGGCTGGCGAGGGTGTCGGGGTGGTCGGCGCCCAGGACGCGTTCGCGGGCGGCGGCGACGCGGCGGTATTCGGTCAGCGCGTCCGCCCAGCGGCCCAGCCAGCCGAGGCCGACGGCGACCTCGCGGCGGCTCACCAGGGTGTCCGGGTGGTCGGGGCCGAGGACGCGCTCGCGGATGGCGCACACGTCGCGGGCCTCGGCGAGGGCCTCCTCCCAGTGGCCGAGGCGGCCGAGGTTGACGCCGAGGCCGTGGCCGGCGCGGAGGGTCTCGGGGTGGGCGGGGCCGTGGACGCGGGTGCGGTCGTCGATCAGGTCGCGGTAGAGCTGGAGGGCCTCGGTGCTGCGGCCGAGCCGGCCGAGGCTGATGCCGATCTCGTAGCGGGCGGCGAGGGTGTCGGCGTGGTCGGGGCCGAGGGCCTGGGCGCGGGCCTCGGCGACCTCACGGTAGGTCTGCAAGGCCTCCGGCCAGCGGCCCAACTGGCCGAGTGCGTAGGCGACTTCGTAGCGGGTGACCAGGGTGTCGGGGTGATGCGGGCCCAGGACCCGGGCGCGCGCGGCCGCCACCTCGCAGGCCATGCGGTACGAGTCCTCCAGACGGCCGAGCCTGCTGAGGTTGAAGGCGAGGTTGTGGCGGCAGCGCAGGGTGTCGGGGTGGTCGGCGCCCATGGCGCGCTCGCGGGCGGCGAGGACGGAGTTGTAGACCTGGTGGGCGTCGAAGTGACGGCCCAGCTGGCCCAGCACATAGGCCATTTCCTGGCGGGCGGCGAGGGTGTCGGGGTGGTCCGGGCCGAGGGCGATGCTTCTGGCGCGGGTGACGTGTTTGTACTCGCGCAGGGCGTCGGCGGCGCGGCCGGTGCGGCTGAGGGTGAAGGCGACCTCGTAGCGGCTGGCGAGGGTGTCGGGGTGGTCGGGGCCGAGGAGGTGCTCGCGTTCGGCGGAGACCGCGCGGTGCACCTCACCGGCCTCGGCCCAGCGGCCCAGCCGCCCCAGGCTGAGCCCGGCGTTGTGCCGTCCGGAGAGCGCTGCGACCGCCTCCGCGGAAGGGGTGGGCGGCGCGTCCGGCACGGGTTCCTCGGTCCGGCCCGTGAGGGCTCGTGGGATCCACTCACCGGTCAGGCCCGCTCCGGCGTCCGGGGGTGCGGTGCCCAGGCCGGCGCCGGTGGCCTTGTGGCCGGTCGTCATGCCGCGGGTCCAGGACGGCAGGCGCAGCTCGCGGGGCCGTGCGGGCTCGGGCGGGCGGAGGTCCGGCTGCGGGGTGACGACGGTCGGCACGTACGTCGGTGTGGACCGGCCGGCGTTGATCCGGCGGCCCACCTCTCGGGCGTCGTGGGGGCGTTGCTCGGGCTGCTTGGCCAGCAGGTCGAGGATGACTCTGTCCAGGTAGGCAGGCAGCTCGGAGCGGTGGCTGCGCGGCGGACGGGGCGGCGTGTCGCGGTGGCCGACGAGGATCGCCCAGGCGTCGTCGAGATCGAACGGCGGCGCCCCGGTGGCGATCTCGTACAGCACGCAGCCCAGCGAGTACAGGTCGCTGCGCTGGTCGACCTCGGTGCCGCCGATCTGCTCCGGCGACATGTAGTGCGGGGTGCCCATGGCGATGCCGGTGCCGGTCAGCCGGGAGGTGAAGCCGATGTCGGCGCCGAGGCGGGCGATGCCGAAGTCGCAGATCTTCACCGTGCCGTCGGTGAGGCGGACGATGTTGGCGGGTTTCAGGTCGCGGTGCACGATGCCCTGCCGGTGCGTGTACGCGAGGGCTGCGGCCACCTGGTCGGCGATCTCCACGATGTCGGCGACGGGCAGCGGGTGCTGCTTGTTGTCCTCGAGGAGCTGGCTGAGGTTGCGGCCCTCCAGGAGTTCCATGACCAGGTAGAGGACGCCGTCGTACTCGCCGAAGTCGTGGACGACGGTGACTCCACGGTGCTGGAGGGCGGCTGCCACCCGGGCCTCGCGCCGGAACCGCTCTCTCAGGACCCGGGTGAAGGCCTGGTCGTGGCCCGCGCCGAGCGGCTTGAGGCACTTCACGGCGACGTGCCGGCCCAGTGACTCGTCCCGCGCCCGCCACACCTCCCCCATGCCGCCGCGCCCGATCAGATCGAGCAACCGGTACCGGCCCTGAATGAGCCTGCTGTCCCCCATCTCCTGCGACCGCCCCCGTCGTTACTACGTCCCGCCCTCCCCTGGCTTGTCCAGTATGGCGAGCTGTCGTCCGAGTTTGTACGGTGCCGGGCGGGAGCCCGGGCCGAGCCGGGCCATGGCACGCAGGATGTGTTTGGGCGGGAGTTGCCAGCGCACACGTGCGGGGATGCAGCGCAGCAGGGTGCCCGTGGCACGCAACTGGCGGGTGACGGTGGAGGGTTCCGGGGCCGGTCTGCCGTACAACTCGTGGGCGTACGGCGGCAGGGCGGCGTACGCCAGATGTGCCACACGCCGCCACAGCACCTCGCGCGCCGGGATGAGAAGAGGATGCGTCGGAGGGCGGAGGAGGAAGTCGTCCACCGCGCGTGCCTCTTCTCCGGCGGCGAGTTCGGGCCGCATCTTCTCGAAGTAGGCGTTCATCTCGGCCTGGTTCGCCGGTACGGCGTCCGGGTCGAGGCCCACCAGGCGGGCGCTGACCCGGTGTTCGCCCAGGTAGCGGTCGGCCTGCGCGTCGGTGAGGGGAAACCCGGAGCGTCGCGCGACGTGCAGATACGAGTCGATCTCGGCGCAGTGCACCCACAGCAGCAGCTGGGGTTCGTCGACGCCGTAGCGTTCGCCGGTGTCGGGGTCGGTCGCCCCCAGCCTGCTGTGGATCTTCCGCACGCGGGCGCCGGCCTTCTCGGCGGCCTGGGTGGTGCCGTACGTCGTGGTGCCGACGAAGTTGGCGGTGCGGAACAGCCGGCCCCAGGCGTCGTTCCGAAAGTCGGAGTTCTGCATGACTCCCCGGACCGCACGTGGGTGCAGGGCTTGGAGGTAGAGGGCACGGACGCCGGCGACCCACATCATCGGGTCGCCGTGCATCTGCCAGGTCACCGAGGAGGGGCCGAACAGCCCGGGATCGGCTCTGCTCACGGGTCACCTCCGGAGGCGTCGGCGACCACCATGGCACACCTCGAACCGGCCGCCTACGTACATCACACATCCGGCAACGGACGACCTGAGGTCGCATGCCGGCCGGGGAGACAAACCCTCCAAACCCTAGGTTGCGTTCGCGCCCTGGACATGGAAATTGAAGTCGGCGTGGCCCAGGGCTCCGTACAGGCGTACCCAGAGCACCAGCAGCATCTCGGCACCCCGGGCGGTCTCGATGCCGCCGAGGTCGATGACGTCGCCCTCGGGCCAGCCGAAGGAGACCAGCAGTTCGGTGACCTGCTTCTTGGCACCGTCGTCCTCGCCGGAGACGAAGACGTTGTGCGCCCCGGCAACGCGGCCGGGCTCGACCATTACGCGGCAGTTCATGGTGTTGAGGGTCTTGACGACCCGGGCGTCAGGGAAGGAGCGCTGGATCTGCTCCCCGAGGCTGTCGGTGTTCACCGGGTTCAGCGTGGGCGGCATGCCGGCAGAGACGTCCATCGGGTTGGCGATGTCGATCAGCACCTTGCCCGCCAGGTTGGCGCTGCCTGCCGCATGAAGGACGTCGCCGGTGGCAGCGCCGGCGGTGGTGTTCACGACCGTCTCACCGAAGGCGGCGGCCTCTGCGAAGGACTTCACCACGACATCGGGATGGTCCGTGTGCCAGGAGGCAAACGGCGGGTTGCCCATGGCGTCCGGTTCGGTGCGGGCCAGGGTGACCTGCGGGGAGCGCGTGCCGATGACGACCTCGTGACCCAGCGAGGTGAGCTTGGCGGCGATGGTCCGGCCGACGATGCCGGTGCCGAGGACGGCGTAACGCATGAGGATCGATCCCTTCGGGACGGAGCTGAGCAGAGGTAGTGGGGCCCGGCTCACCATTGAGTGCGCCAATGCGCCAATGCGCCAATGCGCCAATGCGCCAGCATGAACGCGTCTGAAGTTGCTCGGTAACCGCCGCACGAGGAGCCGACGGGGTGGCGGATATGGTCTGCTTCCCGTTCCTGCTCCCCAGAAGCGCGGCCGCACATCGGCCGTGGGAATGCACCGGTGGCGCCTGGCGAGGGCTCGCGCCGGCCGACGGCTCAGGGCAGCAGCACGAGCCGCCCCCGTATCCCGCCCTCCGGGGGTCGGGCGTGCGCCTTCGCCGCCTCTTCCAAAGAGTACGTCTCGGCAACCCCGGTGGTGAGTGCACCCGCGTCGACCAGAGCCACCAGTTCCTTGAGCCGCGCGCCGTCCGCAGTGACCATCACCGCAGCCGTCCGGATCCCCCGCACCGGTTCCGGCTGTGCCTGGGGCGTCACTCCCGCATACGCGCCCCCGTCACGCACCCACTCCAGGGTCTGCTCTCCCACGACGGCCGCGTCCATGACGACGTCGTACAGGCCCGGCGCATCCCCGTGGTGAGCCAGAAAATGCTCACCCAGACACTGCGCGGCCTGGAACAGGACGGATTGGTGGCGCGCACCGTGACACCGACCGTACCCCTGCGGGTCGACTACGAGCTGACCCCGCTCGGCCACAGTCTGCTCCCGATCGTGGCGGCCCTTGAGGCCTGGGGCGAGGAGCATCTCGATGCAATCAGCGTGGCACGCGAAAGCTACGACACAGCTGCGCGCGACGACTGACGTCCCGACCCGGAAACGGTACTCAATCCCCGGTCACACCCCGCATGGAGCACGCCCGCCCCCTTCGACGATCGGCCATGACCGGAGCCGTCAATGCCGAGGCGACGGCCAGCAGCATCCTCGAAGGAAGACGGCGCCGGTGGCAGCGGCGGCCGGCGCGGTGTGCCGGCAGTGTGCCGGAGGCGGGTGAGGATCGTGGCCGAGAGGCGACCGGTCGTGGGGCGGGACCCCTGCCGGCGAAGACGGCTCCGCTCGTGGCGAGTGCCGGAGCGAAGCCGTCAGGCCGTGCTAGAGAACGAAAGCGCCCTGCTGGGCCCTCGTCATGAGCGGCGTGCGCGGCCGGCCGCGAACATCGCCCCGGCTCCGACGGCGACCACCAGGGCGGCACCGCCTGCGATCAGACCGACCGGGGCACTGGAGCCGGTCTCCGCCAGCGGCGGGGTGCTCTCACTGGGCGTCGGCTTCGGCGTGGTGGGCGGCGTCGACGCCAGCGGAGGCACGTCCGGGGTCGTGGGAGGCGTCGTGGCAGTGCCGGGGGTGGTCGGTGGGGTCGTCGTCTCCGCGGGCGGCTGGTCGCCGGCGGGGGTGGTGGGAGTGGCGGGAGTGGTGGGAGTGGCGGGAGTGGCTGGAGAACTCGGGGTCGGCTGCGACGGGGTCGGGGTGGGCTCTTCCGGCGTGTTGGGGGTGCACGGTTTGTCGCCTCCGTTCCACGCCGCTATGAGGTGGTAGGGGGTGACGACGTTGTCGGGCTTGTAGGGAGCGGGGCCGTGCCCTTCGCCTGTCCCGCCGTCGTAGGTGACGTCATCGCCGTACAGGTCGATCTGGCCGTAGCAGTCGGGCGTCTTCACGTTCAGCTTCTGCCAGGTCCGCTTGGCGTCTTCCGCACCGGCGACGTCCGCGGCGGTGAGGTAGACGGTGGCCTTGTCGACCAGCGTCTGGCGGCCCGAGGTGTTCCAGTCGGGCCCTTCGGTGGTGTATTCGGCGAGGGAGACGGGGTACTTGCAGCCGTCCCCGACCGTCTGACCGGGAGCGAGCCGGACCTCGACGGTTCCGGGAGCGGTCTTCCAGAGGTAGAGCCCGCCCTGGGAGGTCCAGTCCGCGCCGACGATGTTCCCGTCGGCACCGACGATGCGGTACTGCACCGTGGCGGACTCGCACGCGCCCGACGTTGTGGCGCTTGCCGTCCCGGCCCCGAGCAGGGGCAGAGCCGTAGCGGTGGCGGCGACGAAGGCGGTGGCGGCGAGAGCGGACAGACTTCTGAATTGTTGCGAACGCGACAAGATAGACCTCTACGGAAGTGAAGATGTGGGAGGTGGCAGAACGCGAGGGGGAGGTGGCGCACGAACAGGAAACGACCAGAGGCGCGCGCGACCAGGCCACTCGCGTCACTTCGCTCACTTCAGACGCAGCGAAGCGAGCTGAATTCTTGCCACCTTTCACAACTCTCGTCAATTCTCCACGAGTTCATCACGTCCCACACCTGAGGAACCTCTCGCCCGCTGCGTGAGCCACTGCGCCGACGACACCCTGTCCGATGGCAGCCCGACGCGGCGGACCGCACCTGCGCCTTGCGAGTCCGCTCAGGCACCGAACACTTCCGGAGGAGCTTCGGGGTCACCTTCCGCCAGGTCGCGTCATCCGCCGCACGATGCCGAGGAACAGGTGAGTGTCGTGGTAGACGAGATCCTGCGCGACGAGCACACCCTGCTCCGGCAGCTTGATCACCAGCTCGTCGGCGTGGTGCTGGATACCGATCACCGCGCCGTTGATGACGGCGCTGTCGTAACCGAAGAGGAATCCGCCGATCGCGGCCACCGCCGCGATGAAGACGCTGCGCCCGAGCTTGCCGGGTGAGGGGGGCAGCCGTACCGGCGAGCGGGTCGGGGTTAGTGCTCGTGCTCATAGTGGTGGCGTTCCGCTCAGGAGACGGTGCGGCAACAGGGCGGCTCGGCAGGCGATTTGAGCAGCGGTTCCATGTCAGTCACCTGTCCCGGCCGGGAAGGGGGTCGCGCAGCTACGTCGTGGCGACGGTGTGCTTCCTGGTGATGACGTGCCTGTGCCTGTTCATGATCTACGGCTTCAACACGTGGCTCCCGGAGATCATGCGTCGGGCCGGCCACTCCGCGGGCTCCTCGCTCGGCTTCCTCCTCGTGTTCAACATCGGAGCTGTCGTCGGCACGCTCATCATCTCTCTGGCGGCCGACCGGTTCGGCTCCAAACCGATCATCACCACGACCTACCTCGTGTCCAGCGTGGCCGTCATACTGCTCAGCCTGCGGCTGCCCACGACGGTGCTGTATGCGGCCGTCGCACTGGGTGGCGTCGGGGCCATGGGCACGCAGTCGTTCGTCCTCGCCTATGTCTCCAAGCACTATCCGGTACGCATGGGCGCCACGGCGATGGGCTGGATGCTGGGGTTCGGCCGCCTCGGCTCGATGCTCGCCCCGCCGCTGCTCGGGCTCATCATCGGAGCCGGGCTGGCGTTCCAGTGGAACTTCTACGCACTCGCCGTACCCGGCGTCATCGGCGCCCTGCTGGTCGGGCTGGTTCCCCGCGCACCGGAAGCGGCAGCGGCCGCGGGTCACGGGGGTGTCGGCGGGACCGCGCGTCCCCTCGCGGGGCAGACGTGAGAAACGCGCCTGGGGTGACGCCCGTACAGCCGCCTCACCCTCGCCGCCGATAGGACCCCACGTGTGGGCAGGGCCTCGGATGAGGCCCTGCCGCCCTGTTCTCCACGCCGTCGTTCTCCACGCCGTCGCCGTCGAGGTTCGATCGGCCGCTCACCGCCTCACGCATGCCTCGATGACCGCTGCGACCTGTTCCGCGGCCGGTGAGTTCGGGCCCGCTCGACGCGCCAGCCCCAGGTCGACGGTTTCCGTCTCGACGAGCGGCAGGTACGTCACACCGTCGAGGCGGAGGCTCTGCACCGACTCCGGGACCAGGGCGACGCCGTGGCCCGCGGCGACGAACACGACCAGCGTCGCGGTCTCGCCGACCTCGACCAGGGCGGAGGGTTCGAAGCCGGCCCGGGCGCACGCTGCGAGGACCCGGCCGTGCATGGAGGAACGGTCACGGGAGGGGTGGACGACGATCGGCTCGCCGGCGAGTGCCGCGAGGGGGATCTCGCGGCGGCCTGCCAGCGGATGGCCGGTGGGCAGGACGGCCACCAGCCGTTCGGACCGGAGGGTCGTGACCTCGACGGCTGCGTCCACCGGAGTGTCGGTGCGCAGGAGGGCCAGGTCATAGCTGCCTCCGAGCAGGCCGTCGACCAGCTCGGGATTGAGCAGCTCACCGCGCAGTTCCAGGGACACGCCCGGCAGTTGCGCGCGTACCGTGCGGGCGATCCGTGGCAGGACGTCGTAGGTGGCGGTGCCGACGAACCCGATGGAGACACGTCCGGTACGGCCGGTGGCGAGCAGTGCCATCTGCTCCTGAGCCCGCTCCACCTCGGCCAGGATCGATCGCGCATGGGTGACCAGATGGCGGCCGGCCTCGGTGAGCTCCACGCGCCGTGTGGACCGGGTGAAGAGCGGCGTGCCCAGCTGTCGCTCCAGTTGCTTGAGCTGCTGGGAGAGGGCCGACTGGGCCACGTGCAGGCGCTGCGCGGCGCGGCCGAAGTGGCACTCCTCGACGAGAGCGAGGAAGTAACGGACATGGCGGAGCTCCATGACCACACCTTATATCCGCCACTGATCAATCAAGCAGAACTGTGTATTGGACGAGATCAATCGGCGAACCTACGTTGAGCCCCATGGTTGCCAGCTTCGTTTACACCACAGTGAGAACCCCCTTCGGACGGTTCGGTGGAGCGCTCGCCGAGGTCCGACCCGACGACCTCGCCGCCGTCGCCGTCTCAGGAGTCCTGGCCAAGTCGCCGTCGCTCGACCCCGCGCTCATCGGCGACGTGTACTGGGGCAACGCCAACGGCGCGGGCGAGGACAACCGGAACGTCGGCCGGATGGCGGTCCTGCTGGCAGGGCTGCCGACGTCCGTGCCGGCCACGACCGTCAACCGGCTCTGCGGCTCCTCCCTCGACGCGGCGATCATCGGCTCGCGGGCCGTCGAGAGCGGGGACGCCGACATCGTCCTCACCGGCGGGGTGGAGTCGATGACGCGTGCGCCGTGGGTCATGCCCAAGCCGTCACGGGCCTTCCCCGTCGGCAACATGACCGCCGTGTCGACCACTCTGGGGTGGCGGCTGGTCAACGAACGCATGCCCAAGGAGTGGACCGTCTCCCTGGGCGAGGCGAACGAACAGCTGGCCGAGCGGTTCGCCATCACCCGCGAACGGCAGGACGAGTTCGCCGCCCGCTCGCACCATCTCGCGGACGATGCCTGGAACTCGGGTTTCTACGACGACCTGGTGGTTCCCGTCGTGCTGGACGGAGAGGTCCGTCTCTCCCGCGACGAGGGCATCCGGCCGGCGACCTCGCCGCAGAAGCTGGCCGGCCTCAAACCGGCGTTCCGCCCCGACGGCGTCATCACCGCCGGCAACGCCTCACCACTGAACGACGGTGCGTCCGCCGTGCTGATCGGGTCGGAGGAGGCCTCTTCTCGCATCGGCCTCGCGCCGCTGGCGCGCATAGCGGGCCGCGGAGTATCGGCACTTGAGCCGCAGATGTTCGGGTTCGCGCCGGTCGAGGCAGCCGAGCGGGCGCTGAAACGGGCGGGGATCTCCTGGTCGGACGTGTCGGCGGTCGAACTCAACGAAGCCTTCGCCGTTCAGTCGCTGGCCTGCGTGGACGCCTGGAAGATCGATCCGGCCATCGTCAACACCAAGGGTGGCGCGATCGCGATCGGCCATCCACTCGGCGCCTCCGGCGGCCGGATCCTCGGCACCCTCGCCGCACGCTTGCGCGCGTCGGGGAAGCGGTGGGGCGTCGCCGCGATCTGTATCGGTGTCGGACAGGCCCTGGCGGTCGTCCTGGAGAACGTGGCGGAGGGAGCCCGATGACTGTTCAGGTATGTGCGGATGCCGATGAGGCCGTGGCCGGTATCAGGGACGGCTCGACCGTGCTGGTCGGAGGGTTCGGCATGGCCGGCATGCCGGTCGAGTTGATCGACGCGCTCATCCGGCAGGGCGCGAGCGAACTGACCGTGGTGTCGAACAACGCCGGCAACGGCGACACCGGACTGGCCGCGCTCCTGGCCAAGGGGCGGGTACGCAGGATCGTGTGCTCCTTCCCCCGCCAGTCCGACTCGTGGGTCTTCGACCAGCTCTACCGCGAGGGACGGATCGAGCTCGAAGTGGTGCCACAGGGCACCCTCGCCGAACGGATGCGCGCGGCCGGTGCGGGCATCGGCGCGTTCTTCTCACCCACCGGCGTCGGTACACCCCTGGCGGAGGGAAAGGAGACCCGCGAGATACGCGGCCGCACCTACGTCCTGGAGTACCCGATCAAGGGCGACGTGGCGCTGATCGGCGCCCACAGGGCCGACCGCATGGGCAACCTCGTCTATCGCAAGACCGCGCGCAACTTCGGACCGGTCATGGCCACCGCCGCGAACACAGTGGTGGCCCAGGTCCGCGAGATCGTCGAGGTCGGTGCGATCGACCCGGAGGTCGTCGTGACACCGAGCATCTACGTCGACCGCGTCGTGCAGACGGGGGTGCCCGCATGAACGCGTCTACCTCGCTGGTGGAGAACCTCGACCGGGGGCCACTGAGCAAGGACGAGATGGCCGCCCTGGTGGCGCGCGACATCCCGCACGGCTCCTACGTCAACCTGGGTATCGGCCAGCCGACGCTGGTCGCCGACCACCTCCCCGAGGGATCGGGGGTGGTGCTGCACACCGAGAACGGCATGCTCAACATGGGCCCCGCAGCCGCGCCCGGTCAGGTGGACCCCGATCTCACCAACGCGGGAAAGATCCCGGTCACCGAGCTGCCGGGAGCGGCCTACTTCCATCACGCCGACTCCTTCGCGATGATGCGCGGCGGCCACCTCGACATCTGCGTGCTCGGCGCGTTCCAGGTCTCGGCTGCCGGTGACCTGGCCAACTGGCATACCGGCGCACGCGGCGCGATCCCCGCTGTCGGGGGTGCCATGGACCTCGCGATCGGCGCCAAGAAGGTGTTCGTCATGATGACGCTCTTCGCGAAGGACGGCTCGCCCAAACTGGTGCGGGAATGCAGTTACCCGCTGACCGGACTGGGGTGCGTCGACCGCGTCTACACCGACCTCGCGACGTTCTGTGTCGGCCCCGAAGGAGCCACCGTCCTCGAAACCTTCGGTATCCCGTACGACGTGCTCGCCGCACGCCTTGACGTACCCCTCACACCGGCGAACGGAGCCAGGATTCTGCCGCCCGGTTCCTCATGACGCATTGAGGCCGTTGCGGGGACGGCATCGAGCAGTGCCGACCGCCGCCCTGGACACTACGGCTGCAGACCGGGCGTCTGCGGCCGATTGAAAGCCCTGCCACCGAGTCGACGTTGACGTCGTGCTCTGCCACCGGAATCGGGGAACGTCCAGGCCTCAACGGTGAGCCCCTGCGCCTGAGAGGGAACTTGGAGGCCTGCGCTCGTCTCACGGGCCCGACCACCACGGAGCCCGGTATGCAGGCGCTTTTGCTCGATGCGGCGGTTCGCCTGCCTCTCGAAGGCCGGCGAGCAACTTGGCGTAGCGACGGAAGAGAACCTCACGTTCGGCGGGATCGGCGGGGTTCCTGGTCGGCGTCGACTGCGGGCAGGACCAGGCGGAAGGTGCATCCGCTGCCGGGGGCCGTGTCGAGTTCGAGGCGGCCGCCGTGGCCCTCGGCGATGGTCGCGGCGATGGCGAGGCCAAGGCCGCTTCCGCCGTGGCGGCGGGAGCGGGCGGGGTCGGCGCGGTAGAAGCGCTCGAAGACGAGCTCGGCGTCGACGGGTTCGAGGCCCGGCCCTTCGTCCGCCACCTCGATCACGCTGATCGGCAGGCCCTCCGGCAGGGACCGTGAAGCGGTGCTGCGTCCGGGGCGGTCCGTGCCGCCGGTTCCGGGACCCGCCTCGGTCGTGCCGACGCGGACGTGCACGCGCCGCGCCTGCTCCCGGCAGTTCGGACGCTGGCCCCGCCGCGGGCAGGGCGCCACCGGCTTCCTGGTGGTCGAACGGCAGGGCGAACTGGTCCGACCGGTGTACACCGCCTCCACCACCGGGATGCCAGCCAAACGTGCCTCGGACGGCGTTCATCCATCGGGTCCGGTCTCGGATCAAGACCCGGACCAGGCAAGGACAGGACCGGGGCACCGTCTCGGGCCACCGGCGCCGAAGGCCGATCCCTTGTACGGGCAACTGTCGGTGCTCAGCCGGCCAAGGCGGGCTGCCTTGGCTGGTGTGGTCGGTGGATCGGTCCCGTGATCCGGCTCAAGGGTCGGCCCGTGCCCTGGTTGGTGTGGGCGACGATCTCCGCGGTGATCGACAGAGCCGTCTCCTCAGGCGTGCGGGCGCCGAGGTCGAGGCCGATCGGGGAGCGCAGCCGGGCCAACTGTTCGCCGGACGCCCCGGCTTCACGCAGGAGTCGCAGGCGTTCGTCATGTGTGCGGCGGGAGCCCATCGCGCCGACGTAGCCGACGGGCAGGGCGAGCGCCCGGCGCAGCAGGGGAATGTCGAACTTTGCGTCGTGGGTGAGGACGCAGACGGCGGTGCGCTCGTCGACCTCGGTGCGTTCCAGGTAGCGGTGGGGCCAGTCGATCACCACCTCCTCCGCGTGCGGGAAGCGTGCGGCCGTGGCGAAGACGGGGCGGGCGTCGCAGACGGTGACCCGGTAGCCCAGGAAACGGCCCACCTGGCTGAGCGCAGCGGCGAAGTCGACCGCGCCGAAGATCAGCATGCGAGGGCGGGCGGCCGCCACGTGGACGAGGACGGACAGGCGCTCTGGGCACTCCTCCCCTGCCCCGCCGAGGTCGGCGCGAGCGGTGCGGCCGGCCCGCAGCAGGGCCCTGGCCCGGTCGGCCACCGCCCGGTCCGCCGGCCCGCCGTCCACGCTCCCGTAGGCGGCACGGTCATCGCCACGAACGCTGAGAGTTGAGCCGAGGAGATCGTCGGGGCCGTCGACGACCTGCGCCACAGCGGCCGGTCGGCCCTGTACGACCTCGTCGAGGGCGTCGGCGAGGTGCGGCTGGGCTGTGGGGTCGACGTGCTGGACGAGGACGTCGAGTTCGCCGCCGCAGGTCAGTCCGACGGCGAAGGCGTCGTCGTCGGAGTAGCTGAACCAGGCGCGCTGGGGAGCACCTTGGTCCTGCAGCACCTGCCGGCACAGTTCGTACACCGCGCCCTCGACGCAGCCGCCGGAGATACTGCCGACCGCTTTGCCGTCTGCGTCCACCGCGACCGAGGTACCGGTCGGCAGCGGTGCGCTGCCGCGGACGTCGACGACGGTGGCCAGGGCGAAGGGACGTGACCCACGGCACCAGCGGTGCAGTGGGTCCGCGATGTTCAGCATGGGTCGCTCTCCGTGGTTCGCCGTGCGGGGGATCTGGCGGGCCGCCGCCACGCCGGCGGGGAGCGTGGACGCGACGGCGGCCCTCGGGGGCCGGCAACCCGACGGGGGGACAGATTGCCGGACCGGTCGGTGGCCCTTCACCGAAAGAGGAGCCAGGGCTAGAGCAATACCTCTGCGGTGATGGGCAGTTCGCGAACACGGCGGCCGGTGGCGTTGAAGACCGCGTTCGCGATGGCGGGCGCCACCCCCACCTGGACGACCTCGCCGAGGCCCTTGACGCCCAGCAGGTTGCCCGCGTTGTCCTCGCCGTCCAGGTAGATCGCCTTGATGTCGGGGACGTCGGCGTTCACGGGCACGAGGTAGTCGGCCAGACTGGCGTTGACGATCCGGCCGTCGCGGTGGTCGGTGACCGTGTGCTCCAGCAGCGCCGTACCGATACCGCCCACGATGCCGCCGAACGCCTGACTCTCGGCGAGCTTGGGGCTGATGATCCGGCCCGCGTCGTAGACACCGAGCATCCGCCGCACTCGCACCAGACCCAGGGTCGCGTCCACGGCGACCTCGGCGAAGGTGGCGTTGTAGGCGAAGTAGGCGGACCGGTCGCTGCCCGGCCCGTTGTAGGAGCCGTCCGCCTCCAGACGGGCGCGGCCGCCCCGGGCCAGCAGGCTCTTGTAGGTCTCCCCGCGCGCCGGGCTGCCCTGTACGTGCAGCCGACCGTTGCGGACCACCACGTCGTCCGCGTTCACGCCGTACAGCGGCGACTCGCGGTCCTCGACCGCCAGCCGGATCGCCTGCTGCCGCACCTTGTTGCAGGCGTCGACCACGGCCGAGCCGACACTGGCCATCGTCGCCGAGCCGCCGTGCGGTGAGGTCGGCGGATAGAGGGAGTCGCCGAGCCGGAACGTCACCGTACGCATGGTCAGACCCAGCGCGTCCGCCGCCACCTGCGTCTGCGAAGTGTAGGTACCCGGCCCCATGTCACTGGTGGCCGCCTCGACCACCGCGGTGCCGTCGGCATCCAGACGGGCCCTGGCCTGCGCGGGAAAACGCCCGCAGTCGTACACGCCGGCGGCCATGCCCAGGCCGATCAGCCAGTCACCCTCGCGCCGCGCACGCGGCCGGGACGAGCGGCGCTGCCAGCCGAACTCACGGGCACCCACGGTGTAGCACTCGCGCAGCCGCCGGGTGGAGAACGGCTCGCTCGTCGACTCGTCCTCGCTCGGCTCGTTGCGCCGACGCAGCTCGATCGGGTCGATGCCGAGTTCGTGCGCGAGCTCGTCCATGGCCGACTCGATCACGAAAGACGCCGACGCGAAGCCGGGACCGCGCATCCAGATCGGGGTGTTCACATCCAGCGGCACCTGCCGGTACGCCTGGCTGACATTGGGCATGCTGTAAAGCATCTGACCCGCGCCCATGACGGCCTCGGTGAACGTCTCGTACGAGGACGTCTCGGCGTCGATGTCGTGGATCGCGGCGTTCAGTCGCCCACGCCGGTCACTGCCGAGGCGCAGCCGATACGCGTACGACGGCCGGAAGCCGGTGCCGAAGTACATCTGCTTACGCGACAGCACCAGCTTGACCGGCCGACGCGTCACCCTTGCGGCCAGCGCCGCGACGATCGTGTGCGGCCAGCAGCGCAGCCCGCTGCCGAACCCGCCCCCGACGAACGGGTTGATGACCCGTACCGCGTCCGCCGGCAGGTCGAAGACCGCGGCGATCTCGTCATGCGTGCCCATCACCCACTGGGTCTTGTCCCACACCGTCAGCTTGTTGCCGTCCCAGCGGGCGATGGTGGCGTGCGGCTCCATCGGGTTGTGGTGATTGCGCGCCAGCCGATACGTCACATCCAGCCGCACCGCCGAGGAGCGCAGACCGGCCTCCGCGTCCCCGCGTGCGTAAGGGTTCGGATCACCCGGCTCGGACTCGGTGAGGTCGGTCGAGGGCTTTTCGGCGTCGTAGCGGACCTTGACCAGGCTCGCACCGTGCTGCGCGGCCTCCAACGTCGTGGCCACCACGACGGCGACCGGCTGACCATGGAAGAGCACCCGGTCGTCCTGGAACACCCGCAAACGCCGCCCGGCCGGGTTGTTGGAGCCGGCGTTGTCGCGGTACGGGAGCTTCGGCGCGTTGCCGTGGTGGATCACCCGCAGCACACCCGCGTGCTTCTCGGCGGCGTGCGTGTCGATGGAGGAGATCCGGCCGCGGCCGACGCTCGCATCCACGATGACGGCGTGTACGACACCTTTGATGTCGTGCTCGGCGGCGTACTCCGCCCTGCCCGTGACCTTCAGCCGCCCGTCCACCCGGGACAGCGGCGCACCCACGGCTGCCTGCGGCTGGGGGCTCACTTCATACCTCCTACGATACGCAGCTGACGTTCGACGGTCCGCCTGAGCAGCGCGACCTTGAAGCGGTTGTGCGCGAGCGGGCGCGTCCCCTCCGCCGCCTTCTCCGCGGCCGCCGTCCACAGGGCGTCCGAGGGGCGTCGGCCGACGAGGTGCCGCTCGACCTCGGGCAGCTTCCAGGGCACCGTGCCCACTCCCCCGGCGGCGACCTTCGCCTCGCGGATCACCCCGCCCTTGATGTGCAGCGCAACGGCCGCCGAGGTGAGCGCGAACTCGTACGACTGCCGGTCACGCACCTTCAGATAGCCGGACCTGAGCGGGCGGGGGTGCGCCGGGATCTCCACGGTGGTAATCAACTCGCCCTGTTTCAGCGCCTGTTCGCGCTGAGGTGTGGTGCCCGGTCGCAACAGGAAATCGGCGAAGGGGAGGTCACGCCCGCCGTCCGGGCCCAGCAGGTGCACGGTCGCCTCCAGGGCCGCGAAGGCCACGGCGACGTCGGAGGGGTGGGTGGCGACGCAGGCGTCGGAGGTGCCGAGGATCGCGTGCATCCGGTTGAAGCCGTGCAGCGCGGCACAACCCGAGCCGGGCTCACGCTTGTTGCAGTCGGCGGTCACATCGCGGAAGTAGGTGCAGCGGGTGCGCTGCATGATGTTGCCGCCGATGGTGGCCATGTTGCGCAACTGGGCCGAGGCGCTCAGCTCCAGCGCCTGGGAGACGACCGGGTAGGCGGCGCGCACCGCGGGGTGCGCGGCGAGCTCGGACATGCTCACCAGGGCGCCGATGCGCAGGCCGCCGTCCTTGGTGACCAGGACCTCGTGCAACGGCAGGCCGCTGATGTCGACCAGGGTCTCGGGCTGCTCCACGGTCTCCCGCATCAGGTCGACCAGCGTCGTGCCGCCGGCGATGTAACGCCCGCCTCTGCGACCGGCGTCGAGGGCTTCCCGGGTATTGGAGACACGGGTGTAGGTGAAGGGATGCACGGGCCGCTCCTCTTACTTCCGGCCCGCGGTCTGCTCGACCGCGCGCACGATCTTGACGTAGCAGCCGCAGCGGCAGATGTTGCCGCTCATCCACTCCCGGATCTCCTCCGGCGAGCCGGTGTGACCCTCCTGGATGCAACCCACCCCGGAGACGATCTGGCCGGGGGTGCAGTAGCCGCACTGGAAGGCGTCCTGGTCGATGAACGCCTGTTGCAACGGGTGGAGTTCGGCGCCATCGGCCAGGCCCTCGACCGTGGTGACCTCGGTGCCTTCCAGCCGGACGGCGAGCGTCAGGCAGGAGTTGACCCGGTGGCCGTCGACCAGCACGGTGCACGCTCCGCAGGCCCCGGCGTTGCAACCCTTCTTCGAGCCGGTGAGGCCGAGGTGCTCGCGGAGCAGGTCCAGCAGTGAGGTGCGGTTGTCGACCGTCACGGTCCGGTGGGTGCCGTTGACCGTCAGGGAGACGCGGCTGGAGGGCGGCCGCTCGGCGGCCGTCGCCTCCTCCGGGTCGAGGAGGGAGGTCCCTCCGATCACGCCGCCCGCGACGACGGCACCACCGACCGCGGTGCTGGTGGCGATGAACGTGCGCCGAGTGGGCGCCGGGGAGGACTCGCCGGCCCCCGTGGGGGGAGGAACGTCAGACTCGGGGAGTTCAGTGGACATACGTACGCCTTCGTGTCGCGGACGGATCGGCCGTACTCAACAGCGGGACGGGAGAGTGGATCGTCGTCACCGCAGGGATATGGGCAACCGCGCGCTTTGGCAGCGGCGACTGGTCACCTGGGGAGTCTTGCACCACCGGCAACACTCGTGGCAGGGAGACTTTCCTCCCCCTTTACGCTCCGTCAGGAGCGAGTGGCCGACGTCATCGGGGGCACTTTCGCGCGGGGCGGGGCAGGACAGAGCCGCGTCGCCTCCCCGAGTGTGGGTGGCGTCCGCGTCGCTCATCGCGTCGTTGTGCGTGGCGGACTGATCGTCCGCTTCGAGCAGGTCTCCGACCACGGCCCTTCTGCCGGATGCCCTGACGTCCTGTGTGAGCCCGGGTTGCGTGATCGACGGGCCGGGGCTACTGGTTGTGGGTGCGGGGGCCGTCGTACTGCTGGTCGGTGACCGGCTCGGCCCAGGCGGTCTCGGGGGTGCCGTCGCCTGTGCCCTCCCACAGGGCGATGTGCTCCATGAACCGGTCGGGGGTGGCGCCGTGCCAGTGTTCCTCGTTCGGCGGGCAGGCGACGGTCTCGCCGGGGTGGGCCTCGAAGACGGTGCCGTCCCGGGTGCCGATCAGGGCGATGCCGGAAACGATGTGCAGGGTCTGGCCCAGGGCGTGGGAGTGCCAGTTGGTGCGGGCGCCCGGTGAGAAGCGGACCAGGTTGGCACGCATCCTGGACGGGGCTTGGCCGGCCACGATGACGTCCCACCAGACGTCGCCGGTGAACCAGTCCGCCGGGGCCTTGCTGCTGGGCTGCTGATTGATGAATTCCATGGTGTCTCTGAACTCTCTTTCGCGGGTGGGCAGTCCCTAGCGGGCGACGTAGCCGCCGTCCACGGGGAGCGCGACACCGATGACGAAACCCGCCCCGGGGCTGCACAGCCACAGGACCGCCTGGGCGATCTCCTCGGCGGTGCCGAGCCGGTTGATGGGGTGGTTCGCCTCGGCCTCGGCGCGGTCCAGTTCCCCCTTGGCGATCATGTCATTGACCATGGGGGTGTCGATGGTGCCGGGGCAGACGGCGTTGACGCGGATGCTGCGCGGGGCGTATTCGAGGGCGGCGCTGACGGTCAGGCCGATCACGCCGTGCTTGGAGGCGTGGTAGGAGGCGCGGCCGGGGAGGCCGACCAGGCCGCCGAGCGAGGAGCAGTTGACGATCGCGCCGCTGCCCTGGGCACGCATGTGCCGCAGCTCGTGCTTCATGCAGGCCCAGACACCGCGGAGGTTGATGGCGTTGACGCGGTCGAACCGCTCGGCGGGTTCGTCGGCGGCGTCGCTGGGCGGGATCTGGATGCCGGCGTTGTTGTAGGCCATGTCCAGGCGGCCGAAGGTCTCCACGGTGCGGTCGACCGCGGCCGCCACTTGGTCCTCGTCGCTGACGTCGCAGGTGAGGGCGAGTGCTCGGTGGCCGGAGTCGGTGAGTTCCTTGACGGCTGCGTCCAGGGCGGCTTCGTCGATGTCGGTCAGCGCGACGGCGGCTCCGGACTCGGCGAACGCGCGGGCGGTCGCCAGGCCCATGCCGGCGCCGGCTCCGGTGACGAGGGCGACCTGGCCGGTGAAGTCGTACGTGGGGTTCACGTCGTGGTCTCCGTTCGAGTGCAGAGGTGTGGTGGCATGAGTGGAGTCGGGCTGCCCGGATGGGCTGCGGAGGCACGACGCCTTGCCATGAACCGCCGTCAGACGGTCTGGCCGCCGTCGACGACCAGGGCGTGGCCGGTGGCGAAGGAGGCGGTGTCCGAGCAGAGCCAGAGCACGGCGGCGGCGATCTCGTCCGGTGTGCCGAGGCGTCCGATGGGCTCGTCCGCGATCAGTGCGTCGCCTCCTCCGGGTGTGCTTTCGGCGAAGCGCTGGATCATCTCGGTGTCGATGATGCCGGGGCAGACGGCGTTGACGCGGACGTTGGACGACGCGTAGTCGAGGGCCGTCGAGCGGGTCAGGCCGATCACGCCGTGCTTGGCCGCGGCGTAGGCCGCCTGTCCCTTGAAGCCCTTGACTCCGGCGCCTGACGAGGCGTTGACGATCGCGCCGCCCCCCTGCTGGAGCATGAGGGGGATCTGGTGCCTCATGCACAGGAACATCCCGGTGAGGCTGACTCCGATGACGCGGTCCCACTCGTCCTTCTCGATGTCCGCGGCCGGCTTGACCGGCTGCTCGACGCCGGCGTTGTTGAAGGCGGCGTCCAGTCGTCCGAACGCCTGAATGGTGTCGTCCAGCGCAGACTTCACGTCGTCTTCACTGGTGACGTCACAGGTGAGGGCCAGGGCCTGCCCGCCCGCCTCCTCGACGAGCCGTGCGGACTCTCGCAGGCCGTCCTCGGACAGGTCGGCGAGGGCGACGCGGGCGCTCGCGCGGGCAAAGGCGACGGCGGTGGCGCGGCCGATGCCGGAGCCGGCTCCGGTCACGAAAGCCGCCTTGCCGGTGAAGTCCGCGTTGTTCACAGTCATGTGCAGATTCCTCTCGCCTGCTGTGCGTCGTCGGGTTCGTGTCAGCAGTGCGCGGATCCGGGCCTCGGTCAGTGCTGCGACGGCACCTGCGCGGGGGCGTCGTGTCGCGTGTGCGTGGCAGCGCTGCTCCGGGCCACGATCCGGCCCTTGCGGGAAGTGCCGTGGACGGCGAGAGCGATCAGGGGCAGCAGCGTGAGGACGGCGATGACGGTGCCGACCAGGGGCGGGCCGGTCAGGCCGAGGGAGGAGTCCAGGGCCGTAGCGGCGATCGCCGATCCGGCGGCGATGCCCGTGTTGAAGGCGGAGGTGGTCAGCGCCGAGGTGAGGGTGGGGGCATCGCCTGCGAAGCGCATGGCGAGAGCCGTGACGACCGGGTTGACCGTGAAGCCGGTCAGGCCCATGAGGAAGACGAGGAGGGTAGCCGTCACCGGGTTGCCGGACAGCGGGATCATCAGGAGCAGGACCAGGGCGGTGGCCGTGGCGGCCGTGATGGTGGTGGCCATCGGACGCCGGTCGCCCAAGCGGCCTCCCATGGTGGTGCCGCCCAGCGCGCCGACGCCGAAGGCGATGAGGACGAGCGGTACGGCGCCTGCGGGGATGCCTGCGCGGTCGGTCAGCAGCGGCGTGACGTAGGTGTACGTCGCCAGCACACCGCCCATGATCAGCATCGCGGCGCCGAGCGCCAGCCACAGCCGGCCCTGCCGCAGAGCCCGGACCTCGGCCCGGAGGGACACCTCGGCGCGCTGCTCCTGGGCCGGGATGAAGCGGCCGATGAAAGCGGCGGCAAGGCCGGAGAGGACGGCCAGGGCCCAGAAGGGGCCGCGCCAGCCGGTGAACTGGCCGGCGAAGGAGCCGATCGGCACACCGACGACGTTGGCCAGGGTCAGGCCCCCGATCATGACGCCCGTGGCGCGGGTGGCGTTGCGCGGGCCCGCGGCGGTGGTGGCGACGACGAAACCGACGGACCAGAACGCCCCAGTGGCCAGAGCCGTGACGACGCGGGCGATGAGAACGACCGAGAAGGACGTGCTGAGCGCGGCGACGAGATGTCCGAGGCAGAACACGGACAGGGCCAGAACCAGCGTCTGGCGCTGCGGCAGGCGCAGGGTCGCCATCGCCATGGTCGGCGCGCCGACGATCATGCCGATGGCGAAGGCGGTGATCAGCAAGCCGGCGTGGGAGACGCTGACTCCGAGGTCACCGGCCAGTTCCGGCAGCAGGCCGGCGACGACGAACTCGGTGGTCCCCATCAGGAACGTGCCGGCGGCGAGCACCCAGACGACGAAGGGAAGCTTGCCGGGGGTGGTCCCGGATGCGGAAGGCATACGTGTGGTCTCTCCTTGTGTGGAAATCGGCGGATCGAGGAGGGGAGCGGCTGAAGCCGTCGCGGGACTGCGGACGGCGCAGCCGGGTCTTCGACGGTTCCATGAACCGAACCGGGCGAAAAGGGGAGCATCGCCTCCCCCCTTCCTCCGGGGCGGCCCATGCGGGATGAGCCTGGAGCGGGTCAGGGCGCGGCTTCGACGGTGATCTCGTCGGCGGTGGCGAGCTGCTCGGGGCCGCCGTCGGCCATGTGCCCGAGGGGGATCAGTCCGGCCGCGTAGGGGGCGTCACGGTAGTAGGTGGCGAGCTGGTTCCAGGGCGCGTAGTACGCCAGGTCGCCGGCCTTGGGATCGGCGCCTTCCGGGGCGCCGGAGGTGGACAGCTTTCGCGGCAGGTCGGCGATCTTCTCGGCCTGGTGGAAGTCGCGCAGCGACAGGGTCAGCGGAAGCTGGGCAGCGAAGTCGCGGGCGGTGGCGCTGTCGTTCAGAGTGGCGGCGATGCGGTGGCCGTTGAGCGTGAGCCGGATGTTCATGGCGGTTGTCCTGCCGGGTGAGGTGGTGGCGGCCGGAGCTGTCGAAGCCTGCGGCGACGCGGAGGCGGAGGAGGACAGGGAATCGCCGGTGCAGGCGGTCGCGACCAGCAGCAGGGCGGCAGCCGGGGCCACACGGGCGAGAGCGCGAAGGGATGCCGGGTTCACGGGGTCGTCCAGTGGCTAGTCGGGCAGGGGCTCGGCGTAGTGGCGGAATCCGTCCCGCTGCTGGTGGATGTCGTACAGCCGCTGTGCCAGCACGTCGGGGCTGCTGTGCTCGGCGTCGGGCCGGATGGCGCCCGGGATGATCAGCTGCGCGGCGTGGATGTTCTCCCCGGCGAGCGCGTCGTGCAGCATGCGGGCATAGGCGCTCTCGGCGGCGAACGCGATCGAGGTACCGGCCACGTTCGGGTTGGGGCGTACGGCGCTGGAGCCGTTGACGAACAGCACGGTGCCGCGGCCGAGTTCGCGCATGCCGGACAGAACGGCGTTCACCGCGGTGACGGGGCCCTTCACGGAGAAGGCGAGGGGCGCCTCAAGGTCGTCGGCGCGGGTGTCGCGGACCGGCTTCATGAAGTCGGCGCGGGGCACGGGGCTGTACTGGAGGATCTCGATGGGCCCCAGGTCCTTGGCGGCCGTGTACAGGGCCGCGTCCAGGGACTCGATGTCGAGGACGTCGGCGGTGAAGCCGCGGGCCTGGATGCCGTCGCGGGCCAGCTCGGCGGTCATCTCCTCCAGGCGCTCGGCGTTGCGGGCGATGAGGGCGACGGCGTGGCCGGCGACGCCGAAGCGGCGGGCGGTGGCCAGCCCGAGACCGGGGCCGGCGCCGATGAGCGCGAAGGTCGTCATGGGGTTCGTCGTTCCTTGTGGAGGTGGTGGCCCCCGCCCGCATCAGCGCTGCCGGTGATGCGGCCCGATGGTGTGAGTGCGGGGCGGGAGGAGGCCGAGGGCCGGTGACAATGTGCGCCCGTCGCCGTCCGGTGCGGTCGTACGCGGTGCGCGGCGTGAGATCAGGCCAGGTTCTTGCTGAAGAACTCCTCCAGCTTGTCGAACGGGATCAGGTCCGTCTTGTCGTACAGATCGACGTGACCGGCGTTCGGGACGACGTGGAACTCCTTCGGTTCGGCCGCGAGTTCATAGGCGTCCTCGCTGAAGTACCGCGAGTGGGCGTTCTCGCCGACGACGAACAGGATGGGCCGCGGCGAGATCCACTCGATCTTCGACAGCAGCGGGAAGTTCATCAACGACATGCCGCTCGTCAGCGTGAACTGGGTGATGGAGTTCGGGTGGTAGCCCCGAGGAGTGGAGTAGAACTCGCCGAACTCACGGCCGACCGGGTTGGTGTTCTCGTCGAACCCGATGGGCGCGCCGCGCGGGGTCAGGGCGGGGGCGTGGGCCTCGAAGTCCGCGTACCGCTGGTCGGCGATCGCGTCGAGCATGGCGCCTCGTTCCTCCGCGGTGAGGGAGCCCTGCCAGCCCTCAGAGGAGATCCGGGCGATGTCGTACATGACGACCGCGGCGACCGCCTTGATGCGCCGGTCGACCTGGGCCGCGCTCAGGGCGAAGCCGCCGCTGCCGCACATGCCGACGACGCCGATGCGGTCCCGGTTCACGAAGTCACGGGTGCCCAGGTAGTCGACGGCCGCGCTGAAGTCCTCGGTGAAGATGTCGGCGGAGGAGACGTGTCGCGGGTCGCCGCCGCTGTAACCGTTGTAGGAGGGGTCGAAGGCGAGGGCCACGAAGCCGCGCCGGGCCAGGCTCTGGGCGTAGATGCCCGGGCCCTGCTCCTTCACGCCGCCGTACGGTGCGCCGACGATGATCGCGGGGTGTTCCTGGGAGGCGTCGAAGTCCTTCGGCTGGTAGAGGTCTGCGGAGATGGTGATCCCGTACCTGTTCTCGTACGACACCGGCTTCCGGGTGACGTTCTCGTCCAGGTCGAAAATGTAGTTGCCTACTGCAGGCATTCCTTGTCTCACTTCTGTGGTGCTCGACAGGGGCAGCCGGTCACCGGCCTGGGGGTCAGGGCTTGAGGAGGGCCTTGATGGCGCGGCGCTCGTCCATCGCCTTGTAGCCCTCGGCGACCTGCTCCAGGGGCAGGGTGAGGTCGAAGACCTTGCCCGGGTTGATCCGGCCGGTCAGGACCCGGTCGATCAGATCGGGCAGGTAGCGGCGCACGGGGGCGGGGCCGCCGCGCAGGCCGACGTGGGAGAAGAACAGCTCCTGGCCGTCGACGGCCACGTCGTGGGGGACTCCGACGAAGCCGACGTTGCCGCCGGGCCGGGCGGAGTGCAGGGCCTGCCGCATCGACTCGGCGGTGCCCACGCACTCCAGCACGGAGTCCGCGCCTATGCCGCCGGTGAAGTCCTTGACGCGGGCGACGCCTTCATCGCCGCGCTCGCTGATTACCTCGGTGGCGCCGAACTCCAGAGCGAGCTTCTGCCGGGATTCGTGGCGGCTCATGGCGATGATCTGCTCGGCGCCGAGTTCCCTGGCGGCTATCACGCCGCACAGGCCGACCGCTCCGTCGCCGACCACGACCGCGGTGGAGCCGGGCTTCACCTCGGCGGCGAGAGCGGCGTACCAGCCGGTGCCCATCACGTCGGAGACGGCGAGCAGGCTGGGCACCATCTCGGCGTCCGGGTGTTCGTCGGTGGCGACGAGGGTGCCGTGGGCGTTGGGAATGCGCACGTAGTCGGCCTGACAGGTGCTCATGAACTCGCGGTGCAGGCAGTTGGACTGCCAGCCGTTACGACAGTTGGCGCAGGTGTTGTCCGATGTGGCGAAGGAGCCGACCACGAACTGGCCCGGCTTGACGTCGGCGACCTCGCTGCCCACCTCCTCGACGATGCCGACGTACTCGTGCCCCATCGGGTGCGGGTCGCCGATGGGTTCCGCGCCGCGGTAGGGCCACAGGTCCGAGCCGCACACGCAGGTGGCGACCGTGCGGATTACCGCGTCGGTCGGGTGGATGACCTTCGGGTCGTCGAGGGTTTCGAAGCGCACGTCGCCGGGGGCGTGAATGACTGCTCCGCGCATGGGGGTGCTTCCTTCGGTGCGGGGGTCGGTGAGCCGCAGCCGAAGGTCACCATCGGCTGCTCGGTATCGAGACTTACACGCGAGGGCAGGCGCGAAAAGCGGAGAAATTCATCCCGGGAGGGGAACATCCAGGGAGTAAATTCTCCCCCCTTTCTCGGGTGGAATCGGTGTCATCCTGGGAAGCATGACCGCCAACGTCCCCCTCAATGAGCTGGGAGAATTCCTCAAGAAGCGCCGCTCGGAGCTGAGCCCGCGCACGGTCGGGCTGCCGGAAACCGGCAAGCCTCGCCGGGTGGACGGGCTGCGCCGCGAGGAGGTCGCCCAGCTCGCCAGCATCAGCACCGACTACTACACCCGTCTCGAACAGGGCCGCATGCAGGCATCGGCGCCCGTGCTGGACGTCCTGGCCCGGGTACTCCACCTGGACGACGACGAGCGGGGCTACCTCTTCCAGCTCGCCGGAAAGACCAGCACCCGTACCCGACGGCGCAGCAGGCAGAAGGTCCAGCCGCAGCTGCAGCGGGTCCTGGACGACCTCACCGCCACCCCGGCCATCGTGCAGGGCCGACGCGGGGACATCCTCGCCTGGAACGCACTGGCCGCAGCCCTGGTCACCGACTTCTCCCGCCTGCCGGAGAAGCACCGCAACTATCCCCGGATCCAGTTCACCGATCCGGCCATGCGCACTCTGTACGCCGACTGGGAGACCTCCGCGCAGATCTCTGTCGCCCAGCTGCGCATGGGGGCCGCGAAATATCCCGAGGACCCCCGCCTGATCGAGCTGGTCGGTGAACTGTCCATGCGCGACAAGCAGTTCGCCCGCTGGTGGGGCGACCACCACGTCGCCGCCCGCACCGTGGGCACCAAGACCCTCAACCATCCCGTCGTCGGCGAACTCGTCCTGGACTGGGACACCCTCACCGCCAACACCGACCCCGACCAGAACCTCACCGTCTGGACGGCCCTCCCCGGCTCCCCCACCCACGAACGGCTGCGCATCCTCGCCTCCTGGGCCGCCGACCAGCACCTGCCGGCCTCCTCCCCCCTTGGCTGACCGCGACGGGTCGCCGCTGTAGGAGCGGCCGGGATCGTGCCGGTCGCCTCAGAGGCAGGCCCGTGCCTGGTTGGTGTGGGGCGATGCTCTCCGCAGCCGATGGACGTCTCCGCCTTCTCGGCTGGCGCGCACCGAGATCACGGCCTATCGGCGAGCGCCCGTATCAGCGGCACCGTCCAACGGCCCGGCGCCGACCGGAGTCCTCGTCCGCCGTACGGCAACAGCTCACCGACGAGGTCAGCAGCCTGCTGGCACGAATGGCCTTTCACCAGGCATGGCTCCAGATCGAGGCCACGACCGTCGCGGGACCCTACGCAAGCCTCGTGGCCACGGCGCGTGCGGACGCCGGCGCACAGATGAGCCTCGCCTGGCAGCAGCCACCGATCACCAGCGACAGCGGCATGAACACGGACTCCCGTATCCCCGGGACCGGTCGAACGCAGCCCGCGCCACGTGCATCGAGGTGATGCGCCGACACCTGTGACAACGGCCGTGATCTTGGTGCCAACTATCCCTCTTTTGTGCCAACCAAAATCCTCGTCACAAACGGTCAGCGGCGTACCCGCGGCATCCCCAGCCCGATCCACGAGATGATCTCCCGCTGGATCTCGTTGTTGCCGCCGCCGAAGGTGAAGATGACCGCCGAGCGGTAGCCGCGTTCCAGCTCGCCGTGCAGTACCGCGCCGGCCGAGCCTTCCTTGAGCGCGCCCGCGGCTCCGACGATCTCCATGAGCCAGGCGTATGCGTCCCGGCGGGCCTCGGAGCCGTACACCTTGACCGCGGAGGCGTCCTGCGGGGTGAGGGTGCCGTCCTCCACGGCGCCCACCATCCGCCAGTTGAGGAGCTTGAGGGCGTCGAGCCTGGTGTGGGTGCGGGCCAGGAGGCGGCGTACCCAGGGCAGGTCGACGACGCGGCGGCCGTCGGCGAGCTTGGTCTCCATGGCCCAGCGCTGGACGTCGTGCAGGGCGCGGATCGCCATGGTCCCGTGTGCGGCGAGGGTGACGCGTTCGTGGTTGAGCTGGTTGGTGATCAGCCGCCAGCCCTGGTTCTCCTCGCCGACCCGGTGGGAGACGGGGACGCGGACGTTCTCGTAGTAGCTGGCCGTGGTGTCGTGCGAGGCGAGGGTGTTGATGACGGTGCAGGAGTAGCCGGGGTCGCTGGTCGGCATGAGGAGCATGGTGATGCCCTTGTGCGGCGGTGCGTCGGGGTCGGTGCGGACCGCGAGCCAGACCCAGTCGGCGGTGTCGCCGTTGGTGGTCCAGATCTTGTGGCCGTTGACGACGTACTCGTCGCCGTCCCGGACGGCACGGGTCTTGAGAGAGGCCAGGTCGGTGCCCGCGTCGGGCTCGCTGTAGCCGATCGCGAAGTCGATCTCGCCGGAGAGGATCTTCGGCAGGAAGTACGCCTTCTGCTCCTCCGAGCCGTACCGCATGATCGTCGGTCCCACGGTGTTCAGGGCCATGAGCGGCAGGGGCACGCCGGCCTGGGCGGCCTCGTCGAAGAAGATGAACTGCTCCATCGCGGTGAGGCCCTGGCCGCCGTACTCCTTCGGCCAGCTCACGCCGAGCCGGCCGTCCTGGCCGAGGCGGCGGATGGTGTCGCGGTAGAAGCGCTTCTGCGCGGCCCGGTCGGTGTAGCGGGCGTGGGCGTTGTCCGGCACCAACTCGGCGAAGTAGGCGCGCAGTTCGGTGCGCAGTCGCTGCTGCTCGGGCGTGTGATCGAGATGCACGGCGCCTCCAGGCTCCCAGGCCGGTCCTGACCGCGCACACCGTAGAACGTGTTCCAGAAATTGGGAATGGGCATGCGCGGTCGGCCCCTCGGCGCCCCGTCGGCCGAACTCTCAGACCAGGGTGGCGATGAAGTCCGAGCAGGCCTGTGCGCACTCACGGCACGCCTTCGCGCCGTCCTCCGTGCCCGGGTACCGGTCGAAGACGTGCGCGCACTCCAGGCACACCGACCGGCACCACTCCAGCTGGACGCGGATGCCCTCCTCGTCCAGGCAGTTCTGCTCGGAGAGCACCCGGCAGGTCGCGTCGCAGACCTCCGCGCACATGATGCCCTTGCGCCGTACGAGTTCCTGTTCCTCTGTGCCGTCCGGATCCATGAGGCTTGCGCGCAGGGCACACGCCCGTGCGCACTCGGTGCACGCCTGGGCGCAGGCGAACCTGTCCTCCAGGAACCGGAAGAGCTCCTGTTGGTCTGTCGTCGATGTCACACCGGGCGGGTAGCCGCCGCCGACCGGGCCAAACCCCGTGTTTCCCAGGGTTCCGGCCCCTTCTCCGGGGTCCGCCGCCCGACCGCGCGGGGCACAGGTTCGCCGACGGTGCCAGGGGTACTCGCGTGCCATGAATACCTCATGGATGGACATCGCCGCAGGTCGGGGCGCTCTCGGCCTCGGCCTGGTCGTGGTGGGTGTGGTGGTCGTGGCGGTGCTGATCGGCGCCTTCGCTCTCGGTGTCCGCGTCAAGCGCCGGGAGCCCCCGCGGCCGACGCCCGAGGAGCAGCCGCGGCTGCCGGAGGACGGTCCGGTCCGCGAGGTGCGGGAGAACCGGGAGCCCGACGAGGTGCCGCGGAGTGATCACCGTCTGACCCCGCACCAGCTCTCCGGCCACGGCCACGGCCACGGCGACGCCGGAACCCGGACCGACTCGTCCACGGACCGGCCCCGCTGGGAGGAGGGCAGCAGCGGTTCCTTCGGGAGCGGCGGAGCGGGCGGGCGCTGACGCGGCCGTAGCCGGAAGCGACGGGGGCGGGCGCCGTCGCGGCCGTAGCGGGGCGTTGCCGTAGCAGCGCGTTGCAGACCTGCAACTCGGCGACCGACCGACCTGCGGTGGGCGGCAATGTCGAACTCCCCGGCGTCCAGGGCCGGTTCCGCAGGAGGCACCGCGGTTGCGCTCAAGACGGCGGTACGCCACCGGCACTCGCCGAGGCCGAGGCCAGGCCGACGAAGCAGAAGCGGGCGGCGGCCACGTGGAGACGGACGCCCTGCCGTTCGCCCGCCTCCACGCCAGGGACTTTCAGGCCAGCTTCTTGAGCAGCTCGGCGGCGAGCGGGGCGGAGGAGGCCGGGTTCTGGCCGGTGACGACGTTGCGGTCGACCTCGACGTGCGGCGCCCATGGCTCGCCGACCTCGACTTTCAGGCCCGCCTCCGTCAGGCGGTCCTGGAGCAGCCACTTGGCGCGCTCGGCGTTGCCGGCGAGCTGCTCCTCGGTGTTGGTGAAAGCGGTGATGCGGAAGCCGGCGTAGGCGTTGGTGCCGTCCTCCTTGACCGCGGCGAGCAGCGCGGCCGGGCCGTGGCAGACCACGCCGACCGGCATCCCGCTCCCCACCGCCCGCGTGAGGATGGTGCCCGAGTCCGCGTTCACCGCCAGGTCCTCCATGGGGCCGTGGCCGCCGGGGACATAGACCGCGTCGTACTCGTCGAGGCGTACGTCGGTCAGCGCGATCGGGGCCCGGAGCTCGGGAGCCGTCTCCACGACGGCGCG
The DNA here is from genome assembly GCF_001279775.1 of Streptomyces sp. MMG1533. Classification (GTDB taxonomy): domain Bacteria; phylum Actinomycetota; class Actinomycetes; order Streptomycetales; family Streptomycetaceae; genus Streptomyces. Next base: position 86,297 of record NZ_LGDG01000122.1, on the reverse strand, counting down.
GATCTTGGCGGCCTGCTCCGGGCCACCGTTGGCGCCGGAGCCGAGGCTGCCCTGGTCGACGGGCGGGACCACGCCGCCGGGGGTGGCCACGGTGACCTCGTGCCCGGCGGCCTTGAAGGCCTCGTAGGGTGCGACGGCCTCCTCGGCCCAGAAGCCGGTGGGGTGCGTGCTGCCGTCGGCCAGGGTCCAGCGGTCGGCACCGGTCATCACGAAAAGGATCTTCGCCATCGTCATCTCCTCGGGCACTGTCCGTCTCGGATCGGAAAGGGTGCTGCCGTGACGGACGGTGGTTATGGCTCTCTTGGGTGAATCAGCACCACCCCGTGCTTACTGCCGCCACCCGGCGACGTTCTCGACCACCCGGCGACGTTCTCGACCGTAGGCACAAAGACCATCGGATTTCCAATGGCCGAGTCGATCACAGCCATCGGATCAGCGATGTGCAGCGGGACCGGGCCGGTGGACACGCGGACGTGGCTTCAGGACATACCGCCGAAGGCGACGTCGCGGGTCCCGACCGTCCCGGCCGTGCGCCCCGGTGCCGTCTGGTAGGTCCAGTACAGGTTCGTGTGCGCGATGACCTGGTCCGGCGGCGGCGCTCCCCAAGCGGTCTGGTCGTCCGTCGTATGGGCGTCGCTGACAAGGGTCGCGTCGTATCCCCTGACGAGCGCACCGTGCAGCGTCGAGCGGATGCACACATCGGTCGCCGCGCCGACGACGACGAGTCGGCCGACTCCGAGGCCCGACAACACGGTCTCGAGCATGGTGTCCTCGAAGGAGTCGCCGTAGGTCTTCTCGACGAGCGGCTCGCCGATGCCCGGAGTCAGCTCGGGGACGATCCGCCAGTCGTCGCTCCCCTTCGCCATCTGCTCGTCGGAATGCTGGACCCAGACGACGGGGACCCGTTCCTGCCGCGCCTTCTCGACGAGACTGCCGATGTTCGCGACGACCGTGTCGCGCTCGTGGGCTTCGTCGACGACGCCCTTCTGCACGTCGACGACGAGGAGTGCCGTGTTCGGACGGTTGTCGAGCGTGGTCATGGGCTCCCCCTTGGTCAGGCCTGGTTCCGGTGTCACGCACACTAGACCTGCCCACTGACAAGCCGGCGGCACGAACTCCGCACCGCACGCCCCTCATCCCGGCCCGATCACCGCCCCGCCAGGGGCAATGGCGCTTCCGGCGCCGGAGAAGATGACGCCGGGGTCGGCCGGGGCCTGGTTGAGGACCCACAGGCCGATCAGCGTGGCCAGGGTGAAGACGACGGCGATGAGGACGGCGAGGACGAGCCGGCGGCGGCGTTCCCGGCGCAGCCACTCGCCGCGGGCCGTGCGATAGGCGTCCGGCGCGGCCCGTACTCCGCCGGCCAGCGTCTCCAGGGCTTCGCGCAGTTCCCGTTCCGTCCGGCCCACGTCCGCCACGCCTTCCGGCGCCCGGCCGCGCTCGTGTTCCATGCCGTCCTTCTCCGTGTGGTCGTTCGCCGTGCGTTCGTTCGCGGGGTGGCCCTTCGCCGTGCGTTCGTTCTCGGTGCGGCCCCGGCCGGTGTCGTTCATCTCCGAGCCTCCATCGCCTGGCTCAGGGCGGCGATACCGCGCGCCGTGTGTGTCTTGACCGACCCGCAGGAGATGCCCATCGCGGCGGCGATCTCGCTCTCCTTCAGGCCGAGCCAGTGCCGCAGCACGAGCGCCTCGCGCTGCCGGGCCGGCAACTGCTGGAGTGCGTCGATCAGCACACGCTGGTCGTCGTGCAGGAGGGCGGTGCTCTCGGCGGAGGCGACGACCTCCTCCGGCGGGTTCTCCACATGTCTGCGGGCCACTTGAAGGTGACGTATGCGCATCCGGGTCAGGTTGCAGACGGTGGAGCGCAGATACGCCTCCGCCGCCTGGGTGTCCCGCAGCCGCCGCCACTTGCGGTAGATCTGGTAGTACGCCTCGGCGACCACGTTCTCCGGATCGTCCGCGCCGAGCAGCACCGCCAGGCGCAGCATGGAGGCGTAGTGCAGCTCGAACAGACGGGCCAGGGCGGCCTCCCGCTCCAGGTCGGCCGGGTCGCTCACCGGGGGCATGAGGGGATCGGCCGGAGTCGCGGGCGGCGGCACGGGCGGCAGCGTGAGGGGGATGTCCGGTCTGCGTCTCACGGGTTGTTCGCTCCCGTCTCGGGGCGCCGCCTGACGGCCAGGCGGGTCGGTAGGTCGGTCAGGTCGGCGCCGCGCGGGACGCCGAGGCGTTCCATGGCCAGGGTTGCGGCCACGGCGACGGTCAGATTGAGCAGCAGGGCGACGAGCCCGGCGTAGATCTCCACGGGCGGGCCGCCGAGGCCGACCGGCACGACGGACGAGAACCCCTCCCGCACCACCAGGACGGTTCCGGCCGCCATGCCCACGGCCCATCCGGCCAGGAGCGCCCGTGGATGCAGCCGCCCGGTGAACAGCCCGACTGCCACGGCGGGGAAGATCTGCAGGATCCAGACGCCGCCGAGCAGTTGGAGATTGATCGCGTCCTGGTCGCGCAGCCCGAACACGAACGCGACCGCCCCCACCTTCGCGGTCAGCGACACCGCCTTGGCGATGCGCACCTGCCGCTTGGGGGTGGCGGTCGGGTGGACGTACTCGACGTACACGTTCCGTACGAAGCTGGTGGCGGCGGCTATGGACATCACGGCGGCCGGGACCAGCGCCCCCACGGTGATCGCGGCGAACACCAGCCCGGCCAGCGGCGCCGGCATCAGCCGGTCGACGAGCATCGGCACGGCGGCCTCGGCCCCGCCTTCCGGTGCGCGTACGCCCACCGCGAGGGCGGCGACGCCGAGGAAGCCGAAGAGCGCGAGCAGCCCCGTCCAGGCGGGCAGCGCCACGGAGACCTTGCGCAGGGTGCGCGGGCCGTCGGCGGCGAACCCCGCGGTGAGGACGTGCGGGTACATCAGCAGGGCCAGCGCGGAACCGAGGGCGAGCGTGGCGTAGGCCGGCTGCTGGGCGGGGGACAACAGCAGCGCGGAGTGCGCCGCGTCCGTCCCGCCGAGCCGCCGGGCGGCGCCGTCGAAGACCGGCCCGGGGCCGCCGAGCCGGTCGAGGACCAGCCAGCAGACGGCGGTGAGCGAGACGAAGACGGCCACCGCCTTGAGTGCGGAGATCACGGTGGGCGCCCGCAGCCCGTGCCGGTACGTCGCCACCGCGAGCCCCGCGAAGAGCGCGACCATCACCAGGTCGCCGCCCGCGCCGCGCGGGTACACGCCTCCGGCCGTCAACACCGCGCGGATGCCGAGCAGTTGCAACGCCAGGTACGGCATCGTCGCGAGGATCCCGGTCAGCGCGACCACCAGGGCCAGCGGCGGCGACCCGTAGCGTCCGCGCACGAAGTCGGCGGCGGTGATGTAGCCGTGCCGGCGGGCCACGGTCCACAGTCTGCTCAGCAGCACGAAGGCGAGCGGGCAGACGATCACCGTGTACGGCACGGCGAAGAAGGCGGGCGCGCCGTTGCCGTACGCCAGTCCGGGGACGGCGGTGAAGGTGTAGGCGGTGAAGATCGTGCCGCCGAGCAGGAACCAGGTCCACACGGGGCCAAGGCTCCGGTCGGCCAGCGCCCAGCCCTCCAGGGAGGGCAGCCGGTCGCTCGGGTGCAGGCGGCGTGCGGTGACCGCGAGCAGCGACGCCCCGCCGATCACGGCGAGAAACGTCGCGGTCATGGCGCCATCGGCCATGGGTCACCGTCCTTGGTGTGCCTGGGTCTCACCGGTTGGTTGCGCAGACGGCTGATTCGGTTGACGGAGCACGGCCGGAAATCTTCTGGAAATCCGCTGTCAACCACTTCCGGCGGGTGGGCAACTCTTGCACAGACCCACAGCGAGCGGGAGAGGAGCGCAGGTCATGGCACGGACCGGTCATCACCGGCTACGGCGCGTCGCCGTCGCCCTCCTGCTCCTCGCACCCGCGGCGGGACTGCTGTGGGTCCCCTGGTACGCCGGTGCGAGCCCACGGCTCGCGGGCACGCCGTTCTTCTACTGGTACCAGCTCGCCTGGGTGCCGGGGTGCGGCCTCTGCCTGCTCGCCGCGTACGCGCTGACCAGGCACGAACACCGCGATCCCTGATCCGGGCCGGCGACCGGAGGTCACACCCCGGTCGCCGGTCTTCACGCACTGCCTGTCCCCCATCACCCCCGAGGTGAGGAGCCGCCATGAGTACGTCAGCCATGCCCGAATCCGGTCTCCCGGCGCCACAGGAGCCGCCGTCCGTACGGCCCCGCATGTCCCCCCGGTCGATCCTGCTGTGGGCCACCGTCGCGCTGCTGGGCGCCGTCGCCTGGGGCGTCCTCGCACTGGCCCGTGGGGAGAAGATCTCCGCGGTCTGGCTCGTGGTCGCCGCGCTCGGCTCGTATGCCATCGCCTACCGCTTCTACTCCCGCTTCATCGCACGGCGCGTGCTGAAGCCGGACGACCGCAGGGCCACCCCTGCCGAGCGCCTGGAGGACGGCGTCGACTTCCAGCCGACCGACCGCCGGGTACTGCTCGGCCACCACTTCGCCGCGATCGCCGGCGCCGGTCCGCTGGTGGGCCCGGTGCTCGCGGCCCAGATGGGGTACCTGCCCGGCACCCTGTGGATCGTCGCCGGGGTGATCTTCGCCGGGGCGGTGCAGGACATGGTGGTGCTGTTCCTGTCCATGCGGCGGAACGGCACGTCGCTGGGGCAGATGGCCCGCGACGAGATCGGCCGGGCGGGCGGGGCCGCCGCCCTGATCGCCGTCTTCGCCATCATGATCATCCTGCTGGGTGTACTGGCCCTGGTCGTGGTCAACGCCCTCGCGCACTCCCCCTGGGGCACCTTCTCCGTCGCCATGACCATCCCCATCGCCCTGTTCATGGGCTTCTGGATGCACCGCATCCGCCCCGGCCGGGTCGTCGAGACCAGCTTCATCGGCGTGGCACTGCTCCTGCTCGCCATCGCCGGCGGCAGCTGGATCCAGAACTCCTCGCTCGCGGGCACCTTCACCCTCAGCCCGACGACCCTCGTCTTCTGCCTGATCGGATACGGCTTCGTCGCCTCGGTCCTGCCGGTGTGGATGCTGCTCGCGCCGCGCGACTACCTGTCCACCTTCATGAAGATCGGCACGATCGCGCTGCTCGCGGTCGGCGTCGTGGTCGCCGCCCCCGTGCTGCAGGCGGACGCGGTCACCAAGTTCGCGAGCTCGGGCGCCGGTCCGGTCTTCGCCGGCTCCCTCTTCCCCTTCCTCTTCATCACCATCGCCTGCGGTGCGCTGTCCGGCTTCCACGCCCTGGTCGCCTCGGGCACCACGCCGAAGCTGATCGCGAAGGAGTCCCAGGTCCGGCTGATCGGCTACGGCGCCATGCTGATGGAGTCGTTCGTCGCGATCATGGCGCTGATCGCCGCGGCCACCCTCGAACCCGGCCTGTACTACGCGATGAACGCCCCCGCGGGCCTCCTCGGCGCCACGGCCGAGTCCGCGTCCCACGCGGTGGCCGGCCTCGGCTTCACCATCACCCCCGACCAGCTGACCCAGGCGGCCAAGGCGGTGGAGGAGCAGACCCTGATCGCGCGCTCGGGCGGCGCGCCCACCCTGGCCGTCGGCATGTCGGAGATCTTCTCCGGGGTCTTCGGCGGCACGGCGATGAAGGCCTTCTGGTACCACTTCGCGATCATGTTCGAGGCCCTGTTCATCCTGACGACGGTCGACGCGGGTACCCGGGTCGGGCGGTTCATGCTGCAGGACATGCTCGGCAACGTGTGGAAGCCTGTCGGCCGGGTCAACTGGAAGCCCGGCATCTGGCTGTGCAGCGCCCTCGTCGTCGCCGCCTGGGGCTACTTCCTCTACACCGGCGCCACCGACCCGCTGGGCGGGATCAACCAGCTCTTCCCGCTCTTCGGCATCGCCAACCAGCTGCTCGCCGCCATCGCCCTCACCGTCTGCACCACGATCCTGATCAAGTCCGGGCGGCTGCGCTTCGCCTGGGTCACCGGCATCCCGCTGGCGTGGGTGGTCGTGGTCACCTTCACCGCCGGCTGGCAGAAGATCTTCTCCGACGACCCCAAGGTGGGCTTCTTCACCCAGCGCACGCGGTATGCCGACGCCATCGATGCCGGCCAGGTCCTGCCGCCCGCCAAGACCGTCGACGACATGCACACCGTGGTCACCAACTCCACCGTCGACGGCGTTCTCATCTCCCTCTTCCTCCTGCTGGTCGCCGTGGTGATCGTGAACGCGACGGTGGTGTGCGTGCGCGCGATACGGTCCTCGTCTCCGCTCCCGACCACCGAGGCGCCGTACATCGAGTCACGCATCGACGTACCCGAGCAGGTCGCCGAGCCGCTGGCGGGAGCCCGCTCATGACCGCCCGGCGTTGGGCACGGGCGGTGCACTGGTATCTGCGCGAGCTGACGGGCGAGGCCGAGTACGACCGCTACTGCGACCGACACCGACGCCACCACCCGCTCGCACCGGTACCGACCCGCCGCGAGTACGAGGTGCAACGCACACTCCACCGGGAGAGCCACCCCCAGAGCCGCTGCTGCTGACGGCCCGACCGCCGATCGTGGGGCGGGCGCACCTCCCGGCCGGGAGGCCGGCGCCCGCCCCACGCACGCTCGCGCCCAGCTCACCGCATAAACTGTGCCGCCACCCACGTTGCTGACCGGCGACCAGGAAGACGACATGAACCAAGGCATCGATGTTCCGGCCAACCGGTTCGCCCCGACACTTCTGTCCGCGATCGAGCCGGAGGTCGCGGCATGAGGATCTCGCAACGTGCCCAGGCCGTCGCCCCGTTCTACGCCATGGAGTTCGGCAAGCATGCCGCGGCGCTGGAGGCCCAGGGGCACCACGTCGTCAAACTCAGCCTCGGCGAACCGGACTTCGGCGCGCCTGAGGCCGTACTGAACGCGATGCGCGAGGCCATGGACGGGCGCCCGATGACCTACACCGCGGCGCTTGGACTGCCCGCCCTGCGGCAGGCGATCGCGCAGTTCTACCGGGACCTGCACGGTGTCGAGGTCGATCCCTCCCGGGTCGTCGTGACCGCGGGCGCATCGGCCGCCCTGGTGCTGGCCACGGCGGCCCTCGTCGACGCGGGCGACGAGGTGCTCATCGCAGACCCGTCGTATCCCTGCAACCGGCAGATCGTCGAAAGCTTCGGCGCGGACGTCACGCTCGTCCCCACCACCGCCGAGTCCCGTTTCCAGCTGAACGCCTCGTCGATACGGTCGAGTTGGACGGACCGGACCCGCGGCGTCATGATCGCCACCCCGTCGAACCCGACGGGTACCTCCGTCCCGGCCGACGAACTGGCGGCGATCTGCGAGTTCGCCCGTGAGCGCGACGCGTGGCGCATCGTCGACGAGATCTACCTCAACCTGAGCGATCACGACGCTCAGGGCGGGCCGCCGCGCAGCGCGCTGTCGTACGACCCCGACGCCGTCGTCATCAACAGCTTCTCCAAGTACTTCGGCATGACGGGCTGGCGACTCGGCTGGTGCGTCGTCCCCGAGGCTCTGGTGCCGGCGATGGAGCGCCTGGCCCAGAACTACTTCCTGTGCGCCTCCACTCCCGCCCAGCATGCCGCGCTGTCCTGCTTCACCCCGGAGTCCCTCGCGGTCTGCGAGGCCCGCCGCGTCGAGTTCGCCGAGCGGCGCGCGCTCGTCCTCGACGGTCTGGCGCGGATCGGCCTGCCGGTCCCCGTCCCGCCCGACGGCGCCTTCTACGTCTACTTCGACGTGAGCAACACCGGCCTCACCTCGTGGCAGTTCTGCGAACGAGCGCTGCAGGAGGCACACGTCGCCCTCACTCCGGGCAGGGACTTCGGCATCCACACGGCGGAAAGCCACGTCCGCCTGTCGTACGCGGCGTCGGCCGACGCGCTCCGCGAGGGGATCGCCCGGCTCGGGAAGTTCGTGGCCACGCTCCGGTAGTCCAGCACGCTGATCACCGGCGTGGCGAGCGCACCGCCCGCTCCTCGGGCACGTCCGTGTCCGCCGGGGCCCGGTCCAGGTGGCGAACACTGCAGCCGCCGCCTCCCACCGGCCGCGGAAGCCGTCCTGCACGCCCTGGAGAAACGGGACCCCGCGGCACCCGCCTCCGCACCCCACAGGAAGTGGTCGTTCCTCTCCTGCAAACGTGACCGGTGCTCTCTGAGCATCGATACTTCCCCTAGAGGTCAGAGGCTCACCTTCCAGTCTCACCAGGAGGTACCCATGAAGATGCTGATCAACGTCCCCGAGACCGTCGTCGCCGATGCGCTGCGCGGCCTGGCGGCCGCCCACCCCGAGTTGACCGTCGACGTCGAGAACCGGGTGATCGTACGACGGGACGCTCCCGTGCCCGGGAAGGTCGCCCTGATCTCCGGCGGGGGTTCGGGGCACGAGCCGCTGCACGGTGGGTTCGTGGGGCCCGGGATGCTCTCGGCGGCCTGCCCGGGTGAGGTGTTCACGTCGCCGGTGCCGGACCAGATGGTGCGGGCGGCGGCGGCCGTGGACAGCGGCGCCGGTGTGCTGTTCATCGTGAAGAACTACACGGGTGACGTGCTGAACTTCGACATGGCGGCCGAACTCGCCGAGGACGAGGGGATCCAGGTCGCCAAGGTGCTGGTCGACGACGACGTGGCGGTCACCGACAGTCTCTACACGGCCGGGCGGCGCGGCACGGGTGCGACGCTGTTCGTGGAGAAGATCGCGGGAGCCGCGGCCGACGAGGGGCAGCCCCTGGAGCGGGTGCAGACGATTGCCCATCAGGTCAACGAGAACTCCCGCAGCTTCGGGGTCGCGCTCAGCGCGTGCACCACGCCGGCCAAGGGCAGCCCGACCTTCGATCTGCCGCCCGGCGAGCTGGAGTTGGGCATCGGCATCCACGGCGAGCCCGGCCGGGAACGGCGGGCGATGATGACCTCGCGGGAGATCGCCGACTTCGCGGTCGGCGCGATCCTGGACGACATGACCCCGCGCAATCCCGTCCTCGTCCTGGTCAACGGCATGGGCGGGACTCCGCTGCTGGAGCTGTACGGCTTCAACGCCGAGGTGCATCGGGTGCTCGCCGAGCGCGGTGTCGCCGTCGCCCGCACCCTCGTCGGCAACTACGTCACCTCTCTCGACATGGCCGGCGCCTCGGTCACCCTGTGCCAGATCGACGAGGAGCTGCTGCGCCTGTGGGACGCGCCGGTGAAGACGGCGGGACTGCGCTGGGGAGTGTGAGCAGGCGAGGGCCGGCGAACACAACGTACCGACCACGCAAGGAGATCCAGTGCTCGACACCGACTTCTTCCGCCGTTGGATGACGGCGACCGCCGTGTCCGTCGACCGCGAGGCGGAACGGCTCACCGACCTCGACTCACCCATCGGGGACGCCGACCACGGCAGCAATATGCAGCGCGGTTTCACCGCGGTGACCGCGATGCTGGAGAAGGAGGCGCCCACCACGCCGGGGGCGGTCCTCATGCTCTCCGGTCGCACTCTCATCTCGACCGTCGGTGGCGCCTCGGGGCCGTTGTACGGCACGTTGCTGCGCCGCACCGGCAAGGCGCTCGGGGACGCCGGCGAGGTCGGCGCGGAGCAGTTCGCCGAGGCGCTGCGCGAGGGCGTGGACGCGGTCATGGCGCTCGGCGGTGCCGCACCCGGCGACAAGACCATGATCGACGCCCTGGTGCCGGCCCTCGACGCGCTCGGCGACGGCTTCCTCGCGGCCCGAGCCGCCGCCGAGGAAGGTGCGCTGGCGACCACGCCCTTGCAGGCCCGCAAGGGCCGGGCGAGTTACCTCGGGGAGCGCAGTATCGGGCATCAGGATCCCGGTGCCACGTCGGCGTCGTTGCTCATCGCCGGACTTGCGGAGGCGGCCGGTGAGTGACGGGAAGCTGGTCGGGATCGTGCTGGTGTCGCACAGCGCGGCGGTCGCCGAGTCGGTGGCCGAGTTGGCCAAGGGGCTGGCCGGCGGCGGTACCGAGGCGCCCGTCGCTCCGGCGGGCGGCACCGAGGGCGGCGGGCTCGGCACGAGCGCGGAGCTGATCGCCGCCGCGGCCGCCGCCGTGGACCGGGGCGCCGGAGTCGCCGTCCTCACCGACCTCGGCAGTGCCGTCCTCACCGTGAAGGCGCTGCTCGCCGAGGGCGACGAACTGCCGGGCAACACCCGCCTGGTGGACGCCCCCTTCGTCGAGGGAGCGGTGGCCGCGGTCGTCACTGCGGCCACGGGAGCCGACCTCGCGGCGGTGGAGGCGGCGGCCGTGGAGGCGTACACGTACCGCAAGGTGTGACGCCCCTTCAGACAGCTATATGACCCCTTCCGCCGCGACGGCGAGGGCCGAGCGCAGCGTTGCCACCAACTCGGCCTCCGCCGTCGTGCGGTCGGTCGATGTGTCGGCGGTGCGCCAGGCGTAGTGCTCGACCGCCGCGCGCAGGGCGGCGTTGAACATCGCCGCGCGGATCGTCGGCCGCAGGTCGTCGGCGCGCAGCCCGGCCCGTTCGGCCAGGGCGCGGGCGAACGCCGGCTCGGCCTCGTCGTAGGTCTGGAGCCAGACGGCACGCAGTCCGGGCTCCGTACGGGTCAGCCGGACCAGGGCGCCGACGGTGGCACGGTCGGGACCGCCGACCAGAGCGAGCTCCCTCGTGAGCGACCGGTCGAAGAGCTGCTCCAGGGGTCGGCCGGGCAGCCAGTCCCGCAGACAGGCGGCGATCACGTCGATGCCCTCCGAGAACAGCGGCCGTACGCAGCTCTCCTTGCTCGGGAAATAGCGCCACACGGTCCGCGCCGAGACGCCGACCGCCTGTCCGATCTGCTCGCCGGTGGTCGCCGTGACACCCTGGGTGACGAACAGGTCCACCGCGGCCCGGGCGATCTCCAACCTGATCTCGGCCTTGCGCTCCTCTGTCAGGGGCGGTCGTCCCGTGCGTCCGCTGGGTGCGGTCATCGGTTCCTCCGGCTGCTGGCGATCACGGCGATCACTCTCCGGGAATTCTCCACCAAGAGTTTATGTCACTCACAGACATTAAGTCGTAGGGTGAGCGCACGGCGGGCACCTCGCCTGCGGAGATACGGACAGGAGCACCTCATGACCAGCGGACTCGACGGACGTAGCGTCATCGTCACCGGAGCGGGATCGGGCATCGGGCGCGCCACCGCTCTCGCCTTCGCCGCGGAGGGTGCGCGCGTGGTGGTGGCGGATCTCAACGTCGAGGGCGCGGAGGCAGTGGTCAACGAGATAGAGCAGGCGGGCGGGAGCGCGGTCGCCGTCACCGGGGATCTGAGCGAGCAGGCCGTCGTCGACCGGGTGACCGAGACGGCCGTGGAGCGCTTCGGCGGGGTGGACGTGCTGGTGAACAACGCCGGGATCATGGACCGCATGTCAGCACTGGCGGACGTGAGCGACGCGGAGTGGGAGCGGGTCATCCGGGTCAACCTCACCGCGCCCTTCCTGCTCACGCGGGCGGTACTGCCGCACATGCTGGCCGCGGGCAAGGGCGCCATCGTGAGCACCGCTTCCGAGGCCGGCCTGCGCGGCAGCGCGGCGGGCGCCGCCTACACGGCCTCGAAGCACGGGGTGGTGGGACTGACGAAGAACCTCGCCGTGATGTACCGCAAGCAGGGCATCCGGGCCAATGCCATCGCCCCGGGCGGTACGGCGACCCCCATCGTCGTGGACGCCGAGCAGGGCACCCACGGGCCGACGGCGCTCGGCCCGCACTTCGTCAACGTCGGTCGCGTCGCCCAGCCCGAGGAGCAGGCCGCCGCCATCGTGTTCCTCGCCTCGGACGCGGCCGGCAACATCAACGGTGTGGTCCTGCCGGTCGACGACGGATGGTCTGCGGTCTGACGCACCGCCAGGCACTCACCGGCTCCGCACGAACCGCCTCGCCAGCCGCTCCCCCATCATTACGGCGGCCTCATGGTTCTCGATGGGCGCCACCCGCGTGTCCTTGAAGACGATGTAGGTGACACCCGAACTGGTGCCGCCGCCCCGCGGATCGGCGCGGATACCGAGTGCCTCGGCGGTGGCGTAGGACGCCTCGCCGATGATGTCGTGCGGGCCGACGTCACCGACGACCGCGTACTGCACGCGGTCACGGTGGACGACTGCCGCCACCGAACCGCCGCGCACGCCGTCGTCGCCGTGGTCCCAGGCGCGGCTCGGGCCGGGCACGACGATGTACGGAAGGCGTTCGGCGTCCAACTGGCGGCCGTCGGACTGCTGGTAGGCCGTGGCGCCGGAGAAGAGCGGGTCGGTGCGGTCGTTGCAGCGGCGACCGGGCCGACCGTCGCAGTCGATGTCCAGGTCGGCCTTCCAGAACACGGCGTCCCGGGTGTCACAGACCGGGGTCGTCGCGGGCGTGCCGTCGTCGTTGCGGTAACGGCCGCGGGAGACGGGGGCACAGTCACGCACCCTGGCCAGCAGGTCGGCAGCGCGGACCTGGTCGACGCGCCGCACGGTCGGCCCCTGCCGAACGGCCTGGGGCCCGGCGGACGCGGCGACCTGGATCGGCACGGGCGGCACCGTGGGGGCGAGCAGGGCGGCCCCTGCCGCGGCCAGCGTCAGTGACTGGGCACGCACCATACGGAACCCTCTCCTGGGGGACAAGGACGCACACCCAGCCCAATCTGATGCCGTATCAATGGTGCCGCCACCGTTGTGGGGCCGGACGGTGCACGTCCGCGAAGTCCCGACGGGGGCCGGGAGCCCTGGCCCGCCAAGGGCTCCGGCCTCCCGGCCGCCCGCACCGGCGCGGGATCAGCGACGACAGCGGCCCGCGCGGCGGCGTGAACCACCCACATCTCATGGCGAGTTCCGCCGCGAAGGGACTCAGCATACGAAACCCTCGGCGGACGGCTGCCGATACCCCGCAGCCGCCCTCGGCGGACAGCCACCCGGACCCGCCTCTTGATGTGATCGCGTCAGCCGAGCCATATTGGTCCGGACCAATACCGCCACGTGCCCTCCGGGAGGCAGCCGTGCGACGCGTTTCCGCCCCCGCCCCTGCCCTCGCTTCCCTGCCCCACCGCCTCGCGCTCTGCGCAGCGCTCACCCTGGTCGCGTCCTGCGGAGGGGACGGGACGGCCGACGGCGGTCGGCTCCCCGCGGCGCCCCCGGGCGTCACCGCCACCGCGGGCAGCGCGACGAGCGTGCACGTCATGTGGAACGCGGCGTCCGAGAGCGTCGGAGCCTACGAGGTATATCGCGGCACCACAAAGGTCGAGGAGGTGCCGGGTTCGCAGCACATGGTGGACGTCACCAGGCTCAGGCCGTCAACCCTGTACGTCTTCACCGTGCGGGCTCGCGACACCGAGGGCCGCGTCGGGCCCCGCAGCCGGGAGGTACGGGCGACGACTCCGGCGGCCGTGACGGCGGACCGCTCGGCCCCGACGCGACCGGGGAAGCTGCGGGGCCGGGCGGCCGGAAGCCGCGCGGTCCAGCTGTCCTGGGACGCCTCGACGGACGACCGGGACGTGGCGTCGTACGACATCCATCAGGGCACCACGAAGATCCACAGCGTGGGCGGCAACCAGACGTCGGCCGTGGTCATCGGGCTGCGTCCGGGCACCCGCTACTCCTTCACCGTGCGGGCGCGGGACGCTGCGGACAACGTCTCTCCCGTCGGCGGTCCCGTCCGCCTCACCACTGCGGGCACCGACGACGGACGGGCCACCGCTCCCACCGACTTCCGCGCGACCACCCGCCGCGTCGACGGGGCGTACCACCTCGACCTCGACTGGGTTCCGCCGCGCACGGACGGGGTGGTCACCGAGTACCAGGTCCACCTCGACGGCCGTCCGGCCACCTCGCTGGTGTTCGGCGGGGCCGCGCCGCGCGACCGGGCGACGTACAGCTTCTACCTGGGGCCGGAGGCCGGGGCCGGCCACCGGGTGCGGATCCGGGCGAAGCTGCCGGACGGCACCTGGGGCGGCTTCTCGACGGAGCGGACGGTCACCACGGGCGCCACCCCGCGGCCGGAACAGCCATGACGGCCGCTCCCGGTTCCCCCGGACGATGGAAGCCGTCACCTGCCCGGGCGCCCTCCGCATGCGGACCGGGCCAGGTGCACGTTGGCTTCCCCTGAGGGCAGCACGGGCCTTCCCCGACCCTCGGCGGCGCAAGGGATGTACCGCCGACCGTGCCGCCGGAGGACAGGTCCATGCACACTACTCAACTACTCCTCCGCTCCGGCCTGACCGTGGCGGCCGCCGCGCTGCCGCTCGCCCTGACCGCCACGCCGGCCGCCGCCGTTTCGGGGATCTCCGTGAGCACCACCGGGTCCACGGTCTCCGTCACGACCAGCGCCTGTACGCAGGTCAACGGCAGCTGGGGCACCGCCTCGCTCCTCAACAGCAGCCAGGCCAGCTTCTCCCAGGGCCGCCAGGTGGCGCTGTCGGGGACGAGCACCCTTCAGTCGGCGGCCTGGTCGAGCGTGAGCGCGGGTACCTACACCGTCATCGTCCGGTGCGCGGACAACAGCACCGCGGGCACCCAGTCGGTCATCGTGACCCCCGTGTCCACTCCCACGATCTCCGCCACGGCCTCGCCGTCACGCGGTGTCATGGGCGGAATCGGCGGTGCCACGAAGGACTACGGCACTCTCACGCTGGCGGCCGGCGGGGGCCTGGTGGGAGCGGGCGCCCTGGCCACAGCCTGGTTCCTGCGCCGCCGCTCGAAGCCCTACCGGCTCTAGCCCAGCCCTTCTTCGGGAACGGGCAGCTCCGCCAGGGCCTCGGTGAGCCACTGCGTCCAGAAGGTCTCCAGTTCGATGCCCGCGCGCAGGACCAGGTGCTGCAGCCTGGCCTGCGCGCTGTCGTTGCCGGGCGGGAAGTCGCGCTTCTCGATCTCCTCGTACTCCGCCAACTGCAGGCGGTGCAGGTCGAGATGGCGGCGCAGGTCGGCCTCCAGGCCCGCGGTGCCGACGACGGCGGCGGCCCGCAGGCGCAGGAGGAGCGCATCGCGGTGCGGCTTGGGGTCCTGCGCCGCGGCCGTCCACCGCCGGAGTTCGGCGCGGCCCGCGGGCAGGACCTCGTAGCTCTTCTTCTGCCCGCGCGCCGGCTGCTCGGCGGGCAGCGCGCGGATGTGCCCCTCGGCCTCCAGTTTTCCCAGCTCGCGATAGATCTGCTGATGCGTCGCCGACCAGAAGTAGCCGATCGACCTGTCGAACCTGCGGGTCAGGTCGAGGCCCGACGACGGCTTCTCGAGCAGGGCGGTGAGGATCGCGTGCGGGAGTGACATGGGGTCATCCTAGGGAGGCCGTCACACGGCCCTTACAGCGTCGCCGCCACCTCGGTGCCCTGCTTGATGGCGCGCTTGGCGTCCAGTTCGGCCGCGAGGTCGGCACCGCCGATGAGGTGGGCGTTGCTCCCCGCGGCGAGCAGTGCCTCGTACAGGTCGCGGCGCGGATCCTGTCCGGTGCACAGCACCACGGTGTCGACCTCCAGGACCGTGCTCGTGTCACCGACGGTGACGTGCAGGCCGGCGTCGTCGATCCGGTCGTACTGCACTCCCGGGACCATGGTGACGCCGCGGTGCTTGAGCTCGGTGCGGTGGATCCAGCCGGTGGTCTTGCCGAGGCCCGCGCCGACCTTGGTGGTCTTGCGCTGGAGCAGGTGGACGGTGCGCGGCGGGGCGGGCCGCTCCGGGGCCGCGAGTCCGCCGGGTGCCGCGTAGTCCATGTCGACGCCCCACTGCCGGAAGTACGTCGCCGGGTCCTCGCTCGCCTTGTCGCCGCCGTCGGTGAGGAACTCGGCGACGTCGAAGCCGATGCCGCCCGCGCCGAGGATCGCGACGCGGTCGCCGACGGGGGCGCCGTCGCGCAGGACGTCGAGGTAGCCGACGACACTCGGATGGTCGATGCCGGGGATGTCGGGGGTGCGCGGAGTGACGCCGGTGGCGACGACGACCTCGTCGTAGTCGGCGAGGTGCTCGGCGGCCACCCAGGTGTTCAGCCGTACGTCGACACCGTGGGCGTCGAGCTGGTGGCGGAAGTAGCGCAGGGTCTCGTCGAACTCCTGCTTGCCGGGGACCTTGCGGGCGACGTTGAGCTGGCCGCCGATCTCGCTCGCGGCGTCGAAGAGGGTGACCTCGTGGCCGCGTTCGGCCGCGCTGACGGCGCAGGCGAGCCCCGCCGGTCCCGCGCCCACCACGGCCACCCGCTTGCGCAGCCGGGTCGGGGAGAGAACGAGCTCGGTCTCGTGGCAGGCGCGCGGGTTGACCAGGCAGGAGGTGATCCGGCCGCTGAAGGTGTGGTCGAGGCAGGCCTGGTTGCAGCCGATGCAGGTGTTGATCGCCTCGGGCGTGCCCGCCGCGGCCTTGTTCACGAAGTCGGGGTCGGCGAGCATCGGGCGGGCCATCGACACCATGTCCGCGCAGCCCTCGGCGAGCAACTCCTCGGCGACTTCGGGGGTGTTGATGCGGTTGGTGGTCACGAGCGGCACGGAGACCTCGCCCATGAGCTTCTTCGTCACCCAGGTGTAGGCACCGCGCGGCACCGAGGTGGCGATGGTGGGGATGCGGGCCTCGTGCCAGCCGATGCCGGTGTTGATGATGGTCGCCCCGGCCGCCTCGACGGCCTTGGCGAGCGTGATCACCTCGTCGAGCGTCGAGCCGCCCGGGACCAGGTCCAGCATGGACAGCCGGTAGATGATGACGAAGTCCTCGCCGACGGCCTCGCGCACCCGCCGGACGATCTCGACGGGGAAGCGCATGCGGTTCTCGTACGAACCGCCCCAGCGGTCGGTGCGTCGGTTGGTCTGCGCGGCGATGAACTCGTTGATCAGGTAGCCCTCGGAGCCCATGATCTCGACGCCGTCGTACCCGGCCTGCCGGGCCAGGCGGGCGGTGTGGGCGTAGTCGTCGATGGTCTTCTCGACGTCGGTGTCGGTGAGCTCGCGCGGTACGAAGGGGCTGATCGGCGCCTGGAGCGGGCTCGGGGCGACGAGGTCCCGGTGGTAGGCGTACCGGCCGAAGTGCAGGATCTGCATCGCGATCCGGCCGCCCTCGCGGTGCACGGCCTCGGTGATGAGCGCGTGCTGCTCGGCCTCGGCGTCCGTGGTGAGCTTCGCGCCGCCCTCGGCCGGCCGTCCCTCGTCGTTCGGGGCGATGCCGCCGGTCACGATCAGGCCCACTCCGCCGCGCGCCCGGGCGGCGTAGAACTCCGCCATGCGCTCGAAGCCTCGCTCGGCCTCCTCCAGGCCGACGTGCATCGAGCCCATGAGGACGCGGTTGGGCAGCGTGGTGAAGCCCAGGTCGAGCGGGGTCAACAGGTGCGGGTAACGGCTCATCGGGCCCCTCCATGCGCGGCAGTGTGCCCTCTTGTTGTAGAGGACCGCGACGCGTTTATGCAACTAGTTGCACAACCAGAGCGGAGTGATGCGAGCCACGTCGTGCGGCGGGGACGTGCGCACTCAGGGTGACGTGCCGCCAGGTGCCGGACGTGTCCCTCGGATGTCGAGCCGGGCGGTGGCGACAGGTGACCGTGGCACTCCTATGACCCGCTCTCCTCGGGGCGCCACGGCCTGGTCGTTCACCGGAGCCGGCCGCACGGTGGACGGCATGACACACACCTCACCGAAACACGTACACCCCCTCGACGGCCGGGTGGCGGTGGTCACCGGCGCCTCCGGCGGGATCGGCGCGGCCACTGCCCGGCGTCTGTCCGCCGACGGAGCGAGCGTCGCCCTGCTGGGCCGCCGCGAGGACCGCCTCAAGACGCTGGCCGACGAACTGGGCCGTACGACCTCAGAAACCGTCCTGCCCCTGGCCGTCGACCTGACCGATGCCGCGGCCGTCACCGGGGCCGCCCTGGCCGTCGCCGGGGAACTCGGCCCCGTCGACCTCGTCGTGGCGAACGCCGGAGCCATGCTCGGCGCCCCCTTCGAGCAGGCTGCCCGAGACGAATGGGACCGCATGATCGACATCAACCTGCGCGGCCTGCTGAACACGTCCCGCGCGTTCACCGACGACCTCCTGGCCGCGGCCGCCCGCGGTGGCCCCGCGGACCTCGTCCACGTCGGCTCGGTGGCCGGTCACGTCCTCTACCCCGGCTGGGCCGTCTACAGCGCCACCAAGGCGGCCGTGGCCCACCTGACCCGCAACCTGCGGGCGGAGCTGGGCCCGCGCGGAGTCCGCGTGAAGAACGTCGAGCCCGGCGTCACCAGCACCGAACTGGGCGCGGACATGCAGGACACCGGCATGCGCGACAGCCTGGCCCGGATGCGGGCCGGACTGCGCCCACTGGCCGCCGGCGACATCGCCGACGCCATCGCCTTCGCGGTCGCGGCGCCCGCCCACGTCAATGTCGCCGAGCTGGTGGTCGTACCCGTCGAGCAGGGCTGATCCGCTGGATCAGTGGCTCTCCAGCCGCACGTGCAGCTCCCTCTCCTGGTCGCCGGAGACCGTGGCGAGGTCATGCACGGTGAAGTGGGAGTGGAGGGTCGTGCGGAACCGGTCGACGGCCCAGTAGCCACCCTGCACGTCGGCCATGACGGACGCTCCGAGGCTGACGGGCGGGCAGCCCTCGTGCACGTCGGCCACATCGAAGGTGCCGAGCCACACGGTCGGACGTACCTCGTGGTAGTCCCGGGGTACGTCGTCCGCGCACCGGTCGGACCCGAAGCACGCGCAGAGGGTGTCGAACACGATCCGGGCGTCCTCCTTGCTGCCGCTCAGTTCCACGGAGACGGATTCCGGGTGCGGTCGCTCGCTGTCCATCGTGATCGCTCCTCTCGTGGCCGCGCTGCGGTGCCGTGGGGCAAACCCTGCGGTACCGCACCCCACCCCCAGAAAAGCACCACCTTCGCCGGAGCACTACCGGCGAAGGCGCAGTTCCTCGGTCGGCGCGGTCAGCCGCGCGTGAGGCGGTACGTCTTGCTGTCCGTCAGGACGCAGAATCCCGGTGACACGACGATCACGCGCAGGGTGCCGGTACGGCGGTCGTAGTCGATGCCCTCCGCCTCGAACGTGCCCGAACAGGAGCTGCGCAGGGGCAGCTGGCGCAGGGCGGTGACGTGGCCGGTGACGTCGGAGGTGCCGTTCGGTTCCGCGGAGAGGTCGATCTGGAGCAGCGGCTTGGTGATGCCGAAGAGCGTGCCCGCGGGGTCGTCGGAGGAACAGAGCAGCTGGGTGGCGCTGAGGAAGTCGCAGCCCTGTACGTCGCGTACGGCGTGGTCGAGGCGGACGGTGGACGCCTGCGGAAGGTTCGCCGCGGGCGAGGTGCTCGCATTGACGCCCGGCGTGGGGAAGACCAGCAGCCGGCTCATGGTGCCGTACTCCCCCGCCAGCATCCACTGGCCGCCGGGCGAGACGGCGACCCAGGAGTTGTTCAGCACCTCCCCGGAGCTCAGCGTGTGGACGTACTCCGACCAGGTCCCGCCCGGCGACTGCACGCGGAACATCTTCGTGGTACCGGAGTCCCGCTGGTAGGGCTCGATGTAGTGGCCGTCGTACGAGGCGTCGGGGTCACCCACGTGGTTCCAGCCACGGCCGCTCAGGTCGACGGGGATGGTGCCGATCCCCGTGTACCGGTTGGCGGCCCCGGCGGGTACCTCGACCGAGGTGAGGCCCTGGCTCTCGGTCAGCGGGTCGGCCCGGTCGGAGCCCGCCTCGGTCCAGGTGTCGGCGGCGGAGGCGGGCGGGGCGGTGGCCAGCAGGGTGGCGGCGGTGAGGGCGACGGCGGCGGCGAGGACCGTGTGACAACGTTGCCGGGCACGCAGGGGCATGGAAGGGCTCCTCGGGGGGTGGGCGTACTCGGCGGACAGTGTGGCCCGTTCAGATCGTCATGTACAGACCAAATCGAGAACGCGGCGCGTCGGCTCGGTCACGGTGCGGCGCCGCGGCTTCGCCGACGCGTAGCGCCGTGTTGAGGGATGGTGGAAGCGGCGCCGTGTTGAGGGATGGTGGAAGAAGCCGCCGGTGACGTCGCAAAGAGGGCCGGACGCGATAGAACAGGGGAGTCGGCACGGGGGAACGGCGTGTCGTGAAGACGGCCGAGGGCGGTGCGTGCAATGAGAGCAGCCGGGAGTGTCCGTTGACCGAGGACGGCGAGCAGCAGGTACGGGCCGACGGCCCCGCTGACGGGCCGGTGCGTGGACCGGTACAGCCGAGCGGGCTCCTCGACGTGCTCGGAGTGGCTTCGATCGTCCTGGACACCGAAGGACGCATCGTGCTGTGGAGCCCGCAGGCCGAGGAACTGTTCGGCTACCCGGCACGGGAGGCGCTCGGGCAGTACGCGGCGCACCTGATGATCCACGAGCAGCATGTCGACCTGGTGGTCAAGCTGTTCGCCGACGTCATGGAGACCGGTCAGGGCTGGGCCGGCGCGTTCCCCGTCAGACACAAGGACGGCAGTACGAAGCTGGTGGAGTTCCGCAACATGCGGCTCCTGGACGACCGGGGCGACGTCTACGCGCTGGGCCTCGCCGCCGACCAGTCGACCGTACGACGGCTGGAGCGGGACGTGGCGCTGTCGACGCGGATGGTCGCGCAGTCCCCGATCGGGCTCGCCGTCCTCGACACCGACCTGCGGTACGTCTCCGTCAATCCGGCAATGGAGCGGCTCAACGGCATTCCGGCCGAGGAACACGTCGGACGCACGATCGGCGAGGTCCTGCCGGACGTGGGCGCCGAGGCCCTCGAGTCCGCGGCCCGTCTGGTGCTGGACACCGGACAGCCGCTGGTCGACCAGGAGGCCGTGGGCCGGACCCCGGCCGATCCGGACGAGGAGCACGCCTGGTCGATCTCGCTCTACCGGCTGGAGGACGCCAACGGCACCGTGCTGGGCGTGGCCGGCTCGGTCGTGGACGTCACCGAGCAGCACCGAGCGGCCGTCGCGGCCGAGGCCGCACGGCGCCGCCTGGCCCTCGTCGCCGACGCCTCCGCCCGGATCGGCACCACCCTGGACCTGGACAGCACCGCCCGGGAGCTGGCCGAGGTCGCGGTGCCCGAGGTCGCCGACATCGCGGCGGTGGATCTGCTGGAGGCGGTGGTGCAGGGCCGACCCAGCACCCTCGGCCCCGCGGAGGCGGCCGTCATCCGTGCCCTGGCCGTCGAGGCGGACCGCGCCCCGGACGCCCTGCGCGCGGCCGACCCGCCCGGAGAGGTGGCCCGGTACGCTCCCGACCGCCTGGTCACCGAGTGCGTACGCACCGGACAACCGATCCTGGTCGCGCAGGTCGAGGCCGGGGACCTGCCCCGCATCGCCCGCTCCCCCGAGGCGGTCGAGCTGCTGGCCCGGGCAGGCGTGCACTCCTATCTGGCGGTACCGCTGATCGCACGCGGCGAGGTGCTCGGCGCCCTCGATCTCAAACGCACCCGCAATCCGCTGCCGTTCACCGAGGACGACCTGCTGCTCGCCCGTGAGCTGGCGTCCCGCGCTGCCGTGCAGATCGACAACGCGCGCTGGTACCAGAACGCCCGCGAGACCGCCCTCACCCTCCAGCGCAGCCTGCTGCCCAGCCACCCGACCATGACGGGCGGCCTGGAGGTCGCCTCCCGCTACCAGCCCGCGGGGGCCACCGCCGAGGTCGGGGGCGACTGGTTCGACGTGATCCCACTGGACGGCGGCAAGACCGCGCTCGTGGTGGGCGACGTGATGGGCAGCGGGCTCAACGCGGCGGCGACCATGGGCCGGCTGCGCACCGCGACGAACACCCTGGCCTCCCTCGACCTCGACCCGGCCCAGCTCCTGGAGCACCTCGACCGGATCACCGACGGCCCGGACCAGTCGATCGCGACCTGTGTGTACGTCGTCCACGACCCGGCGCTGCGGCAGTGCCGGATCGCCAACGCCGGGCATCTGCCACCCGCCCGGCTCCGTACGGGACGTCCGCCGGAGCTGCTCGAACTGCCCACCGGGGCACCGCTGGGCGTGGGCGGGGTCGCCTTCTCCACCACCACCATCGACCTCGTACCCGGCGACCGGCTGGTGCTCTACACCGACGGCCTCGTCGAGACGCGGCAACACCCGCTCGACGAGCGCCTGAACGCCCTGCTGGCCCTGCTCGACGGCCCCGACCGCCCGCTGGAGGAGGTCTGCGATCTCCTGCTGCGCACCCTGCACCAGCCCGACAACTCCGACGACGTGGCGCTGCTCATCGCGCGGGTGCAGACGCCCGGTTGACCTGGGGGTGTCAGGTGCGGCTGGGGTCCGGTTCCGGCTCGTGCCGTCGGCGAACCGCCCGGTCGTGACGTGGGAGCAGCAGGGGAGTCGCCAGCAGGAGGAGACCGGCGGCCGCGATCGCGGAGCGGGTTCCGACGAGGGCGGCGAGCAGGCCCCACAGGGCGGTAAGGGCCGCGGTGGTGAGCTTTGCCGTGACCGACCACGCGGACAGGGTGCGGGCGACGCGGTGGGTCGGGGTGTGGTCGAGCCGGTAGGTGGCGAGCACCCGGTTGAAGACGCCACTGCAGGTGATCAGCCCGAACTCCACTGCCGCCGAATGGTCTCCCCAGCGACCGCCTCGCCCGCACGCCCCGCACGCCCCGCACACTCCTCGCCATCGCCTTCGATCCGCCGCACGTCGGCCCACGCCATGAGAGCGGCCGACGCCATGAGAGCGGCCGAGCGCCCCGATCGGCAGCCACCGCGGCGGGGCGCCACAACCCTACGGTCACGCAACGGCTCGCTACGGGCGGGTGCCGACCACCACGTTGGCGTACATCTCCTCGGACACGGCCAGGCGCGTCTCCAGTCCGCCGCCGACGAAGGCCTCGACGGCTGCCGACGCCTGGCGTTCACTTGTCTCGACCAGGAGGCAGCCGCCGGGAGCGAGCCAGCGGGGCGCCTCGGCCGCGACCCGGCGCAGGACGTCCAGGCCGTCCGCGCCGCCGTCGAGGGCGACCAGCGGCTCGTGGTCGCGTGCCTCGGCGGGCAGGAGGGCGACCTCGCCGGTGGGGACGTACGGCACGTTGGCCGCCAGAATGTCGACGCGGCCGCGCAGTTCACCGGGGAGAGCGTCGAACAGGTCGCCCGCGTGGACGTGACCGCCGACAGCGGCGACGTTGCGGCGGGCGCAGCGCACCGCGGCCGGTTCGATGTCGGCGGCGTGCAGTTCGACGGGGCCGAGCGCGGTGGCGAGGGCGGCGCCGACGGCACCCGAACCACAGCACAGGTCCACCACGACGGACGCGTGGGGGACTTGGGCGAGGGCCTGTTCGACGAGGAACTCGGTACGGCGGCGGGGTACGAAGACGCCGGGTTCCACGGTGATGCGCAGGCCCCTGAACTCGGCCCAGCCCAGGACGAGTTCGAGGGGACGGCCCAGGACACGGCCGTCGACCATGGCGGCCAGTTCGGCCGGGTTGCGGGCGGCGGCCAGGATCAATCGTGCCTCGTCCTCGGCGAAGACACAGCCGGCGGCGCGCAGCGCGGCCACGACGGAGTCACGGGACGAGGGCGAGGACTGCGGTGAGGAAGGTGAGGCAGCAGAGAGTGGAGGCATGAAGCCGAGGGCCTTTCGGGAGCCGAAGGGCGCTCTCGCGGCCGCCTACTGGCGGTGATCCGCGACGGTACGAGGAGAGAGCACCCGACCTGACACAGCGGTAATGGGTCTCACCTCCTCGGTCGTTCGCGACGGACACAGCGCGGCCACATTACCCCAATGATCAGTCGCCGAGGGCCGACTCCATCCGGAGTTGTATTATGCAACCAGTGGCGCGAGGGAGGTCCCGTGAAAGCATCCGCAACGACCGGCGGCGACGCAGCCGTGGAGACCATCCAGCGCGAGATGACGGCGTTCGCCCGCCGGGCCCGGGCCTCGGCCGGGCGCATGCACCCGGAGCTGTCGCTGGTGTCGTACACCCTCCTCGGACACCTGGAGGAGAGCGGCGGCTGTCGCGCCACCGACCTGGCGGCGCACTACGCTCTCGACAAGTCCACGGTCAGCCGTCAGGTGGCCGCCCTGGAGCGCGCCGGGCTCGTCGAGCGGCGCCAGGACCCTGAGGACCACCGCGTCCAGGTCCTGGACCTCACCGAGGCCGGCCTGAGCATCCTCGCCCAGGTCACCGAGCGGCGCCGCACGGCAGTCCGGGAGCGGCTCGAGGACTGGCCGACGGAGGACCTGGAGCGGTTCGCCCGGTATCTCGTGCGGTACAACGGCTGGTCGGCGGCCGACTCCGAGGACGACTGACCGCTGTCCTCCGGCTCCGGCTCCGGCTACGACACCGGTACGGCCGTGACATCATCCGCCGGCAGCCGGCCCGGCGACCGTGCCGCCATGAAGGCGGTGGTGCGGCGCAGGCGGAAGCCCAGCGACTCGTAGAGCCGGATGGCATTGGTGTTGCCGGCGCCGGTGTGCAGGAACGAGGTCTCGCCGCGTTCCCGGATGCCGTGGGCGACGGCGAGGATCAGCCGGCTCGCCAGGCCCTCGCCGCGGAAGGCCGGGTCGGTGCAGACGGCGCTGATCTCGGCCCAGCCCGGCGGGCGCAGCCGCTCCCCCGCCATGGCGACGAGGGCACCGTCCCGCCGTATGCCGAGGTAGGTGCCGAGCTCGACGGTGCGGGGCAGGAAGGGGCCGGGCCGGGTCCGCGCGACCAGGTCGAGCATCTCGGGCACGTCGTCGGGGCCGAGTCGGACCGCCTCGGGTTCCGGGGCGGTGGCCAGGCCATCGTCCACGAACTGGACGCCCTCCACTCGGAACGTGACCTCCCAGCCGTCGGGGACCCGCCCCCGGAACCCGAGCAGCGGCACCTCGGTGCCGGGGCCCGCGAAGGCCGCGAGGTCGGCCCAGTCGTCGGCCTCGGGCTCGTCGGGCAGAGCCAGCCATGGCGTGACGTCCACGGGGTAGCGCAGAATCCGGCCGTGCCGCTCGGCGAAGTGGGCGTGCGGGCCGGTCAGGGCGGCGCGGGCGGGGTTGTCCAGGACGTGGGGTGCGTCGGGGGGCTGCGGCTGGGCGGGGCTCTGCGTACGGCCGGGACTCTGAGATTGCCCGACGACCTGCGACTGACCACCGGCCTGCTGACGGCTGGGGCTCTGCGCCTGACCGGCGGCCTGCGGCTGGCTGTGGGCCTGGCGTCCGTCGGCGCTCTGACGTCCGTCGGCGGTCTGACGTCCGCCCGTGGTCTGCGGTGCTCCGGTGCTCATCGGGCGACCTCGATCACGACCTTGCCGCGGGCGTGGCCGTCCTCGACCGTGCGGAGGGCCTCGTCGGCTCGGTCCAGTGGGAACGTTTCGGTGACGTGCGGGTTCAGGTCGCCGTTCACCACGAGGCGCGCCACTGCCTCCAGGACGGCCGTGTCACGAGCCCGGGCCACCCTGGCACCGCCCAGGCGCTCCACGTCCTCGGACGGGGCGCCGGCGGTGATCAGCTTCGTCCGGTCGGTGATCAGCCGAGCCGCCTCGGACAGCACGTCGCCGCCCACGAGGTCGTAGACCCCGTCGACGCCCTCCGGCGCGGCCGCCCGCACCCGGTCGGCCCAGCCCGGCCCGGAGGAAACGTGCACGGCGCCGAGCGACTCGACGAAGTCCTTCTTGGTCTCGCTCGCCACGCCTACGACGGTCACTCCGTAGGCCCGGGCGATCTGCACGGCCGCCGCGCCGACGCCGCCGCCCGCGCCGGTGACCAGCACGGTCGCGCCGGCGGGCAGGCCGAGCTGGCGGATCCCGTCGTACGCGGTCGCGGCGGCGACGGGCAGGGTCGCGGCGGCGACGGGCAGGGTCGCGGCGTCCGTGAAGGACAGCCCGGCAGGCTTTTGCGCGGTCACCGCGGCGAGCAGCAGTGCGTACTCGGCGTAGCCACCGGCCGCCGTGTTGCCGAAGACCTCGTCTCCGACGGCGAACCCCTCGACACCCTCGCCGGCCTCCTCGACGACCCCGGAGACCTCGCTGCCGAGGACGGCTGGGAACAGGCGCTCGCCGCTCTCGCCGGGCCGCCGGTACCCGGTGCGCAGCTTCCAGTCGACGGGGTTGACCCCGGCGGCCCGCACCGAGACCAGGATCTGACCGGGGCCGGGAACGGGCCGGTCCACTTCGGCAAAGGCCTCGGTCTCCGGGCCGCCGTACCGCGTGAAGACGTACGCCTTGGGCACTGCTCCCACTCTCCTTCACCGTCGCCGGATCGGCGGTTGTATGGGCCACCGGTTGTGACATCAGTCGGCAAGGAGGATCGGCGGTCCGCTATTCCCGGGACGCAGGAGACTTCATACGGCCTTAATGATCGTGGGGCCGCCCCGAGACGGGGGGATACCTGACGTGCGCGTACGGTTGAACGCGTAAGCAATTGTCGTCGCTGTCACGCTGGACCCATATGAACGTCACCCGAGGCTTCACCGGACGCGCCCGTGTCCACAATCCTGGGCTGCCGCCCGGCCAGTACGACGCGGGCGACGACTGGCCCGTCCTGTCCGCGGAGGTCACGCCCGACCTGACGCCCGACGACTGGACGTTCCGTGTCGACGGGCTGGTCGAGGCGCCCCGCACCTGGGACTGGGCCGAGGCGCACGAGTTGACCGCGTCCGCCTACGAGGGCGACATCCACTGCGTGACGAGCTGGTCGAAGTTCGGGGTGCGGTTCGGAGGCGTGTCGCTGGACGCGTTCCTGGATGTGGTGCGGCCCCATGGGTCCGCCACCCATGCCGTCGCCTACTCGCACACCGGCTACACCACGAACCTCCCGCTCGCCGACCTGACCGGCGGGCGTGCCTGGATCGCCTGGGAGTACGACGGGAAGCCGCTGGCCGCCGAGCACGGCGGGCCGGCGCGGCTGCTGGTCCCCCACCTGTATTTCTGGAAGAGCGCCAAGTGGATCGCGGGTCTGCGCCTCCTCGACCACGACGAGCCGGGTTTCTGGGAGCAGAACGGTTACCACGCCCGTGGCAACCCCTGGGAGGAGCAGCGGTACTCCGGTGACTGAGACGCCCACTCCCCCCGGCGCCACTGCGCCCGCCACAACTCCCCCTGGCTTCATTGCCCCTGGCTTCACTGCCCCTGGCTTCACTCCCCCGACGCGGTTCGCCGTGCCCGGGCGGATCGCCGTGAGCAAACAGGCCGCCGCCCTGTGGCAGCGGGCCACGCTCACCGAGATCCGCCACGAGACCCCGCACGCCGCCACGTACCGGTTCGCGGTGCCCGCCTGGGCGGGGCATCTGCCCGGCCAGCACCTGATCCTGCGGCTGACCGCCGAGGACGGTTACGCGGCCCAGCGCCACTACTCGATCGCGTCCGCACCCGACGAATCGGGACACATCGAGCTGACCCTGGACCATGTCGAGGGCGGTGAGGTCTCGGGCTGGTTCCATACGGTTGCCAAGCCCGGGGACGAGGTCGAGGTGCGCGGTCCGCTGAGCGGGTTCTTCGCCTGGCCCGGCGACCGGCCCGCCCTGTTGATCGGGGCCGGCTCCGGGGTCGTTCCGCTGATGTCGATGGTGCGGCACCACCGAGCGCGGAACCTGTCCGTGCCGTTGCGGCTGCTGGTGTCCGCGCGCAGTCCCGAGGAGCTGATCTACGCGCGGGAGTTGGGCGCCGAGACGACGCCGGTGTTCACACGGAACGCACCGGAGGATGTGCCGGTGGGCCGTATGGCGGCCGCACATGTGGCGCCGCTCTTGGCCGAGCAGCCTCCTGGTGGGTGGGAGGCCTATGTGTGCGGCTCCAACGCCTTCGCCGAGCATGCCTCCCGCCTGCTGGTCGACGCCGGTCAGCCGGTGGACCGTATCCGGATCGAACGCTTCGGCTGACGGCGCGACGGTTCGCGCCACGTGGCCGTGAACGTTCGCGCCACATAGCCGTAACCGTTCGCAGCACGCGGCCGTGTCCGTTCGCAGAACGCGGCCGTATCCATTCGCAGCACGCGGGCGGAACCTGTCGCGGCCTCGTGGCCGGTTCACCCCGGCCCGCACCGCCCCGGCGTTTCGGCACCACCTTGTTGGGCACTTGTCCGGCGGCCCCGCTCGGGGCCGTTGGTGAACGATGCCGGTGGAACGGGTACTGGATCCTGGAGGGCACTCGCAGTCGTGCGCGGTGCGGAGGTCGACATGCGAACCCGGGTGCGCGGCTGGCGCTGGCGGCACAGCCCGCTGCGGCGCCGGTCGGACGTCGTCGAGGCATGGACGGTCCTGGTCGTCGCGGTCCTGATATGGGTGGGCGCTCCTCTCGTCGGGGCGTTCGTGGCCTCGTGGGTACACACCGAGGCCGGCGCGGTCGCCGCCGAGCAGCGTGCCGATCGCCATCGTGTCCGTGCGGAGGTCGTCGGCAGGACCGCCGGCTCGCTGCCCTCGGTGCAGGGCGGGCGCGAGCACGCGTACCGGGCGACCGTGCGCTGGACGGACCCGGGCGGCGGTCCGCGGACGGCCACGGCACGGGTCCCGGGGGGCACTCGCCAGGGTGAAGTGGTGGACGTGTGGTTCGACACCAAGGGCCACAGTGTGCCCCCGCCCCCGGACAAAACAGCGGTCTGGCAGCACACGCTCACCATCGGCGCGTGCGCGGCGGGCGGTGCGGTCGCGATGGTGCTCCTCGGCCACTCCGTCGTACGAGGTGCGGCCAACCGCCACCGGATGGCCGAGTGGGAACGCGAGTGGGCCCTCACCGAACCGCAGTGGACACGCCGCCGGGCATGACCGGCCTGCCCACCAGCGCCAGGCCGGGGCGGGCCCGCAGCGCAGCCACGCCTCCACCGGGTCGCTCAAGGCGCCGGCGACGGCACTTCGTACAGGTCCCGGACGACCACGTCGGCGCATGCGCCGGGCCGCAGGTGGCCCAGTTCGCGCATCTCCTCGACCCTGGCGGTGCCACCGCCGATGAGCATGTCGGAACTGGCCTGGGGGTGACGAGCCGGCCGGCCGCGGAGACGGTCGTACGCGCCTCGGGTTCGGTCCCGGGGGATCCGACGCCGGTGACCCGACCACCCCTGGCTGCCAGCCAGCCGCCCGGGATCTCCCGCTCCTCGTCCACCATGAGCAGTTCGGCATCCCTGACCAGCAGTTCTGCTTCCTCGACCGGCCCTTCGGCGTCAGACGGCATGACGTCATCGTTGGCGCGTGGCGGGCCAAATACCTGGCGAGTCGTCCGACCACCCACGTACGGTGTGATCATCCGCACTCACTCTTCACAAAGGCGGTCCTACATGGCCCTGTTCGACCTTCCGATCGACGAGCTCCGCGAGTACCGCAGCAAGTCCGCCGAGCCCGAGGACTTCGACGCGTTCTGGTCCAAGACCCTGGAGGAAGCCCACGAGCACGACTTGGACGCCCGCTTCGAGCTCGTCGACACCGGCCTGACGACGGTGAAGGTGTACGACGTGACGTTCGCCGGGTTCGGCGGGCACCCGGTGAAGGGCTGGTTCACGATCCCCGCCGAGGTCTCCGCGCCGATCCCGCTGGTCGTGGAGTTCGTGGGCTACGGCGGCGGGCGCGGTCTGCCGCACGAGCATCTGCTGTGGGCGTCCACGGGCCGGGCGCACTTCGTGATGGACACCCGCGGCCAGGGCAGCGCCTGGGGCGGCGGTGGCGGCACCGCGGACCCGGTGGGCGGCGCGCCCGCGTACCCCGGCTTCATGACGCGGGGCATCGACGACCCCGAGAACTACTACTACCGCCGGGTGTTCACGGACGCGGTGCGTGCCGTGGAGGCCGCCCGCTCGCATCCCCTGGCCGATCCCGCGCGCACGGTGGCGATCGGCTCCAGTCAGGGCGGCGGCATCACGATCGCGGTGGGCGGTCTGGTCCCGGACCTGGCGGCCGTCGCGCCGGACGTGCCGTTCCTGTGCGACTACCCGCGCGCGGCCACGCTCACGGACCGTCACCCGTACCGGGAGATCGGCCTCTACCTCAAGACGCACCGCGGCCGCACCGAGGGCGCTCTGCGTACCCTCTCCTACTTCGACGGCGTGCACTTCGCGTCTCGAGGCCGGGCACCTGCCCTGTTCTCGGTGGCCCTGGAGGACCAGACCTGCCCGCCCTCCACCGTCTTCGCGGCCTTCAACGGCTGGGCGCACCACGAGAAGGCGATCGAGGTGTACGACTTCAACGACCACGAGGGCGGCGGCCCCTACCACGAGGCGGCCAAGGTGCGCTGGCTGCGGGCGTACGCCTGAGGGAGCGCCGGTGGACACAGCTGAGGCCGCGGAGCGGTTCGTGCGGGTGTGGGAGCGGGCCTGGGCCGAGCATGACGTGGCCGCGCTGCTGGAGCTGTACGCCGAGGACTGCGTGCATCGCTCCATGCCGTTCCGCGAGCCGCACCGCGGCCGGGCCGAGCTGGCGGCGTATCTGCGCTGGTCGTTCGCGGAGGAGCAGGTGAGGGACGTCCGGTTCTCGGCGCCCGTCGTCGGCCGGGACGGGGTCGCGGTGGCCGAGTTCCGGGTGTTCGCGCAGGAGGGCGGCGCGGCGTCCACGCTGGCCGGCTGTGTCTTCGTGCGGTTCGACGGAGCCGGCCTGGCCGTCGAGTCCCGCGACTACTGGCACACCGCTCCGGACCATCGGGAGCCGCAAGGGTCGCTGTTCTTCCGCTGAGGCCTTCGCGTACGACACCTTCCGCCCAGTCCGACCAGTCGGTACGTTCATGGAGCCCGGGTCGCAGCGACGCGCCCCGGGCTTCCGGCGGACGACGGAGGGTCCATGTCCCAGAACGAGTCGACGGTCCACGGCCACTGCGACGAACGCTTCGGCGCGGTGCGAACGGCGTTCGAGGAGAACTTCCGGGACCGCGGGGAGCTCGGCGCCGCGGTCACGGTCGTGGTCGGTGGCGAGACCGTGGTGGACCTGTGGGGCGGCTGGTCCGACGCGGCGCGCACCCGCCCGTGGGAGCGCGACACGCTGGTCAACGTGTGGTCGACGACGAAGGGCCCGGTGGCGCTGTGCGCGCACATTCTCGCCGACCGGGGACTGCTCGACTTCGACGCGCCGGTGGCCTTGTACTGGCCGGAGTTCGCCGCGGCCGGCAAGGGGAAGGTCCTCGTACGGCATCTGCTGTCGCACCGGGCCGGCCTGGCGGGGCTGCGGGAGCCGCACACGCTCGCCCAGCTCTGCGACTGGGAGTTGACCGTGGAGCGGCTCGCCGCGACGGAACCCTGGTGGGAGCCGGGGACACGGTCCGGGTATCACGCGCTGACGTACGGTTTCCTGGTCGGGGAGGTCGTGCGGCGGGTGTCCGGGCTGCTGCCGGGGGCATTCCTGGAGCGGGAGGTGACCGGGCCGCTCGGGATCGACTTCACGGTCGGGCTGCCGGAGAAGGAGGCGGGGCGGGCCGCCGAGCTCGTGCATCCGCCGACCGCGTCGAGCAGTGAACAGGCCGCGGTCTTCAGCCAGTTGGCGCCCGTCGCGCTCGCCTCAGTGGCCAACCCCCTGGTCGGCGCGGCCGAGGCCAACTTGCCCGAATGGCGGGCCGCCGAGATCCCCGCCGCGAACGGCCACGGCACAGCGCGGGCCGTCGCCGCGCTCTACGGCATCTTCGCGGGCCGGGGATCGCACGACGGCCACCGCGTCCTCTCCCCCGACGCCGCCGAGCGGGTGCGCGAGGGGCAGGGCAGCTGCCGCGACCTGGTGCTCGGTGCCGGTTTCGAGAACGAGACGGAGATCGGGCTGGGCTTGTGGCTCAGCGGGCCGAACGGGTCCTACGGGCCCAACCCGCGGGCTTTCGGACACGACGGGTTCGGCGGATCGTGCGGACTGGCCGACCCGGAGGCGGGAGCTTCACTGGGGTACGTGATGAACCGCATGGGGCCCCACATCGCCGACGACCCGCGGAAGATGGCACTGATCGACGCCCTGTACAGGGTGTTGTGACCTCACCGGTCTCGTCGGGGGTGCCGGGAAGTACAGCCGCACCACGCCCTGTCCGCCGCCGTAGCACACGGCGTTGACGACGGCCTCGTGCACCGCGGCCACCAAGTCGTGCGTCCGCTGCTCGGACAGGCCCGGGCGCCGGGCGTCAGCGGCGCGGGAACGACGGACCGCGGCCGAACTTCCGCGGGCGCAGGGGATGTCGGCCGGCCCGGCGGGCAGCAGTGCCGGGCCCTCGTCGTCGTCCCTGGGCTTGGTGTAGTGCCCGCTGCGCGTCGACTCGCGGGCTCCCAGGGCGAGTTCGGGGTGCGTGTGCCAAGCCCCGCCGGCACGGACTCCGGCAGGGCACGGGGGTCGTACGGGCACAGGATCCAGTGGCGGTTGCGGGCGAAGGCTACGTTCAGGAGGGACTCGTAGCGCGTCCGCTCCCGGGTTTCGGGGGCCGTACCGTCCGGCCCCCGGCGAGGACGGCGTCACCGGCGTCCAGGCCGGCGCGGGTGAAGTCGGCGTGATCATCGTCGGACTCCGGCAGGTGCGTCACGCGTAGGCGAGAACCCGCCGGAGGTGCGGCTCGGAGAAGGCCGGCAGGTTCGGGCAGGCCTTCGACGCCGGCCTGCCCGCCTTCGTCCGGAGCCGGCGTCCACCCCGGCTACGGCAGCCTGCGGGCCACGACCATCCTCACCCGTGGGCTGCCGTCCCGCCGGTGCCCGAACTCGGGCAGGGCATGCAGGTCCACCTCGAATCCGGCCCGCTCCAGTTCCCTCCGTACGTCCGAGAGCCGGAAGGCCCGGTAGTACATGACGAACGGCGGCCGCCACACGGCGTTGCGCACCCGCATCACCGCGTCGAATCCCAGCAGCATCCAGTAGGCACGGGACGCGGGACGCGGCGGGGCGAGTACGGGGAACGCGAAGGAACCTCCCGGTCGCAGTACGGAGTGCACCTGGTCGAACAGTCCCGGCAACTCGCGCGGCAGGAAGTGCCCGAACGCCCCGAAGCTCACGACGAGGTCGAAGGCGGCGCCGAACGGGAGGGCGCGGGCGTCCGCACGCACCCACGAAACGTGCGGCCCGGCGGGCCTGGCGCGTTCCCGTGCGACGTCGAGCATGCCCGCACTGAAGTCGACCCCGGTGACGCGGTGCCGGCACACCTGTGCCAGCACGGCGACGCCGGCGCCGGTGCCGCAGCACAGGTCGAGGCCGGCGTCGAAGGGGCCCATACGGCGGAGCGCCGAGGCCACCGCGTCAAGCACCGAGTCGGGCGTACGGAACGGGGTGTGGTCGAACTTCGGGGCGAGCAGGTCGTAGCCGCGCTCGACGGACGACAGCGCCTGGACGGCGAGTTCGCGGAGACTGGGACCTTCGGGGCTGAACATCCGGGTCAGCTTAGGGGAGCGCGCTGCCCGAGGACGGCGACAACGCGCTCGCCTTCGTGGTCACTGGTCGCGTACGACGGCCAGAGTGATCGCCCCGGTGTAGGTGCGGCCCGGCTCGATCGCCGTCGCGGTTGCGTCGACGGTCATGGTCACCGAGGTGCCGTGCGGTGCCCGGAGCGTGGCGTCGGCGGCGAGGGTGAGCGAGGTGAGGTACGAGGTGCCGGTGACCGTCCATGTGGAGCCGCTGTTCAGCCGTACGATCACGCCGTTGTTGACGGCGGGCTGGGGGGTGTTGGTGACGATGCCCAGCTCCTGGAAGTTCGAGGAGTCGATCGTCGCCACCCGGTGCCTGGCCCTCGACGCCGTGAGGACGCCCTCGACGGTCGCGTCCTCGAAGGTCAGGACCATGTTCCTTCCCGTGCGCACGCCGTTGTGGAAGTCTCCCTTGAGCGCGATGGAGGTGAAGGTGGCGGCTCCGTCGGTGGTGTGGGCGGTGGTGACGTCGAAGCTCGGGTCCTTCGTCGGGTCGTCGGTGGGCTCGGTGTAGACGCCGGTGTTCATCATCTTGCCGTCGACGTTCACCGGGCCCGGGTCGTCCAGTTCGATCATCTGGAGGATGATCCCGTCGCGGGGGTTGAGGCGGGCGCCGCGCGAGCCGTCGACGGTGATGGCGGTCTGCTGGCCCTTGTTGAGGAAGGTGGCCCGCTCGGAGTTGACCACCGTGCCGCCGTCGAGGGTCAGCGTGCCGGCGCCGAAGAACATGTAGCCGAAGTGCCCGGAGTTCACGACGGTGCTGCGGACCGGCGTGGCCGCCAACTCGGCGTCGGTGAGCCCCAGTTCCAGCTTCGCGTTGAGTGCCGCGAGCTTCTTGCGGGTGCTGTCGCCGTAGTGGACGGTGGCCGCGGGGCCGGCGCAGATGGTGGCGTAGCTGCCGACGTCGAGCCGGGAGCCGAGGACGCGGACGGTGGCGTCGCCGATGGCGTAGGTGCCGTAGCCGTACTCGCCCGTGTTCCCGATGTGGCTGTTGATCGCCGTGAGTTCGAGGCCGCTGCCGCCCTCGACCGACAGGGCGCCCCATGTCTGCGAGAAGACCGTGGAGTTGAGGTAGGTGGCCTTGCTGTTCTGGCCGATGAGGTTGGTGGCGCGGACGTTGCCGTCGAGGCCGAGCATCCAGGGCACGGACTGCATGTGCGGGGTCTCGACGGTGGCCTGGTAGTCGGCGGGCAGCACGCCGTTGCGGGTGTGCAGGCGGGAGTTCTTCACGAGGACGTTGGCACCGTCGTTGGCGATGACGGCGGTACGGACGACGCCCTTGGTGCTGATACGTGCTCCGTCCAGGACCAGCGTGGTCGCCGGACCGTCGCCGACCACAGCGGCTCCGTAGCCCGCGAAGTCGCAACGGCCGTTGCCGGTGAGGGAGATGGTGGGCCGCTCCAGCCGGTACGTGCCGTCCTGCACGTAGACGCCGTCGAAGCACTCACCGGTCGAGGTGATGGAGACGCCACGGGCGACGGCGTCGGTGAGCCTGCCGCCGCGTACGGCCGCAAGGACGGACTTGTCGCGCACGACTCCGTCGCCGTCCACGTACAGCGCCTGGCGGAAGGGGAAGGTGAGCGTCTCGTACGTGACGTCGTTGGCCTCGGCCACCGTGAGGACCAGGTCACCCCGGTAGGTGCCGGCCTGGATCAGCGTCACGGTACCGCCGGTCTCCGCCAGGAGCTGTCCGCTCTCCACGCCGTCGACGGTGAGGGTGAGGGCGTGCCCGTCGGGCGCCACGATCGCGCCTCCCTCGGCGACGGACAGCATGCTCACCCGGGTGGTCTGAGCAACCTCGTACGTCTCACCGGCTCCGACCGAGATCCGGCCGCCCGTGCCCTTCGTGGTAGTCGGCGCGGCTACGGCGGTGTCAGTCGGCACCAGCAGCGCTCCGGCCGTCGCGGTGCCGGCGATCAGGATCGAGCGTCGGGTGATCAGCGTCATGGCTTGCCTTCCCAGAATTGGAGTGCGCCGTCGCGCAGTGTGACCGGACGGCCGTCGGAAAAACGGTCCCGACGGCCCGGGCGGGGGCACCTGAAGGTGCGCACGAGGGAGTGAATCAGCCGATCCCACCAGGCAGTAGGGTCCTCGTGCACGCATCCCGGAAGCCGATGCCTCGGATCACACGGCCTACTTCATGGCGATTACACAGGGTGGTCACAGACGCCCGCGCCGGCCGCTACGGCACTGCGGCGACCGCCGCCGGCTCGGGCAGCCCTAGGCCGGTGCGACCATCCCCGCCGACAGGTCGATGTCCGCGCCGCACAAGCCCGGCATGGACAGCATCGCCACCAGGGACCGGGCCACCTCGTCCTCCTCGACGAGCCGGCCGAGGGCGGCGCGGGAGACGAAGTCGTGTTCGGCCTGTTCCACCGTGCAGCCGGTCAGTTCGGCGGTGAGGCGGAAATTGCGGTCCATGCGCGGGCCCCGGACGGGGCCGGGTGAAAGGGAGTTGACGGCGATGCCCTGGGGGCCGACCTCGCCGGCCAGGGTGCGGGTCAGGCCGAGGAGCGCCATCTTGGAGGCGGTGTAGGGGGTGCGGTTGAGCAGCGGGCGCTTGCCGCTGACCGAGGCGACGTTGACGATGTCGCCGCGTCCTGCGGCGATCATCGGAGGCAGGAAGGCCCGGCACATCAGATACACGCCGCGGACGTTGACCGCGAAGACGTCGTCCCACTCGTCGGGGTCGACGTCGGTGAGCGGTTTCACGGGCCCCGCCACTCCCGCGTTGTTGACGAGCAGTGACACGTCCTCGTCGGCGAGTTCGGCGGCGAGCTGTCGTACCGACGCCGGGTCGGACACGTCGCACACGGCCGTACGGGCGTCCCCGCCTTCCTTGGTCACCCGCACCGCCACGTCGGCGAGGGCCGGTTCGCCCCGCCCGACGAGGATCACGCGGGCCGCCCCGGCCCTCGTCAGGGCGAGCGCGAAGGCCCGCCCCAGCGGTCCTCCGCCACCCGTGACCAGTGCCGTACGGCCGGCCGCCGGGCTCACGGGGTGTTCCACGGCAGCGCGTCTCCCGCGGCCTTCGCGGCCCGTACGTCGCCGGAGCGGGCATGGCCCTCGAACAGCTCGACTCGGGAGGCCCGGCCGCACACGCGGCCCAGCAGGGCCTGCGAGCCGGTGTCGGTGACCTCCTGGTAGGTCACCGTCTTGAGGTACTTCCCCACCCACAGGCCGCCGGTGTAGCGCGCGGCACCACGTGTGGGCAGCACATGGTTGGTCCCGATCACCTTGTCGCCGAACGACACACAGGTGCCCTCGCCGAGGAACAGGGCGCCGTACTGGGTCATCCGCGCCAGGGCCTCGCGGGGGTCGGCGGTCAGGACCTCGACGTGTTCGAAGGCGAGTTCGTCGGCGAGCGCGTACATCTCGTCGGACGAGTCGACGACGTGCACCTGACCGTGGTCGCGCCAGGCAGGTCCGGCGAAGTCGCGGGTGGGCATGCCGGGCAGAATCCGTTCGACCTCGGCGATGGTCCGCTCGGCGACCTCGCGGGAGGTGGTGACGAGGACGGCCGGGGAGTCCGGGCCGTGCTCGGCCTGGGAGAGCAGGTCGACCGCGCAGACGAAGGGGTCGGCGTGCTCGTCGGCCAGGACGAGGATCTCGGTCGGCCCGGCGAACAGGTCGATGCCGACCTGCCCGAAGAGCTGCCGTTTGGCCTCGGCGACGTAGGCGTTGCCGGGGCCGGCGATCAGGTTCACGGGCGCCATCGAGTCCGTGCCGACGGCCATCGCGGCGACCGCCTGGACCCCGCCGAGCAGCCAGATCTCGTCGGCACCCGCCAGGTGCATCGCGGCGACGGTGGCGGCCGGGATCTCGCCGTGGATGGGCGGCGTACAGGCGACGACGCGGGGGACGCCGGCGACCTTGGCGGTGACGACGGTCATGTGGGCGGAGGCCGTGAGCGGATAGCGGCCGCCGGGGATGTAGGCACCCGCCGCCTGCACCGGGATGTGCTTCTGGCCGAGCCGTACGCCCGGCAGGGTCTCCACCTCGAACTCCCGCAGGGAGTCCAGCTGATGGCGGGCGAAGGTGCGGACCTGGTCCTGCACGAAACGGATGTCGGCGATGACCTGCTCCGGCACCGAAGCGACGATCTTCTCGACCTCCTCGTCGCCAAGCCGGAAAGAGCCGGGGCTCCAGTCGTCGAACTTCTCGGAGTACTCGCGCACGGCCTTGTCACCGCGGTCACGGATGTCCGCGACGACGCCCGCCACGGTCTCGCGCACCTGGTCGAGCGAGGCGGTGACCTCGGCCTTGGGTACGGCGTGCTTCAGGATCGTTGCCACAACGGCGGCCTTTCTCAAGGTCTCAAGGTCTCAAGGGGGGAATCAGACGGGCGGCGCTTCGAAGAGCACGTCGGGGTCGTTGAACTGCTCCTTGGCGACCGACTCGCTCATCGGGTCGGCGGTGCCCCACTGGTCCTGGGTGATCGGGTCGTCGACGTCGTGGCGGCCCGGGTGCCACAGGTCCTCTTCGAGGACGGCGAGTTCGGTGGTGTACTCGACGGTGTTGCCGTGCGGGTCGTGGAAGTAGGCGAAGGTGTTGTCGCCCGCCAGGTGCCGGCCGGGACCCCAGGTCAGCCGGGTCCCCGCGCGCAACGCCCGGCCCGTGCCGCGCATGTACTCCTCGACGCCCCGCATCTCGAACGACGCGTGGTGCAGGGAGACATGGGGGCCGCGGGCGATGGCGAAGGAGTGGTGCAGGGGGCTGCACCGCAGGAAGTACATGAGGTCGCCCATGTGCGTCGAGTACAGGGTGTCGGTGAGCCGGAAGCCGAGGTGCCGGACGTAGAAGTCCCGCAGTCCTTCGGGGTCCTGGGAGTTGATCACGCAGTGCGAGAGCCGTACCGGGATCGCCTCGCGCTCCTCGATCCTGCGGTGGGCGCGGGTGGCGACGTCCGCGGAGACCTCGACGACCCTGCCGTCCGGGTCGAAGAAGCGGAAGCCGTAGCCGCCGCCGGGTGTGTCCAACACCGCTGGCTCGCCGAGGAGTTGGATTCCCGCCCGGCCGAGTCGGACCGCCAGTTCGTCCACGTCGGCGGTCGAGGCCGCCCCGAAGGCCACCAGGTCCATCCGCTTCCGCTCGTCCGCGCGGATCCGGACGACGTACTGCTCGGGGCTGCCCTCGGCGGCGAAGAAGGCGAGACCGCTGTCGTTGGCGACCTCCGTCAGGCCCCAGGTGGTGCCGTAGAAGGCGCGCTGGCGCTCGAAGTCCGGTACGGCCAGGTCGACATGGCGCAGATGGGTGATGGGCTGGAAGCTCATGCCTGACTCCTGACGGTGTTGCGCTGATGGCCCAGGCCGGTGATCTCCGCCTCGACGACGTCCCCGGGCCGGAGGAAGACGCCCCAGTGGGCGCCGTTGCCCGCCGGGGACCCGGTCAGCAGCAGGTCGCCGGGGCGCAGGGTGGTGGTCGTGGAGACGTACGCGATGAGCCGCGGGATGTCGAAGATCATGTCCTTGGTGGACTCGTCCTGACGGACGACACCGTTGTGGCGCAGCGTGATGCGCAGCTCGTTCGGGTCGCCGACGAAGGCGGCCGGCACCAGGAAGGGCCCGGTCGGCAGGAAGGTGTCGGCGTTCTTGGCGGTGAACCAGTCGGTTCCGATCGCCTTCAGATCGGGCCGGTAGAGGCGGTCGCGAGTGGTGAGGTCGTTGCAGATGGTGTAGGCGGCGACGTGGTCGAGGGCGTCCTCGACGGCGATGTTCTTGCCCGGCTTCCCGATGACGAGGGCGAGTTCGAGCTCCCAGTCGTGCTGCTCGCCCAGCGCCGGGAGGAGGATGTCGTCATACGGTCCGCAGATCGCGCGCGGCGAGCCGAGGAAGACGTACGGCACCCCGTTCCTGATCCGCTCGTCCATCATCCGCTCGGCGTCGGCGCGGGCCTCCTCGGGGGTGGCCCCGTGCACGCTCTCCTTTTCGGCGGCGACCAGATCGACCACGTGCTTGCGGTAGTTGGCGCCGCTCTGCAGGATCTGGCCCGGCTCGACGGGCGCGAGGACGCGCAGGCCGGCCAGGTCGTGCCAGGTGCCGTCGGCAGCTGCGGCGAGTTCGTGGAGGCGGGGCAGCCAGGTGTCCCAGTCGTCGAGCAGGGCACGTACGGACGTCACCGCGTCGGACAGGTCGCGGACGCGCGAGCCGGTGACCAGGCCGGGGAAGGGACCTGCGGCGCTCCCGAACGTGCCGAGCGCGAAGGGTCCGGCATGGGTGGGCAGGGGATCGGGCACGGGCGGCTCTCCTCGTACGGGTGGGGGCTCGGCTCGCTTCGACGCTAGGCAGCGCGGACCGGGAGCGGAAATGGCCGTTCGCGATGCCTGCCATCACCGGGGCCGCGGCCCCTGGCCGCATCGATGTGCGGCTCCGCCGCGCGGCGACTCCATCGCCGTACGGGATGTATGCCGTCCCCCTTGCCGATGCCTCGATCCGTTGACCCTGCATCGACCGCCACGCAGGCTCGGAGCACCCCAGAACCCGAGGAGTTGACGTGGTCGTCGAGCATGCCCTGCTGACCGTCGAGGCCGGCCGGGAGGACGAGTTCCAGGAGGTCTTCGGCAAGGCCCGCGAGGTGCCGGCCGAGGCGGACGGATTCCGCTGGGCCGAGCTGCTGCGCTGCGCCGAGCGGCCCGGCGTCTTCCTGCTGCTGGTCGGCTGGGAGTCGGTCGAGGCGCACACGGTCGGCTTCCGTGAGTCGGAACGCTTCCTGCGCTGGCGGGCCTTGGTCGGACCGTTCTTCGCCGAGCCGCCGGACGTGGAGCACTACGTCGAGCTCGGCCCGCGCTTCTTCGGCTAGCCCCTCCTCGCGCAGCCCGCCCCCTCTCCTCTAGTTCGCAAGGATCGCCCCATGCCCGTACACAAGGTGCTCGTCGTCGGCGGCGGCATCACCGGAAGCGTGCTGTGCCTGGCGCTCGCCCAGCGCGGCGCCGAGGTCGAGCTCGTCGAGATCTCACCCCAGTGGTTCGGTGTGGGCCACGGCATCACCCTCCAGGGCAACGCGCTGAAGGCGTTGCGTTCCGTGGGGGTCCTCGATCGGGTGCTGGCCCGCGCGGTGCCGTTCGACATGATGCGGCTGCGCCGCGCCGACGGCGGGCTGCTCGCCGAGCTGCCGACCCCGCACACCGGCGGCCCGGACCTGCCGTCCACGGCCGGCGCCCTGCGCTCGGACCTTCAGGACGCGCTGTGCGACGCGGTGCACGCGCACGGCGTCACCGTCCGCCTCGGTCTGAGCGTCGACCGCCTCGACCCGTCGGCCGACCACGTGGACGTGACGTTCACCGACGGCTCCACCGGTCGCTACGACCTGGTGGTCGGAGCCGACGGCATCAACTCGCGGATGCGACAGCTGATCGGCATCGACACCACTCCCCGCCCGGTCGGCATGTCGATCTTCCGGGTCGTCGCGGACCGCCCCGCCGAGATGGACTGCGCCGAGGTCTACTACGGCGGCCCCCGTTTCAAGGCCGGCTACAGCCCCATCTCCGCAGACCAGTGCTACGCCTACCTCCTCGACGAGAACCTCGACACCTCCCTGGTCGGCTCGCGCGCCCCCCTCCCCCTGCTGCGCGAGCGCGGCACCGGATACGGCGGCACCTGGGGCCGGATCCTCGCCTCGCTGCCCGAGGACACCGCGGTCGACTACCGCTGGATCGAGGCGATCCTCGTCGACGAGCCCTGGTTCCGCGGCCGTACGACGGTCATCGGCGACGCCGCGCACGCCTGCCCGCCACTGATCGCGCAGGGCGCCGCGATGTGCATGGAGGACGCGGTCCTGCTGGCCGACCTGGTCTGCGGGGACGAACCGGTGGAGAAGTCGCTGGCCCACTTCATGGCCCGGCGGCTGCCCCGCGTACGGATGGTGCTGGAGAACTCGCTCCAGCTCGCCCGGTGGGAGATCAACCCCGGCACGCCCGGCGCCGACCCCGCCCGGATCATGTCGGAGACCCTCGACTCGCTGACGGCGGCCGCATGAGCGTGGCCGTCGTGGACTTCCACGGCCATCTCTCGGTCCCCGCCGCCGATGCCCTCGTCGCGGGCACACCGGGTCTCGTCGCCGAACTGGCGGCGGAGCAGCACGCCCACTCCCCCGAGTCGCTGGCCGTCAACCGCTCCCAACTCCAGCGGCTGGCACCCAAGTTGACAGACACCGCCATCCGCCTCGCCGACCTCGACGCGATGAACGTCGACATGCAGGTCGTCGGCCCGATGCCGATGCACCACTACTGGGCGGACGAGCAACTCGCCGTACGCCTGGCCCGTACCGTCAACGAAGCAGTGGCCGAGCACTGCGCCGGCGCACCCGACCGGCTCCACGGACTGGGCACGGTCCCGCTCCGGCATCCG
Organism: Streptomyces sp. MMG1533; assembly: GCF_001279775.1. GTDB lineage: Bacteria > Actinomycetota > Actinomycetes > Streptomycetales > Streptomycetaceae > Streptomyces. Next base: position 44,884 of record NZ_LGDG01000122.1, on the reverse strand, counting down.
GACCTCGCGGCCGGCCTGCTGGAGCAGGCGGTCGACGAGTACGGCCTGTACGGGATCAGCGTCTCGACGACCGTCGAGGGCCGGGAGCTGGCGGACCCCGCGCACGACCCCGTCTGGCGCAGGGCCGAGGAGCTGGGCGCGGTCGTCTTCGTGCACCCGTGGGGCTGCTCGCTGGGCGCCCGGCTGGCGACCCGCTATCTGGGCAACACCGTCGGCCAGCCGGTGGAGACGACGGTCGCGCTCTCGCATCTGATCTTCACCGGTGTCCTCGACCGCTTCCCCCGCCTGAAGCTGGTGGCCGCGCACGGCGGCGGCTATCTGCCGACGTACATCGGACGCTCCGACCACGCCTGGCACAAACGGCAGGACGCGCGCGGCTGCGCCGAGCCGCCGAGCACCTATCTGCGCCGCATGTGGTTCGACGCGCTCGTGTACACCCCGCGCGCCCTGCGCCACCTGGTCGAGGAGGTGGGCGCCGACCGGGTCGTCCTCGGCACGGACCACCCCTTCGACATGGGCGTGGACGATCCGGTGGCCCGTCTGGATGCCGCCGGGCTCGCCCCGGCCGCCCGGGACGCCGTCGCCGGGGGCAACGCTCTCGACCTGCTGCTGAAAGGACGTACCCGATGACGCTCGGTCCCGCTCTCGGTCCGATCGAGGAAGAACTCGCCAAGGCCCGTACCGCATACCGCAATTGGGGACGCTGGGGCCAGGACGACGTGCTCGGTACCCTCAACTTCCTCGACGACGCGATACGCGCGCACGCGGCGGGCCTGGTCCGGCGCGGACACGCCTTCTCGCTCGCCCTGGAGTTCAACGAGTCGGGCCCGCAGCGCGGTTTCCGCGGCCGGATCAACCCGGTCCACTACATGAAGGACACCGGGTCGGACGCGGCCGCCGACACGCAGGGCTTCCCGCACGGCTTCGGCGGCGCCGACGACCATGTGGTGATGCCGCTGCAGGCCTCCACCCAGTGGGACGGGCTGGGCCACATCTTCGACAACAAGCAGGCGTGGAACGGCCGTTCGTGCACCATCGTGAACGGTGTCGGGGACTCCGTCACCGGCATCGAGCACATGGCGGACGCGTTCACCGGGCGGGGCGTCCTCCTCGACGTCGGCCGGGCGGTGGGCGACGAACTCGGTGAACTCCCCGACGGCTTCCCCGTCCTGGAGGAACACCTGCGCGCCACGATCGAGGCCCAGGGCGCGACCTCCACCGTCCGCCGCGGCGATCTCGTCCTCGTCCGCACCGGCCAGCTGGGCCGCGTACGACGACTGGGCGCCTGGGGCGGCTATGCCGCCGGTGACGCACCCGGCCTCTCCTTCACCTCGCTCGGCTGGCTGCACCGCACGGAGATCGCGGCGATCGCCTCCGACACCTGGGGGCTCGAGGTGCGCCCGTACGAGTTCGCCGAGCCCGCGATGTCCCCCCTGCACCAGATCGCCATCCCCAACATGGGCCTGCCGCTGGGCGAGATGTGGGACCTGGAGGCCCTCGCCGAGGACTGCGCGGCCGACGGCGTCTACGAATTCCTGCTGGTCGCGGCACCACTCCCGGTCACCGGGGCGGTGGGCGCGCCGGTCAACCCCATCGCCGTCAAGTGAGGACCCCCGTGGACCGTTTCTCCGGCACCCTCCGCCTCCCCGGCGACACCGGCTTCGAGGAGGCAGTGCTCGGCCGGGTCTTCAACGGCCGCCGCCCGTCGGACCGTACGCCGGCCGCCGTACTGAACGCACGCACGGAACAGGACGTCGTCGAGGGCGTACGGCTCGCCCTGGAGCGCGGCTGGCAGGTGGCCGTCCGCTCCGGCGGGCACAGCTGGGCCGCCTGGTCGGTGCGCGAGGACGCGCTGCTGATCGACCTCGGGGACTTCCGCGAGATGGCCTACGACGACCGGAGCGGGATCGTGACGGCGACGCCCAGCGTCCAGGGTGGCGACGAACTCAACCCGTACCTGGGTGAGTTCGGGCGGTTCTTCAACGGCGGGCACTGCCCCTCCGTCGGCATCGGCGGCTTCCTGCTGCAGGGCGGGCAGGGCTGGAACGCGCGCGGCTGGGGGTGGGCGGCGGAGAACGTCGTGGCGATCGACGTCGTCACGGCCGAGGGCGAGCTCGTACGCGCCGACGAGACGCGCAACAGCGACCTGTTCTGGGCGGCGCGTGGTGCGGGACCCGGCTTCTTCGGCGTCGTCACCCGCTTCCACCTGCGGACACGTCCACTGCCACGGCATCTGGCGCACACCGTGCACGCCTACCCGCTCGGCCTGTTCGACGAGGTCATGACCTGGCTGCACGGCATGCATCACACCGTCTCCGACCTGGTGGAGATCGTCGCGCTCACCCAGACCCCGCCCGGCTTCGAGGAGCCGGTGCTGCTGGTGACGGGCGTGTCGATGACGGACACGCCGGAGCAGGCCACCGAGGCGCTCTCCCCGCTGCACGCCAGTCCGTACGCGGACCGGGCCCTGGTGCGGGTCGAGGCGCAGCCCACCACGTTCGCCGAGCTGTTGCAGGGCCAGCGCACGGCCAACCCCGAGGGTCACCGTTACCTCGTCGACAACGCCTGGCTGACCGGGCCCGCCGAGGAGGTCGTCCCGGCGATCCGCAAGGCGTTCACCAAGCACCCGACCCGGCAGACCTTCACCATCTGGTTCTCCATGGCCCCGCTGCGCGAACTGCCCGACATGGCCTTCTCGTTGCAGTCGGAGATCTACTGCGCGACCTACGTCGTCCACGACGAGCCCGAGCGGGACGGCGAACTGCGTGCCTGGCTGGACGGGGCGATGGCCGCCATGCAGCCGGTGACGGCGGGCCAGTACCTCGGGGACTCCGACTTCACCGTCCGCCGGCTCAGGTTCATGGGCGACGCGCAGTGGCGGCGGCTTCAGGAGATCCGGTCCGTGCGCGACCCGAAGGGCCTGTTCGCGGGTTATCTGAGCACGGGGACCGTCACCAACACCAACCACTGGGAGCAGTGAGCCATGCGGTTCGCGACATACGAGTACGGGGGCGTGGAGCGCGCCGGGGTCGTGCGGGACGGGATCATCCGTCCGCTGCCTGAGGGACTCACCCTCCTGACGCTGATCGAGCAGGACGTCCTGCACGCCGCCGGAGTCGAGGCGCTGCGTGAGCCGGGTGAGTTGACGGTGGATCAGGTGCGGTTGCTGCCGCCGCTGAAGCCGCCGTCCATCCGCGACTTCGTCGGCTTCGAGGCACACATCGAGGGGGTGTCCAAGTCGCTGGACGGGCTGGAGCACGTGCCCGAGGAGTGGTACCGGGCGCCCAACTTCTACTTCACCAACCCGCACGCGGCATACGGCGCCCATGACGACGTGCCCGTGCCCGCCGGCTGCTCGGTCCTCGACTTCGAGCTGGAGGTGGGGGCCGTCATCGGACGTTCCGGCCGTGATCTCACGCCCGAGACGGCACGCGAGCACATCGTCGGCTACCTCGTCTTCAACGACTGGTCCGCGCGCGATCTGCAGAAGCCCGAGAAGAACCTGGGTCTCGGCTTCTCCAAGGGCAAGGACTTCGCCAACACACTCGGCCCGTACCTGGTCACCGCGGACGAGGTGGCGGACCGGCGCGACGCGGACGGCTTCCTCGACCTGGAGATGACCGTCACGCTCAACGGCGAGCTCATCGGCCGCGACACCCTCGCCAACATGTCGTGGACGTTCGAGGAGATGATCGCCTACGCCGCCCGCGACACCTGGGTGCGCCCCGGAGACGTCCTCGGCTCGGGTACCTGCGGCTGGGGTGCGCTCGCGGAGTTCTGGGGGCGGGCCGGTGAGCGCACGCCGCCGCCGCTGCGGCCCGGCGACGAGGTGACGCTCGCCGTGGAGCGCCTGGGCACCCTCTCCAACCGCGTGGTGCCCGGCCGGACCGACGCGTATCTGCCGCGGGCGCGCAAGCGGGGTCGCACACCGCGGCCGTAAGCCCTTCCGACCTGCTGATATCCGCGGCTCGGATGGCTGTCATCGCATCCCTGTGAGTTCGTGCTCCAGCTCTTCCTCGGGTGGAACACGGTCGATACGCTCCCGTTCCACCGGGCTTCAAAGACGCGGCCGGAAGGAGCACCTGTGGGTCTCGGAGCGATCGATCTCAATCTTCTGGTGGCGTTGGAAGCCCTGCTGGAGGAGAAGAACGTCACCCACGCGGGGGTGCGGCTGTCCACCAGCCAGTCCGCGATGAGCGGCTCGCTGGCCCGGCTGCGGCGCCACTTCAACGACGAGCTGCTGGTGCGCGTGGGCCGCGAGTACGAGCTGACACCGCTCGCCGAGCGGCTGCTGCCGGTCGTGCAGGCGTCCCTGCACAAGGCGGCGGAGGCTCTGTCGCTGACCAGGCACTTCGACCCTGCGCGCAGTCGGCAGCGGTTCTCGGTGGTGATGTCCGACTACGTGATGACGGTGTTCGTGGAGCCGCTGCTGCGGGTCATCGCCCAGGAGGCGCCCGGCGTCCGTATCGACTTCCATCCCATCGTGCACGGGCAGCTGGAGACCGAATCGCATCTGCGTTGCCACGACCTGATGATCGTGCCGCTCGGGTACCAGCTGCCCGGCGTCAGCGAGGCCGTGATGCACGACCGGTTCGTGTGTCTCGTCGACCCGGACAACCCGCGTCTGGTCGACGGACGGCTCGCCCTGCGCGACCTGGCGGAGATGCCGCACGCCGCGTGCGCCATCGGCAAGTTCACACCCGTCGACCGTCAGCTGGAGACCCTCGGCATCACTCCGAGGGTGCAGGTCAGCACCCCCGGCTTCAACGTGCTGCCGTTCCTGGTGGGCGGCACGGATCTGGTCGCCCTGGTCCCGGAGCGCCTCGCGCGGCGCTACGAGGGGTTCGCGCGCTGTGCCGTCGTACCGACGCCGTTCCCGGACGTACCGCTGGTGGAGGCCATGTACTGGCACCACAACCGGCACTCCGACCCGGCGCACCGGTGGCTGCGGGAGACCGTGCGGAAGGTCGGCCTGTCGCTCGACGAGCCTGCCGGGGAGATCGCCGCGGCGGATGCCAGCTATGGCGAACGTGCGTTTCCGGAGCTGACCGCGGCTTCGTAGCGTGGACGGGAGGATCCCGAAGGAGGGGTCCCGCATCCCCTGGAGGAGCCGTGACCCGTACCCGCCTGGCGGGCCGTACCGTCGTCGTCACCGGGGCCGCGCAGGGCCAGGGAGCCGCTGAGGTGGCGGCGGCCGCCAGGGAGGGTGCGCGGGTGGTCGCGACCGACGTCCTGGACGAAACCGGCGAGAAGCTGGCCGCGTCCCTGCGCGCCGAAGGGCTGGACGTGCGCTACCGGCACCTGGACGTGTCGTCGCCGGACGACTGGGCGGGGCTGGCGGCCGAGTCGGACTCGGTGCACGGTCTCGTCAACAACGCGGGCATCCCCGTACGAGCCCGGCTCGGCGAGGTCGAACTCCCCGACTGGCAGCGGGCGTTCGCGGTGAACACGACCGGCCCACTGCTCGGCATCCAGGCCCTCGCCCCGCTGATGCCGGCCGGTTCGTCCATCGTGAACGTCGGCTCGGTCGCCGCCCTCACCGCGCACCACGCGGTCGCGTACACGGCCAGCAAGTGGGCGTTGCGCGGCCTGTCGAAGGTGGCCGCGCTGGAACTGGCGCCGCGCGGGATCCGTACGAACCTGATCCACCCCGGGTACATCGAGACCCCGCTGATGGGGTCGGCGAACCCGGTCTTCGTCCAGGCGCACCTGGCGATGACTCCGCAGGGCCGCGCCGGCACGGTCGACGAGGTGGCGCCCCTCGTGGTGTATCTGCTGTCCGACGAGTCGTCGTACGTCAACGGCGCGGAGATCACGGTCGACGGCGGGTACGCGGCGCACGGTGGGGTGAAGGCGATCACCAACGCGCTGGACGCCTCATGAGGTGCGTGGCAGCGGCTGCTCGGTCCAGATGATCTTGGCGTTCGGGGTGTAGCGGGCCCCCCAGCGTTCGGTGAGCTGGGCGACGAGGAAGAGGCCGCGTCCGCCCTCGTCCTCGCTGCGGGCGCGGCGCAGCCGGGGGGAGGTGCTGCTGCCGTCGGAGACCTCGCAGATGAGCGCGCGGTCGCGGAGCAGGCGGAGCTGGACCGGGCCCGTGGCGTGGCGGATGGCGTTGGTGACCAGTTCGCTGGCGACGAGTTCGGTGGTGAACGCCAACTCGTCCAGGCCCCAGGCGGCCAGCTGCTCGGTGACCGCTGCGCGGGAGCGGGAGACGACCGCCGGGTCGCTGGGCAGGTCCCACTGGGCGACCTGCCCGGGCCCCAGGGCGTGCGTGCGGGCGACGAGGAGCGCCACGTCGTCGCTGGGCCGCTCCGGCAGCAGGGCGTCGAGGACCGCCTCGCAGGTGTCCTCGGGTGCCCGGTCGGCGTGGGCCAGGACGGTCCGCAGCCGGTCCAGGCCGGAGTCGATGTCCCGGTGCCGGTCCTCGATCAGACCGTCGGTGTAGAGGACGAGCTGGCTGCCTTCGGCCAGCTCCAGTTCGACGGACTCGAAGGGCATCCCGCCGAGTCCCAGCGGCGGTGCCGAGGGCAGGTCGACGAACTCCACGGTTCCGTCGGGTGCCACGACCGCGGGGAAGGGGTGCCCGGCGCGGGTGAGGGTGCAGCGCCGGGACACCGGATCGTAGACGGCGTACAGACAGGTGGCTCCGACGATTCCGGAGTCGGCCTGGTTGTTGTCCACCGCCCAGCCCTCGCCCCGGTCGAGGCGTCCGACCAGGTCGTCGAGGTGGGTGAGAAGGTCGTCGGGCGGCAGGTCCAGGGAGCAGAAGTTGTGTACGGCGGTCCGCAGCCGGCCCATGGTGGCGGCCGCGTGCAGTCCGTGGCCGACGACGTCGCCGACGACGAGGGCGACCCGGGCGCCGGAGAGCGGGATGACGTCGAACCAGTCGCCGCCCACTCCGGCCTGCGCGGGCAGGTAGCGGTAGGCGATGTCGACGGCGCTCTGCTCGGGCCGGCCCCGGGGCAGCAGGCTGCGCTGCAGGGCGAGGGCCGTGTTGTGCTCGCGGGTGTAGCGGCGGGCGTTGTCGATGCAGATCGCCGCGCGCCCGGCCAGCTCCTGGGCCAGGGACAGGTCGTCCTCCTCGAAGGGGGCGGGCTTCTCGGAGCGGTAGAAGCTGACCACGCCGAGGGTCGCGCCGCGCGCCCGCAGCGGCACTGTGATCAGCGAGTGGATACCGGCCGCGAGGACGCGTTCGAGCCGTGCCGGGTCCTGGGCGAGCCAGCCCTCGGCCTCGACGAGGACGGGTTCGAGTACGGACTGCCTGCTCTCCAGGCTGCGGGCCTGCGGGGTGGACGGGACGTAGTGCACCGGGTCGCCGACGCCGTAGAGGTGGGGCAACTCGTGGATGGAACCCAGGGCGATGCGGCGCAGCGCCGTCCCTGCTCCGAATTGGCCCGGCTCGTCGCCCTGCAGCACCGCGTCCGGGAGGTCCACGGCGGTGAAGTCGGCGAACCGGGGCACGGCCACCTCGGTCAGTTCCTCGGCCGTGCGGGTGACGTCCAGGGTGGTGCCGATGCGGATCCCGGCGTGGTGCAGCAACTCCAGACGCCTGCGGGCCAGGACGGCGAGCCGGCCGACCCCGGGTTCGCCGACGAGGAGCAGGCGGTCGTCGACGCGGGGGCGGGCGGACGGGTCCTCGCCGGTACCCGCGGGAGGCAGGGGCGGGGCGGTCACGGTGGGCACGGTGACCGGTTTGGCGGACGTGGCGGGCATGGCGGGCGTGGTCGGCAGGAGCGTGGCGGTCGAGGCGGCCGTGCCGGTCGACACGGTCACCGGCGCCGGTCCGGCCGGGGCATCCGCAAGGGCCCGAGCAGCCGTCGGCGCCGCTTCGGGCGGCGTGTCCGTGACGCTCTCGGCAACAAGCGGTTCGCCTCCGGCCGCTCCGGCCGCGGACGGTCGCGCCACGGGCGAGCCGGCCTGCCGCAGTCGCGGCCCGCCGAGGATCCGGGCCTCGATGACCACGCCCGTCTCGCCCGCCGCCCCCATGACCGGGCGGCGCAGCAGGGTGGCCACCCGGCCGCCGGACAGGACGACCTCGTCGAGGGTGCGCTGGGGCGAGGCGAGGAGTTCCTCGGCCTTCTCCCGCAGGACGGCCAGGTCGATGCGGCCGAGGCCGCCGACGCCGTGGCCGTCTCCCTGGTCGGGTGCCGCAAGCCGGGGCTGGCGCGGCCACCCGCCGACGTCGGGGCCCGCTCGCCGGTACGCGGCGAGCAGCGCCCGTTCGCGCTGCGTGGACTGCTCCAGCAACCGCGCCTCGATGCCGTGGGCGGCCTCGCGGACCAGCCGCAGCATGGCGGGGTCGCCGTCGGCGCGCAGGCAGGTGAGGTCCAGGATGGCCTCGATACGCCCGCTGAAGGGATCGCGGACGGGCGCGCCCGCGCAGGCGAAGGGCTGGAGGCAGTCGGCGAAGTGCTCACGGCCGACGACGTAGACGGGGCTGCGCTGGGCCAGCGCGGTGCCGACGCCGTTGGTGCCGACGACCCGTTCGGAGGCGTCGAAGCCGGGCGCGAACTGCACCTCGTCCAGGCGGTCGCGCAGCTGCCGGTCTCCGCCGAGGCGCTGGACCATACGGCCCCGCGCGTCGCAGAGCGCGATCGTGATGCCGACCTCGGTGAACGACGCGCTCAGATCCGTCAGGACGGGGTCGGCGGCGCGCAGGAACCGGTCATCCAGCGTCAGCTCCGGCGCGTAGGGGACCACCAGCTGGTGCGGCTGAAGCCCCGCCGACCTGCATCGCTTCCAGGAGTCGAGCACCGAGTCCCGGACCGTGGAGTCGACGAGCGCACCCGCCAGAAACCGTTCGTGGGCATCGACGAGCCCGCCGATGTCGTCCCAGGCGACGGACAAGGGGACCACTTCCCTCACCCGGAGACGGGCCGGGTCGCGCGCCGCTGGTCGACGCACCGCCCGGCGTACTCCAAGCGACTTCACCCTAGCCCTTCTGTGACTCACCTCACAACGCCGGGCAGCAGCCCAGGCGGAGCCCCACCGGCCAGACGTCGGGGGTGCCCGGTGCGCGTCTACGGGTCGGGGAGGGCGGGTGCCTTCGGCCGGTCGGCGCCGCGCCCGGGAGGCAGGGGAGGGCGAGGAACTGCCGGATCCTGCGTGCGCGAGACGTTCGTGCGAGGGCGGTCATCGGAACCTCCAGTGGTGTGAGCTGCGGTCACTCCACCGACGAACGGCCGCTGCGCGGATCGACACTCCGCGAGCCGCCGTGCCAGGATCCGCCGCTCCGCTTCGCTCTCCACGAGCTCCACCGCTCGCTCGTACGCCTCGGCCGCCTCCCCCGGGCGCCCGGCGCGGCGCAGCAGGTCGGCGCCGGTGGCGGGCAGCAGGTGGTAGCCGGCCGGTTCGCCCTCGCCTTCCAGTTCCGCCACCAGCGCGAGGCCCGCCTGGGGCCCTCGGCCATGCCGACGGCCACCGCACGGTCGAGGCGGACCACGGCCGACGGCACGAACCGCTGCAGTTCGCCGTACAGCCCGGCGATGTCGGCCCAGTCGGTCTCCGCGGCCGTGGGAGCGGTGGTGTGGCAGGCGGCGACGGCAACCTGGCTCTGGTACGGCCCGGGGCGCCCGCGCCGCAGAGCGTTCTCCAGCAGGCCGGCGCCCTCCTCGGCCTCCCCCGGTCCCACGCCGTACGGTCCTGGTCCTCCAGGCTCACCGGATCGCCGGCCGCGTCCACGCGCGTGGCCCGGCGGGCGTCGTGCAGCGGCAGGAGGGCGAGCAGGCCGAGCACCTCGGGCTCGTCCGGCATGAGCCGGGTCAGGACGCGGGCCGGCCGGATGGCCTCGGCGCACAGGTTCGCCCGTATGCGATCGGCGGTGCAGTCGTACGCGGCGGTCGCCGAGCCCCTCGGCCCAGGGCTCGACGGGGGCATGCCCGAGGCGTCGGCCGTGTCGTCACCGCAGACGAGCAGCATGTACTTCATGGGTCCGCCCGGTGAGCTTCCTGCACTCCACCGACGAACGAGGGGCCGCGGAATCGACATGCCGTTCGCACGAGTCGCACGAAAAGAGAGGCCGGGGCGGGGCCCCGGCCTCTCAGGTGCGGCGTCGGCTAGACGGACGCGGGCTGCACCGCCGCCTCCACCGTCGAACGCGCGGTGTTCTTGCGGACCAGCAGCAGCGTGACCACGGCCCCGAGCAGGGAGGCACAGCCGCAGATCACCACGCCGACCGCCATGCCGTGGCCGAGGGCGGTCTGGGCGGCGGCCCGGGCACTGTCGCTGCCCGCGTTGACGACGGCGAGGGGGCCTGCGGCCGCCTCCATGCCCGCGTCCGCGCCACTGAGCTTGCCGACCAGTGCGGTGGACGCGGCGCTCATCGCGATCGTGCTGATGACGGCCGGTCCGAGCCCCTGACCGAACTCGCGCACCAGGCTGGTGGCACCGCTGGCCATGCCCGTCATGTGGATCGGTACGGCGTTGACCGCGGCGGAGGTCAGGGACGACACGACGCAGATGAAGCCGATGCCGAGCAGCAGCACCGGGCCGATGAACGCGGCGAGGGAGGTGGTGGTGATCGGGAGCGCGGCGATCCAGAACTGGCCTGCCGCCATGGGCAGCAGACCGCCCATCAGGAGCCAGCGGGCGTCCAGGCGGGTGAGCATCCTGCTCAGCACGGGGGCCAGCAGGAGCGGGACCAACTGCAGGATCACGAACGGCATTCCGGCCCGTAGGGCGCTGAGGTGCATCACGGCGCCGAGGCGGATCGAGACGCAGTACGCGGTGCCGATGAAACCGAACATCCCGGCGAGTGCGACCACGGCTGCCGCGGCGAACGACGGGATCTTCAGCAGGTCGAGGTTGAACATCGGGGAGACTGCGCGCTTCTCCGCGACCACGAACGCGACCAGCGCCACCACGGCCAGGGTCAGCGAACCCACGATCGCCGGACTGCTCCACCCACGCTCGCCGCCCTCGATGATGCCCCAGAGCAGGGCGGTCAGGCCGACGGCGACGGTGATCTGTCCCGTCCAGTCCAGTGCCCGCCCCTCGGGCGCCCTGGAGTCGGTGACCAGCTTCGCGCAGGCCACGGCGACCACCAGGCCCAGGACGACCGGAGGCACGAACGCCCAGCGGAAGTCGGCGACCGTGGCGAGCACACCGGAGGACAGCGGGCCCAGGGCCGAGGCGAGGGAGATACTGAGCGCCCAGGTCGAGACCGCCTTGGCCCGGTCCTTCTCCTCGGGAGTGGCAGCCGCGATCACCGCCAGGGAGCTGGGGAAGAGGGCCGCGGCCCCTATGCCCGCGACGGCCTGGCCCACCCAGAGCATCGTGATGTTCTGGGCGGTGGCGTTGAGGAGTTCACCGAGGGCGAGGGCCAGTCCGCCGAGCACCAGCAGGCGTTTGCGTCCGAAGAGGTCGCCCACCACGCCGAAATTCAGCTCGAGAATGGCGGTCGGGAGAATGAACGCGGAGGTGACCCAGGCGACCTGGGAACCCGAGGCACCGAATGCGGCCTGGATTTCCCCGTTGATGGGCGAGGGAACGGTAATGCACAACTGGGCCGCCGCGACGGCGAGACAGCACGCTATGAGCGTTCCACGGTCCAGTCTTTTCAAGGTGATCAAATCCGTCATTGCGCGTGCCCTCACTCCGTCTTCTTCTCTATGAGTTCGATCAGATTTCCCTCGGGGTCGCCGACCCAGGCCATACGCACTCCCGGCTCGGGAGACGGCCCGGGTTTCATGACCTCGGCCGCCCCATGGGCCACCAAAGCGCCGTAGACGGGATCGAGTTCAGGGGTCGTGACCGCGAAATGCCCGTAGCCCTCGGTGAGTACGGCCGTGACCGGGTCCGGTGGTCTCGGCCCGGGTACCGAACCCGGCCGGGCGAGCAGCTCGACGCGCCAGCCGTGCGGATGCTCCAGGACCACGGCGCTCAGACCGGGCCCGTCGAGACGGAACTCGAAGACGGTCTTCAGCCCCAAGGCGCTCTGGTACCAGGCGGTTTGCGCGGCCAGGTCGCGTACGTTGACGCCCACGTGGTCGAGTCGGAGGGTCACGGCCGCTCAGCCCGCCATCGCGCTGTCGCCGCCGTCGACCATGAGGTTGGCACCGTTGACGAACGCGGCCTCGTCGGAGCACAGGAAGGCCGCCACGCGCGCGATGTCCTCCGGCTCACCGACCCGCCCCACGGGAATCCGCGCCTCCAGATGCTCCCTGGGCCCGTCCGGGTCGTCGAGGAAGGATGCGGTCGCGGCGGTGCGGATCATGCCCGGGGCGACGGTGTTGACGCGGATGCGATGCGGGGCGCCGGCCGCGCACAGATGCTTGCTCATCGCCAGCACCCCGCCCTTGGCGGCGCCGTGCGGCACCATCGGCATGAAGGGCGCGCCCCGTACGGCGGCCACGGAGGCGACGTTCAGGACGGCCCCGCCGCCGCGCGCGATCAGGTGCGGCCAGGCGGCCCGCGTGCAGAAGTAGGGGATGTCCAGCTCGTTCCTGATCGTGAAGTACCAGTCCTCCGCCGACAGCGTCTCGAACGGGCCGTTGCGCAGGGCGGACGCGTTGTTGTAGAGGATGTCGAGCCCGCCGAGGGCCGCTATTCCGGCTTCGACCCACTCCCGGGCCCCCTCCTCGGTGGACAGGTCCACCGGAGCGAAAGAGCGCATGACTCCCCCGGCCTTCTCGACGAGTTCCACGGTCTCGGCCGCGCTCCGCTCATCGATGTCACAGCCGAATACGGTGGCGCCTTCCGCCGCGAATACCAGCGCGGCGGCCCGGCCTATTCCGGCTCCCGTCCCACTGATGAAGGCGATTTTCCCGGCCAGTCGACCCATGATTGGCAAGTCCCTTGTCCCGTGCCGCCGTAGTGCGGTGGTGGCAGCGTAGGGAGGGCCTTTGGCGAGAACAAGAAATGCGTCGGCGAAGGGCCATCGGGGGTTCGTATGGCTGGTATTCCGGGACCGTTCACGGTTGGATGCCGTCATGACCACCGACGAGCACGCTCGGCTGATGCGGGCCAACCAGGCGAACTGGGACGCCCGCACCCCCGTCCACCTCGCCAGCCGGTTCTACGGCCTCGACCAGGACCTCGACCCCGAGCGCTGGTTCGCCGCCTTCGAGTGGGACGACCTCGGCGAGCTCGCCGGCCGCGACGTGCTCCACCTGCAGTGCCACCTCGGCACCGAGACGCTCGCCTTCGCCCGGCGCGGCGCCCGGGCCGTCGGCCTCGACTTCTCCGAGGCGTCCGTGGCGGCGGCGAACGGCATCGCAGCGAAGGCGGGGCTCGACGTCGGTTACGTGTGCGCGAACGTCTACGACGCCGTCGAGGCCCTGGAGGGACGGCAGTTCGACGTCGTCTACACCGGCAAGGGCGCCCTGTGCTACCTGCCCGACCTGGAACGCTGGGCCGGCGTGGTGGCTCGACTCCTGCGGCCCGGAGCGCGGTTGTACATCGTCGAGTTCCACCCCCTGCTCAACTCGCTGGGCCCCAAGCCCGCCCCCGGCGAGGGGCCCGAGCTGCTGCTGCGCCACGACTACCTGGGCGGCGACGGCCCCGTGCGCCGGGACGCGACCCACACGTACACCGACGGCCCGGCCGTCGAGGGCGCCACCGACAGCTACGAGTGGATGCACGGAATAGGAGAGGTCGTCGGCGCGTTGACGGGGGTGGGACTGACCGTGCGGCGACTGCGGGAGAGCGATGAGCTGCCCTGGCAGCGCTGGCCGCAGATGGTCCGTACGCCGTCCGGCTGGTGGCGCCTGCCCGAGCCGCGCATCCCTCTCCTGTACGGCCTGCTGGCCGGCCGCTGAGTCCCGAATCACAGACCCGACCGCGCACTGCGTGGTACAGTGCGACTAGCACTCGTGTACGCCCCGTTCCGGGCGCCGGTGCCAGTTCCTCTTCAACCAGCCGAACCGTCCACCGTATCCACGGTCGGCACATCGGCTTCCCAGCACCACCTCGTCGAGGGCTTCTTGTGCCATACCCGAGGTGCTGTTCCCGCCGCCGAGGCGTGTCTTCGCTCCGCCTCCCCTCGCGGCTTCCTCCCTTCCTTGTTCCGCATGCCTCATGCACTTCCGTCCGTGAAAGGACCGACCCTCATGACCACCACACTCGAACACCCCACAGTCCAGCAGCAGGCTCCGGCCCGGGTCGCCACCGGCGTCCTCGACATCGACGCGAACGGGAAGGGGCACCTGCGCCCCCTGGACCTCCTGCCCTCCCCCTCCGACCTCCAGGTCCCTCCTCAGCTGATCCGCCGGTACGGCCTGCGCAAGGGCGACCACGTCGACGGCGTACGCGGCACCCAGCGCGCCCTCACCGAGGTCGCCCGGGTCAACGGGCGCAGCCCCGAGGAGCAGCGGGGCCGTCGCCACTTCAGCGACCTGACCCCGCTGCACCCGCAGGAGCGGCTGCGCCTCGAACACCCGGCAGCCGGGCTCACCGGCCGTGTCACCGACCTGATCGCTCCCGTCGGCAAGGGGCAGCGCGGCCTCATCGTGGCCCCGCCCAAGACCGGCAAGACCGTCCTCCTCCAGCAGATCGCGGCCGCCGTGGCCGGCAACCACCCCGAGGCCCGGCTGATGGTCGTCCTGCTCGACGAACGCCCCGAGGAGGTCACCGACATGCGGCGCTCCGTGCGCGGCGAGGTGTACGCCTCCACCTTCGACAAGGCGCCCCGGCAGCACACCGCCCTCGCCGAGCTCGTCATCGAGCGGGCCAAGCGGCTCGTCGAGGCGGGCGAGGACGTCGTCATCCTGCTCGACTCCCTGACCCGGCTGTGCCGGGCCCACAACAACGCGGCCGCCGCCGGTGGCCGCACCCTGAGCGGCGGCGTCGACGCGACCGCGCTGATCGGCCCCAAGCGGTTCTTCGGCGCCGCACGCCTCGCCGAGGAGGGCGGCTCGCTCACCATCCTCGCCACCGCCCTGGTGGAGACCGGCTCCCGTGCCGACGACTTCTACTTCGAGGAGCTCAAGAGCACCGGCAACATGGAGCTGCGCCTCAGCCGCGACCTCGCCGACCGCCGCGTCTTCCCGGCCGTCGAGATCAACCCCTCCGGCACCCGTCGCGAGGAACTCCTGCTCTCTGCCGCAGAGTTGACCGCCGTACGCGGTCTGCGCCGGGCCCTCCAGACCCGCGACGGCCGGCCCAGCCTGGAGACCCTGCTGGAACGCATGCGCGAAACCCCGGACAACGCGACCTTCCTGCGCAGGATCCAGCCGACGCTTCCCACCGGCTGACGAGCCCCCCGAATCGCCCGCCGACGTGTGGCATCCGGGTGCTCGCAGCCCGCTCTCGGCCCGGGCAGCGCGGTGTGGGGCCGGTCCGTTCCTACGTTTGCGGTATGACGATCGGATTGACTTCCCGGGCCGTGGTGTCAACCTGCGCGATCTGTGCGGCGGGCCTGCTCGCGCTGGCGCCGGCCGCCGTGGCGGCCCGTGCCGGGGCCGACCCCCGTGCACCCGGCGGGCCGCGGGTGGCGGCACCGCAGCCCTCCCTGCTGGACCATCCGGGCACACAGGTCCGGCCCCGCGCCGGGGCTCCCGAAGTACCGCACGTGTCCGCGCTGTCGTGGCTGGTGGCCGACGCCCGCAGCGGTGAGGTGCTGGCCGCGCACAACGCGCACCGGAAGCTGCCGCCGGCCAGCACGCTCAAGACCCTGTTCGCCCTCACCGTGCTGCCGGCCCTCCCGGGCGGCATCCGCCACACGGTCCGGGAGAAGGACCTGACCGGCATCGGGGACGGCAGCAGCCAGGTCGGGGTCGTCGAGGGGCGCACGTACCGGGTCGCCGACCTGTGGCGCGGGGTGTTCCTCAACTCCGGCAACGACGCCGTGCACGTGCTGGCCGAGCTGAGCGGCGGCTGGCGCTCCACGGCCGCGCGCATGCAGGCCAAGGCCCGCTCCCTCGGCGCCCACGACACGCGCGTGCTGTCGCCGGACGGGTACGACACGCCGGGCCAGGTGTCGTCGGCGTACGACCTCGCCGTGTTCGGCCGGGCGGGGCTGCGCAACGCGGACTTCGCGCGGTACTGCGGCACGGTCGAGGCGAGATTCCCGGACGGCGCCAAAGGGTCGTACCCGATCCGGAACACCAACCGCCTGCTGTCGGGCGAGGACGGCGTGGAGCCGTACCCGGGGCTGGTCGGCATCAAGAACGGCTACACCAGCAAGGCGGGCAACACGCTCGTGGCCGCCGCCCGCCGGGGCGGGCGCACGCTCGTCGTCACGGTGATGAACCCTCAGGCGGGCGGCGGCGTCGCCGTGTACGAGGAGGCCCGCGAACTGCTCGACTGGGGGTTCGACGCGGACGGGCGGGTCGAACCGGTCGGCTCCCTGGAGACGCCGAGGGCCGGGTCGCAGGCGGGGCCCGCCCCGCTGCCCTCGGCCGCGGCGCCCGTGGACGGGAGCGGGGCCGACTGGTCGCAGACGGGCGCGATCACCGGCGCCGCCGGGCTGGGCGCCGGTGCCGTCGCACTTGCGCTGAGGACGAAGGTCGGCCGCTCGGCCCGGAGTTGACCGACCGGCAGCCACACCAGCAGGCCGAGCGTGATCCAGGTGTACGTGTTGCCGCCGAGGAAACCGTCGACGCCGGACGCGTCGTCGAACCACAGCCACACCACGCTCGTGCACAACACCGCGTACAGGGCGCCCGCGAGCCGCGGGTGCCCGGCGCGGACCAGCACGGCGAAGGACGGCAGCAGCCACACCAGGTGGTGCACCCAGGTGATCGGGCTGACGAGACACGCGGTCAGGCCGGTGAGGGCGAACGCCGTCGTCCACTCCCCCGCGGCGACCGCCCGGCGGGCGCGGATCGCCCACACGCCCAGGACCAGGAGGACCGCCCCGGCCCACACCGCGCGGTCGGTTGTGCCCAGCCGGGCGAGGATTCCCTGGAGCGACTGGTTGGAGACGTAGTCCAGACGGCCCACCCGGGTCGTGTCCCACATCGCCTCGGTCCAGTAGAAGCGCGAGGCGTCGGGCGCCACACAGGCCGCGAACACCGTCGCCGCGGCGGTGACGGCCGTCGCGACCGCGGCGGCCCGCCAACGCCGGGCGAGCAGCAGCAGGCCGATGAAGAGCGCCGGGGTGAGTTTCACCGCGGCGGCGAGCCCGATCCCGACCCCCGCCCAGCGGTCCCGGCCGGTGGCGAGCAGCCGGGCGTCGGCGAGCACGAGCGCCAACAGCAGGACGTTCACCTGGCCGAAGCTGAAGGTGTCACGCAGCGGCTCGAACAAGGCGAGCGCACAGGCGCCCAGGGCACAGCCGTACCAGCCGTGACGCCGCCAGGCCGGACCGGCGAGGATGCCCAGCACCACGGCCAGGGCCGCCAGGTTCAGCAGCAGGGCGACGGCGATCGCGGCGTGCAGGCCGAGCAGCGCCATCGGCAGCATGGCGACCGCCGCGAACGGCGGATACGTGAAGCCGTACGTCGTCCCGGGCACCCGGTAGTCGTAGATCCGTCCGCCGCGGTGGACCCAGCTGTCCACGGCCCCGTGGTAGACCCGCAGGTCGAACCAGTCGCGCAGCAGCGGCACGGTCGCCGTGAACGTCGTGACGGCGGCGGCGAGGATCAGCACGAGCAGCAGTCGCCCGCCGTCGGTGCGGGGCGGCCTCATGCCGTACGTCCCGACGCCGGCGCCAGTTCGGCCTGGTGGGCCTGCCACAGGACGACCACGGCGAGCACACCGCCCGATACGGCCAGGACCAGTTGCCCGGCGTCCGCGGCACCGCCGCTTGGGAGGGCGGCGAGCGCGAGCACACCCGTCACCGCCGCCACCCGGTGCCGTACCGACGTACTGGGGGCGGCGGCAGCGATGAGGAACAGTCCCCACAGGGCGTACCAGGGGCGTATCGCCGGGCCGAGCACGGCCACTGCCGCCAGGCTGAGGCCGAGCGCGTACACGGGCCGCAGGCGCAGTCGCAGCCATATGGCGAGGACGACGGCCACGGCGGCCACGATGCCCAGGGCGTGCCAGACCGGTACGGCCAGGGGTGCCAGGTCGCTGCCGAGCCGCTCCAGCAGGGATCGGGTGGCGCGGCCGAGGAGGCTGGTCAGGGCCCAGTTGTGCGGGGAGACCGGGGTGCTGAGGGCGCCTATCCAGCCGTATCCGGTACCGGCGAGCGTCGTCGCTGCGACCGTGGTGGCCGCTGCGGCGACGGCGGTCGTGGCGACGGCCCGTGCCGGGCTGCGGCCCGCGCGCATCTGCAGGACGACGACCGCGGCGAGCCCCAGCACGGCGGGCGCCTTGACCAGGGCGGCGAGTGTGACGAGTACGGCGCCCAGGAGCGGCCACCGGCCCAGTGCCGCGACCAGGCCGAGGCCCAGCAGGCCGAGCATGATGGCGTCGTTGTGGGCGCCCGCGACCAGGTGGAGCAGGACGAGCGGGTTGAGGGCGCCGAGCCAGAGCGCGGCGGCCGGATCGGCGCCGCTGTGGCGGGCGAGGCGGGGCAGCGCGGCCGCCATCAGGCCGACGCCGAGCAGGGCGACGAGCCGCATGCCGAAGAGGCCGGCGGGGAGTTCGCCCCTGGTCAGCCCGGACAGCACGGAGGCGACGCCGAGGAAGACCGGGCCGTACGGCGCCCCGGTGTGCCGCCACAGCGGGGAGACCTCGTCGGCAAGGGGCCCGCCGAGCTGTGCGGGCCCGTGTGCGTAGACGTCGATGTGCGCGTCGACCATGGCCCCCTGCGCGAGGTAGCTGTACACGTCACGGCTGAACAGCGGGGGCGCGAGCAGCAAGGGCGCGGCCCAGACCGCGAGAACCACCATCAGCGCGCGCGGGCTCGGCGGCTCGGGGCCGCGCACCAGCCGCCCCAGCAGGGCCCAGGCCGCGATCAGCAGGACCACACCGAAGTACACGCCGACCAGGCCGAGAGCGGCATGGACGGAGGACGGGGAGAGCAGCTCCCGGACCGGCAGGGCACCTGCGGTCTCGCCTCCCGCTGCGAGACAGGCGGTTCCGGCCAGCCCGAGCACCTGGCAGCGGCGGAGATCGACGGGGAAAGCCATGGCCAACACTCGGGAAGCGTGTCAACGCCGGGTGGCCGGAAAACGACGCGGGACTCTCCTGGCGGAGGCCTGCGTGTGACCGGCGTGTGATCCCCGCGGAACCGATGAGTTCCGGCCGGACCGCCGGTCTACCCGGCATCCGATTCCCACAGACTGGACGTGATGACCATGCCGAGCAACTCCGCCTACGCCGAGGTCGACGGCCTCAAGATGTACTACGAGGTGCACGGCGCCGCCCGCGACACCGGACGTCCCTTGGTGCTGCTGCACGGCGGCGTCCTTACGGTCGACCTCACCTTCGGGGCCGTGCTGCCCGCCCTGGCCGCCGCCCGGCACGTCGTGGCTCCCGAACTCCAGGGACACGGGCACACCGCCGACATCGACCGTGCGATCACGGTGCCGAACCTGGCCTCCGACGTGGTGGCCCTGCTCGACGAACTCGGCATCGAACAGGCGGACTTCCTCGGCTTCAGCCTCGGCGGACTGACCGCCCTGGAAGTCGCCGTGCGCCGTCCCGACCGCGTCGGACGGCTCGTGCTCGCCTCCACCCACTACGCCCAGGAGGGCTATCACGAGGAGGTCCGTATTCCCGACTACAGCTCGCCGCTCCTTCCGACCGAGGCCGACTTCCAGGAGATGGCCGACGCTTACGCTGCCGTCGCGCCCCGCCCGGAGCACTTCCAGGACTTCCTCGCCAAGTGCTCGACCGGAGCGCACGGCCCGCTGCCCTGGTCCGCCGACGACCTGCGCGCGCTGGACGCGCCCACGCTGCTGGTCATCGGGGACACGGACTTCGTGCGCGTCGAGCACGCCGCCGAGATGCAGCGGCTCATTCCGGGGGCCCGGCTGGCCGTCCTGCCCGACACCACGCACATGTCCCTCATGCGGCGGACGTCCCTGCTGCTGCCGATGCTGGACGAGTTCCTCGGCTGAGCCGCGCGCTCAGAACACCGACACCCCGGTCAGCGTGGTGAAGCGTTCGAGGGCCGCCACTCCCGACACCGAGTTTCCCCGCTCGTCCAGCCCCGGCCCCCACACGCACAACGTGCACCGCCCCGGCACCACCGCGATGATGCCGCCGCCCACGCCGCTCTTGCCGGGCAGGCCCACCCGGTAGGCGAACTCGCCCGCCGCGTCGTACGTCCCACACGTCAGCATCACCGCGTTGACCTGCTTGGCCTGGCTCTGGGTGAGCAGGCGGGTGCCGTCGGCACGGACGCCGTGCCGGGCCAGGAAGGTGGTGGCGAGGGCGAGGTCGGCGCAGGAGGCCGTGAGGGAACACTGGCGGAAGTACTGGTCGAGCAGCACCGGGACGGGGTTGTCGATGTTGCCGTACGACGCCATGAAGTGGGCCAGCGCCGCATTGCGGTCGCCGTGCGCGGCCTCGGAGGCGGCGACCTCCGCGTCGAAGTCCAGGGTGGGGTTGCCCGACTCCGAGCGCAGGAAACCCAGCAGTTCGCCGGCCGAGTCTCCGGTACGGGTATGGAGGCGGTCGGTGACCACGAGCGCGCCCGCGTTGATGAACGGGTTGCGGGGGATGCCGTTCTCGTACTCCAGCTGGATCAGGGAGTTGAAGGGGTTGCCGGAGGGCTCGCGGCCCACGTGCTCCCAGAGTTCGTCGCCCTCGCGGGCCAGGTCGAGAGCGAGGGTGAAGACCTTGGTGATGGACTGCGTGGAGAACGGCTCGCGCCAGTCCCCGACGCCGTACACCGTGCCGTCCAGCTCCGCGACGGCCATGCCGAAGCTGCGCGGGTCGCGGGCCGCGAGCGCCGGGATGTAGTCGGCGGGCCGGCCGCGGCCGGGGGTCCGTTCGATCTCGGCGGCGATGCGCTCCAGGACCGGTTGGAAGGTCATGGACGAAGTCATGATCACCATTGTGCCTCCGGGCCGGTCCTGGCGCGTATCCGCGGCTCAGGCCAGGGGTGAGCCGGTGCCCGCGACGATCTCGGGCCGCAGCAGGTCGGTGAGGGTCTCGGCGGGCAACAGACCCTTCTCCAGCACGAGTTCGGCCACTCCCCGGCCGGTGACGAGGGCTTCCTTGGCGATGTCGGTGGCCGCCGTGTAGCCGATGTACGGGTTGAGAGCGGTGACCAGGCCGATCGAGTTCTCGACACTCGCGCGCAGGGCCTCGGTGTTGGCGGTGATGCCGTCGACGCAGCGCTCGGCGAGGGTCAGGCAGGCCGCGCTCAGGTGGGTGATGGACTCCGACAGGGAGTGCAGGATGATCGGCTCGAAGGCGTTGAGCTGGAGCTGTCCGGCCTCGGCGGCCATGGTGATGGTGACGTCGTTGCCGATCACCTCGAAGGCGACCTGGTTGACGACCTCGGGGATCACCGGGTTGACCTTGCCGGGCATGATGCTCGAACCGGCCTGCACCGGCGGCAGGTTGATCTCGCCCAGGCCCGCACGCGGCCCGGAGGACAGCAGGCGCAGGTCGTTGCAGCTCTTCGAGAGCTTCACGGCGATCCGCTTGAGCACGCCGGACATCTGGACGAACGCCCCGCAGTCCTGGGTGGCCTCGACCAGGTTGGCAGCGGTGACCAGCTGGAGCCCGGTGATCTCGGCGAGGTGGCGGCGGGCCGACTCGGCGTATCCCGCGGGGGCGTTCAACCCGGTCCCGATCGCCGTCGCACCCAGGTTGATCTCATGGATCAACTCGACGGCCTCGGCAAGACGGCTGCGGTCCTCGTCGATCATGACGGCGTACGCGGAGAACTCTTGACCGAGCGTCATCGGCACCGCGTCCTGCAACTGTGTACGGCCCATCTTGAGCACGTCGCGGAACTCCACCGCCTTGCGGGCGAAGGCGTCCTGCAGGACGGACATCGCCTTGAGCAGTCCGCGTACCGCGAAGACCGTCGCGATCTTGACGGCGGTCGGGTAGACGTCGTTGGTCGACTGGCCGAGGTTGACGTCCTCGTTGGGGTGGAGGTGCCGGTACTCCCCCTTGGCGTACCCGAGCAGCTCCAACGCCCGGTTCGCGACGACCTCGTTGGCGTTCATGTTCGTCGAGGTGCCGGCGCCGCCCTGGATCACGTCGACGACGAACTGGTCGTGCAGCTTGCCGTCGCGGATCTCGCGACAGGCCTCGACCATGGCGGCGGCCTTCCTCGGCTCCAGCAGGCCGAGCTCCTCGTTGGCGAGGGCGGCGGCCTCCTTCACGGCGGCGAGGGCGTCGATCAGGTGCGGGTAGGCGGAGATCGGGGTGCCGGTGATGGGGAAGTTCTCCGTGGCGCGCAGGGTGTGGATGCCCCAGTACGCCTCGGCGGGGAGGTCACGGTCGCCGAGGAGGTCATGCTCGCTGCGAGTGACTGCGGTCATGAGGGTGCGGCCTCTTTCTGAGGGATGAAGGTGAGGAAGGGGCGGAGTGGGTCGGAGGATGACCCGCCGGGCGGCACGTGGTGACGCATGGCGAGCCGGTCGGGCGCCGTCCCGGCGATGCCCCGGCCGGCGGTACAGGTGCAGGCCGAGTGATGAGACGCCGGCCGCAGCGGACCCCGTAGGGGCGCGGGGCTGTGACATTTCGCGGCTCCGCCGCGTGGGCGCGACCGGCCACGGCGCACCCGCAGCCGGCCGAACACAGCACCCCTGCGTCGCTCAGCCGGCCTGCTGCCGTCAAGCACAGGCCGACAAGGTCACGGGGCCGAGCGCCCGCACCGGGCGTACGCAGCCGACCGGTGTGCCGCCGCCGAGCAGCGGTTCGCCCGCGAACTCGGTGAGCCGCTCCGGTTCGACGCCCGCCCGGACGAGGGCGGCCGCCGCGACCGGGACGCGGGCCCGGCTCGCGCCGTCGGCGATCTTCACGGCGACGGCCCGGCCGTCCGGCAGGGCGGCGACGTGCACGCCCTCGAAGCCGTCCTTGGCCAGCAGCCCGGGCACGGCCCGCATCTGCGCGGCGACGTCCCGGCCGGAGCCGGACGCCATCTCGGCGTGCTCGCGCATCGCGTCGGCGACCCGCGCCTCCGGGGTGCCGGGCGCGGCGGCGGTGATGCGGGCGGCGGCCCGGGCCAGGCCGTGCAGGGAGATGGAGAACAGCGGCGCGCCGCAGCCGTCGACGGTCACCTGGGCGATGCGCTGCCCGGTGAGGTCCTCGACGATCTCGGCGATCGCCTGCTGGAGCGGGTGCCCGGGGTCGACGTAGTCGTCCAGGGACCAGCCGTTGATCTTGCAGAGGTACAGCATGGCCGCGTGCTTGCCGGAGCAGTTCTGGGCGAGCCGGGAGGGCATCCTGCCGTCCCGGATCCAGTCGTCCCGGACGACCGGGTCGAAGGGCAGGTCCGGGACGTTGCGCAGGTCGTCCTCGGTGAGCCCGGCGAGCTCCAGGATGCGCCGGGTGCCGGCGAGGTGGCGTTCCTCGCCGGAGTGGCTGGCCGCGGTGAGCGAGAGCAACTCGCCGTCGAGCGGGAGCCCCGCCCGGACCATGGCGACGGCCTGGACGGGCTTGAGGGCCGAGCGGGGGTGGAAGGCGGCCTCGATGTCGCCGAGCTGGAAGTGGACTGCTCCCCCGGCGTCGAGGACGACGACGGAGCCGTAGTGGATGCCCTCCACGACCCCGCCGCGTATGAGGTGGGCGACGGGTGCGTGGAGGGGCTCACGGATCAGGGGTGCGTCCGCGACGGAACTGCTGTACATCACTGCCTGGGTGTGGTCGGCCGGCGCGTGGATCACGCGTCGGCTCCGGTGGTGGACTTGCGCGCGGTACGGCCGCGGATGGCGAACCATCCGGCGACCAGCGCCCCGACGATCAGCGGGAGGCACAGCACGGTGGTGCGGCCGGCGCCGCCGTCGGCGTACATGAGGACCAGGACGGAGGCGAGGAACGCCAGCGTCACGAGTTCGGTCCAGGGGGAGCCCGGCAACCGGTAGCCGGGGCGGGAGAGTTCGCCCTTCTGGGTCTTCTGCCAGAACATCAGGTGGCAGACCATGATCATGCCCCAGGTGGAGAGGATGCCGATCGCGGCGAAGTTCAGCACGATCTCGAACGCGTCGGCGGGGACGACGAAGTTGAGGCCGACGCCGAGGACGCAGATGCCGCTGGTGAGCAGGATGCCGCCGTACGGGACCTGGCTGCGGCTCATCACGCTCGTGAACCTGGGGGCGGAGCCGGACATCGCCATGGAGCGCAGGATGCGTCCGGTGGAGTACAGGCCGGAGTTGAGCGAGGACATGGCCGCGGTGAGGACGACGAGGTTCATCACGCCGCCGGCCGCCGGGATGCCGATGTTGGACAGCACCGTCACGAAGGGGCTCTCGCCGGACGTGTACTTGTTCCAGGGGAGCAGCATCGACAGCAGGACCACCGAGCCGACGTAGAAGAGGCCCACGCGCCACATGATCGAGTTGATCGCCTTCGGCATGATCTTCTCGGGGTTCTCGGTCTCGCCGGCCGCGACGCCGACCAGCTCGACGGACGCGTAGGCGAAGACGACGCCCTGGATGATCAGCAGCATGGGCAGCAGGCCGTTGGGGAACACGCCGCCGTGGTCGGTGATCAGGGACGGTCCGGGGGTGGTGCCGTCCACCGGGTGCTGGGTGACCAGCAGGAAGATGCCGATGCACATGAAGATCACCAGCGCGCTGACCTTGACGATGGCGAACCAGAACTCCAGTTCACCGAAGATCTTCACCGAGATCAGGTTCACGGTGAGGACCACGGCCAGGGCTATCAGCGCGATCACCCACTGCGGGATGTCCGAGAACATGCCCCAGTAGTGGGTGTAGGTGGCCACCGCGGTGATGTCGGCGATGCCGGTGGTGGCCCAGTTGAGGAAGTACATCCAGCCCGCGGTGTACGCGCCCTTCTCACCGAGGAACTCGCGGGCGTACGACACGAACGCGCCGGACGAGGGCCGGTACAGGACGAGTTCACCGAGGGCGCGGACGACGAGGAAGGCGAAGAGGCCGCAGACCGCGTAGGCGATGAACAGGGACGGGCCGGCTTCGGCGAGGCGGCCGCCGGCGCCGAGGAAGAGGCCGGTGCCGATGGCACCGCCGATGGCGATCATGTTGACGTGCCGGGACTTCAGGGACTTGCTGTAGCCCGCGTCTCCGGCGTCGACGTGCGTGGTCTGTTTGCGGGTCGCCTCTTGGAGGTGCTGCTCGCTCACGCCTCGGGTCCGCCTTCCAGGGGGGTGTCCGCGCGCTGGGGGCGCACGATGTCGGTGAGGGTGGTCTCGACGCGGTCGAGGTGGTGGGCCATGGCCTCCACCGCGTCGGTCTCGGAACCGTCCATCAGCGCCTCGACGATGGCGCGGTGCTCGCGATTGGACTGCTCGCGCCGGCCGCCCAGTTCGTTGAGGAACGCCGACTGGCGGGCCAGTGCGTCGCGGATCTCCTCGATGACCCGGCGGAAGACCGGGTTCTGGGCGGCCTCGGCCACCCCGAGGTGGAACAGCGTGTCCATCGCGACCCACGCGGTGGTGTCGGTCTCCCGCTCCATCCGGTCCAGGAGGTGGGCCAGGTGGTCCAGGTTCTCCGGGGTGCGGCGCCTGGCCGCGTACCCGGCGACCGGGATCTCGACATGGCGGCGCACCTCCAGCAGGTCGCTGGCCGCGTAGTCGCCGAAGGTGGGGTCCTCGACGGCGTTGCCGACCACGAAGGTGCCCTTGCCGGTCTTGGAGACCGTCAGCCCCATGGTCTGCAGGGCCCTGAGGGCCTCGCGCAGCACGGGGCGGGAGACCTCGAGGGTGCGGCACAGCTCCGCCTCGGAGGGGAGCTTGTCGCCGATCGCGTACTCGCCGCGTTCGATGGCGCTTCGCAGATGCCCGAGCACCGCTTCCATGGCGCTGATGCGCCGCGGGCCCTGACTGGCTGTCTGGCTGTCTGACAGGTTCACGGGAGTGATACTCCGGGGGGCGTGAGGTCCGTGTCAAGGTGACCGAAAGAAGAATTTCATGGGGTGCGACGCCTGAATGCCGCCTCACACCCCACCGCGCACGGGTGCGGTCAGCTGCTCAGCCCGCCCGTGGCCAGCAGTCCGAACAACAGCACCCCCACGACGATCCGGTACACCACGAAGGCGTTGAAGGAGTGCTTGGCGACGAACTTCAGCAGCCAGGCGATGGACGCGTAGGCCACGCCGAAGGAGACGACGGTGCCGACGGCGAGCGGGGCCGTGCCCACCCCGGCCCCCAGGGCGTCCTTGAGTTCGTACAGGCCCGCCCCCGTCAGGGCGGGGATGCCGAGGAAGAACGAAAGCCGGGTGGCGGCCACCCGGTCCAGGTCCAGGATGAGCGCCGTGGACATGGTCGCGCCGGAGCGGGAGAAGCCCGGGAACAGCAGGGCGAGGATCTGTGAACTGCCCACCAGCATGGCGTCCTTGAACGAGGTGTCGTCCTCTCCCCGCTTGTGCCGCCCCATCTGGTCCGCAGCCCACATCACCCCGCTGCCGACGATCAGCGAGCCGGCGACCACCCACAGCGAGGCCAGCGGCCCCTCGATGAGCGGCTTGGCGGCGAGGCCCACGACGACGATCGGGACGGTCGCGGCGATCACCCACCAGGCGAACTTGTAGTCGTGGTGGTAGCGCTGCTCCTTGTCGACCAGCCCGCGGCCCCAGGCCGAGACGATCCGCACGATGTCCTTGAAGAAGTACACCAGCACGGCGGCGATCGCCCCGACCTGGATCACGGCCGAGAACCCGACCACGGAGTCGTCGTCGACGGGGATCCCCATCAGGCCCTCGACGATCTTCAGATGGCCCGTCGAGGACACGGGCAGGAACTCGGTCACCCCCTCGACGGCTCCGAGGACGACGGCCTGACCGACGCTGATGACGCTCATGGGATCCAGTTCTGCTCAGGGGGCGGGTGCGGCGGGCTCTGTCTTACTACACGCGGACATGAGCGGAGCCACACGCGGACATGAGCCGAGCCACCCGCGGAAGTGGATCCGAGCCGCAAGCGAGCGGGAGCCGAGTGCCTACGCCCACACCGCCTGCGCCACCGCCACCCCTGCGAAGGCGGCCCCCGACCCCGCGGCCACGCTCCCGATCACGTTGACGGCGGCGTAGAACCCGGCCCCCGTCTCGGCCAGCCGGAGGGTCTCGAACGAGAAGGTCGAGTACGTCGTCAGCGCCCCGCACAGGCCGGTGCCCAGCAGTAGCTGCAGGTGGGAACCCGCGGCCCCCGAGGCGGCCGCGCCCGTCAGCAGGCCGAGGACCAGACAGCCGGTGACGTTCACGGCGAAGGTGCCCCAGGGGAAGACCGAGTCGTGCCGGGACTGCACCACCCGGTCGGTGAGGTAGCGCAGCGGCGCGCCGACCATGGCACCCGTGACGACCAGCAGCCAGTTCACAACGACTTCTTACCCTTCGCGCCCGGATTGCCCTTTTCATCCCCCCGGCCGACGTACCGGATGACCTCGCAGCCGTCGAGGATCACCAGTCCCTCGGTGACGAGTTCGTCGAGCTGCGGCAGGAACGCCCGTACGCGCTCCTCGTCGTCCACGATCACGACGGCCACCGGCAGGTCCTCGCTCAGCGACAGCAGCCGGGAGGTGTGGATCAGCGAGGAGGCGCCGAAGCCCTCGATGCCGCGGAAGACGCTGGCGCCCGCGAGGCCGGCCGCGTGGGCGCGGTGCACGATCTCGCTGTACAGGGGCTTGTGGTGCCAGGTGTCGTGCTCGCCGACGAAGACGGTGACGCGCAGGGCGCTGCCGGTCAGCCTCGTCATGACTGCCTCCACTTCAGGACGCGGCGGGTGACCGCGACCGCGAGCCACACCGCCGTGAGCGCCGCGAACAGCGTCGCGAACAGGTACGCCGCCCCCGTGCGGGGATGGCCGGAGTCGACCAGCTTCTGGAAGTCGACCGCGTACGTGGAGAAGGTGGTGAAGCCGCCGAGCACCCCGGTGCCGAAGAAGGGACGGACCAGCCGGTGGGCGGCCCAGACGTCGGTGATGACCACCATGAACACGCCGATCACGGCACAGCCCACGACGTTGGTCCAGAAGGTCGCCCAGGGGAATCCGCCCGGGTGGGCGGGCCACCAGAGGGAGGCCGCGTACCGGGCGCAGGCGCCGAGAGCGCCGCCGAGGGCGACCACCGCGACGACGGGTGCCTGGCCACGCCATAC
The DNA here is from genome assembly GCF_001279775.1 of Streptomyces sp. MMG1533. Lineage (GTDB taxonomy): Bacteria > Actinomycetota > Actinomycetes > Streptomycetales > Streptomycetaceae > Streptomyces. The sequence goes on along the minus strand of NZ_LGDG01000122.1, from coordinate 16,852 downwards.
GGGCCGGCGTGCCGCGGGAACGCGAACGCTGTCGGTCTCCTGGGTTGTCATCGTCGTACGTCTCCTACTCGCCGGGGCCCTGGCGTGCGGGCGCGCTCCATCGCAAGTAGGGACCGTTGGCGGCAGCTGAGCCGCGGTTCGGGTACGGCGGGCCCCACCGCCGCGCCGCGAGGTGATCGCGGCTGGCCATCAGAGTAACCCCGGGGTGCGCCCGGGTCACTTCGTGCTCGGCGCCTCGCAGACCGCTACGCCCGGCTCCCACAGGCTCCCCAGGACCAGGTGGCCCGCGGTCTCGCAGACGCTGGTGACCATGCGGAAGCCGGAGCGGCGGCGGGTGAGGTGGTGGACGATCTCGCCGTGGTCGTCGACCGCGAGGACGCCGATCGTCCCGGAGGGGCGGAAGGGGGCGCGCACGGCGAGGCGTGCGGCCTTGCGGCGGACGTCGGGTGTGCTGCGGTGCAGGAGGTCGAGCGGCGGGACGCGGGGCCCGGCCAGCGAGACCCAGATCGGGCTGTCCGGTGCGCCGCGCCAGAGGTTGTCGGGCATGCCCGGGAGGTCCTCGGCAAAGGGCTCGCCCTGGCCCGCCTTCGGTCCGGTGAGCCAGTAGCGGGTCAGCCGGTACGCGCCCGTCTCGGCGACGACCAGGAACGACTCGTCGGCGCTCGGCGCCAGGCCGTTGGCGAACTGCAGTCCCTCCAGCAGGACTTCGGGCTCGTCGGTGCCCGGGGCCAGGCGCAGCAACCGGCCGGTGCCGGTGCGCTCGACCAGGTCGCCGATCCACCCCTCCAGGGGATAGCGGCGACTGGAGACGGTGAAGTACACGGATCCGTCGGACAGGGCGACGACGTTGCTGCAGAACCGCAGCCGCTCCCCCGCCACCGAGTCGGCGAGAATCCGTACCGTGCCGTCGGTGAGGTCCACGCCCAGCAGTCCGCGTTCGGCGTCGCACACCAACAGGGCTTCGTCGGGGAGGAGTTGGAGGCCGAGCGGCCTGCCGCCGGTCCTGGTGAGCACCTCGACCCGCGTCGAGGCGGGGTCCGTCAGGCCGTCCAGGCGCAGGATCCGGCCGTCCTCGACGCCGGTCAGCACCCGGCCGCGGGCGTCGACCACCACATCTTCGGGGCCGCGGCCGCCGATCGCGACGTAACGCCGGGGAACCAGAGCCGTGGGACGGTTCATGCGCGCCTGCCCTTCGCTGCCGGAGGCGGTTCCTCCTCGCAGGCGTGTACCCCTGTGGGCGGGTCGGCTACCAGCCTTTCTCGAACATGCGCGCGACTTCGGCGATCCGCACCTCGTCACGTCGGTAGTAGGTGCGCCGACGGACCCGCCTGGTACGCAGCAGGCCGATGTCCGCGAGCAGGTCGAGGTGGGTCTCGGCGACGGCGCGGCCCACCCCGAGCTTCTCGGCGACGGCGTCGGCGGTCACCCCGTCCGCCACGGGATCGCCGTGCCGCTGCGGCGGGAAGTGCGCGGCCGGGTCCTTCAGCCATTCCAGGATGTCCAGGCGCCTCTCGCCGGTGGGAATCCTCAGCATCGCGTTCCCCTCCGTCCGGACTCCTCGTACAGCGTCTTCCCACTGTGGCGCAGCCGATGCCGCCGTGTACGGGACTCACCAAGCTTGTCCGGTACCGAACTCCCTTGCGAAGCAGGGCTGTTCGGTACCGGAGGACGGGAGAGCCGCACGAAACCCCCTCCGCCCGCGGCTCGTGCGCTCGCACGGGCGGAGGGGAGTCGGTTCAGCCGTCCAGTCGTACGATCCGGACGGCTGAGGCCGGGAGCGCCAGGCGGCCCGCGGCACGCTCGCCGGTCAGCAGCTCGGTGCCGTCCACCTCCAGGGGCACCTTGACGTCCGTGGCGGTGTGGTTGATCGCGAACAGGTAGGTGCCCGACTCGCCGGTGCGGCGCACCACCTCGACGTCGTGGGGCAGGTCGGCGCGAGTGCTGATGTCCGCGTCCTCGACGGCGCAGCCCAGCAGCGCGTCCAGACCCTCGGCGGTCAGGCGCGTGGAGACGTACCAGGCGGTGCCCTCGCCGAGGCGGTGCCGGGTGACGGCCGGGTGGCCGGCGGTCAGGCCGTCGGCGTACGTCCACACGGTCTCGGCGCCGCGCGGCACCACGAACTCGGTCCACACGTCGGCGGTGAGCTCCGAGCCGTCGGGGCCGGTGATGCGCACCGACTGGTCCTTGAGCAGCGGCGAGAACTCCTCGACGGTCAAGCCGAGCACGTCCCGCAGCGGCCCCGGGTAGGCGCCCTCGTGGACGGCGTCGTGCTCGTCGACGATGCCGGAGAAGTACGACACGACGAGCGTGCCGCCGTTCTCGACGTACTCCTTGATGTTGCGGCCGGCCGCCTCCGTCATGAGGTACAGCGCCGGCACGACGACAAGGGGATACCTCGACAAGTCGGCTTCCGGGTGGGCGAAGTCGACCGTGAGGTGGTGGTCGTAGAGCGCCTCGTAGAAGGAGTCGGCGCGCTCGCGCGGGTCGTGGTCCTCGCTGGGGCGCCACTGGAGGTTCTGCGCCCACCAGGACTGCCAGTCCCACAGGACGGCCACGTCGGCGGTGGTGCGGGTGCCTCGGACGGTGCTCAACGAGTCCAGGGAGGCGCCCAGTTCGACCACTTCGCGCCACACGCGGGTGTCCGTGCCGCCGTGCGGGACCATCGCCGAGTGGAACTTCTCGGCACCGCGCCGCGACTGCCGCCACTGGAAGAACATGGCACCCTCGGAGCCGCGCGCCACGTGTGCGAGGGAGTTGCGGGCCATCTGGCCCGGGGCCTTGGCCGGGTTGCGGGGCTGCCAGTTCACGCCCGAGGTGGAGTGCTCGAGGAGCAGCCAGGGGGCGCCGCCCGCGACCGAGCGGGTGAGGTCGGCGGCCATCGCGAGGTTGACGTGGGTGCGGCGGCCGTCGGTGATCAGGTAGTGGTCGTTGGTGACGAGGTCGACCTCGCGGCCCCAGGCCCAGTAGTCCACGGAGTCGCACTGGCTGAGCGCGGTCATGAAGTTGGTGGTGACCGGGATGCCCGGCGAGAGGCGGTGCAGGATGTCCCGCTCCGTCACGAAGTTCTCGCGCATGGTGGCGTCGGCGAACCGCTTGTAGTCCAGCGCCTGGCCCGGGTTGCCGACGGTGGGCGCCGTGCGCGGCGGGTTGATCTGGTCGGGGTCGGCGTAGCGCTGGCCCCAGAAGGCGGTGCCCCACGCCTCGTTGACCGCGTCGACCGTGCCGTACGTAGTGGCCAGCCAGCGGCGGAAGTGGGCTGCGCAGGAGTCGCAGTAGCAGGCGGAGACCGGGACGCCGTACTCGTTGTGCACGTGCCACATGGCCAGGGCCGGATGCCCGGCGTACCGCTCGGCGAGCCTGGTGGTGATGTCGGCGGCGGCCGCGCGGTAGTCGGTGTTGCTGTGGCAGATGGCGCCGCGCGAGCCGAACGCGTACCGGACGCCGTCGGCCGTCACGGGCAGCGCGTCGGGGTGGTCCCGGTAGAACCAGGCCGGGGGTACGACCGTGGGCGTACCGAGGTCGACGCGGATGCCGTTGTCGTGCAGCAGGTCGAGAAGCCGGTCGAGCCAGCCGAAGTCGTACGTGCCGGGCGCGGGCTCCAGGAGGGCCCAGGAGAAGATCCCGACGCTCACCATGGTGACGCCGGCCTCCCGCATCAGCCGTGCGTCCTCCTCCCAGACACTCTCGGGCCACTGCTCCGGGTTGTAGTCCCCGCCGAAGGCAAGCCTGGTGAGGCCCCTGGGGGTGGTCTCCGGCATGGGTCTCTCCCGTTTCTGGTTGTTGGGAACGTGCACACACAGTGTCAACAGCGTGCGGCCCAAGATAACCGCACGAGGGTCAGGCTTGCCAAGTGTCTGGATGCGAAGGGTGCTGTGCACGATCACAGACAGTCCCCCGACCTCGTGGTCATCCCGCGGTCCGGGCGGCCGCCATCCGCCCTCCGGGGCCTTAAAGTCATGACCATGAACAGTGCGGGGGGCCGGCGCAGAGCGCCGACGATCCATGACGTGGCGCGGGAGGCAGGGGTCTCACGCGGCACCGTCTCACGTGTGCTCAACGGCGGGCACTACGTCAGCCCCGCCGCCCAGGAGGCGGTCAACGCCGCGATCCGCAAGACGGGGTACGTCGTCAACCGGCACGCACGTTCACTGATCACCGGACGTTCCGACTCCGTGGGCTTCCTGCTGACCGAACCGCAGGAGCGGTTCTTCGAGGACCCCAACTTCAACGTCCTGTTGCGCGGCTGCACGCAGGCGCTGGCCGCGCACGACGTCCCGCTGCTGCTGATGCTGGCCGGCACGGAGGACGAGCGGCGGCGCATCACGCGGTACATCACCGCCGGGCACGTCGACGGGGTGCTGCTCGTCTCCAGCCACTCCGGGGACCCGATCGCCGAGGAGCTGCGCGAGGCGGGCGTGCCGCTGGTCGCGTGCGGCAAGCCGATCGGGCTCGGTTCCCGGGTGAGCTACGTGGCGGCGGACGACCGGGACGGCGCCCGTGACATGGTGCGCCACCTGCTGTCCCTGGGCCGCCGCCGCATCGGCGTGGTCACCGGCCCGCTGGACACTCCGGGTGGTGTCGAGCGCCTCGCCGGGTACAAGGAGGTGCTCACCGACGCGGGCGTCGCGATCGAGGAGCGGCTCGTCGTCTCCGGCGACTACAGCCGGGCCAGCGGCGAGGCGGGCGCCGAGCGGCTGCTCGCGCAGGCCCCGGACATGAACGCCGTGTTCGTCGCCTCCGACCTGATGGCACAGGGCGTGCTGACGGCTCTGCAGCGGGCGGGGCGGCGGGTGCCGGACGACGTGGCGGTGGGCGGCTTCGACGACTCGCCGGCGGCGGTGGCCGCCCGGCCCGAGCTGACGACGATCCGGCAGCCCTGGGACCGCATCAGCGCCGAGATGGTGCGGGTGCTGCTGGCGCAGATCGGTGGCGAGGATGCGGCGGCGGTGATTCTGCCCACGGAATTGGTGAAGCGGGAGTCGACGTAAGGCATCCCGTCGCGCCAGGGATTGCGGCCGATGCCGGGAGCTGCCGGTCCCGCCCGCGTGCGCCGCCCGCCGCTCGGCAACCGATCAGGATCGAAGAAGCGGCTTCCCGCTCCCGGCGCCTAGCGTGAAAACACCGACGAAATCCGTCGGACCACGCAGCACCGAGGAGCGACGCCATGACCGCCGGACTCAACACCATCGTCTACCCCGTCAAGGACATCGCCCGGGCGAAGGCCCTGTTCAGCGCCCTGCTGGAGATCGAGCCCTACGCCGACGAGCCCTACTACGTCGGCTTCAAGGACGCCGGCCAGGACGTCGGTCTGGACCCGAACGGACACGCCAAGGGCATGACCGGCCCCGTCCCCTACTGGCACGTCTCCGACATCCGCGGCCGGCTTGCCGCTCTGGTCGAGGCGGGTGCCGAGCTGCTCCAGGATGTCCAGGAAGTCGGCGGCGGCAGGCTGATCGCCTCGGTCAAGGACGCTGACGGAAACCTGGTCGGGCTCCTCCAGGACGCCTGAGGCACTTCTCCCCGTCCGATTGTCGATGCACACGCATTAACATTGGTGTATGGCAGTGAACGCGGCCGGTGCCCGGCTCGAAGAACAGTGGCGGGACATCCTGTCGGTGCATGCGCGCACGATGTGCGAGATCGACCGCGCGCTGCACCCCCACGGGCTGGGCGCGAGCGACTTCGAGGTGCTCGACGTGCTCGCCTCCGAGGCGCCCGAGGAGGGCGACCTGTGCCGGGTGCAGAACCTCGTCGGACGGGTTCATCTGAGCCAGAGCGCCCTGTCCCGGCTCATCGGCCGCCTGGAGAAGGACGGCCTGGTGGAACGCTCCGTCTGCGTGGAGGACCGGCGCGGCGTGTGGGTATCGCTGACCCGCAAGGGGCGCGACCTGCACGCCGACGTGCTCCCGCTGCAGCGGGGTGTGCTGGCCAGGATGCTGGACTGACACCGGTCCGGCCCGCCTCGCCGCGCACGGTCCGTTGACCTCGCCGCGCACCGTCCGCTTCACCTCGCCGCACCGGTCCGCCTCGCCGCGCCCCCTCAGCGCAGCAGATCCCGTACGGCCGCGAAGGCCGCCTCCACCGTGTCCGGATCCGCCCCTGGGCGGGCCAGCGCGCTCATCGGGATCGGAGTGACCGCCGGGAGGCCCTCGTACGGGGTCAGTCCGTCGGGGGCCGGGCCCACCGCGGCGAGCAGGGCGGCGCCCTGGCCGGTGCGGGCGATGTCGAGCATGCCCGCGAGGTAGCCGGCGTCGCCGACGACCGCGGCGGGCACGCCCTGCGCGGCGAGGGTGGCGATGGCGCGGCGGCGGATGGCGCAGGGGTCCTCGATGGCGACCAGAGGGACGGCGGCCGGTGCGGGCGGCGGCTCCCAGCCGGGGACGGCGTGCCAGGTGAGCGGGAGACCGCCCACGGATGTGCCCTCGGTGGCGGCGGCCTCGGTGACGTACACCGCCACGTCGACGCTGCCGCGTTCCACGGCCTCGACGAGGCGGGCGGAACGGTCGATACGGAAGCGGACCCGGCAGCCGGGCCGTACCTCCTGGACGGCGGCGGTGAGCCGGGGCAGGAACTGGTCGGCGGCGTGCTCGGTGGAGCCGACGGTGACGGTGTCGCCGTCGGACTCGAGCAGGGTGCGTACGGCCTCGTCGTGCACGGCGAGGATGCGACGGGCCTGTTCCAGCAGCCGGCGGCCGTCGGGGGTGAACCGCGTGCCGCGTCCCTCGCGTTCCACGACCGGCCCGCCAAGTATCTTCTCCAGTTTGCGGACGTGTTGGCTGACCGCGGACTGGCTCAGGGACAGGGTCCGGGCGGCGCGGTGGAAGCCGCCGCAGTCGGCGATCGCGGTCAGGCTGCGCAGGGCCACGATGTCGAGGACGGGTTGGGGTATGCCGTGACAGTAGCGGCCCCGGGGGACCGATCGCGACAGCTGATCGATTTCGATGCGGAATCGTCGTTGGACGCGGTCCGCCGCCTCCGGCCATGATGGGCACATGTTGCACGCGACCGCTTCTGCTGCCTTTCTGACGCAGCGCCGAGTCATCGACTTCGGCGTGGCGTGCAGCGCGCGCTGTCGCTGATCTCTTCGGCGGTCCCGCACCGCATCTCTTCCGCGGTCCCGCACCGCATCTCTCCGCGATCCGGTCGACCGCGTCCTCTCCTCGCGATCCGGTCGACCGCCTCCCCTCTTAGCTGACACGTGACAGCCGTCTTCGGCTGCCCCTTTCCGTACGGATGCCCCCCTGCCCTGAACGGGAGTTGCCCCCCTCATGTCCGCTTCCTTCTCCTGGGAGACGAACCCGAAGGCCTCGCCGCACGCGGCACGTTGATCGTGCTGGCCGGCCGGGGTGAACACGGCGGTGTGTACGAGCGGTTCGGCCGCCGGCTCGCCTTCGACGCCTATCGGGTCCGCGCCCCAGTCGCCGCGGCTGCTGCCCTGGCTGAAGGTGTGGCGCAACGTCGTCCTCGGTCTGCCCGGGCGGCCCGACCGGACGCTGGCGGGCAAGGCCCTCGACGAGGTCGGCATCGCGGACCGCGCGGCCGTCTGGCCCAAGACGCTCTCCGGCGGCCAGGCGCAGCGCGTCTCCCTTACGCCAAGGCCATCGAGGCCCGCAACGGCGCGGACGCCTCCGTCGCCAAGACCCTTGCCTCTGCCGCGTACAGCAAGGTCCTGCCGATCACGGACGACGTGAACACGACCGTCCAGGGCGTGGCCGACCTCATGAACGGCATCGGCGTCCTCGACCCGAACGTCGACGTGGCGAAGTCGGCCGACACGTCCCTTCTCAACTGACCTTTCTGACAGAGGAGTTGCCATGCCTGTCGAGTTCATCAGCGCCGTCCACACCGACGCCGGGGCCTCGGGACCGGCCGCCGCGAGCCGTACCGGCCTGGACGTCGGGCATCTGCGCAGGTACGCCCGCGCCCTGGACGACGGCGGCTTCGACCACACCCTCGTCGCCTACCACTCCGCCTCGCCCGACGCCTTCCAGATCGCCCAGTTCGTCGCCACCCACACCGAGCGGATCCGCCCGATCCTGGCGCACCGGCCGGGCGTCGTCTTCCCCACACACGCGGCGCGTGCCCTCGCCACCCTCGATCAGATCAGCGACGGCCGGCTGACCGTGCACATCATCTCCGGCGGCAGTGACGAGGAGCAGCGCCGGGAGGGGGACTACCTCAACAAGTCCGAGCGGTACGAGCGTTCGGACGAGTACATCCGGATCCCGCGGGAGGTGTGGCAGGCCGAAGGGCCCGTCTCGCACGAAGGCAGGTACTTCAGGTTCGAGGGCTACTACTCGGACGTGAGGCCGGTGAACGGGCTGGTCCCCATCTCGGTGGGCGGCTCGTCGCAGGACGCGTACCGGGTCGGCGGCCGGCAGGGCGACATCTTCGGGCTGTGGGGCGAGCCGTTGAAGGAGACGGCCGAGCAGATCGCCGCCGTCAACGCGGTCGCCGAGGCGGCCGGGCGACCGAACCCCCGTATCTGGGTGTCGTTCCGCCCGATCATCGCGCCCACCGACGAACTGGCCTGGGAGAAGGCGCACCGCACCCTGGGCGTGCTCAAGGACCAGGCCCGCAACACCGAGCTGCTGCGCCACTACCGCACCACCGGCCGCCCCGCCGACGGGCCGAGGCCGCAGCGGTCGCCCGGCTGGTCGCTCCCCTGGCCACGACGGTGCAGACGACTCAGGACCCCGACGAGGCCGAGGCCCTGCTCGCCGCCCGCCGTCTCGCGCTGCCCGCGCTGGAGCGGCTGGGCCGCCCGCTCATCGAGGACATCGCGGTCCCGCGCTCCCGGCTGGCCGAGGCGGTGCGCGAGATCCGGGCGATCTCGGCCCGCCACGACGTGCCGGTGTTCACTCTCGCGCACGCGGCGGACGGCAACCTGCACCCGATCGTCGTCGTGGACCCGTCCTCGGACGGGCTGCCGGAGGCCGCCTGGGAGGCGGCCGGCGAGATCTTCGCCCTGGCACTGCGACTGGGCGGGACACTGACCGGCGAGCACGGGGTGGGCCTGCTGAAGCGGCAGTGGGTCGCCGAGGAACTCGGGCCCGCGGCCCATGCATTGCAGCGAAAGCTGAAGGAGGTGTTCGATCCTCGGGGGATCCTCAACCCCGGCAAGTGCCTTTGAGGCAGCGAGATGCGGATGCGTTTCGGCGAACCGGGGGTCTCCCCCGCCTCGCGAGGTCCGGGTGCGGGGACGGGAGCCCGCCCGCACCCGGACCGGGCCCGGCCGCTCCCTTGCCGCTCCGCGGTGGCCGGGCCCGTTCCGCTCGTCCCTACGGCCTCGCCAGCAGGGTGCGGACACCCTCCGACGTGAGCGTCAGCGGATGCGCGGAGTTCGCGTCGATGGTCAGGGACAGGTCGTCGGCCGGCCACTGTGCGGCAAGGGCGCCCAGCGGGACCAGACGGTAGCGGGAGACGTACGGCAAGAGCTCGGCCATCTCCGGCTCGGAGGTGAAGACGGGCACCACCGGGGCGCCGTCCGACTGCTCCAGGACCGGCAGCGCCACGACGCTGGAATCACCGGCCCCCTCCTGACCGGCGTCGTCGGGCACGGGCACGAGTACCTCGCTGCTCGCGAGGGTCGCCAGTGCCGCCGTGTCCTCGGTGTTCTCGGCCAGCGCGTCCAGCGCCCGCCGGGCCGGTGTGACGGTGTTGTCGTACGCGGGTGTTTCCATGGCTGATGATTCCCCTGGTAGCGGCGGTAGTGCGGTCCGCGCGGGACAAGATCGCCCCGGGCGCGGTCCTGCTCGCGTACCCGACCGCGGCCGGAGCATTCCTGTGGGAGTCCGGTGGATGACGGGAGGTCTCAGGGGATCAGCGGGATGTCGTCCGACGGCAGACCCGGCCGGTCGCGGCCGACCCGGCAGGTCAGCGGCTCGGCCATACTCGCGCCCACATGCGTCCGGTACGTCGCCGCGTCCCGGAAGTAGCGCTGCATCCGCTCGCCGTCGCGGGCGTGCCGGGAACCGGCCGTGCGGAACAGGGTGCCCTGCAGGACGTCCCAGGCGATGCGCCCCGGCGTTCACCCCGGCGATGCGCCCGGCGTTCAGGAACAGCAGCGCGAGGCGGTTGTCCTCCGCGGTGGTGAACGGGGCCTCGCCGGTCGTGTTGCGCCGGCAGGTGTCCATCCAGTCCCGGGCGGTCTGCCGCAACGCCGCCTCGGCGGTGTGGACCAGCCCGAGTGCCTCGCCGAGGTGGCGTCGGTAGTCGTGCAGGTCGGCGCGGGTGGGGTCGGGTTCCAGCAGCAGCGGGCGGGCGGCGACGACCCGGGCGTACTCGTCGGCGGCTGCATACGCGGTGCCGATCATGGTGGCCGCCAAGGCGGGCACGTGTGGGCGCAGGCGTACGTGCCGGGCGTCAACAGGCCGGCGTCGTCCTCGTGGGCCTCGTCACGGCTGCGGGAAGCGAGTCTCCGGGCGCTCGGACACCGCGATCGCGCCCTGCGCCACCGCGCACAGGGTCTCGGCGCCGGCGTCGTCCACCGTCGAGAGGTCGCACCGGCTGACGGTGCGGGTTCGGCCGGCCCGGACCACCTGCGCGTGGGCCCGCAGCAGGGTGCCCGTGGCGGGGCGCAGGTAGTCGATGGTGTAGCCGGCCGTCAGCAGTCGGTCGCCGGTCACGGTGCCCGCGGCGAAGGTCAGTGCGTTGTCCGCCGCGTAACCGAGCACTCCCCCGTGCACGAAGCCGTACTGCTGGAGCAACTCCTCACGAATGTCCAGCTCCAGTGTCGCCTCGCCGCCGCCGAAGGCAACCAGGCGGGCGCCGAGCAGCACGCTGAACGGTTGTGCCGCCAGGGCCTTCCGAGCGAGGGCCAAGTCCGGAGCGTCGTTCACGATCCACCTCACTTCACTGGTGAACCGAGAATGGCGGCCACCGCTCGGCTCTGTCAAGATCGGCCCATGCCTCAGCCCGGCTCCGCCCCCGACCTTCGCCTGTTCTTCCTGCTGCAACGGGCGGCCCACCGGCTGCGCACGACGGCGGACCGGCGCTGTCTGGCTGCCGCGGGCATCACGACGGCCCAGCTCGGTGCGCTGTTCGCGATACGCGACCGACCGGCGATCACCCAACAGCAGCTGGCCCGCACGCTGGGGCTGCGCGAGTCCGCGGTGACCGCGCTCGTCGGGCGCCTCACCGGCGCCGGCCTGGTCAGCAAACAGCCGCATCCCCTCGAACACCGTGCCGTAGTGCTGGAGTTGACCGACAGCGGCGTCGCCGCGCTCGACGCCGCCCAGCCGGAGATCGACCGCTTCAACGCCGAACTGCGAGCCCTGCTGGGCGAGCAGGGGTTCACCGAGACCTCGGCCGCGCTGCACACGCTGGCCTTCTGGGAACCGTGACCGGTCGGGAACGGCACACCGGCCGACGGGAGCAGGAACCCCCGCCGGCCGGAACGAACGATCCGCTCAAGTGGCCGTGCAGGCCGAGCCGTTGAGCGTGAACGCCGTCGGGGCGGCGTTCGTGGCGCCCTTGCTGCCGATGAAGCCGACGGTGACCGACCCGGCGGCGGGGATGGTGGACGTGTAGGAGGCGGGGACGACGCTCACCGTGCCGCCGGTCTGGGTGGGGGTCCCGCCCCACATGTTGGTCACGGTCTGGCCGTTGGCGAAGGTGAAGACGAGGGTCCAGCCGCTGATGGCGGCGGTGCCGGTGTTGCGGATGACGATCTCGCCCTGGAAGCCGCCGGACCACTCGTTGGTGGCGCGGTAGCCGACGGAGCAGTTCCCGGCCGGAGCGCTGCCGGTGGTGACGTTCACCGTTGCCGAGCGGGCCGAGCGGTTCCCGGCCGCGTCCCGGGCATAGACGGCGAAGGTGTACGCCGTGTCGGCGGTGAGGCCGGTCACCGTGACGGAGTTGGCCGTGGAGGCTGCGACCTTGGTCTCCGAGCTGCCGCTGACGCGGACGACGTCGTAGCCGGCGACTCCGACGTTGTCGGTGGACGCGGTCCAGGCCAGGGCAGCGGAGGTGGCCGTCACGGAGGAGGCGGTCGGAGTGCCGGGAGTGGTCGGAGCCTGGGTGTCGCCAGAGTTTCCGCCGCCGAAGACGGTGGCTTCCTTGGAGGTCTGGGCGATGCCGTTGGCGCCGTTGAAGATGCGCTGGCCCCACGAACTGAGATTGTTGGGATCGAAGCCGATCGCCAGGTCGAGGATCGGATCGGTGTTGCCGCTCCAGGACCAGGCCAGATAGCCGAGATCGAGCTGCTCGGCGGTGGCCATCATCGTGTCCTCGTCCGGGTCGCCCCACTGGTCGGCCGGGCCGCCGAACTCGCCGATGAGGATGGGCAGTCCGGCGTCGACGAAGGCGTTCAGGTAGTCGGTGATCTCCTGGGCCGTGTCGTAGACGCTGTACATGTGGATCGAGAAGATCAGGTTGCCGGTGGTGTCGGCGTCGTAGACGGCCTGCGCGTTGGCGCGCATGACGCCCTGCCAGTCCTGGCCCCAGTTGGGCGCGTCCACCATGATCGTGTGCTCGAATCCGGCACTGCGCAGCTTCTTCACGGCTGCGATCGTGGGGTCGGTCCAGCCTGCGGGATCGGTGTTGCCCCAGGGCTCGTTGCCGATGTTGATGATGACGTAGTTCTCTTCGCCGGCGAGCACGCTCTTGAGGCCGATCCAGTAGTCGGCGGCATGGTCGAGGGTGCCGGCCGCGGTGTCCTCGCCGTAGCCGGTGGTGTCGTGCACCTCCAGTACACAGATCAGCCGGTTGGCCTTGCACTGGGCGACGACGTTCGCCACGTCGGCAGCACTGTTCTCGGACCAGCGGTGGCCATCGGAGAGGACGACGCGGACGCTGTTGGCGCCCAGCGCCTTGATGTCGGCCAGCGACTGCGTCTCGCCCGGGTACCAGGTGTGGGCGTGGTTGACGCCGCGCATGACGAAGTCATTGCCGTTGCCCTCCAGCAGACGGCCGTCGCTGATGTGCAGGCCCGTGGCCTGGACTTTGGCCTCGCCTTGGGCCTCGACCTGAGCCTGGGCGGCGGTCGGGCAGAGGACGACGAGGACGACGAGCCCGAACAGGGCGGCAAGGCCGGTCAGCAGACGGGCCAGCGGGTCCTTTCGTGTCGTACTTCTTGCTGTTCTCACTGCGACTCCAGGGGGTGAGCGCCGAGAAACTCTGGCATCAGAAGTGTCATGGGAGCGCTCCCATGAAGCCACCATGCCAAGTACACGTCAAGACTTCGCGCAGGCATCGTCACTTGCCGTCGCGCCCAGGGCCGTACGTCAGTTCGGCTCGGCGGTGGTGCCGCGCAGGACGAGACGGGGAGTCAGCACGACCTCGCGGGATTCGGTACGCCCCTGGTCGAGGCGTTCGACGGCGGCGGTCACCGCGTGCCGGGCCTGCTCCTCGGCGCTCTGGCTGACGGTGGTCAGATTGAAGCAACTCAGCCGGGAGAGGGTGTCGTCGTCGTAGCCGGCCACGGACACCTGTCCCGGTACGGCGACACCGGCACGCGAGAGGGCGGCCAGCACTCCGATGGCGCACTGGTCGTTGAAGGCGACTACGGCGGTGGGCAGTTCGGCGCCGTCGAGGAGCTGACGGGCGGCGCGTTCGCCGGCCGCTTCGGTGTGATCGCCCCGCAGCACCCGGATGTACGTGTCGAGGCCATGCCGGCGCATGGCCGTGCGGTAGCCGCGACGCCGGTCGGTGGCGATGACACCCTTGCCGCCGTCGACGTAGGTGATCGCGCGATGACCGAGGCCCACCAGGTGGTCGACGACCTGGCCGACTCCGTCGTCGTCCGCGGTGCGTACGACGTCCAGGTCGGCGTCGGCGATCCGGCGGCCGACGGCGATCACCGGGGACTTGCGGTCGAGTGCGGCGAGCGTGTCTGCGGGAGCGGTGGGACCGAGCAGGATCAGGGCCTCACTGCGGAAGGCCAGCAGGGTCTCGACGGCGGTCTGCTCGTCACGGGTGCGGGTCAGGGTGCTCAGGACGAGGTCGTAGCCGACGTCCTCGGCGGCCGTGTGCAGGTACTCGACCAGTTCGGCGTGGAAGGGACTGTGGATGTCGACCAGCACGCCGAGCAGCCGAGTTCGCCTGCTGGCCAGCAGGCTCGCGGTGCGGTCCGCCTGATAGCCGAGGTCGGCGGCGGCTTTCAGCACACGCTGCCGAGTGCGTTCGCTGGGCCCGGGCACACCACGCAGGACCAGGGACACGGACGCGGTGGACACGCCCACCCGGGCGGCCACGTCCTCCAGTCGGGGGCGCTTGTTCGTGCCGTTCCGGTGACCTGCGGAACCGTCACCCTCCACTTGCGCCTCCCCGCGGCAATCTCCTCGCGCAACGCCCTTGACACGCTCGCGAAACAAGCCGATAGTACCAGAACTTAAAGCGCTTTAAATTGTCCTGATGTTCCGACGAAGTCATTCGGAAGGGCGGCAACCCCTCGCCTTCCGGACCAAGTCACCGAAGCCGCTGTGCCTCCGTCGCGACCGCGCGGGCCCCCAGTGGCCGTCGATCCGCTTCCCCCTTCAAGTTGCACAGTGAGGTGCACCCAGCATGAACCGGACATCACTCCCCCGCTCCCGCAGAATCGCCCCCGTGGTGGCGGTGGCCGCAGCGGCCGCCCTGGCTCTTGCGGGCTGTTCCAGCAGCTCAGGCGGCAAGAAGGCCGAGGAGGAGGCAGCCGATGTCTCCGCCGGCAAAGCGGACACGCCCCGTATGACGATCGCGATGGTCACCCACGCGCCCTCCGGCGACACCTTCTGGGACACCATCCGCAAGGGCGCCGAGGCCGCCGCCGCCAAGGACAACATCAAGCTCATCTACTCGAACGACGAGACCGCCGGTGACCAGGCCAACCTGGTGCAGAACGCGATCGACCAGAAGGTCGACGGCATCGCGGTCACCCTCGCCAAGCCGGACGCCCTCAAAGCCGTGGTCGCCAAGGCGGAGAAGGCCGGCATCCCGGTCGTCGGCCTCAACGCGGGCCTGAGCGTCTGGAAGCAGCAGGGCCTGCTGTCGTTCTTCGGCCAGGACGAGTCCGTCTCCGGCCAGGCACTCGGCGACAAGATCAACGGCACCGGAGCGAAGCACGCGCTGTGCGTCATCCAGGCCCAGGGAGACGTCAACCTCGAAGAGCGCTGCGCCGGAGTGAAGAAGACCTTCGGCGGCAAGACCGACATCCTCTACGTCAATGGCACGGACATGCCGTCCGTGAAGTCGACGATCACCGCCAAGCTCAAGCAGGACAGCTCCATCGACGAGGTGGTCACCCTCGGCGCCCCCGTCGCACTGACCGCGACGCAGTCGGTGTCCGAGTCGGGCAGCAAGGCGAAGGTCGCCACCTTCGACCTCAACAAGGAACTCGTCTCCGCCATCGAGAAGGGCACGATCCAGTTCGCCGTCGACCAGCAGCCCTACCTCCAGGGCTACCTGGCGGTCGACGCACTGTGGCTCTACAAGACCAACGGCAACTTCAGCGGGGGCGGCGAGCAGCCGGTGCTGACCGGGCCGGCCTTCGTCGACAAGTCCAACGTCGACGCCGTGGCCAAGTTCGCCGCGAAGGGCACCAGGTGATGAGCATGACCCAGCACGCCGAGCCGGCGGTGACCACACCGCCGGCCTCCGGCCCGAAGGAAACCGACGGCCGGACCTCTCAACGCCCCCTGGCACTCAGGCTGTTGGCCCGGCCCGAGGTCGGTGTCTTCCTCGGTGCCGTCGCGGTCTACGCGTTCTTCCTGATCGCCGCCCCGCCGGTGCGTGACGGCAGCTCCATGGCCAACATCCTGTACCAGTCGTCGACGATCGGGATCATGGCCCTGCCGGTCGCGCTGCTGATGATCGGCGGCGAGTTCGACCTGTCGGCCGGTGTTGCCGTGATCACCTCGGCGCTCACCGCGGCCATGCTCAGCTACCAGCTGACCACGAACGTCTGGGTCGGCGTGCTCGTCGCACTGCTCGTGTCGCTGGCGGTCGGATTCTTCAACGGCTGGGTGATGGTCAGGACGGGCCTGCCGAGCTTCCTGGTCACGCTGGGCACCTTCCTGATCCTGCAGGGCGTCAACCTTGCAGTGACCAAGCTGATCACCGGCAACGTGGCCACCGACGACATCAGCGACATGGACGGCTTCCACCAGGCCCGGGAGCTCTTCGCCTCGTCCTTCGCGGTGGGCGGGGTCCAGGTCAAGATCACCATCGTGTGGTGGCTGGCCTTCGCGGCGCTGACCACGTGGGTGCTGCTGCGCACCAAGTACGGCAACTGGATCTTCGCGGTCGGCGGCAACAAGGAGAGCGCGCGGGCCGTCGGTGTGCCGGTGACCTTCACGAAGATCTCCCTGTTCATGCTGGTCGGCTTCGGCGCCTGGTTCGTCGGCATGCACCAGCTGTTCTCCTTCAACACCGTGCAGTCCGGCGAGGGCGTCGGCCAGGAGCTGATCTACATCGCAGCGGCCGTGATCGGCGGCTGTCTGCTGACGGGCGGTTACGGTTCCGCGATCGGCCCGGTCTTCGGCGCCTTCATGTTCGGCATGGTCCAGCAGGGCATCGTCTACGCCGGCTGGAACCCCGACTGGTTCAAGGCCTTCCTCGGCGTGATGCTGCTCGGCGCCACTCTGATCAATCTGTGGGTCCAGCGCACGGCGACCCGGAGGTGACCCCCATGACAACCACCCACGACATCACACCCGACGGGTCCCAGCCCAAGGGCGCCGCGCCCCAGGACGACAAGCCGGTCGTCGAGTTGAAGGGTGCGGGCAAGTCCTACGGCAACATCCGCGCCCTGCACGGGGTGAGCCTGACCGTCCACCCGGGCCAGGTCACCTGTGTGCTGGGCGACAACGGCGCCGGCAAGTCCACCCTCATCAAGATCGTCTCCGGGCTGCACCAGCACACCGAGGGCGACTTC